>JAUWAY010000025.1 GCA_030601845.1 Phycisphaerae bacterium
TGCCTCAAGGGCCACTTTTGCCTTAAACTGGGCACTGTGATTACGCCTTTTGTTTTTCATGAATCTATCTCCTGAACGAGTTATCGTCTCAGGCGACAAATCCACCTTAATTATGCGCCCAGTTTTTGGGGAGTATTATATATACCTTGTTTGTCAGACGTGGCGAAGAATGTTCCAGCAGCTTCTGTGTAACAGCTGTGGATATACCCCTTTGAGCAAGCATCGAGCATCGGGTATCGGGTATCGAGAATCGAGATACGATTGTCCTCCGTCCTCTGTCGTCAGTCTTGAGTCTTGTGTCTTGTGTCTTGTGTCTTGGGTCTTGGGTCTTGGGTCTTGAGTCTTGTGTCTTGTGTCTTGTGTCTTGGGTCTTGGGTCTTGAGTCTTGGGTCTTGGGTCTTGAGTCTTGAGTCTTGTGTCTTGTGTCTTGTGTCTTGGGTCTTGGGTCTTGGGTCTTGAGTCTTGGGTCTTGGGTCTTGAGTCTTGGGTCTTGAGTCTTGGGTCTGTGTTCATTTTTTGCAATTTTTACACAAAACGTACCTATTTTTCGCAATCTTTACGCTACTTTTCGCAATTTTTCGCTACTTTTCTCATTTTTTCTCTACTTTTCTCTACTTTTCACCACTTTTTTCTTACCTATTTTACCCAACCCCTACAAACTAACCCCCCTACCCCCATTTTTACCCCAAAAATCAGTGTAATCTGTGAAATCTGTGGTTAAATTTCGCCAATTTTATCAAATTCCAGATAATTTCAGTCCTGAATTTTGTTAGTATAGTCTTCAAAGATTTACGCATTTGCGAAAAAACTTGCGCATTTGGTTCGAAAATCTGCGCATTTGATGCGAAAATTCTCGGCCCCAGCTCCTCTAAGCAACCATTTTTGCCCCCAAACATTCGCTTTTGCGTAACAAATCAGTGTCGCCGATTGGTGGTTTTTTACCGACAGAAAATCATTTTTTTGTAACAAAATGCAATTCTCAAGCGTCTGAACATAACAGATTATAAGTGTATAAGTCGTAAGTGCATAAGATGTGTGCGCTCTTTTTTCTCTTGAGCCGCCGTGCACTTCGTATTGATGTAAGTTCCGTATTTATATGGAATTATGGTTTTACAAAATATTGCATTTTGAACGTGAAAGGCCAGAATGAACTTGAAAAGAAAGAAGAAATTAGGCCAGTTGCTCTGTGAAAAAGCGTATTTAGACGAGTCTCAGCTTAATTTTGCGCTCGCAGAGCAGAATGTTAAGCATCGCCGGCTGGGCCAGATTTTATTGGAGCTTGGCTATGTAACGCAAGCTCAGTTAAATGAAGCACTTGCGCTTCAAGTGGGGATAGAAAAGATAGGGCTGGATGATGTTTCGATAGACGCTGAAATCATCGCCCTTGTGTCCGCTGAGCTGGTCAGCAAGTACAATATCCTGCCGTTATGGTATGAAAAAAGACTAACAGCAGAGAATACCGAGAACGCAGAAAATAATCAATTATCAACGGCCAATAGTCAATTATTGGCTGTGGCTATGACCGACCCGTTCCAGCCGCAGGTTATTGAGGATTTACGGCTGGTAACCGGCTACCCGATACGGCGGTATTATGCCGAACCGGTGGAGATGGAAAACGCAATACCGAAATTCTACGGCAGCAACGTAGCGAGGATGTTAGATAACCTTGCGCCGGCTGAACAGAGGGCAGAGGCCGAGCTGGATAACGGCGATTACTCGCCTGCGAAACTACATGAGTTAGCGAGGCAGCCGTCTTTAGTTAATCTCGTGAACTTGATAATATTAGAGGCGATCGAGGCCCGTGCAAGCGATATACACATCGAGCCATTCGAGCGTCAGGTAACAATAAGGTACAGAATTGATGGCATGCTTGTGGAAAAGACGCCGTCGTCAAAACGTCTGCAGGCGGCGATTATTTCGCGAATTAAGATTATGGCGAATATGAATATTGCTGAGCGTTTTGTGCCGCAGGATGGACACATTGAATTTGCGGGCAAAAACGGCAGGGTGGACATGCGTGTTTCGAGCGTGCCGACGGTGTTCGGCGAGTCTATTGAACTGCGGATTCTGGACAGGTCCGCATCGTTGATGGACCTTAGTGATTTGGGGATGAACGATGAGTGCCTCAAGGGATTTAATCAGTGTCTGCATAAGAATCACGGGATGGTACTTGTTACCGGCCCGACCGGCTGCGGAAAAACGACGACACTTTATGCGGCGTTAAATAAGATATATACGCCGGCTGTGAAGATGATAACGATAGAGGACCCCGTCGAATATCAACTCGACGGTGTTATCCAGATGCCGGTCAATCCGAAGAGAGGGCTGACTTTTGCGACGGGTTTGCGGCACATAGTCCGGCAGGACCCGGATATTATAATGGTGGGGGAGATTCGAGACAGAGAGACCGCTGATATAGCAATTCGAGCGGCGTTGACCGGCCACCTGGTTTTCTCAACACTTCACACAAACGATGCTCCGGGTGCGGTTACAAGATTGATTGATATGGGAGTTGAGCCGTTTCTATTAGCAAGTTCGTTAGAAGCGGTGCTGGCTGAAAGACTGGTGCGAAAGATTTGCCTCAAGTGTAAAGAGCCATATAAGCCGGATGAAAATCTTATTAGAAACTTGAATGGCTCGGTAACGGTTAAACCTAATATGAAGTTATATCACGGCGTTGGTTGTAATGAGTGTATGAATACCGGAATGAGAGGAAGAACGGGTATATTTGAGCTGCTTAGGATAACCGATTCGCTGCGGGAATTGATAGCGGCACGCCCGACGACTGAGCAGATTATAAAGGCGGCACCGGCAGAGCATAAAGGGATGCGGCACGACGGCGTTGCCAAGGTATTGAAGGGGATCACTACTGCTGAGGAAGTATTAAGGGTAACACAGGGCCTCGACGAAGAAGAATAGTGGATGGCGGTGAGGAAAAGAAAGACTATACGTTAAAGTATGTGAGGTTAAATTTTGGGTCAGTTTTTTTACAAGGCGGTCGACCAGAGCGGCGGACACATCACGGGGACGATTGAGGCGGCTGACCGTAGAAGCGTCGTTGGGAGTCTGGCTGAAAAAGGGCAGTTCGTAATAGAGCTGGCCGAGGAAGCCCAAGCGCCGGGTGTCAGTGGCGGCGAGAAAGCGGCGCTGGACCTGGGCAAGTTTGTCAGGTTTGGTTCGCGAAGAATTACCAGCAAAGACATTTTGGCTATGACCAGCCAGTTAAGCGCGGCTTTGCAAGCTGGACTTCCGCTGCTTAACGGGCTTGAAATTATTGGCGAGCAACAACACAAGCCGGTAATGAAAGAGATGCTTGGTGAAATTACAAAGTCGGTAAGTTCCGGGCAGTCGCTTTCGGAAGCGATGGCCAACTACGAAAGGGTCTTTAGTCCGCTGTATCTTTCGATGGTAAGAGTCGGAGAGACAGGCGGGATTTTAGAGCGGACGACGGCTGAGCTGGCGAAGATTCTGGACAGAGATGAGAAGATAAAAACGAATATGAAAAATGCCTCAGCGTATCCTATTTTTGTTTTGTGCGTTGGACTTGTCTCGGCGATTGTGGTAATAACGTGGATACTGCCGACTATATTGGCCACGATAAGCGGCGAGATGGCGGTACTGCCCTGGCCGACGAGGATGCTGATGGCATTGAGTCAGTTTATAAAGTCCTACGGATGGCTGGTTGTTATCCTGCTTGTGGCCGGATGGTACTGGCTTAGAAGGTGGCGACAGGGTTCCGGCAGAATCAAGTGGGATGCTTTTAAGCTGAAGATACCTGCTTTGGGTTCTGTCCTGCGGACAATAGCAGTAGGCAGGTTTGCAAGAACGCTTGGAGCGTTGACAAAAGGAGGCGTTACCATTCTGGAATCGCTCAGCGTTGTTCGCGATACGCTTGGTAATGAATTGTTGGGCAGAGACATTGATGAAGTAGCCGAAAAGGTCAAGACAGGTTCTTCGCTGGCCGGCCCTTTAGAGGCATCAGAACATTTCCCACTTTTGCTTGTGCAAATCGTATCGATTGGCGAGCAGACAGGAAAGCTTGACGAACTATTGCTCAATGCGGCTGATACCTTCGATGCCGAGGCGGACTCGGCGATAGCCAGGTTTATAGCGATTTTCCCGGCGATTTTGATACTGCTGCTGGCTCTGGTGATAGGTTTTATAATAGCGGCGACGCTGCTGCCAATAGTTATGATGAGCCTTGGTGGTTTTGGTTTATAGCTCATAGTTTGTAGTTATAGAAATGCAAAACTTAAAATTCAAAAGTCAAAATTATTTTTGGAAGGATACCCAAATGAAGCGGCTGAAGCGAAAAGAGAAGGCGTTTACAATTGTGGAATTGCTGGTCGTAATCTTGATTATATCGATGCTTGCTACGTTTGTTGCGCCGAGGATGTTCAGGGGTCTTGGCAAGGCCAAGAGGGACATAGCAAAGGCCAAGATGGCAATTATCGAAAATGCAATCGGCAGGTTTTATCTCGACTGCGGGCGATATCCGTATGAGTCGGAGACGCTTGAGGAGTTACTTGTTCCACCCTCGGACCTTGAAGAAAAGTGGAATGGGCCTTATCTGAAAGCCAGTGAACTGCTCGACCCGTGGGATGAACCCTACGTCTATATTGAGGAAGGCGAAATCAACCCGGGTAGTTTTGATTTGATTAGCTTCGGAGCAGACCGGATGGAGGGCGGCGAAGGCGACGATGAAGATATATACAATGATTAGAGAGGTTCGTAGTTCATAGTTCGTAGTGCTGAGTTATATAAATGAAAAGGCAAAAGCAAGATACGAGATATGGCTTTACTATTCCAGAGGTGCTGGTGGTAGTGGTTATTATTGGGCTTGTTGCCAGCGTTGGCGGGGGATTTTATGTGGGGACATACAAGCATATGTTAACCAAAAAATCGGCACGGTACTTTCTGCTTGCAGCTAAGTACGCGAGGATAATGGCGATTGAGCGGCAGAGCCCGTGCAGGATAGAATTGGACGCTGACAATGGCGGATTCTGGCTGGTTATCGACGAGTTAAATGAGGAGACAGGGCGAACCGAGCAGGTAATAGTGCGGGATTTATTCTTTAAGCCGGTGGAATTTGAGGGTGACGTTAACTTCGAAGATATTCAAATAATGCCTGTCAGCTTTGAGCAGATGACTGATACAGATGATGAGACAGCGATAATTTTTTCGCCGAACGGCACCGCACCGCTGGCGGTAATACAGATTGGCGACGGCAAGAACCACTATACGGTGAGTATCTGTGCTGCGACCGGCAAGGCAACAATGTACTTCGGCACGACTGAAGAGGTGGAAATCAGCACCGTTGATTTGGACGAAGAATGAGTAAAAAGTAAAAAGTGAAAAAGATGCGGACAAAAAGAAATAAAAAAGGTTTTACTCTGGTCGAGGTAATCCTTGCGACCACTATCCTCTGCGGAGCTGTTCTGACGTTGGGGGCAATCAGTACACGGTCCCTGACTGAGACAAGGCTTAACAGACAATATGAAATGGCAGCGGGGTTGGTCGAGAAGCAGCTTACCTTGATTGATTATATGGGCATCGAAGAGTTTATGGAGTTAGGCTGGATGGAAGGGGAGTTTGAGGAATTTGGGCAGGGATATTACTGGGAAGTTGTTACTGAGTACGAGGAGATTGATAATCTTTATCTGGTAAATATAACCGTCAGCTGGGTCGAGCACAACCGCCCTTATAGCGTTTCGGTCGATACGAAACTCAACGGGACGGGTATGTTTGTTGAGCAGGAGTGATTGAAGCACGATGTATTTGAGAAACAGTGGCTTTACATTGGTGGAAGTATTGGTGGCCTCGATGTTGGGCACATTTGTTGCGTTGGTGACTGTTGGTACGCTCAAGGCCTTCTCGGCCAGTGCTGAGATGGTTGAGAGCAATATCGACGCCGCCGGCGAGGTCAGGTTCGCATCGAAGCTCATCGCCACCGACCTTGTGAATCTGTATCGCGACAGTAGTTCAGAATACACCAAACTGGTTGGGACAATTGAGGAAACAGAAACGGGCGAGCTTAGCTGTTTGACTTTTTATACTGCGGGCAGGGTAAAGGCCAGAATTGACCAGCCGGAAGGCGATGTATATGAAGTGGAGTATTACCTGCTGAAGGATGAGGAGCAGTCGGCTCTTTTCAGACGATTGTGGCCGAATCCCAATGAAGATGCTGAGCCCGGCGGGATATTGACCGTAATTGCTGAGAATATCGATGTTTTTGAGGTCAGATATTTTGACGGTGAAGAGTGGCAAATTGAATGGCCGGAGGAGATGGAATCTGTCCCTGAGATGGTGGAAGTTACTATAGCGGCGGAGCAGGTCCGAGGAGATGCGGCTGTAGAGTCTTTTATCGTGAATTTCACCAGGTCCGTAGGGACGATGGTCAGCGCTTTCGAGGAAAGTGGGCAAGAGGTCGAATAGATTTGAAAATTAAGAATTACAAAAAAGTGGAAAAGAATGGGTATTGACAGAGACAGAAAGGGGCTTGTTCTTGTAACGGTGCTCTGGGTGGTGGCGCTGCTTACGGTGATTGTCGCGGTTGTTGGGCGCAGCAGCCGGCTCGATACGAAAGTCTGCCTTGCGAGAACGGAACAGCTTCGATGCAGATGGGCCTGTCGAGCGGGGTTAGAGACAGCTATTGCGGTGCTGAACGAGGACCCCAGAGAAAGCGACTGCCTGGCGGATTTGTGGAGTGATAATGATGAGGACTTTAATGATATTGAGTTAGAGCGGTGCTGGTTTAACGTCAGGGTTGTTGACGAGGCAGGCAAACTGAATGTAAATACCGCTACGAAAGAGCAGCTTCTGGAGCTGCTGTATATGACTGATGAGATTGCAGATGCGATAATCGACTGGCGGGATAATGATGATACGCCGGGCGAGGGAGGTGTTGAAGGGGGCTATTATGAGAATCTGCTGTTTGGGTATGCGATTCGCAACGGCCCTTTCAGGACAATTCGTGAGCTGCTGCTGGTCAAGGATGTTACGGCTGAGCTGTTGTATGGAGAGGATACGAACTTCAACGGAGAACTGGACTACAACGAGAGAGACGGTGACGAAAGTCCACCTTACGATGACAGAGATGATGAGCTGGACCAGGGATGGATTGCGTACCTGACTTGCTATTCGGCAGACAAGAACCTCGATGCCGGCGGAAACACCAGGATTAACATCAACGAAGCTGCTGAGCGGCAGTTGCAACAGTCTTTGGGGATAAAGAGGTCCTACGCAAAATGGATTGTGGAGAATCGCGGGAAAAACAACTACAACAGTATCGCCGACCTGGTGAACAATAACAGCCCGTCACAGCCCCAGGGGAGTTCGAGAGGGAGTTCGGATGAGTCAGAGCCCCTGGATTTACAAACATTTTCCCAGATAGCTGACAAAATAACGGTAAGTAACAATAAAGAAATACCGGGAAGAGTCAATATCAACACGGCACCGAGGTTTGTACTGACAGCTTTGCTGGGTGGTGGAGATGAAGGTGAGCTGCTTGCCGATGAGATAATCACTTATAGAGAGACTTTGCTGGAAGGGATGCAGAGCATTGGAGAGGTGATGAATGCAGGGTCGATGACCGTTGATACTTTCAAGAAGATTGCGGAATATGTAACCACCCGTTCGGATGTTTTTACGGTTCGCTGTTTTGCGACGGCTGACAGAGGCGGCCTCAGCGGGGCGACATTGCAGACAGAGGTGGTGGTGGACAGGGGTTCGACACCTTACGAGATACTTTACTGGTATCAGGGAGCACATAACTGATTATTGATTATTGAGAAAAGGGAACTGATTGAACGATATGAGCAATAATGGAACAAGTGTGGTAACAGGGCCGACTGTGATTGCAATATCGCAGGAGAAAGATAAGCTCCGGGCTGTTTGTCTTCGAAAGCAGTATGGAGCGATAGAGGTTCTCTGGACAAAGAGCGGTGAAGAGGGCGAGATGGACCTGGGGACTTTTGCAGTCGAGTGTGGTTTATCTACTGGGCCGACAGGGCGAACAGAAGCCGGCGGTGACCAGATAGTTGTTGTCGGGTTTAACTCGGCAGGTGTGGCTTTTTACCGGATAGTGGTGCCTGTGGTAAAAGAAGAAGAAATTGCAGCGATGGTCAAACTGCAGGTTGAAGCTCGGCTGCCGCTGCCGGCTGAGCAGATAGAGCTGGCCTGGCGAGCGGGCAGAGTACAGGATAGACAGGTGCCCGTTACCATAGCGGCGGCAAGAAGAGAGCAGATAAGTAAGTTTGTAGAGGATGTTCGCGGTTTTGAGCCGGCAAAAATACTATTGGATTGTGAGGGGATTGTAAAGGCGTGGAGAGAGTTTTTCTCTGGCAGTGAGAGAGAAGCTGTTGTTGTAAGCATGGGGTCATTGAATACGCAGGTCTGTTTAGTTGAGTCTGGACGATTGAGCAATGCTGTTGTTTTAGATACGGGGATGGAGGATTTATCAGCGGGGGAGGAGTTAGGGCACCGGGCGGAAACTGAGGAGAGGTTTGCCCAGGATATGAGAAGTGTATTGGAATTGTTTGGTTATGCCGAGCCGGACGAATTGCCGGTTTTTGTACTGTCTGACGGGGGCAGTGCGATAGAAGGGATAGCTTGCTGTCTTGGGTCGGCGGGATTAAATGCTCAGGTGGCTGTGCCGGAGCCTCCGATTTACGTGGGGGTAAGAGCGAAGACAGAGCTCAGCGCTGAGGAAATCTACGCATATCGTGTGCCCATAGGTCTTGGGTTGATGGGCTTTGTTGCAGATGGAGAGGAGCTTAATATATTTGAGCGTTTGTATAACCCGGCTGCGGAGAAGGAAAAGAAGCACTGGTTGTATTCGCCGAAAGTGGCCGGTGCAATTGCAGCGGTAATGTTGGTCGCGGTGGTTATTGTGTCTTATGCGGTTGATGTGGCCAGCCCGAATGCAATTGAAAAACGCATGAAAGCAGCCGCTTCGGATACAAATATCAATCTGGTTATGGAGCGGCAGAAGCTAATCGGAACGATTGCGAGACGCAGACCCGACTTGCTGCAGCTCTTAAACGAAATAAATGTAAACGATGCCGCGGGGATGATGCTGGACAGTCTTGATTTTAAGAGAGGTCGGCCGGTGAGCATAAGCGGGCAGGCGCAGAATGCGGAACAGCTATATAAATTCCAGAAAACTCTGCTGGCCAAAAAGGGTATAACGGAGGTGAAGATACAAAATACGTCACCTGCGAAAGCAGGTGCAAGCCCGTCCCCGCGAGGGAAGGGGGGTTCAGGAGGCGGGAGGATCAAATTCACTATAACTTTTCATTATAAGAATTTTACCAAATAGAGAGCTGGAATATAAAAGTGAAGATTATAGAAACTGTCATAAAGAAGTTAAGCGAAAAAGAGAAACGGACGGTGAAGATTGGAGCTGTCTGTGCGGCGGCCATCCTGGTCTTTTTCATTTCAACAAAGTGGCTTGGACACTGGGGCCAAGTGAGAAAATTGCTTGATGCAGAATGGGCTAAGCTCAAGGTTCTCAGTCCGGGCGAGGCCAAGCAAAGGGGTCTGTTGTCGGTTGTGCCTGTGTTTGAGATGCCCCAGATCGAGGAGAAACAGAAGTTTTTGTTTAGAGACAAGTTTGACGAGCAGTTAAAGAAGGCAGGCATAAGAAGCGAGCCGCTGGAGTTTCTCTCTACCGGAAAATCACAACAGGACGGCTATAGGTTGTTGCGTCTGAAATGCAGCGGAAAATGCAAGTTCGCCCAGATTCTCGATTTGCTGGCCAGTCTGAAGGACAATCCTTATCTGGTGGGCATCGAGGAGATGCGGATAAAATGCGATACGAAGAACCGGCAGGAAATAGAGCTGGATTTGACGGTATCAACGTTTGTCAAGTAAGAGAGGTGGTTTATGAAACTTGATTACCTAAAAGACAAGAAAGAATTGGTCTCGATAGTGCTGCTTGGAGTTTCGGGATTTTTGGGTGTTTGCATTTTGGTTAAGGTAACGGGCCTTTTCGTAACTTCGGCCAGGGCAGAGAGGTTGGTTAGAGAAGCCGTTAAGCAAAGTGAGCCGGATGCAAAACAGATGGAAAAGTATTTTGCCGAATCCAGGGCAGTTGCAGATGAATTGAAGAAGAAGAATTTGTTTGCGCCGCCAGCGCCGAAGCAGCAGCCCATAAAGCAGGTATTGGGCATATTGGGTGACGAGGTGCTGATAGAGGGTAAATGGTACAGATTTGGTGATATGGTAGGAGACGCAAAGATTGTGGCAATTAAACCTGCGGAAATAGTAATTGAATGGGATGGCAGAGAGATAGCGCTGGCGCCGATTGATGCGGTAACTGCTTCGCCTCCACGTAAGCCGGGGCAAGTAGAAGCGGATGAAGGTGCCCCGCGACCAGAGGTGGATAGACGTGCCGCGATGGGTCAATCTGGGCCCGGAGGGATGCCCGGCCGGGGGGCCATGGGCGGGTTTTTCAATCTCTCTCCGGAACAAAGAGCAGGATTAAGAGAAAGATTTGAGAGTATGTCTGAAGAAGAAAGAGCAAGGGTTAGAGACGCAATGCGTGCAAGATTCGGTGGCGGTCAATCAGGTGGCCGAGGATCTGGCGATGGCCGACGACCTGGTGGTGGCCGGCGATAAAATGATTGAAGTGAGGTAAATAAATTGAAACGGTCAAGAACAATAATATCGGCAGTAGTTACTGTTGCGGTACTTCTTACTGCTTTGGGGCTTGGTCTTTGCATTAGGGCAGTGAGGTCCCGGCGAGCCGGGATTGAATCCAAAGCAGGCACAGGGTCTGAGATGACCGGCCGGGTCCAAAAGGCGGGTGACGCAAATGGGCTTGAAAGAATAGGGGCCGCGAGAGGACCAATTCCTGCCCGTGCAGGCGGGGAGAGGTTCCGTAATCTTACTTCAGAAGAAGTAGCTCGATTAAGAGAGGAATCAGAAAAGATAAGGGCAAGATGGGAGAATATGTCTGAGGAGGAAAGACAAAAGTTTAGGACCGAAATGCGTGAGCGATTTAGCCCCAGAGGGCGAGCAAATGAATAAAGTGAGGTGAATAAAATGAAACAGTCAAGATTAATAGTGTTAGCAGTAATTGGTATTGCGGTGGCTCTTGTTATCTGGCGGATTGGCTTTTACAGCTCCCATGCCGAGCCGGTAGAAAGCGCTGTTGGCCCTGCTTCGGCAGGGGTGACAAAGGATGAGCCAAAAGAACCCGGCGAGGTTCAGAAGCCAGGTGACGCAAATGAGTCTGAATTGGCATTTGATATTTTTGATATGGCGTTTGAAGTTAATGAGCTTAGAAGATTAATTGATGTCAATGGGCCGAATGAGCCCTTTGAGAAAAAGGAGCCGTTTGAGCCCTTCGCTTCGCTCGAGGGTAAACTCCGAGGGCCCTTGGATGAGGGCAGAGGGGGCTTTGGGTCGAGGGAGTCGAGGGGCGGCTCCGGGCCGAGGAGAGGCTTTGAGCCGAGGGACTCCAACGATCCAAATGCGAGGTGGGAGGCCTTAAATCTTAAAGATGTGCAGATGAAGGACATCATCGCGAAACTTGCCGAGTGGACGGGCAAGGTGATTATTCCTACCGATGAAGTAATGCAGCAGAGAGTAACTATATATTCTGCGGGAAGGTTGGAGAGAGAGAAAGCCCTTTTGATGATTTACGCTGCGTTGCGTGCAAAAGGCTTCATTGCCGAACATACCGACGATATGATTTATATAAAGCCGATGGACGAGGCCAGAGTTGGCTCGGTTCCTACGATAGAGGCTGACCAGCCTCTTGCCGGCATTGAAAACAAAAATCAGGTAGTTCAAAAATTCTTTAAGCTCTCAAGTTACAGTCCCGGTCAGATGAGCAATATTATTCTGCCTTTGATTAGCGAGTTCGGCTATGTCAGCGCTGACGAGAACACCGGCACTTTGCTGGTGATTGATACGGTTGAGAATCTGATGCGAATCGAAAGGATTATCTCGCAGTTTGACGTGCCCGGATATGAGCAGGCCGTAACGGGAATATTTGAAGTTCAACACGGCGACCCTTCAGAGATTTGTCAGGTGCTGGAGATGCTGTTGACTGACGAGCGTGGCAGGAGTATAGGGGGCGGCATCTTCCGGGGCGGTCCCTCGTCCCAGTTCAGGCCTGGTTTTGGTGGCCGAGGAGGTATGCCCTCATTTCTTGGCGGTAGGTCCAGGTCCTCGTCTGGTGGCAGCTCTTCGTCAGGCGGCAATCCTTCATCTGGCGGCAAGCTTCCATCTGGCGGCAAGCTTCCATCCGGTGGGTCCTCCTCCTCTTCGTCAAAGCCTATTCCCCAGAAGAGCGACAAGAAGAGTACCTCATTACAGAAAAGCAGCAAGACCAGGACGCCGGCGACATCCGTTCTGTTGGGGGCGAGCCAGACGCCGGTCGTGCTTATCCCCGTGCCAAGGCGTAAATGGATTATTGCAAGGGCATCTGCTGAAGATATGAAGCGAATAGGCGAGTGGATTGAGAAGCTTGACAGGGAAGAGCCGGTTTCGGCGGAATACGAAACGATTCAAATCACATACGCCGATGTCCGCGAGGTGGCTGACCGTCTTAACGAGGCGTTGCAGGATATGCCGGGGACGAAATTGGAGGCGAGTGTCCTTATTCAGCCGTTGACCCAGGCAAGACAAATTATGGTCTTTGGCAGGGCGGACATGCGCGAAATGGTTAAGAAACTTGTCGAAGAAATAGATATTTCGACGGACCTGCTTGAGACGGAACATTTCAAATTAAAATATGCCGACCCGGACCAAATCAAGGAAAGCTTAGAGGAGCTTTACAGCGAGAGCAGCCTTGGCAGCAGCTCCTATAGCAGGTCTTTTTCTCGTTCCAGTTATAGTCGCAGCAGTTTAAGCCCAATCGATACGGTGAAGGTGATAGCATATCCTTCGCTGAAGCAGATAACGGTGATTGCCTCGGCTGATAATATTGAAAAAATCAGAGCGCAGATAGCGGAATGGGATGTTCCGCTGGATATAGAAGAAGTCAAGCCAAGGATAATTGAGCTGCGCAATTCCGACCCGGTACAGATGGCTGAACTTTTGAGGTCACTTTTTAGCGAAGAAACAACCACAAGCAGCAGAGGAAGGTCGTTTTTTGACTTATATTTTGGCGGGGGGGTGGAGAAGTCGAAAATTGTGGGGCCCCTCTACGGCCAATTGACCTTTGAAGAGGTTCCGGGGACAAAGAAGATAATCATAATAAGCAAGATTCCCGAGGCGTATGAGGTTATTGAAGAGTTGGTGCGTGAGCTTGACAAAGAGGAGATGGCCGAGATTCCCAAAGTCATAACGCTCAACTACGCAGACCCGGAAGACCTGGCTGCGCGTCTAAATGCGATGTTCAACGAGCCGGGCACAACCGCCACGATTAGCTTTGCTGAACAGGGGCTCAGCGAGTACTCACCGGGGGAAGAAACAGAAGAAAGTGGCTCTGACCAGCAACAGGGAGACACCACCACAGGTGAATACAGGCCCTGGTGGAACACGGGGCGCACCAGCTTGGATGAGGAGCCCATAAGCAACGTCATAGGCAGGATTCGCTTTATTCCCGACCCTCGCACCAAATCGATTCTCGTTCTTGCTCCGCCGGAGTTTATGGAAAATATAGAACAAATGATTAGCGACCTCGACATACCCGGCAAGCAGGTGATGATAAAGGCAATAATTGTGGAAGTTGACCACAGTGATGTGACTTCTCTTGGTGTGCAACTTGCGACGAACCCGGATGCGTTTGGAACCTTAGAGGAAAATGCAATCAGGGCCCTCGGCCAGCTTACCCATCTTGCAACGTACGGTTCAATAACGCCTACTACAGGTACAGCACTTGGTTTTACAGGAACAGGGACACGACTGGGCGTAGGAACAGACGTCTATGCTCTGATTGATTTCTTGGTGAAGAAAACAGATGCAAAGATTCTTAATCAACAGAGCTTGTGGACGCAAGACAACGAAGAAGCGAGGTTTTTCAAAGGTAAGGTAGTTCCATTCCAGGCGGAGATGGGAGTGACACAGCAAACAACCACGCAGACGTATGACTTCGTGCCGGTAGGTATGACGCTGCAGGTCCGGCCAAGTATTACACCCGAAAAGAAGGTGGATATGATTATACGTGTGAATATCGAGCAGCTTACCGCGGAGCTTATAAATACCCAGCCGGTGAGGAGCAAGATGGAGTCAGAAACCAATATGATAGTGGAGGACGGCCAGACAACTATGCTTGGCGGCATACTTTTCCAGGAAGACAGTGTCATCGAACGAAAGATTCCGCTGTTCGGCGATATACCTCTGGTGGGCGGCCTGTTCCGCCATAACGAAGCTATACAATCCAACAATGAAATGCTTATATTTATTACACCGTATGTTATAGAGGAGTCCGGAGAAATGCTTCCTGAAGCAATAGAGGAGATAGAAGGTCCAAAGGAAAAACTGGAAGACATACAAGAACAATTACAGGCCACCTTTGAAGGTTGAGTGGAAATTGGTAGTGGTTTTTTGGCTATCTAATAGATGTGAGCAGGTGTGTAATCAACTAACGCTCAGAGTGGGAATTAGTTGAAATGTAACTTTTTAACTTTTTTTGGAGGTTAGTATTATGAAGAGGTACCTAATTCCAATCGTCACCGTTGTTGTGGTTCTGGCGGTGGCCTGGGCTGCATTTGGGCAGCCTGAAGAAGGCAGGGAAGGCAGGCGCCCGGGCGGAGGCCGAGGGAGTACGGGCCCCGGCGGAGGCCGAGGGAGACAGACCGATGAAGAAAGAGCCAGAGCGCGCCAAGAGCAACTGAAGGCGATAGAAGCGATTGAGGAGCAGGTTGCGAAACTCAAAGCAGGCTTACAAGCAGGCATAGGGGCCGCAGGCCGAGGGGGATTCCAAGACCTCTCTGATGAAGAAAGGACCAAATTAAGAGAAAGATTTACGAGAGCGCGTGAAGAACAACAGAAAGCGATTGAAGTGATTGAAGCGCAAATTGCAAAACTGAAAGACCCAAGACAAGTGCGAGCAAAGTATGAAGAATCCATCGGCGAGCTGAGGGCGATTCTTGAGCTGGCGGGAAAAGAGAAGGCCGAGCAGACAGCCAAACGTCTCGAGCAGCTGATCGCCAGGCGGCAGAAGGAATTTGAAGGCGGCTTGCAGGGACCGGAGCAAAGGCGTGAAAGATTCCAGAGACCAAGAGGCGAAGAGCCAGGCAGACCCGGTGAAGGACCGATGCCCGGCTTTGGCCCGGAGGCGTTCCGCAGAAATCTCTCTCCGGAAGAAAGAGCCAAATTAAGAGAGAGATTTGAGAATATGTCTGAAGAAGAAAGGGAAAAGCTCAGAGCCGAAATGCGCCAAAGATTTGAAAATATGTCTGATGAAGAAAAAGAGGAGCTTCGGTCGAGAATGCGTGAAAGATTTGGCGGTAGCAGAAGCAGACAGCGACCAAATGATTAAAGCAAGCTGAGTAAACTGAAACGCTCGAAAAGAAGCTGGTGGAAAACCTCGTAGAGGCAATAAATCGGCTGATTAGCTTAGCGGCGAGGTTTATCCGAGATTTATCTACGCAGTATTAAGGCCTCGATACATATTCAGAGATAAGTCAAACCGGCATTTTAGGGCGGTGTGACGAAGCTGTTTAAACGTATGGTGCAAACGAGGGTTGGTAGTGATATGCTGCCGGCCCTTGCTTTTTTAGTTGGCAAAGTGTTGACATTTGCCTTCGATGCCGCTATTTTTACACAAATAGTTTTATGTTTTTGTTTCTTGGTATCAGGAGATTAATTTGAGAGTTCTTTCCGGCATACAGCCATCCGGCCAATTGCATATAGGCAACTACTTTGGTGCAATGCGCCAGCACCTTCAACTCCAGGCCGAAAACGAGTGCTTTTATTTCATTGCCGACTACCACGCCCTTACCGCCAACCCCACACCGGCCGATATTGCCCAGCATACCCTTGATGTTGCAATGGACTATATCGCCCTGGGCCTTGATACCGAAAAAACCGTTTTCTGGCGCCAATCCAGCGTCCCCGAGGTTACCGAACTTACGTGGCTCCTCTCCTGCATAACACCGATGGGCCTCTTACAGCGGTGCACAAGCTACAAGGATAAAGTTGCTCAGGGTCTGAGCCCGAATCATGGCCTGTTCGCCTATCCTGTTCTCCAGGCCGCCGATATTTTAATCTACAAAAGTGATTTGGTGCCGGTAGGCGCCGATCAGAAGCAGCACATTGAGGTTACCCGTGATATTGCCGTCCGGTTCAACAACAATTATGGTAAAATCCTTACCGTGCCGAAAGAACACATCATTGAATCCGTGGCTGTCGTACCGGGCGTCGATGGCCGAAAAATGAGCAAAAGCTGCGGAAATACCATCGGGATATTTGAGCCGCAAGCCAGTATCAGAAAAAAAATTATGCGAATTGTTACCGATTCGACGCCGGTAGAGCAGCCGAAAAACCCCGACAAATGCAACGTTTTTGCACTTTTGAAGCTGGTGGCTTCCGGCGATGAGTTGGCTGAGTGGGAAAATAGATACCGCAGTGGCGGTATGGGCTACAGCGAGGCCAAAAAACGCCTTGCTGAGCTGATGATAGATTATTTCAAGGCGTTTAGACAAAAAAGGACCGAGCTGGAAAATAATATCGACTATGTCAGGGGAGTCCTTGCCAGCGGCGCAGAGCGCGCCAGAGCTGTAGCTGCCGATACTCTCGCCCAGGTCCGCCAGGCCGTTGGATTGAGGAAGTAGTGATGGCTGATAAACTCGTTACAATTGCACAATTTGCCAATTACATCGAAGCCGAACTGGCAAAACAGCTGCTCGGTGACTATGGAATCGAAGCAGTCGTAACCGGCCAGAATGTGGCGAATATATATTCCGGCCTGCCTGCCCTCGCGGATCTAAGGCTGCAAACCCTCGAAAGCCAGGCCCAGCGAGCAAAAGAAATTTTGGAATCTGACAAAAAAGCCGTCGATGCGGCGCCGGATGACGTACAGGAGCAATAATTGGCTGATTATCGCGTAAATCTTGATATATTTGCAGGGCCTTTGGACTTACTGTTGTATCTGGTCCGCAAGGAAGAGGTGGATATTTACGACATTCCCATTGCCAAGATAACCGGCCAATACATCTGCTACATCGAGATGCTAAAACAGCTTGATATTGATTTGGCTGGTGATTTTTTAGTAATGGCCGCGACGTTAATGCATATAAAATCGGCAATGCTGCTGCCCAGAACCGAGCCGGAGCAGCTCGAGGCTGACGATTTGGCCGACCCGCGGGCAGAGCTTATCCACCAGCTCCTTGAATACAAAAAATTTAAGGACGCTGCAAATCTGCTTGATGCCGCAGCAGATAAGCAGAAAGAGCGTTTCCCGCGTCCCGACAGCGTTATCGAGTGGCTAAGGCCCGACACTGAACCTGAGATTGACCTTGAACAGGTAAGCGTCTGGGACCTGCTCGAGGCCTTTGACTCAATTATGAAAGCTACCGGTGCCGGTGTCGAGATAAGTCACATCAAAGACGATACGCCCATTGATTTGTACCAGATAGAGATTTTGCATCGTCTGCAAACAGAGGGTCCGATGAGTTTTGAGCGGCTTTTTGAGTCCAAGAGCGACCGCTTCACAATGATTGGATTGTTCCTTGCACTTCTGGAATTAGTCCGCGAGCGGCTGGTTTGGGCTGAGCAGCCGGGTTCTTCGGCTCACCTTTACTTACGGCCTTTGACTGAGAAGGATGCCCAGCAGGCTGTGCAGGAGGCCATTGTTGCCGCCGCGGAAACCGACAACGCGTCCTCTGCTCAGAGCCGACGACAAAAACGGCCGCCGGGGACCACCAAACGCGATAAAGGGCGTTTGGTGACCCCTCCCATTGCAATCACGGAGTTGCCGCCAAAAAGCAAGCCGACAGCTTCGGTTGAGAAGGAAAAAATAGAACCTGCCGAAGACCACAAACAACAAAGAGCAAATTAGTATTTGACAGGCCTTCGCCTTGCCAATAAAATGACTGTCGTTTGTTGGCAGAGAATTTGGGGTGCACCATCCTACACCTATTGAGCACAGAGTTACGCCTGATAGGTATGGGCTGGGAACTCCGGAAAGGATGAAGTAATGGCTGGTAATGTAATTGAGCTAAGCGATGCTGCTTTTGATGAGGTTGTTCACAACTCTGACGTGCCGGTTCTGGTCGATTTCTGGGCGCCGTGGTGTGGGCCTTGCAAGATGATGACGCCTATTTTAAAAGAAATTGCGGATGACTATGCAGACAAGGCGAAAATCTGCAAGCTCAATACCGATGATGCTCGTGACAGTGCTATGGAATTCGGCATAAGTGCGATACCGACTATTATCCTGTTCAAAGACGGCCAGGTGCAGAAAAAATGGGTGGGCTTGACCAGCAAGAAAGACCTCACTGCTGCAATCGACGAGCTGCTTTGACAAGTCCAGGCGGCATTTGTCCCGCACCTATTGAGCATAGGCTTACGCCTAATAGGTGCGGGACCAACCTTCAATACCAGACCGTAATTATAATATTGGGCTCGCTTTTTTTCCCCTGGACCTCGCCTGTGGTTGTGTTGGTTTGTTTTATCGTAATACCGGGGTTTTGTTTTAGCCAGTTGTTGATTTGCCCATCAAGAAACTCCATAGCGCCAGAGTGCAGTTTGGCAAAGAAAGTTTTTACGCCTGTGATTTGGTCGGATGAAGTTATTTTCTCGGCCGGCTTTTTCGCAACCGGCGTCGGTGTTGTCACCTTGGCAGTCGGTGCCTCCGCCGTGCTACCGCCGCCTAAATTCAGGGGCGAATGTGAAATGCTCACATCGCTCGTATCATCACTATCATCAAAAGGAATCGGCTTATCGAGGTCTTCACTGGGAGGAATCTTAATATCATCGAAATTATCCATAAACAGACCTCCACTAAAAATTAAATTTTAATAACGTCACCCGAATATGACACGGTTGGCCGGTAAACAAAAATAACGGCACAAATCCGCTGATTTCATCATTTACTTTGCGTATTATTGCTTTTGGCCTTTTCAGCTTCTTCTTTGGCCTTTCTGGCTTTAGCCTCGTCCCTTTGGGCCTCTGCCTTTGCCTTTTCGGCCTCTGCTTTTGCTCTTTCAGCGTCGGCCTTTGCCTTTTCAGCGTCGGCCTTTGCCTTATCGGCTCGCTGTTTGACCCTATCAATCGTTTCGCGTGCTTTTGCCAGCTTGGCCTTTTCCTTAAGAACCTTCTCGGCTGTCTCGAGAAGTTTTTCTTTTATCTGGGCCGTTTCTCCAAGGGCTTCGGCTTTCTCTATCTCGGCCTTGAGCCGTTCAAATTCAGCCCTGGCGGCCTGCTGCTCTACATAGTCGGTGTATGCACCAACGCCAAACGGGTCGGTCAAGATTTCTTCCAGCCCGGGTTCATACTCCGGCCCAGCGTGTTTTTCTCTAAGCTCTTCGAGTATTTCTTCGGTTGGTACACCGCCTGTGGAAATGGTGGGGGTGATTATGAAGATAACTTCCTTTGCACGCTCCTCAAAATCTTTGCTTGAGAACAGGAGACCGACCAAGGGTATATCTTTTAGTACCGGCACGCCGCGGACGACGTCGCGTTTCTCGCTCTTTCTTATTCCGCCTATGATTAAGCTTTCACCCTGCCTTATGCGGTTTTCCTTAATTGTAACCCTGCGTTCCGTGATTATCGGGATTTGCTTTACGCCTCTTGGGGTTGATTCTGAACCGATCACCACCTCGGTTTCCAGGCCGATAAACCCATCGGCAAAGACGTGAGGTGTGATTTTCAGTGAATCGATAACCCACTGGTACTCGGTGGTCATGTATGGCATCAACTCTCCGGGCTTGTACACTTCTTTTAAAAGGGGCACAAAGTCTTTGGCCTCAATTTGGGCGGTTTCGCCATTTACCACTTCGAGTTTGGGATTCATCAGGATTTTCAAATATCCTCTGGACTCTAATATATCCACCACGGCTTGGAAATTCTCTTTGGAGTATCCGACCTTAAGTCCTATCAACGCTCGGCCGGGGTCACGTATGGCAGCTCCAGGAAATGCAGGCAGGAGAGTATCAGGGTACTTAGGCTCTAATGTAGCCTTGGTTAATGATCTGCTGAAGACTTCCCCGATCGTCTTGCCACTGAGAGTAATATTCTCGCCGAAGAGATTTTCTATCGCTATGGTGGTTTCCCGGTCCATAGTTAAATCGGCATAGAGTTCGGATACGAGGCAGTCTATCTTGACCTGAATGACTGGGACATCAACCTCTTTCAAAAAGTCAAGCACCTCATTGGCCTCCTCAGTGGTGGGGCATCCTACTATTAGCTGGTTTGTAGCCGGACTCTGACCCACTGCATACTTCGACTTGGGACTTTTTGGATTGCTCGATGGGCCCGGAAACTGGTTGCTAATAAGGACTGCCAGTTTGTCAACGGTATGATGCCGGGTGAAGTAGAACAGCTTTGCGCCGTCTTTTGTTTCGAGGATTTTGGGCGGTTCTTTGTAGATATCCGGGACAGTGATATTCGGTTCAGGGACAACCGGAATTCTGCTCAAATCGCTGAGGAGTCTTTCGACCTGGAGCTCGGTGGGTTTCTGGGCGAAAAACTCCCCACAGCCCCCAATCCAGAACATAAATATTACAGCCACAGCTCCGATTAGCCCCGTTAGAGACTTTTTGCTCCGGGCCCCGTTAGAAACCGACGTCTTACTTCTAACAGGGGGGGGCTCTAACGGGGTTAGCCATTGACTGCGGCTAATCCTTCGCTTCGCTTGAGGACAAAAATTTTGGCTGCTGGCGCTCATAATCCCACGCTTAATTGAGTACTGGCTTGTGTATTTTAAGCGCTTCTAACGTAAGTAAAGACGCTACCGAAGTTTAATTATATCGCATAGTTCTTTATCGTCAAGCGTATTTTAATAAAGTTAATGAAAATAACGCTTTTTCTTTGATTTCGCCCAAAAAATGCGTCATCCGGCGCCGCATCGACGGACCTGTAACCGTCGCCTTTATAGCTCTGGGCTGCCCTAAAAACATAGTCGATAGCGAAAGAATGTTAGCCCAAATCGCCCAAGGGGGCTTATCTGTAGCCGTTGAGCCGGACCCCCGCTCTTGTCTTCAACAAGAAGACGCGGGGGTCAATGTTGTTGTGATCAATACGTGCGGCTTTATTGCCCCTGCTAAGGCCGAGGCGCTGGAAGCCAATAAGACACGCTGTGGACTGCAAGCGGAGTGGCAGGGTAAGAAAGGTGATTGTTGCAGGTTGTCTGCCACAGTGAATGGGTGAGGAATTATTCAACGAGGCCGATGACATCGATGCCATTGTTGGTCTTGGCTGGCGGGACGCAATAGCCCAGATAATCATAATTAAAGAAACTCTTCGCTCCGACGGAATCGCAGCTTTCCTGGACGAGGTGTCTGGTCGATTCTACCCCTGATTTAATCAGGGGTGGCAACGGTGTCGGCCGGGGACGCTTTTACGGCCAGGCACCAGAGGTTGACAGCATCTGTATCATCAAAAATTGCTCGGCAAAACCCAGCGACTTTATCAATGCAAAAGTCGTTGACACAAAAGACTACGATTTGATTGTTCGTCAAGTTTAATATTGAATTATGTCGCTAACGAATCAAACCTCGTTAGAAATTTTCCCATTTTCAGCCGTATTATTACTTGTTATAGAATTTGCAAGGGGGTAAACTTTGAGTTATGTTATGGCTTATTCCGAATATTTTGACTTTTGGCCGGCTCGCTTTAACCATCGTTTTCCTGGTTATGATTCTTTGCTCGCCTTATGTTGCAAACAGGCCATTATTTCTGGATATTGCCTTCTCCCTTTTTGTTATTGCCGGCCTAACAGATATTATTGACGGCATAGCAGCCCGAAGGTTCAATGTTACCAGCAAATTTGGGCGAATGCTGGACCCACTGGTTGACAAAATTCTCATATGTGGCAGCTTTGTTTGCTTTGCTGTAATCGGCGAGCCGAAACTTTTTGAATTATCAGACATCAGTCTGGCAATAATCCGTTGGAGCGTCGCAGGTATTCTCATATTAAGAGAAGTTTATGTGACCGTATTGCGGCATATTGCCGAAGCCAGGGGCATCAACTTTGCTGCCACCGCTTCCGGCAAAATAAAGATGTTCCTGCAGTCATTTGCCATCGGCACCGTGATGATGAAGGCCGCTCATGTGCCAACGGCCAACTGGGGACATTGGTTCACAACGGTGGTATTCGCAGTTATGCTGACAGTTACGGTAGTCTCGGGCTTGACGGCAACGCAGCGAAGCGGTTGAAAAAAAGAGCATAAGAGCACTTAAGCAGAGGAGGATATGAAAAAATCCCTATGTTTGAGATACGGACCAATTTGACCTTCCCGGCATTTGTGGTATAATGGCTTTTCGAAAGGAGTGTATGCTGAATGGCACGCAAATTTGTAAGAGCGATTTTCCCGGGCTCGTTTGACCCGATTACCAATGGGCACCTGGACGTTTTGCAGCGAGGTATGAAGCTCTTTGACGAGCTTATCATCGCGGTGGGGCGAAGTCCGATTAAGAATCAGCTCTTTACGCCCGAAGAGCGGGTGGAAATGATAGCGGAACTGGTTGCCGATATGCCCGGTGTTTCGGTTGAGAGTTTTGACGGGCTGACGGTTGAGTATGCAGCTAAGAAGAAGGCTGATGTTATCCTGCGCGGTTTGCGAAGCCTTACCGACGTTCAATATGAGTTTAAGCTTGCTATGACCAACCGGGCCGTGGCAGGAATAGAGACCGTTTTTGTTATGACAGGTGAGCAGTACGGCTTTACCAGCTCGACTTTGACCCGCGAGGTTGCTTCAATGGGTGGTGATGTTTCAAACCTGGTTCCGAAAAGCATCTATAATCGTTTGCAACAGCGCCTTAAAAAAGTCGCTCATGACCCGCCTTCGCGGGGACGTAGCCCGCTTCGGCGAGGCGAAGGCCCGTGACCCGGGGCACGAAATAATTGGAGTTTTGTTTTGTTTACGGTTAGTGTCGAAACGCACTTTTGGGCATCGCACCAGTTGACCAGAGCCGACGGCTCAAAAGAGCCGCTGCACAGCCATAACTGGCAGGTTACGGCAGATGTCAGCAGCACTGAGCTTAACAATATGGGACTTGTTATGGATTTTAACCGACTCAAAACAATGGTCGATAATATAGTTGCAGGGTTTGACAATATCCAGTTGGACAAAATCGATTATTTCCGGCGGAATAGCTCGTCGGCGGAAACGGTAGCGAAATACATATACGGAAAACTTAAGCCGAAACTGCCCGAGGGTCTCAAGATTGAAGCTATCAGGGTTGTTGAGGAGCCGGGTTGTTCGGCAAAATTTGGCCCCGTACCAAAAAGCAGTCCAGTCGGGCCTTGCTCGGTTGGGCCGAAATAGTCCACAGTAACGTACTTTTTAGTGCGGGGGTAAAATCGGCTGTAGTTATTTTCCAAATTTGACGATTATCTAAAAAGAATTCGGGTATAATATTTATAAGGTTTATGGGTTGCTATGGTATAATATCTTCGAGGTCTTGTGCATATGCGATGTCAAATTTGTAAAGAAAACGAAGCGACTATTCATCTGACCGAAATAACCGACGGACTGCGCAATGAAATGCACCTTTGTGAGCTTTGCGCCGAGGAAGAGGGTATAACCATCAAGAGTCAGGTCTCTATAAATGAGCTGCTTAGCAGCCTGCTGGCTGCGAAGCCAACGGATGAGGAGCTGCTTGGCGATTCAGAGCGGAAGCTGTCGTGTCCTCGATGCGGCTTTACGTTGGAACAGTTCCACAAGAAGGGGCTGCTGGGGTGCCCTTACGACTATGAGGTTTTTGACAAAATACTTTCTGTGCTTATTGAAAAGGCCCACGACGGACAAACAGTCCACCGCGGCAAGGTCCCTTCAAAAACACCGACCCAGATGAAGAGCCAAATAGAGCTTTTAGACCTGCGTCGACAACTGGATGCAGCCGTGAAAAGTGAAGATTATGAAAAGGCAGCCAAATTGCGAGACAAAATAAACCAGATTGAAAACTAAAAACGATATACGACATACAACATACGAATATGAAACTGACTGATATAAGCGGTGATATAAACGAATGGTTCAGCGGTTCAGGGCCATTGGCTGACGTTGTTATATCCTCTCGGATTCGTCTGGCGAGGAATCTGGCCGGGCATAAATTCCTGAGCCGATGCTCAGCTTCTGAAAGGTCTGCAATCCTCAAGGAGCTAAGAGACGTTCTGATGCCGCTCGAGCTTGGCGATAAGATTTTCTATATCAGCGTAGACAAGGCCCCTGTTCTGGATAGAAGCTTCCTTGTGGAGAGATACCTGATTAGCCGGCATCACGCTGAAGGCCGCGGCCCACGGGGTGTTGTTATCGCCCAGCGGGAATTCTTTACCGCTATGATCAATGAGGAGGACCATCTGCGCATCCAGGTGCTAAAAGCCGGCCTGCAGCTAAGTCAATGCGCCGAGCAGATGAACCATATCGACGATGCAATAGAGCAAAAGGTGGACTATGCGTTCAGTCCCCGCTATGGATACCTGACGGCCTGCCCGACCAATCTGGGAACAGGGATAAGGGTTTCGGTGATGCTGCACCTGCCGGCGTTGAAGATGACCGACCAAATAGAGAAATTTTTCAATGCTGCAAGGGATATGAACCTGGCTGTGCGTGGTCTTTTCGGCGAAGGCACAGAAGCCGCAGGCGATTTCTATCAAATATCCAATCAGGCAACGCTCGGAGTCTCGGAGGCAGATATTATCTCGCAATTTGAAAATGCCATCATTCCTGACATAGCCGAATATGAAAAAGCAGCCAGGACTCTGCTGCTCTCGAAGCAGCTTGACGTGCTTGACGACAAGATTTCCCGGGCGATGGCGCTGTTGGGAAATGCCCATCTGATAAGCTCGCAGGAGGCGCTGTTCTTGCTGAGCCATCTGCGGATGGGCATCAATATGCACGAGTATATGGGCGCCTCAACCCCCGCGATAAAGCGGCTTTGCACACAGAGCCAACAGGACGACGACACAGACAAAACCGGCGGCGTTTCTATTGCCACCATTAATCGCTTGTTTATGCTTACCTTGCCGGCCCATCTGCAGTTAAACTATGGAAAGCCCCTCGACCCCACACACAGAGACATACTCAGAGCAAAAATCATCCGCTCAGAACTTGCCAGTGGTTAGTTTTACCGCAGAGACCGCAGAGCTTTCTTTTTTGTTTTTTTTAGACGGGATTAACAAGATAATCCTGTTGTCCTGTCCTAATATTCGTGTTGATTCGTGGCTGATTTTTATTTTTCGCTTTTTACTCTGTGTTCTCGGCGATCTCTGCGGTTAATCCGTGCCGGGTCTGCCAAAATGGCACAACAAAATTGACAGCTGGAAATAGATAAGAGCAGGTTAAAAAATATAAGCGCTTGTTTGCCAAGAGGTTAAGCAGCTCAAGCCCCCTCGGCCTGATAACTGGCACGGGTTTTGCACATAATTAGCCACAGAGAAAATGGAAGTGAGCTAAAGTGCCTAATATGTTTATGATTCTCGTTTAAGGTTGTTGATGCTCGTATCGATGCTTGTTGTCGAAGCCCGAAGCTTGTTTTTTACCGAGCGTCGAGCCTCCGGTTTCGAGCTTCGATACAAGTTTCGACAACAACTAACGAGCTTCTACACCTTCGTGCACTTTAGTCACTTCAAACTTTTTCGTGTCTTTGTGCCTTTGTGGCAAAAGAACAATAATGAAATGAAAGGAAATAAACAATGGCTAAAATCATTGGGATAGATTTGGGAACGACAATTTCTGTGGTTGCCGTGATGGAAGGCTCATCGCCGAAGGTCCTGGTCAACTCTTCGGGCTCTCGACTGACGCCTTCGGTGGTCGGCTTTACCGACAAGGGCGAGAGACTGGTCGGCCAGATTGCACGTCATCAGCAGGTAACCAACCCCGAAAACACTATCTACTCGATTAAGCGTTTTATGGGCCGACGACACAGTGAAGTCTCATCGGAAGAAAAGATTGTCCCTTACAAGATTACCGGTGCCGCAGAGGAGCTGGTCAAGGTCAAGGTCCGGGACAAGGAATATACACCTCCTGAAGTATCGGCGATGATTCTGCAGGATTTGAAGAAGACCGCCGAGGATTATTTAGGCGAAAAGGTTGAACAGGCGGTTATAACGGTGCCGGCTTACTTTAACGATTCCCAACGGCAGGCAACCAAAGACGCCGGCAAAATAGCAGGGCTTAAGGTCGACCGGATTATCAACGAGCCGACCGCCGCTGCTTTTGCCTACGGACTTGAGAAGAAAAAGAATGAAAAGGTGGCGGTTTTTGATTTCGGCGGCGGAACATTCGACATCTCCATCCTCGATATCGGGGGTTTCGAGGACCAGGGTGGTATTATCGAGGTCTTAAGCACCAACGGCGATACGCATCTGGGCGGAGATGATTTGGACGAGGTGCTGATAAATTACTTAGCCGATGAGTTCAAAAAGACCGAAGGCATAGACCTCCGCACCGACCCGATGGCTCATCAACGGCTCAAAGAGGCGGCCGAAAAGGCCAAGTGCGAATTGAGCACCCAGCTTGAAACCACGGTCAATCTGCCGTTCATCACCGCCGATGCCTCAGGGCCCAAGCACCTGCAGATTACTATCAGTCGCAGCAAGTTTGAATCACTTGCCGAGCCGATTCTCCAGCGGCTCAAGGGCCCGTGCCATAAAGCGATGGAAGATGCAAAACTGACCGCTGGCGATATCGCCGAGGTATTGCTCGTCGGCGGCTCCACGAGGATTCCGAAGGTCCAGGCGATTGTCAAAGACATTTTCGACAAAGAACCCAACAAGAGCATCAATCCTGATGAAGTAGTTGCTCTTGGGGCAGCCCTGCAGGGTGCGGTCCTGGCAGGTGACGCAGGCGTAAAGGATATTTTGCTTCTGGACGTAACTCCGCTTTCGCTGGGCGTCGAGACGCTTGGGGGGGTTACGACAAAATTGATTGAGCGTAACACCACCATTCCCACCAGCAAAAAAGAGATTTTCTCGACCGCAGCGGACGGCCAGACCACCGTTGACATCCACGTTCTGCAGGGCGAAAGGGAATTCGCCAGGGACAACCGCACGCTCGGCAGATTTCAGCTTGCCGATATTCCGCCGGCCCCGCGAGGCATCCCGCAGATTGATGTTGCGTTCGATATTGACGCAAACGGCATTTTGAACGTTTCAGCCAAGGACCTGGGCACCGGCAAACAGCAGTCCATCGAGATTAAATCCAGTTCAGGACTAAGCGACCAAGAAGTTGGGAAGATGACCAAAGACGCCGAGGCCCACGCTGAAGAAGATAAGAAAAAAAGAGAGGTTGTCGATTTGAAGAATCAGGCCGACCAGTTGATTTACTCAACGGAAAAAACACTCAAAGAGCACGGCGACAAGGTCTCTGCTGAGGCCCGCGGAAAAATCGAAAGTGCGGTCAACAACCTCAAGGAAGCTGCAAAGGGCGAAGATGCTGAAGCAATAAGAAGGGCCATCGAAAACCTCAGCACTGCCGGCCAGGAATTAGGTAAGGTGCTTTACGAAGAGGCGGCCAAGAAGCAGGCGGCGTCGGCCCAGGCAGCTTCAGGCGAGCAGCCACCGCCACCCGAAGGCGAAGTTAAAAGAAAAGGCGGAGACGATGTAATCGACGCCGAATTTGAAGCCAAAGACAAATAACGGATGCTCGATACTCGATGCTGGATACTGGATACTCGTAAGACCAAAACGAGAATCGAGCATCGAGCATCTAACTTTAGCTCACTTATTCCACTCACCAATTACCAATTACCATTTGAGGTGCTTAAAGAAAAACTCGAGCATAACATCATTGGCGCTTTTGCCGGCCGGCGGCGGTGCCTCTTTGAGAATCAAGACCGTTTCTATGCCGAGCTGGTCGCATTTTTCCTTGATGGCGATAGCGTGCTTTGGGTGGTGCACGTAATGGCCGTGATCAACCGGCTTAGTATTTGGTTGCGAACTGTGCAGGAATACCGGCGGGTCGTCTTTGGTCAACAGGCCAAGCATATCCACGTCGGCGCGAATCTTGCTGCCTTTTGGGCTATCCAGCTCCTCGTGGTTTTTAAGCCCATAAAACAGGTAGACCTCGTTCATGTCGCGTTCGCCCGGGTATTCACCGACAATCTCAGGCCAGCGCTCGAAATCATACGTGCATTGGCAGCCATTGGCACCGACTACGGCCAGGCGGGATGACTCTTGCAGGACTGGGTCTTCGTTATCGGGGTCGGCCAGGTCGTCGTGAAACGCCAGCCACAGTGACGTGCCTGCCCCGGCCGAGCCACCAAAAGAAGCGAACCGCTTTTTATCGGTGTTCCATTGGCTGGATTTGTATCGCAGGAACTGGATGGCCCGCGCAGCATCACGAAGTATATCCTGCAGCGGGGCGTGCTCACGGAAGCGATAATTTATCGCTGCAACTGAGACCCCGCTTTGCAGACACTTCTCAACTATATTGGGGCTGATTTTTGATTTATCGCCAGCCCTGAACCCACCGCCGTGAATGAATACAACGACCGGCGTAGGTTTAGCGGATTTGGCCTGCCAGAAATCCAGCACATTACGCTCGTGAGGCCCGTACTTGACATCTGCAAACGTAGCTTTGGGACGTTTTTCGGCCGGTTGGGCGGCTCGGGCGGCTTTGGTTTTCTGCTGCTCGCTGCGTTGCTTTTGCCTAAAGGCCTTGGCCTCGGATAGCGTCAGGACCCCGTCGCCATTAGCATCGGCTTCGGGATAACGCTCCAATGCTTTGCGTAGCTGGGCATTATCTTCCGAAGTTGGCTCGGCCGCACACAACTCACAAACGCACAGGCAGACGCACAAAATTACCATAGTCATTTTTTCTCGATTCATATCTCGCTCCTGTAAATGAAATGTATAGTTCAAAAATCTTTCAGCCGGTCATCTGCAAACGCCGATAACAACCTAATTATCAAGATTGTCAAGCGGATTTTCGCCGGTTTTTCCTTTGGTGGGCTGTTGAGGCTTATTTACCTATACAGAATCGGCTGAATATCCTATCCAATATCTGCTCGTCGATGTGGTGCTGCTCGATAGTTGATAATGCGTGGAAAGCCGCCCGCAGCGTCATTGCAGCGACCTCGTCGCTGCCGGCCTTTAGTTCATTGACGGATTCAGTGATGTTCTCAATCGCCTCGCCGGCGGCCTGTCGGTGCCGGGCCGTAAGCGCAACACCCGATACGTGACTCGTGTAATTAGCAGAACCAACTGACATCTCGATTAGTTTTTTGTCGATTATATTTCGCAACACTTCTACACCGGTGCCGGTTTTTGCACTTGTGGCTAAAAAATCAACGCCAAAAATCTCGCTTAGCCTGGCTCTCCGTTCAGTTAATACATCGTTTGAGAGAAAATCAGATTTCGTCGTGACCGGTATCAGCTCTTTGGGTTCTATAAGGTTTCGTATTGCTTTATCTTCACTATAATCAGTCTTGGTTATATCGATACAAAGTACAACTACCGCAGCATTATTGAGTGCTTCGATTGCTGCCTGCTGGGCCAGCTCATCGAGGATGTTAGTCGGCGTGAGCGTTAATCCGGCACAATCGAACAGCACGCACCTGCAATGTCTCAGTGTTAGCAGGCTGGTCAGGACGTCTCTTGTGGTCTTGCGCTGGTCTGAGACGATACTTCTTACCTTGCCGAGCAGTTTGTTGAGCAGGCTGCTTTTGCCGGCATTGGTCGCACCTGCGATTCCCACCGCCGGCAAGTCGACCACTGCTTCGTCTGGAAAGCGGCGAGAGAGCAACTGCTCGAGCTGGTTCTTTATCTCGATAAGTCTCGCGACCGCTTCAGAAGCAGTTATAAATTCGATATCTTCACCGCTAAAATCCAGCCCTGCCTCGATTAAGCTAAGACAATCCATTATTTCCGAGCGCACTTTTGCTGTGGTCTCGGCCAGTCGCCCGCTGAGAAGTTTCTCAGCGGCAGCCAATTGAAATTTATTACTGCTGGTGACGATTTCGTTTACTGCCTCTGCCTGGGTCAGGTCTATTTTACCGTTAAGAAAGCGTCGTGCGGTAAATTCGCCGGGCCCGGCCATTCGTACCGGCCCGTCGGTATTGCCCAGCAAATTGCAAATCACCGCCTCAGTGACAGCCGGGTTTGTATAGATGTGAATCTCGGCAAGGTGCTCACCAGTATAAGAATGCGGGGCCAAAAACAGATACAGCTTTGCATCAACTTTCAGCTCGTCATCGACGTTTACAGAACCGGATATCACGCTGCTTTTTATATTGGCGATTGACGGACTGAAAATCTGGCTGACTTTATCGATTGTGGCCGGGCCGGCTATCCGAACAATCGCCCTTTTCTCGGATGCCGGCGAGCTGACAGCCACGATAGTGTCGTTAAGGTCATACATAAAAGCTAAAAACTCAAAGCTAAAAGCGAAAAACTATAATTCAAAACTTGCTCGTAGTTCATTATTCGTAGTCTATGAACTCATAACTATGAACTGTCAACTACATTGTTTTGCGTTTTTCGCTTTTTAGAATTTGTAGAACGGTTTGGGTTTTTTCTTTTTGACTTTGCCGCCGGTCTTGCTCGTTGCGGCAACCAGGCCGACTGATTCGGCTTCCTCTTTTTCGCGAATGTGCTTTCTGATAATGTGCTGCTCAATAACACCGGCAAAAGTACTGGCCATAATATACAGATTCAATCCCGACGGCGCCTTGTATAACATCAACGGAAACAACAATGGAAGCATAATCATCATCATTTTCTGCTGCTGAGCAACCTGAGGATTGGCCGACGCCGCTGCCGGTTTTGGCATCAGTTTCTGCTGCAGATAAAATGCCAGGCCCATCAGAATCGGCAAAAGGTTAAGCGAATCGATCTTCCAGCCCAGCAGCGGTACCGTTACCGTTGAAAATCTAACCAGCGCATCCTGTGCTGAAAGGTCGGTAATCCAGAACGGCAAAAACGGCGCACCACGCAATTCAATACTGGCGTATATGGCACTATACAACGCAATCCAGATGGGCATCTGGAACATCATCGGCAGAAAGCCCATAATCGGCGAAGCACCTTGCTCTTTGTAAAGGGCCATCATTTGCTTGTTCATTTCAGCTTTGTTATTGGCGTATTTTTTCTTTATTTCCTCGGCCTTCGGGGCAAGCTTGGTCATCTTGCTCATCGAGACCTGGCTCCTTTTGGAAATCGGGTGTAAGCATATGCGAATCAGGAACACTAATATGATAATGACCACGCCATAATTGGCGATAAAGCCATACATCCACTTCATTATCGCCAGTATCCCGAATGCCAGAGGGTTTATAATACTCGCCGGGCAACAACAGCCCATAAAATCTATCGTGTGGACAAAGCCGAGATTTTGGTACTGCTCATTCTTATCGAAAAGACTCTTGTCCTTGGGCCCAAGATAAAGCTGGAAGTTATATGTTTTTGAGCAGTCGTCCTGGCCAGCTGGAGCAAAAATATTTGATGCAATTTTCAAATCCACTCCTACGGTTTCATCGCCGGTATCGCCACGCTCATCTCTATCAGGATTGTAGAATCGGCCTGTTTTGTCTGATACCCAGTCGCAGTAGTCTTTGCCTTTGTCCGGCACAGGCACCAGTATGGCAGCGAAATACTTGTTTACCGCAGCGGCCCAGAGGAAATTGGCGCCGGTTTGCGTCAGGCGTCTGTCCTCAGTTGTTTTTGCCCTGGTAAGTTTTTTCTTATCAAGTCTTTCACTGCTCACCTGGCCCTTGGAATCTCTAAAGCCGGCAACGGCCTTTCTCATATCGGCCCTGACACCTTCCCTGCCAAGCCCGACCGGCCCGGCAAAATTGAAACGCACCTTTTGCTCGGCAGTCGATAAATTCTCAATAGCTAATTTGCATTCCAGAAGGTAGCTGCCGGGGATAACCTTATAGGTTTTAATCAACTTTAGAACCGGCTCATCGGTGCCTTCAACTTTTATAATCGCCTCAAAGCGGGCGGTTTGCGAGCCGTCGTAGTCTTTTTCAACATAGAAGCTCTTCCAGTGCAATTTATTCAGAGGCAGCTGCAGTTCGTGCTCGACAAAAACGAAACCTGTATTTGCCATCGACAAAATCTCGGTGCCGTCGGCTAATTTCACCGGCGAGAGAATTACCAACGGCTTGGGGTCTTTATAATCACGGTCATCGAAACCCTTACCATCTCCGTTGCTAAAGGTAGCTTTCCTGATGGCTGCACCTTTGGAGCTTAATTCCAGCTGAAGCTTGAAACCGGTCTCAGGGTCTTCGGTGTAAGGGTCCGCTGCACCAAGGATGATGGTTTTAGCTGGAGCAGTATCGGCGCCAAAGGTGGGAAAATCCGCCGCCTTTAGTTGTGCGTTTTCCCCGGTAGGTGCATTTAAGGTATTGCTTTTTTGATTACCGGTAGTCTTTTGCAGTAAGATACAGGATTGCCTGCCTTGTGATGAATTTTCGAAAAGGCCTGACTCGACAACAAGCCAACCGCATAAAACAACAAAACCAACGACAATCAAAGTCAAAATAACTCTCATAATTCAATAATCAATAGTCAATAGTAAATAATCAATTTCTTTACCTTCCATCCCGGAGCCGCTCGGCTTGGAAGTTGTCCAATTCCTCGATTGCCATTATCTTTTCTGCCGTGGTTTCGAAATCGTATTCCAGCCGGACAAAACGCACCTCGTTTTCATCGACATACACATAGCTTGTCCGGTTGTCCTTGTCCCTTGGCTGTCCGACAGAGCCGATATTGATAATCGCTTTCTCGCTGGCAACAATCGGATAGACGTCGTCAAGCTCATCGGGCAGATAGAAATCCGGCTCGTCGAGAAACAAACCCGGCAGATGGGTATGGCCGACAAAGCAGATATGCTTGACCCGCTCGAACAGCAAGCTCACCTTTAGAGGATTGGTGTAAACATCATCGGGAAATATATATTCATTAATGGGCTTCCTGGGTGAAGCGTGAACAAAATCTAATATTGCTGTGTTTGTCCCCAGTTTAGTATTGAGCGTTTGCCTCATCGCCAGCTGTCCCAGGAATTGCCAGCGGTTGTTTCGGTCGTTGGTTTCCTGTTCTGCTTCCAGACTAAAGCGTGTCCAGAAGCTTGCCTGCTCTGCTCCATAGTTAAAATTTGTCGGCTCGTAAAGAGTGGCATAATCGTGGTTGCCCAGGACGCACCATCTGGTTTTTTCGATAATCAGATCCAGGCACTCTTTTGGGTTTGGCCCATAGCCGAGGACATCACCGAGACAATAAATCGTTTCTATACCGCGTTTTTCAATATCAGCCAGGACGGTGGTCAAGGCCTCGAGGTTTGAATGTATATCACTTATAACAGCAAACATACGCTTCTTAATAACGGAAATATCGCAAAAATGCCAGAAAGTTTTGTTTGTTTTTCAAGAAGCGGCCATTTTTCGACATTTTTTCAAGGTCAGAGAGTCAGAAGCCAGAAATCAGATGTCAGAAGTCAGATGTCAGATTCTGTCTTCTGTCCTCTGTCTTCTGTCCTCTGTCTTCTGTCCTTTTTAGCTACAGGGATGCTCATAATGACGATGGAGGGCAAGGGACATTGGGCTTACACTACAGGGTTGCAGATGGCGGAGATGATAAAGCCGACGGCAAGGGCCAGGGAGCCGATTGTGTGCAAAAGAACCGTGATTTGGCTGGCGCGGTATTGGCCGGGCTTGACCAAATCTTTTTTATTTACGAACCTTATCGCAACAACTGCGATTGGCAGCGTAAGCAGATAAAACAATCCTGCAAAGAACATCCAGCGGTAAAGCAACATTGCTACTGCTGCGACCAGAAAGCTTGCAATTAACGCAATTCGGTAAATCCAGACCGAAGCGGGCACACCAAAACAAACTACAAGTGTTCTCTTATTCACCGCGGCATCGGCTTTCAAATCTGGAAATTCGTTCACCAAAATCACCAGGAAAATCAGGATGCCGATGAGACAAGCGGGCAGGATTGGGGTGGTATCAATCATCTCCGTCTGTAAATAGTATGAGGCAAATACCGGCAGCAGGCCAAACAGAAGCGCGATGACGAATTCGCCTACGTAGCGGTAGCCGAGCCGAATGGGGTCGGCGGTATAAAAAAAGCCGCCGAGCAGGCCGATAAGGCCAAGAATAAGAATAAAGACGCTCTGCGTCAGCAGGACAATTACTATTCCGATTGCTGAACCGACCGCCAGGGCGACCAGGGCGGCGAGCAACACTGTTTTGGGCGAGAGAATGCCTTTTTGGATGTAGCGGCTTCCTCCGGAAAAAGGCGTGGGGTTTCGATTGACCGCGTCGTTTCCGGAGATGTGGTCGAAGTAATCGTTGGCCATATTGGCCCCTGCGTGCAGGGCCATTATTGCCAGCAGTGCTAAAATAAAAAGAATCGTTGAGAAAGAGCCGGCAGTTGCGTAACCAAGGCAAGAGCCGACCAGAACCGGAGCTGCACTTGCAACTAAAAACTTCGGCCGTGAAGCAAGGAAAAGAATAGTCAATTTTGAATATTGAAAACGAGATTTCATAGGTCGTTAGTATTTTATGCGGATTAACACAATTGAGAATGCTCTGTAGAAACCTTTAATTTGATAACGTTATTTTAGCGTTTGATAAGCTCATTTTGAAAAGTAAATAGAGAATCATCAAGTTGTAGGTCAAGACTCGAACCAGACATTCGCTTTCGCGAGATTGCTCATCCCGAGC
>JAUWAY010000001.1 GCA_030601845.1 Phycisphaerae bacterium
TCCAAAAAAAGTTAGATTTATATTGAACATTTAGATGTAGTTTGGTATAATACAAAACGCCATAGAAATGGCAGATATTTAGCGGTCCGTAAGGACTCCCTAGGAGAGAACCGCACGTCTTAGTATCAGCAGATACACGCCCATAAACCATTATTTGGCAAGCAAGGCAAAGTTTTGAATTTGGGTCATTTAGATTTTGATATTGTTTCGAATTTCGTGCTTCGTATTTCGTATTTTTCGTATCGAGATACGCTATACGCTATACGAGACGCTGTACGCAATACGCTATACGCGATACGCAATACGCGATACTCGCCAACTTGCCCTCTACATCTGTCGAGAACTCTCTACAAATCAGCCCTTTTTATGCAAAACAAACCCAATTTCCGAAAAGCCAGAATGAACGTAAGCCCTGTTAAAACAATGAACTATGAACAAATAACTATGAACAATGACGATAAAAACAAACCCAATTCAAACCCAATACAAACCCAATCAAACCCAATTTCCGCAACGACCAAATGAACGTAAGCTCTGTTAAAACAATGAGCTATGAACAAAGAACTATGAACAATGACAATAAAAACAAAGCCAATACAAACCCAATACAAACCCAATTTTTAAAAATTCTGGATAATTTAAGTATTATTATTTCCGCACCATTTCTAACGGGGTTTTATTACTGTTTGTTCTTTGGTCGAGGTCGGTCCGTTTACAGGCCTTGGTGTACTCTGTCGCCTTGCATGCGGCGTCAAGCATATGGCGCAGACGAACGATGTCTTCAGTTTTGAGCATATTGCACCTCGGCTTTGTCAAGTACCTGTTGGCGAAAGTATCGGCTAAGGAAATTTGGGGTATGCAGGTCGACCTTTCGCCCGAGTAGCTCAGAAAGTTCGGCTTGCATATCAAAGAAAGCAAAACCCGGCATGCATCCAGTTTGAAACTCCACCAGCACATCCACATCGCTGTCGGGGGCGAAATCATCCCGCAGAGCTGAGCCAAAAACAGAAAGTCGGCGAATATGATGGTGCCTGCAAAAATCAGCGATTTTGTCCTTCGGTATAACCAGATTCTTGTTCATCAGACTACACAATACGAGTCACGGGCTACGAGTCACCAGTCACGGAACTTGTGGCTTGATTGCTGTTTGTTCTTTGAATACTCTGCCGGAGAGGTAATCGGTAAAGGTTACCCTGACGGTTAACGGTTCTTCGACATCTTCGATTTTGTCTGCTACGTCGAAGACCAATCTGTAATTGATGGTTAAAAACGTAGCAAACCAGTTTTTTTTCAGCTCGTCTGCGTCAACGTGCCACTGAGCAAGCAGTGCCTCGCCGTCTTTTCTGTTCAAGTCCCAGAGCTGAACATCCACATCGCCGGTCGCCTTTATTATGTCACCCTCTTTATCGATGGGCTGGATGTAAACAATCAGTTTTTCTTTTTTGCCATCTTTGTCTTTGTCGTAAAGATTAGTGTATTTGGTAATCTTGATTCTCTGGAGCCGATAGAGACTTTCGAGCTTGACCTCATCAGATACGCCGGCCAGGGCCTTTACTTGTTTTTTTAGCTGTTTGTTTTCTGTTTCGGACCGTTCGATTTGGTTTTTTAGCCGGGTTTCTTCCTGCCTCAAGGTGCTGATTTCTTCTGCCAATGTCGCTCTGCTGTTGGCGTTTTCACAGCCCGCGGCAAAGGCGAACAGGCATCCGGCCAGGATAGGGTATAGAGTATAGGGAACAGGGTATAGTTTTAGCTTTTTAATTTTCAACTTTCTTCCTTATTCCTTACAATTTCGGGCGCTTTTTGCAATATTCTATCGACCAGTCCATAATCGATTGCTTCTTCTGCTTGAAGCCAGAGATTTCGGTCGCAATCTTTTTCTATTTTTTCGGGGCTCTGGCCGGTATGTTTGGTCAATATGTTATAAAGCCGACCGCGCAGCCGAAGTATCTCCTGGGCTTCGATGTCCAGGTCGGTAGCTGGACCCTGCAGTACACCTGCGATTAAGGGCTGATGCAAAAGAATTCTACTATTAGCCAAAAGGAACCGCTTTGAGCTCTTGCCGCCGGCCAATAACAAAGCTCCCATACTCGCTGCCTGTCCGACACAATACGTTGCAACATCACATCGCAGAAACTGCATCGTATCATAGACTGCAAGCCCTGCCGTGATTGAGCCGCCTGCTGAATTGATATAAAAATGAATATCGTTTTTGTCTTCGTTGCTCAAAAACAGCATCTGGGCGATAATTAAATTAGCAGCTGCATCGTCAAGCAACCCACCAAGAAAAATTATTCTATCCTTCAGCAATCTCGAATAGATATCATAAGCACGTTCGATTCGACCACTTTTCTCAATTACGATTGGTACCAAATTCTGATTGACGCTCATTTGTGTCATCCTTGTTAAATCAGTACTACAACGCTACATTAAGTGGCGTTGTAGTTTTACATTTGCTATTTTTTCTTTTTGTCGCCCTTTTTCTCTTTTTCTTGTTCATGCAGCACTTCATCGATAAGGCCGTACTGATGGGCCTCCTCGGCGGTCATATACCTGTCTCTTTCGGTCTCAGCGGCGATTTTTTCAACCGGCTGGCTGGTGTGTTCGGCAAGAATCTCGTTTATCATAGTCTTGGCCTTCAAAATCTCCTCGGCCTGTATTTTGATATCGGCCGCCTGGCCGCCAATCCCACCCCAGGGCTGATGAAGCATAACCTTGGCGTGTGGAAGGGCGTATCGTCTGCCCTTTGTGCCGGCTGCCAGAACAAGCGCAGCGCCGGACTGGGCTCTGCCGATGCAGTAGGTTGCGACGGGAGAACCAACAAAACGTATCGTATCATAAATCGCCATCGTATCGTCAACACTGCCGCCCGGCGAATTAATATATAAGCTAATTTCACTGCTACGCTTGAGATTGTCCAGATACAGCATCTTCATAATGACCTCAGCAGCCCTCTGGTATGATATTTCTCCTATTAAAAATACAATCCGGTTCTCCAGCAGCATATCATCGAGACTCATCTGGCGGTAGCGCTGATACTGGCCGTATTGGTTGTACGCCTCAAGGTTTTTAGCAATGTTCCTTGCGGAATGTTCGATAAGCATCTGTGGCTTCCTTTATAAAAAATTCAAAATGAGTTCATAGTTCGTAGCTTAGAACCTTCCTATCTTATCGGATATTTTTACCCGCTGGCTTTGCCTTTAGTTGTTTTTCGTTTTGTGGTTTTTTTCTTTTCGGCGGAAGCTACCTTTTTAACTGTTTTTTTAGCGGCTTTTTTAGCTTTCTTTTTCGGCTTGACTTCGGTTATTTTCGCCGACTCGAGTAATTTAGCGATGCACTTGTCTTGCCGCACCTGTAACCTGAACTGCGCCAACGAGCCATTGCGAACCATCTCTTCCCTCATCCTTTCGGGACGCTGCCCTCGCTGAATGGCTAACCGGGCAATATGGCCATTAACCTCTTCTTCGCTCACGTCAATCTCGAGTTTTTCGGCAACTTTATCCATTATAAAGAATGTTTTGAGCTGCTCTTTGGCCTGTTCTTCACTGGCCGCTTTAAGCTGTTCGGTCCGCTCTTCTATCTGCTCACGGCCCAGTCCTCGCTGCATCAAACTGATTTGCTGTCTTTGCAGCAGTGTTGTCGCCTGGTCAGCAACAACATCTAAAGGCAGATCGAAATCGGTGGCCTCAAGCAGATGCCTGTAAATCTGGTCGGTCATTTCTGTTCGCACTTGTGTCTCTAATCGGCCCTGCAGCATATCGCGAATTTTCTCCCGCAGTCCGTCTTCATCCTCGACGTCAAAACGCCTGAGGAAATGTTCGTCTAACGGCGCAGGGTTAAGCCATTTGATATCCTTGATAGTAATCCGGATATCTACCTTTTTGCCGCGGTATTCTTCTCGAAAGTAAGTTTTTGGGACATCGACGCTCGTTTGCTTAGCATCCCCGGCTTTGGCACCTACCAGAAGTTTGTCGAGCTTTTCGACCGGGATTGCTCCGACAAAGCCGTTTGGCCTTACATATATTTCGATGTTGTCGAGTTTCTCTTCCTCCTCGGCGTCGGCGACCTTTAGAACCGCATCAGCTATTACCTGGTCGTCAAGCTCAACGCCCCCTGCCTGGCGCGGTGCCCACACACCCGAGTATTTTCGTAATTGCTCAATCTCTCTGCTGATTTGCTCGCCGGCAACTTCAAGTTCTGTCTTATTTACCGGAATACCTTCGAGCTGCGGTAAATCAAAGTCGGGACGCACTTCGATTTCAAAATCGAACTTCAACGGCCCTTCAGCCGGCAGCTCTATTGCTTCAAAGTCAACGTCCGGCTCGCCTATGGTTTGCAGCTCATTATCCTTGACGGCCGAGTCGCTCGCATCGGTCAGCAATTTCAACTTGACCTGCTCTGTTGTCTCTTTGCCGAATCTTTTTTCCAGAAGTCGGCGGGGTGCCCTGCCCTTTCTAAAGCCCGGCACCATTGCTTCCTTGCGCAAACTCTCATACTGTTCATCAGTGGCATTTTTTATTGCCTCTTCCGGTATTTCTACAATCACCTTCTTCTTGCAGGGCCCTGCTTCCTCGATTGTTACTGTGTTTTTTAGGGCTGTTGATTGTTCTTCTTCGGCCATTTCGATGCTCCTGAGAAGAAGTTTGAAGTGCCTAAAATCTAACAAACTCGATTCTTATAACTTTAGGCACTTTAGCTCACTTTTATTTAACAAAAAAGGCATCAGGAAAACAACCTGGGGCCTCCCAAACGCCCTTTATTGCGTTTGGTGTTCCCCTCCCTTAGCCCGGTCTTCGCAGTTTTTAATCCAGCACCTATTGAGCTTGGGCTCGCGCCTAATAGGTGCCGGACTTAAACGTATCGGAGACCAACGCCAAACTATACTTAGCCGGTAACTCACCGATACTATATTTGTAAGATAATAGTTCCGGAAAGCGGGTGATGAGATTTGAACTCACGACATTCACGTTGGCAACGTGACGCTCTACCACTGAGCTACACCCGCAGCTATGGTAATCTAAAGTATAAAAGCTACCTTCACCCTTGCAAGCGGTTTTTTTGAAGATTTTGGTATTTATATCGGCAAAATCGCCGCCAAAATGATAAGCTCAGCTAAAAATAGAGTTAGAATGCGGAATATGAGCAAATTTAGAATCTCCACTTGAAAATCTTAAAGCCGAAGGTAGTACAGTAAAAAACGGCGTTTTGCACAGAAATTCGGTTGCGGTTCTTTTTGGCAGATATGGTACAATATCGGTCAGTTTAAGGAGACAACAGTAAGGAGACAGAAGTCAAGATAAAGCGATGAGAATTTAGAAAGAGGTTAGTGATATGACTGCAAAATATCGAGGGTTAACCGAAAAATGGATATATGTGCCATTGTTCTTGTTGATACTACTTCTGTTATTTTTGGTTATTTTTAGCATAAAGAAGGCAACAGGGCCTGAGCTGACTTTTGCTTCGGAAAATCAAAACACTGATGCGAATCAAGCACCTGTCGATGCGAATGAGGAGTCTGAGCAAAAGCAAGAACCTTGCGAAGATGAGAGGCCGCTTCGTCCGGACCATAATCACCCGGCTTTTACTGAGCGTGTCGAAGAACGAACAGAGATGGTTGCCAGGCACATCCAGGCGAGGAACATCAGCGACCCCAATGTCCTAAAGGCGATGCGAATGGTGCCGCGCCACGCTTTCGTTGGCCCCGGCAGGCAGCGCTATGCCTACGCCGACCATCCACTGCATATCGGCTGTGAACAGACCATAAGTCAGCCGTACATCGTGGCCTTTATGACCGAGGCCCTGGAACTCAAACCAAACTCTAAGGTCCTGGAGATTGGCACCGGTTCCGGGTATCAGGCGGCAGTCTGCGCCGAGATTGCACAGCAGGTTTACACCATTGAGATTATCGAAGAGCTTGCCAAATCCGCTGAAGAGCGCCTGAAGAAACTGGGCTACAGGAACGTGTTCGTCAAGGCCGGGGATGGCTATTTCGGCTGGAAGGAGAATGGCCCGTATGACGCCATCATCGGCACGGCCGCCGCCGGTCGTGTGCCTCCGCCGCTGCTTGAGCAATTAAAGCCGGGCGGCCGAATGATACTGCCTTATGGAAGTCCCTACGGCCTTCAGTATCTGGTCTTGATAACAAAGGACGACAAGGGCAATTTGGCCAAGAAGAATGTTATGCCGGTCCGATTTGTCCCTATGACCGGCGAAGTGACAAAACCCGAAGAAAAATCCGAGAAATGAACACAACTCAAAAGCCGCCTTTCTCATCTCAGTGACCGCCTTGATGCGAAGCTTGTTTCGGCAAGGGCATTGTATTGGCCACTTCCACCATAGTTCACACCAGCTCTTCAATATCCAACTACCAGGCCTGAACATTACAACCATATATGGTCATATGATTTACTCTCGGAACGCCTGGAGAATGGCAGGCCTGTTAAAATGCTTGTTGTGATAGATGAGTTAAGATATGTTGTAGATAGTTGGCGAATGGATTATAATCACTATCGTCTGCATAGCTCGTTGGGCTATATGAGCCCGGCGGTGTTTGCGGCCGGTTGCATTGGGTCAGACTTTACGCTTCGCCTTGCCCATGACAGGGCGGACAAGAGAATAATACTCTCATAGAGACTGGCACAAAAAATGGGAGCAGGTCGCTGGTCCTATCCACAGGGCGAGTTCTGGCACCATGCGGAAATGCAGCCCAACAAGAAGAGTTGATGGCAGAGGTGAATCTAAAATGCCGACCTTCGTACCTCGAATTTCATTGCACCACCCGGCTCTTGCTGCAGCAATGCTGGCGGTGCTGATCTTGAACCCAGCAAGGCTTTCGCCGGCCAAAACCTTTGTTGTCTCAGCCCCCTCGGCCGTCCAGGACGTTACTCTTCGCGACCGCGAATTCGGACAGTGGAACTTCGGCGGCGGTCATCTGCTCGAAGTCGGATTTATGCCCGGACTATACGAACTGCACCACGGTGTCAGCCTGATTCGTTTCAATCTCTCACAACTGCCATGCAAGAAGGTCAGCTCCGCAAAACTGCGGCTATACAAACCCAAATGCTATATCCAGATGATACCGGTGAAGGTCAGCGCTTACGCAGTCAGCAATGCCAATTTCGAATGGACGGAGGGCTCATCACTGTGCGCCGAAGAATACTCGGCAAGTACCTGGAAATGCAGAGGCAGCGGCCAGCCGTGGGCAGGTTCCGAAGGCTGCTCCAAGGCGCGTGTCGATTACACGCTACCGGCCCTGGATACGCAGATCGCTCCAAGCGATTGCGGCCGGTGGTTGGAATTTACCATACCACCCAGTCTCATCCAGAGCTGGCTGGACGACCCTGATAACAATGCCGGGTTACATATAAAGGCCAGTGACGATGCGCAACTCGGTGAGCATGCATTCTTTTACTCGAGTGAGCACCACTCGGGCAAGGGACCACAATTAGTCATCGATGGAACAGCCGGTGCCCCGGCCTCGCCAGTGAACAAAAGGCCCTTCAATCCGAGATACGTGTTTCCCCCGGCAGACGATGCGTTCGAAAGATGGCTCAATGAAGCGGACAACCGCTATACCGGCTGGGCCAAAAACCCCCAGATGAATATGAGCCGCCGGCAGGCCCTGATGATTTACTACTTCGACGTTACGGTCCGAGGCGAGCTGCTTTGCCCCAGAGTACGAATACCACTTACGCAGAATATGCTGGAACTCGACGACCTAATTGCACAAGCTGACGCGTCGGCTGTACGGGAAAAGCTCAAAGACGTCGGGAAATATCTTCTCATTTGGGAATACATACGCGAAACGCATTGGTATGACTCCGGCCCGTTGGCCGACGTCCTCTCCCCATTGCAGATAGGCATACTGTGGGCCAAGCCGGGTTACGGCATCTTCGCCAAAATGAATGACGGAAGATGGGACCCGCTGACCCCTGAGCAGCTGGAGGAGAACATCCTCAAAACGATCGCGCAAATGACATCAACGTTAAATCTAACCGCCGAGCAGCTCCAATTCATAGAGCCGATGATTCGCCGCAACGAAACTCGCGAGCATTACTATATCAACAAGCTAAGGCAGAGCCTCGATGAAATCTATCCTTTGATAGCTGCGGGAAACGATGGCCCTGAGATGTTCGACTGCGTTAAACGCCTGCATTACAACCATGAACTTTTTCTCTATTACCAGTCAACTTTCAGCATCCCTCGATGGACTGTATATATGGACCACGCAGACCCTATCGCGTTGGCTCGCGCGTATCAGCGCGTCCGAAGAGAAGAGTACAACCCCCAGAGGACTGGCAGACAGATCGAACACGCCAAGCGGTATGGCAGATAAGCTGAAAACTTAAAGCTGAAAACTAAAAACCATAGCATAAAGCCAAATAAACTATTTCAATTTCATGAAGACAAGGTAATTATTATGAAACATTTGTCAATTCTGACTGTGATTCTATTATATTTTTCTACAACGGTTGCCATTGCACAACCAACCCGTACCGAAATGCCGGACGCACGCATGTTGCGTTTCCCGGACGTGAGCGCAGAAAAAATTGTATTTGTGTATGCCAGTGACCTGTGGACCGTGTCCAAAAACGGCGGGCTGGCACGTAAGTTAAGTTCACCAAAGGAACAGGAACTATTTCCGAAGTTTTCCCCTGATGGTCAAACCATTGCTTTCAGCGGTAACTATGATGGTAACACCGACGTTTACGTTATGCTGGCGGAAGGCGGCACGCCAAGGCGTTTGACACATCATTCTGATGATGAGCTGGTAGTGGAATGGTACCCGGACGGAAAGCATATTCTCTACCGTTCACGAATGGTCAGTCCATCCCACCGCTTCAATCGTTTCTTCAAACAATCTATCGACGGTGGCTGGATTTCAGCCCCGGCCTTTAGCTTCTGGAACACCGAAGGCGACTGGGAAGTCGAAGGCTGGGGCGTGGACCCTGATTATGAAATCGAAAATGCACCGGATGAGATGGTTGCCGGTCGCGACCCGCAACTGGAAAAAGCGATAGAAGTAATTCTTGAGATGCTCGAAGAAGAGCCGCCGAAGAGGCCTAAAAGGCCTGCCTATCCGGACCGGTCGGACAGGATAAAGTGATTTTGCTTTTATTCCATAACCTATTACCCGGCAAATGTTTTACAGGATGTTAAACCGAATGTAGCTGGAATGCATCGGTTCTTTTTCAACAATTTGGAACAGGTAAGCTATGGATTCAGAAGGACGGTCATTAGCGGAAATTACGGTTAAGGCGATTGTTTTGGGGGTGCTGCTTTCGGTGGTACTGGCGGCGGCAAACGCCTATCTTGGATTGTTCGCGGGGATGACGGTCTCGGCGTCAATACCGGCGGCGGTGGTGTCGATGGGGGTGTTGAGACTATTTCGGCGCAGTAACATCTTAGAGAACAACATTGTGCAGACGGCGGCGTCAGCGGGCGAGTCGCTGGCGGCAGGGGTGATATTTACGCTTCCGGCACTGGTGATACTGAATTTCTGGGACAAGTTTGATTTCTTGTGGGTTACGATGATAGCAGGGTTCGGTGGCGTTTTGGGGGTGTTGTTTACGATACCGCTGCGACGGGCGCTGATTGTGGAAGCCAAACTGAAGTTTCCGGAAGGGATGGCAACGGCAGAGGTCCTGAAAACAGGCGAACGCGGCGGCTCAGGTATTAAATACATTACAAAAGCGGCAGTCGCAGCAGGGCTGTTCAAGTTTGGAGAGGCCGGGCTACAAATCTGGAATGGGGTGTTCGAGGCCGCGAGAGGTGTTGGAGGAACCGTGGTGTACTTTGGTTCGAATCTAAGTCCGGCGCTATTAGCGGTAGGATACATTGTGGGATTAAATATCGGAGTACTGATTTTCGTTGGCGGACTTTGCAACTGGCTGATTGCGATACCCATTTATGCAGCGACCCATGATTGGGGAATCTATGCGATGGGCCATGAACTAGCCGGGCAGTCAATGTCGGCTCTTGATTGGGCAGGGAAGATATGGGGGGAACAAACACGGTACATCGGGGTAGGCGGAATGGTAGTGGGAGGGTTGTGGACGATTTTCAAGATGCGGACGTCCATCTTCAGCGGCATCAGGAGCGGACTGGAGGCCTATCGGAGCGCAAAGGCCGAGCGGGTGGAGATTGCCAGGACGGAAAAAGATATGTCGATGAAATGGATACTGGTGTTGATTGTGGGCTCGGCGGTGCCTTTGTTCCTGTTATATCAGACATTCGTGGGGCAGCTGACTGTTTCGCTGCCTATGGCGGTGACAATGCTGGTGGCGGGATTCGTGTTTTCCGCAGTGGCAGGATATATGGGAGGACTGGTAGGCTCGTCGAACAACCCCATATCGGGAGTGACGATAGCGACGGTGTTGTTTTCCTCGCTGCTTTTATTTTTACTGATGGGGCCGGCGGCAAAAAATGGCCCAGCGGCGGCGATAATCATCGGCAGCGTTGTGTGCTGTGCAGCGTCGATTGCAGGCGATAACCTGCAGGATTTGAAAGCGGGTTACATTGTAGGGGCGACCCCGTGGAAACAGCAAGTGATGCAGATGGTGGGGACGGTCTCGGCGGCACTTGTGATGGCGCCGATACTAACATTGCTGCTGAAGGCGTACGGTTTTGCGGGACACTCATCGGCAACGGACAATGCACTGGCTGCACCGCAGGCGAACCTGATGGCTTCGGTGGCAAAGGGAGTGTTTGAAGGCGGGCTGCCGTGGAATTATGTTTTCATAGGAATGGCAGTGGCAGTGGGCGTGATACTGCTGGATAATTACCTTCAGCGAAGAGGCAGCTCGTTTCGTGCGCCGGTCCTCGCAGTGGCGATAGGATTCTACCTGCCTTTTCAGTTAGCGGTACCTATTTTTGCAGGAGGGATAATTCATCAGGTTATCAAAGTTCGACACCTGCGAAAAGGAACAGCTGAAGATACGGTCGAAATATCCAACCGACATGGGCTGTTGTTTGCGTCGGGATTAATTACGGGGGAAGCATTGATTGGTATTTTGCTGGCGATACCAATTGTGATCAGCGGCAGACAGGACGTGCTGGCGGTGCTGGCCGAGCCGCTGGGGACCTGGCCAGGTGCGGTTTTGCTGTTGGGCGTTGCATACTGGCTCTTTCGAACCGCATTGGGAAAAACGAACAGTTAAACGCCTTTAAGCTTACATCACGTGCACTTTTAGAGCTCCTGGTGTGGACCTTATCCTTGACATTAAGAGTATTTTTATTTACATAATCATTATGAAACTGAGGATTTTGAAGAACGCTTTTGAAATAAAGCAGACCAAGCCCGATGAGCTTGGTGAGAAGGAGCAGGCTATACTCGAAAAGCTGGCAAGGAAGATTAACAAGTACGGGATGGCACTTCCAGCGATAATTTTTCTCGAGTCTGTCAAGCCCCTGAGCTTCGTGGCCGGCCAGGTCATGGTCTTCTTCAAGCCCTTCATCAGCGCCTTTTTCAACACCAGAGAGTACGATCTCCTGGCTTCTATGCTCGAAGATCGCAACGCTATCGAGGCCCTGCTTAAGAAGATAGAAGCTTTAGAACAGAATGCTCCGCAATGAGGTAGGGTTCCCAAAGCCCATACGTCGGCTTTGGGGTCCCAGGTAGGAATCTGGATGGACCCTGAAAAAATCAAAGTCATTCTTGCGACCGACTGCGGAAGTACCACCACCAAAGCCATCTTGATAGAAAAGATTGGCAACGAGTACAGGCAGACTTATAGGGGCGAGGCCCCAACCACCGTTGAAGCACCCTTTGAAGACGTTACCATGGGCGTTGCCGGCGCCGTTCAGGAACTGGCAGAGCTCTCTGGCAGGAAACTTATTGACGAGCAAGGCAGGATCATTAAGCCCTGCCAGAATGGTCAAGGATGCGACATCTATATCTCCACCTCCAGTGCAGGCGGGGGTTTGCAGATGATGGTCGCCGGTGTGGTCAGGAAGATGACTGCCCAGAGCGCAGAGAGGGCAGCTCTCGGTGCTGGTGCCATCGTGATGGATGTGTTAGCATCCAACGACAAAAGACTGCCTTACGAGCAGATCCAGAGGATCAGACACCTAAGGCCAGACATGATCCTGCTGTCAGGTGGAATCGACGGCGGTACCATTACCCACGTTGCCGAGATGGGAGAGTTGATAGCTGCTGCCGACCCCAAGCCCAGGCTTGGTATGGGATACCGCCTACCGGTCATCTTTGCCGGGAACATCAATGCCCGAGCTGAAATTGAACGATGCCTCCAGGACAAGACCGACCTTTCCATTGTCGATAACCTCAGGCCTGTGCTCGAAGAGGAAAATCTCAACCCTGCCAGAGAAAAGATTCATGACCTCTTCCTTGAACACGTCATGGCACAGGCGCCAGGTTACAAAAAGCTAATCAACTGGGTCGATGCGCCCATCATGCCAACTCCCAGCGCTGTGGGCTCTATCCTGAAAACCATTGCCGACCAGAAGGCGATCGAAGCAATCGGGGTCGATATTGGTGGGGCTACAACCGATGTCTTCTCGGTCTTGAAGGGGGTGTTCAACCGAACCGTAAGCGCCAACCTCGGCATGAGCTACTCCATCTCCAACGTCGTCGCCGAGGCGGGGCTTGGTAACATAATGCGCTGGCTCTGCTTTGAGATGGACGAGAGCGACCTTCGCAATCGCATCAAAAACAAAATGATCCGCCCTACCACCATACCCCAGACCCTCAAGGAATTAATCCTCGAGCAGGCAGTGGCCAGGGAGGCATTGCGTCTGGCCTTTCGCCAGCACAAGAGCTTTGCCACGACACTGGCGGGTGTCCAACAGCAGAGAACCATCGGGGACACCTTTGAGCAGATTTCCAGCGGGGCAGGCCTGGTTAACATGTTAGCCCTTGACCTGATCATTGGCTCAGGAGGCATCCTGTCTCACGCTCCGCGAGCCGAGCAGACGGCGATGATGATCATCGACGCATTTCTGCCCGAGGGCGTCACGCTGCTCGCCAAAGACAGCATCTTCATGATGCCCCACCTGGGTGTGCTGGCGCAGGTTCACACCAAAGCGGCGACTGAAGTTTTTGAAAAGGACTGCATGGTCTACCTTGGCACGTGCATCTGCCCCGTAGGACAGAGCAAACAGGGCAGGCCGGTTTGCAGATACACGCTGGAGCTTCCAGCAGGCAATACAGTAGAGGAAACTCTAAATTTCGGGGAGATGAGACTCATTCGCCTGGGCCTCGGCGAAAAGGCAAAGTTAGCTGCAGAACCGACTCGAAACTTCGATTTGGGTCAGGGCAAAGGGCGAAGGATTGAGCAGGAGATTATCGGTGGCACTGTGGGGGTCATTCTGGACGGCCGCGGGCGCCCCCTTAACCTTGCCGACGACAAGAAACGACGTATTGAAAAACTCAGAGAGTGGATGCTTGCCCTTTCTGTTTATGACCAGAAGGCGTTGGAAGAAAAAGGACTCGTCGGGGCAAAGGCCCCTGCCGGAGCACGATAGGAAATGGCACACGCATATACACCCGGACTTAAAGTAACAGATTCAATCACATTAAGAAAGAGCCGGCTCCTTCCTGTGAAGGGAGAGGTTGTGGTTGAGCTGAAAACACAGGTAAAACCCGACGATGTGGTTGCGAGGACTTTCCTGCCTGGAAACGTTTATCCCCTCAACGCAGCGAACATCCTGAACATTGAAGCCGAGGATGTCCCCGGCAGTATGTTAAAGAAAGAAACCGAATATATTAAAAAAAACGAGGTGATTGCCGAGACCAAAGGGCTGTTCGGTCTTTTTAAGTCCAAGCTAACAGCAACTATCGATGGCACCATCGAGAGCATCTCCGGAGTAACCGGACAGGTCCTTCAACGAGCCAATCCCATGCCCATTGAGGTTCAGGCCTACATCCAGGGCCAGGTGGTAGACATCATTGAAGGCCAAGGGGTCGTGGTAGAGACCTGCGGGGCATTTGTGCAGGGGATTTTCGGGATCGGCGGCGAGACATTCGGAAGGCTGCAGATGGGTGTTCGGAGCCCATCGGAGATGCTCGGCCCTGATCAAATCTACGATAGACACAGAGGAGCTATACTCGTAGGTGGCAGCCTGGTTACCGAGCAAGCCCTCAACAAGGCCATAGCGACAGGCGTGCGGGGAATCGTTGTCGGTGGGTTCGACGACAAGGACCTAAGGGCTTTTCTCGGGCATGACCTTGGTGTGGCTATCACCGGCTCTGAGCAAATCGGACTGACGCTTGTGGTTACTGAAGGATTTGGTCGCATCGAGATGGCCCAGAGAACATTTGAACTGCTGAAAAGCTGCGCCGGATTGCAGGTCTCTATCAATGGGGCAACCCAGATCAGAGCCGGCGTGATACGTCCGGAGGTTATTATCCCCAAGGATAAGATGCCTTCATCCAGTAACAAGGCCGCGGGAGAGATAGAGCGGGGTCTCTCAATTGGAACACCAATTCGTATGATAAGACAACCCTACTTTGGACGGCTCGGCAAGGTAGTTGCGCTTCCAACCAATCCGGCTGTTCTGGAGTCAGGCACCAGGGCCCGGGTGCTTGAGGTTGAATTCACCGATGGACAGCGGGCTTTAATACCCCGGGCAAATGTTGAATTGATAGAGGGATAAAACTGCTGCTGTACCAGGCCCGCCCTTCCGAAGGGCTGGTCCAGGGGCACAAGAAAATGGGATTTTCTAAACACAAATCGGCTTTGGTCATTGTAGCTGTAACCGGAATTATTATGCTGACGGCCTTTGTTCCCCGCTCACAGGCCCGGCCTGATGCAGCTATGCTGGTTCGTATTAGACCACCCGTCAGCCCTCGAGCATTTGATACCCCCAGCGATGCAGGCGGTTGTATAACGGTCCGGTGGCAGCTCTCCCCGGACGACCAGCCGGGAGGTAAGCTCGTCGAAGGGTACGGAATATACCGGGCCGAGGAACCGGCGGGCCCTTCGGCTGCGCTCAGGGTAAACTCATTCAAACCTATTGACGTAGTCCCGGCGGGAACTACCGAATACAAAGACTCATCCACTGACGATGCAAAAACTTACAGGTACCGCCTTGTTGCCCTGTCCGAATTTGAGAATTCAGAACCGGCAGAAACGCCAGTTGCGCAATCGAGCCTGCAGCTCTTTAACCTGAACAGACTCAACCTGCTCGTTATCTCCATCATCATCTCCGGTACCGTAATCTTTTATATCCAGTACCTTAAGTCCGGCAGGCAAACTTTCATCCGCAAGATTGCCGGGCTCGAAGCCGTGGATGAAGCCATAGGACGTGCTACCGAGATGGGACGGCCAATTCTGTTTATTCCGGGCATCCAGGATATGAACGACATCCAGACAGTTGCCGGCATGATCATCCTCGGCAGGATAGCTAAAACAATCGCCGAGTATGACACCCCCATCGAGGTCCCAACCTCAAGAGCATTGGTTATGACCACAGCTCGAGAGATAGTAAAGGAGGCGTACCTGGCTGCAGGAAGGCCTGACGCCTACTCCGACGATATGATTTACTATCTCACCGACGAGCAGTTCGGATACGTTGCCGGCGTCAATGGCATCATGGTACGCAAAAAGCCGGCAGCGTGTTTCTACATGGGAGCATTCTTTGCCGAGTCCCTCATCCTCGCCGAGACCGGCAACGACATCGGCGCCATCCAGATCGCCGGAACGGCAATGCCTGCTCAGCTTCCGTTCTTTATCGCAGCTTGTGACTACACCCTAATCGGTGAAGAACTCTTCGCTGCAAGCGCCTACCTATCCGGCGAGCCCAAGCAACTCGGAAGTCTCAAGGGCCAGGATATGGGTAAGATTATCGCAATGGCGTGTATCTTATTCGGCGTGTTCCTGGCTACCTTGACCTCCGTTACTGGAAGTAGCGCTATTTTAGAAGTACTTGAATGGTTCAGGAGCTTTTTTTCAGTGTCAGCTTGAGAACTGTTCTGCAGCAGTCACTGAAGCAAAAGGTGCACTGAGAAACTTAATAGGAGCAAGCAATGAAACGCACAGTGCCACTGGTTATAACCTTTGTTGTGGGATGGGTTCTTATATTCTCGGTCTTTTTCCCTTACACCGAATCTTTAGGTGAAGATTTTTCGGTGTTTTTTGATATTATTGCTTCCATCGCTTTCATCCTTGGAGGCGGGAGCCTGATCAAGATGTTCGGGGCCAAGGTCATAAAGAGACAGCCCGGCTGGGGGTACGCCCTGGTTGCAATCGTGGGCTTCGTCGGAACCCTTGTGGTAGGGCTTTTGAAGACCGGCAACCCCGAGGGCATTACCGGCAATGTACTTGCCGAGGGCTCTGCCATTATGGCGGTCTATGACTACATGTTCAAGCCCTGTGGCGCCACTATGTTCGCACTGCTGGCTTTCTATGTTGCCTCCGCCGCATACCGGGCCTTCAGAGCAAAGAACACCGAGGCAGTCATCCTTCTGGTTACCGCCTTTATCATTCTTTTCGGCCGCACCTTTCTTGGCACCCTCGCCACCATCTGGCTGCCTGAACAGCTCGATTTCCTCAAAATACCAAATATCGCCAGTTGGATTATGATAGTGCTCAACCAGGCTGGTAACCGGGCCATTATGATAGGTATTTCGCTCGGCATTATTTCAACATCACTTAAGGTTATACTCGGAATAGAGCGTTCCTACTTAGGGTCGGAATAAGCAAAAGAACTGAGAAGCCAATGAGAATATATGAAAAAATACGTGACATCGACAGGAGGCTGATTTTCCTTCTTATCGCCCTGGCTGTAAGCCTTCCTATCATTTTTCAGATATCCTTCCCTGAAATCACGACGCCTATGGTAAAAAAGGTCTTTGACCAGATCGATAGTATGCCCGCCGGTTCCAAAGTGCTCCTGGCCTTCGACTATGACCCGGCAAGTGAGCCGGAACTGCAGCCAATGGCCAACAGTCTCCTGCGTCATCTTGCTTTGCGCAGATGCAAATTGTACTTCATCACTCTCTGGCCTGTTGGCCAGAATATGATCGAGGACACCATAAAAAATGTACTGCTGCCTGAGTTCGGCGAATATACCTACGGTGTTGACTATGTGAACCTGGGCTTCAAGAGTGGAAATGAAGGAGTAATAAAGGTTGTCCAGACAAACCTCCGCAAGCTCTACACCACCGACGGCAGAGGCACGGCCATCGACAAGATCCAAATGCTCAAGGATGTGAAGAGTCTGGCGAGCATGGCGCTCATCGTCAATGTCTCGGCTGGATACCCTGGATTAAAGGAGTGGATTCAGTACGGCAGCGATCCGGTCGGCCTTGCTATTGTGGGCGGGTGCACGGCTGTTCAGGCACCACTGCTATATCCTTACTATCCCAACCAGCTTATCGGCTTTATGGGAGGAATTAAAGGGGCCGCCGAGTACGATGAGATACTAAGGAAGAACTATGGGGACCAGATAAGTCAACGGTACAAGAATGGACTGCAAAGCTGGCTTTCCACAGAAGTGGGAAAGCTCAGGGCCTCCTATACGGGTGAGCAACTCCAGCAGCGGATAGCCGAGGCCCAAGAGAAATACAAACAGAAACTCGACAGCGAGAAAAAGGAGCTTTACCTCGGGCTTTTCCGCATGGGCCCTCAGGCCATTGCCCACCTGGTCATTATGTTGTTAATCGTAACCGGCAATGTCACGTTCTTTATCGACCGAAGGCGCCGGAAGAAAAAAACCGTCAGTAGCCCCCCTGCTTTCTTGCGAAAGCAAGAAGCCGGACCGAGCGAATAGAACCATGAATCGCAAGAAACTGATCCGATACCTGGTACTTATCATAATTGCCATAGCACTCTTTGTCCATACTGCTTCCGGAGGGATGGACCACCCCTTTAAGTCAACGGAGGTTTTCGGCACGTGGCTCGCTGCCTTGCTGACCCTGGCCATTATGAGCTTCCTTTACGACGACAACCCTGTATATCGATTTGCCGAGCATCTTTTCATCGGGATTTCTGCGGCTTATTGGATGGTGATAGGATTCTGGACCACTCTCGTTCCTAATTTGATCGGCCGCCTGTCGCCGGGCTTTGTACAGAGAAACTTCATCCCCGACCTTCCCACAGAGGGATACAGAAACCTATGGTACCTGATACCTCTTATCCTCGGCCTTATGCTGCTCATGCGGCTTTCGTCGAAAGCCGGCTGGATGAGCCGCTGGGCTCTGGCCTTTATCTTCGGCATCACAGCAGGCCTTAGGTTCGTAGGTTTCCTGGTCAGCGATTTCATCGGCCAGATACAGAATACCATTGTGTCCCTGGTTGTGCTAAATAATGGTAAATTCGATTGGGTGACGGTCCAGACGAGCTTTTCAGCCATCATCGGTGTGGTGGGTGTCTTTGCCGGGCTGGTCTACTTCTTCTTCTCCAAGGAACACAAGGGACTTTTCGGAAAGGCCTCAAGAGTAGGTATCTGGGTCCTAATGATAACCTTTGGTGCGGGCTTTGGCTACACGGTTATGGGGCGAATCGCCCTTCTGGTAGGCCGAATGGAATTCCTCTTCAGGGATTGGCTGCATATTGTCCCGTGAAACTCAAAGGCCTGCCGCAAATGGCTAATCGCTTATCGCAAATCGTGATTCGCCATTTGCCATTTGCGAGGCATCTTATACCTGGGGCATTGCGTTAGCGCGCCAACCAGCCACCATCGACAGCCACCGTGTATCCGTGCATATATGACGATGCATCAGAGGCCAGAAAAACGACCGCTCCTTTAAGGTCGCTTGGCTTACCCCAGCGACCGGCGGGGATTCGAGCAAGAATAGCTTTATTACGAACAGGGTCGGCTCGCAGCGGCGCTGTAAGGCCGGTGGCCATATAGCCAGGCGCTATGGCGTTGACATTGATATTGTGAGCGGCCAACTCATTGGCCATCAATCTTGTCAGGCCCATAACAGCGCTTTTGGAGGCGGTGTACGAGGGAACCAGAACGCCACCCTGGAAAGAAAGCATAGAGGCGATATTGATGATTTTGCCGCCGTCACCCTGTTTTATGAAGACTTTTGCCACCGCCTGGCTTAAGAAAAACAGGGTCTTCTGGTTGACGTTAATCACATCATCCCAATCCTTTTCAGTAAATTCTGTAATCGGAGCACGGCGAATCGTCCCTGCATTATTCACCAGAATGTCAATTCTCCCCAAATGCTCTATTGTTTCTGCAATAATTTTATCGACACAATTGATTGATATAAGGTCAGCTTGAATCCGAACACAACCCCTGCCTAAACTTTCAATTTCCTTCACTGTCTCATCCATATTGCTTCTGGCGACTAATGCCACATCCGCGCCTGCTTCCGCGAGTCCTACCGCCATCGCCTGGCCCAGGCCATAAGAAGCTCCTGTTACTATTGCAACTTTGCCGTCTAATTTGAACTTGTCCAAAACGCCCATAATCAGTCTCCTTCCATATTAATCAAGATTTTCATAACATCCGAGCCCGATTTCATCTGCTCGTCCCGACCCCTTTTCAAGAGGCGGGGCTCGAGCGCCTTTTGAAAATCCGCTAACGGATACCGTGCGGTAATCAGTCGGTCAAGCGGCAACTCACCACTGGCGGCTATTTCGATGGCCTTTTCGAAGTCCTGCGGCTCATAGACCCGCGCACCGCAGAGTTTGAGCTCTCGCCAGAAGAAACGAAACAGGTCAACTTTCGGCGTCTCGCTAAAAATCCCCACCACTATAATACGTCCTCGAGTTCTTGGCAACTGCGTCATAACCGAAGCCCCTGCTGCCGAACCCGACACTTCAAAAACCACATCGGCGCCTGCACCGTCGGTTTGTTTCTCAACATAAGCCGGCAGGTCGATTTCCGTCGGATTTACCACATCAATTCCGAGTTTGCGCGCAAACTCAATTCGGGAAGGATTGACCTCGGAAACCAGAACCCGCGCACCTGCTTCACGAGCGACTAAAGCAATAAGCATCCCGATCGGACCGCCGCCGATGATAACGACATATTCTTCCGGCTTGACCTGTCCCAGACGCACATCGTGACAGGCAACCGCGAGCGGTTCGACGAGGGCCCCAAGGTCTAAAGCGACCTCGTCGGGGAGCTTGTGAAGCGTGTGTGCGGGTACTGTCCAAGAGTTCTGAAAGGCCCCGGGAGTATCGATGCCGAGGAACTTCAGGTTCTGGCAGATATGGCAATGCCCTGCCCGGCAGGCAGGACAGTTGCCGCAGGGGTCGAGAGGACGGACCACCACGCGGTCCCCAGCTTGCCAGTTCTCGACGTTTGAGCCAACATCCGCGACCACCCCGGACATCTCGTGGCCCATAATATGGGGAATAGATACACGCTTATCCATATGGCCCGAAAAGATATGCAGGTCGGTACCACAGATGCCGCAGCACGCGACATCGATGCGAACCTCGTCCGGACGGGGTGTCCTTATTTGGGCCTCACCAATCCGGATGGTTGTATTTCCGTGATAATAAGCTGCTTTCATTTTTCTCAATCTTCTGACCGGTACGCACTTGCTCCTGGCTTGAATGTCAATTTTGGCCAAATGCTGACGTAACCAACTTTGTAATTCGTCCTTCGAAGTACTACGGAGAATGGATCGGATTGGTTACAGGTGCTTTACCTATGCTGTTCATAAACATCTGATATCGTTCAATACCCGCTCTTTTTCCTTTTATAGTTGACATTATTTATCTCTTTTGCAGGGGCCCCCTTAACCGGGCAACACATCCAGGTTCAAAACACTTATTCTTAATTCTTATTCATAAAACATTCTATGATGTTAATCAAGTTGAAAAGTGGCTGCTCCTCTCAACAAGTAAGTAACAGATGGTGCTGACCCAAATTTAAGCGGCTGACCTCCGGGAAAATATCTCTATAAAACAGGTTGACGCCGGTCGAATTGGCAGCTACAATCTCGTGGTTTTTTAACCTTGAAGTTAGTTAGTTAAGCCCCGGCCGCCGGGGCCGCAAAATATAACTGAATAAAATCTGAACGGTTAAATATAATTGAAGGCAAAGAAATCATGAAAATCTGGGCAAAATCAATTATCTTATGTGTTTTATTGGTAACAGGATGTTCACAAACTATGCAAAAGGTAAAAATAACAATGTTTAAGCAAGATTTAGAGTTACTGGAGAAGTATACAGATGTTTTGGTGTTATCCGATGAATCCGGCAGCGCCCAGGTGGCGGTCGTGCCAGCCTACCAGGGCCGCGTTATGACCAGCACGGCTGACGGCCCGGAAGGATTGAGTTTCGGCTGGGTCAACCGCGAGCTGATTGCTTCGGGAAAAATACAGCCACACATCAATGTTTACGGCGGCGAAGACCGGTTCTGGATGGGCCCGGAGGGCGGCCAATTCGCCATCTTCTTCCCGAAAGACGCCCCGTTTGACCTCGAACACTGGCAAACCCCGGCGCTCATCGACACCGAACCGTTTGAGCTGGTTTCCAAAAGCCGCGACCGCGCCACGTTTCGCCGACTGGCGAACCTGACCAACCAATCCGGCACGCAGTTCAACATTCAGATCGACCGAACGGTCCGATTGTTGAGCACCAAAGAGGCCGAGAAGGCGTTAGGCATTGACCTGCCGCAGTCCGTAAAGATGGTGGTCTATGAATCCGACAACAAGCTCACCAATAAGGGTAACAAGCGTTGGAGGAAGAGAACGGGTTTGCTGTCAATCTGGATTCTCGGCATGTTCAACCCTTCACCGGAGACAACGGTCGTAATCCCCTTCAAACCCGGCCCCGAAGACAAGCTGGGACCAAGGGTCAACGATGCCTACTTCGGCAAGGTCCCGGCAGACCGGCTGATTGTAAAAGACGATGTGCTTTTCTTTAGCGGAGATGGCAAGTATCGCAGCAAGATCGGCCTCTCACCCCAACGCGCCAAGCCAGTTCTGGGCAGCTTCGATGCGACCAACAATGTCCTGACCCTTGTCCAGTATAATAAACCCAGAGACGCAACTGATTACGTCAACTCGATGTGGGAGCTTCAGGAAGAGCCCTTTGCCGGTGATGTCGTCAATTCCTATAATGACGGCCCGGCCGAGCCAGGCAAGAAACCGCTCGGGCCTTTCTATGAGCTGGAGACATCTTCTCCCGCTGCTTCGCTCAAACCGAGCGAGTCAATCTCCCACATCCATCGAACCTTTCATTTCCAGGGTTCGGAAAAGGACCTGGACACTATTGCCCGGGCCACCCTGGACATGGGGCTGGAGGACATAAAGAACGCCTTTGAGCGGTGAAAGAGAACGCAATAAAATGCCCACCGACCCGGCTCGCAATGGCTAATTTCTATAGGTCTGTTTTTTACAAAGAGTTTAACTCAGTAACGCTAAGGAGATAATGATTGCAGATGTCTAACGTTAACCAACTACTAAAAGAAAAGCTGACGACGGAAAATTACAACAGGCTCATCGCTCTTGACAATCCGAAGATGCACGATTTTGTCGCCGATGCGATTGAGCTTACCCGTCCGGCTTCGGTCTTTGTCTGCACAGATTCGGACGAAGATAGAGCTTACATTCGTGAACTGGCAATAAAGAACGGTGAGGAAAGGCCGCTCAATATCCCCGGCCACACCTGCCACTTTGATGGATACTATGACCAGGCCCGCGATAAGGTCAGGACAAAGTATTTGCTGCCGCCCGGCTCGGAGTTAGGCGCGAGTCTTAATTCCATCGAAAAAGCCGCCGGAGTCGAAGAGGTCCGCTCTTTTTTGAAGGACTCAATGGTTGGCCGCGAAATGCTGATTTGCTTTTTCTGTCTCGGCCCAATCAATTCAGAGTTTTCTATCCCCTGTATTCAGATAACGGATTCGCCCTACGTTGCTCACAGCGAGACTATTCTCTATCGGCCCGGTTACGAACAGTTCAGGAAGACCGGTGCCTCACCGGATTTCTTCAGATTCATCCATTCCGAGGGCGAGCTGGAAAACGCCGTGAGCAAAAATATTGACAATCGCCGTGTTTACATCGACCTCGAAGAAAATCTGGTCTATAGCGTCAATACTCAATACGGTGGCAATACCATAGGGCTGAAAAAACTGGCCCTGCGATTGGCTATCAACAAGGCCTCAAAGCAGGGCTGGCTCGCCGAGCATATGTTCGTCCTTGGCGCTCACGGCCCCGCCGGCCGCGTAACTTACTTTGCCGGCGCATTTCCCTCGGCCTGTGGAAAGACCTCAACCTCAATGCTGACCGGCCAAACCATTATTGGTGATGACATCGCTTACCTGCGAAAAAAGGGCGGCCAGGTCCGCTGCGTAAATGTCGAGAAAGGCATCTTCGGCATCATCCGCGATGTCAACTCCAAAGACGACCCTGTTATTTACGAGGCCCTCACAAAACCCTGCGAGGTCATCTTCTCCAACGTTTTAATCGATAGTCACTCAAAGCCCCACTGGCTTGGTATGGGCAAAGAATTACCGACAGAAGGAATCAATCATTCCGGCCAATGGCAAAAGGGCAAAACCGACGCCAACGGCAATGAGATTACCGCCTCCCACAGAAACGCACGCTACTGCCTCAACATCCCGGACCTTGGCAATCGCGACCCATTGCTCGATGACCCCGATGGTGTCCCGATTGGCGGTATCATTTACGGCGGACGCGATAGCGACACCTGGGTCCCCGTTGAGCAGGCGTTTAACTGGACTGAGGGCATCATCATAAAGGCAGCGGCCCTTGAATCTGAAACCACCGCTGCAACGCTCGGCAAAGAGGGCGTCAGAACCTTCAATCTAATGTCAAATCTTGATTTCCTGTCGATTCCGCTCGGTCGATATATCCGGAACAATCTGGATTTCGCCAGGGATATTGAGAATCCACCAATGATTTTCTCGGTCAATTATTTCCTCAAGGACGATAACGGCGAATACTTAAACGGTATGGCCGACAAGAAAATCTGGATTTTGTGGGCCGAGCTTCGCGTAAACGGCGACGTCGATGCTATTGAAACGCCGACCGGCTTGATACCGAAATACGAAGATTTGGCAAAGCTGTTCAAGAACCATATCGACACACAATATACACAGGCCGATTATATCCGGCAGTTCACAATTCGCATACCGGAGAATCTCGCCAAGCTCGACCGTGTCGAGAAAATTTACAAGGAAAAAGTTCCTGATACGCCACAGATTCTTTTCGACACCTTTGCTGAAGTTCGCAAACGCCTGAAAGCAGCCCAGGATAAATACAGCGATTATATCTCGCCGTTTGATTTGACAGTTAAGTAATAAATAGGTAAAATGCATAAAAGAGCTTTGGGTTTGATTGTCCATTATATATAGATTAGGAGGCATTATCCATGAAGTCGAAAATCAGAAATCAGAAATCAGATGTCAGATGTCAGAAGTCAAATTCTGTCCTCTGTCTCCTGTCTTATGTCCTTTGCACCGTGTGCCTGAGTGTTGTGCTCTTTTCGGGCTGTGGTAGTGATGAAGATGGAGATGGAGGTGTGAAGGTATTAAAGCTGGCTCACGGCCTGGATACAACCCATCCGGTGCACAAGGCGATGGTGTTTATGGCAGAAAAAGTCAAGGAAAAATCCGGCGGCAGATTGCGGGTCGATATTTATCCCAGTGAACAGTTAGGCAATGAGCGCGAGTGCATCGAGCAATTGCAATTAGGCGGCCTGGACATGACTAAAACCTCCTCGTCGCCGCTGGAAAGCTTCGTTCCAATAATGAAGGTTCTCGCCCTTCCTTATCTTTTCAGGGATTCCGACCATTACTGGAAGACACTGCTGGGGCCCACAGGTAAAGAGTTGCTCGCCGCCGGCATGCCGGTAGGTCTGAAAGGTCTATGTTTTTATGATGCCGGCGCTCGCAGTTTCTACACCACCGACCGGCTTGTCAAAACTCCCGCCGACTTAAAGGGTATGAAAATCCGCGTTCAGCAGAGCCCTATGGCCATCCAGATGATTAAGGCAATGGGGGCTTCAGCAACGCCTATTGCCTGGGGCGAACTTTATACCTCGCTGCAGCAGGGAGTAGTGGACGGCGCCGAAAATAATCCACCCAGTTTTTACACTTCGATGCACTACGAGATTTGTAAATACTACATACTTGATGAGCACACCCGTCCGCCGGATGTGCTGCTGATAAGCGTATCGATATGGAACAAGCTCTCGCCGGAATTCCAGACCATCCTGCAGGCCGCGGCCGATGAGTCCGTAATCTATCAGCGCAAGCTCTGGGCAGAAATGGTGGATAAGTCCTTAGAGGACGTTCAAAAACCCAGAGCTAACAGGCCCGGCGTAATAATAATCCGACCGGACAAAAAACCCTTCCGCGACGCCGTACAATCAATGTGGACCGAATATCAAGCCACGGAAATAGGTGAGCTCGCAAAGAAAATTCAGGCAGATAAATGAAATGTGAAACATTTAACATTTAACATGTAATGTTTGCCAAAGTTAAAAAAATACTGGACCGAACTCTTGAAGTGCTCGTTACCGTCGTAATGCTTGTGCTGGTAGTGGACGTGGTCTGGCAGGTCTTTACCCGATATATCCTGAGGAACCCGAGTTCCTGGACCGAGGAGCTGGCGACGTTTTTAATGATCTGGGTTGGGCTGCTCGGGGCCAGCGTCGCATTAAACAGAAACGCCCATTTGGGAATTGATTATTTTACCCTGAAGCTCTCACCTGAAAAACGTTTATACACGCAATTACTTGTCTTTTTCTGCATCGCAGCATTTTCACTGCTTGTTATGGTGATAGGCGGCATCAAGCTTGTGTGGATAACGCTACAAACCAACCAGGTTTCGCCGGCGCTGGGGCTGAAGATGGGACACGTGTATCTGGCAGTGCCCATAAGCGGTGCCTTCCTTGCATTATATAGTACGGAGTTCTTTATCGAAAAAATCACAACTCTTGCCAGCGGTAAGCAGATTAGTCAGCCACACGACTAAATCAACAGCGGCAATGGACTGACCCGTCGGCTTTTGGGTCCCCATTTCGCGTTTTGTTGCGAAAGGGGGCGCGTGAAGCTTAATCGAAGCCAATTATATGACCACGGAAACAGCAGCGATTTTAGTATTGGTTTTTAGCTTTATCATACTGCTGGTATTGAACGTGCCGGTGGCGTTCTGCATGGGTATCTGCACGCTCCTGGGCGTTCTTATATTAGGTGACCTTCCGGCATTTCTGATAATAGCTCAGAAAATGGCCACCGGTATCGATAGTTTTGCACTGCTGGCAATACCATTTTTTATTTTGGCCGGCTTGTTTATGGGCCGAGGCGGTATCGCCAGGCGGCTTATAGACTTTGCCAATGTGCTGGTCGGAAGATTTCGAGGCGGTCTGGCCTTCGTGAATATTCTGACCTGTATGTTATTCGGCTCAATTTCAGGCTCGGCGGCGGCGGCAGTATCCTCGGTAGGAGGTTTTATGATTCCACTGATGAACAAAATGGGCTACCACAGGGATTTCAACGCATCGATAAGCATTACCGCCGCTACCACGGGGCTTCTGATACCGCCAAGCAATGTAATGATTGTTTACTCCTTGGCGACCGGCGGAATAGTTTCTATTGCTGCAATCTTTATTGCCGGAATTTTGCCCGGAATACTCGTCGGATTGGGGCTTATGGTGGTCGCCGGTATCATCTCAGCACGACACAAATACGGTAAGGGAGAGCGATTCGGATTAAAGGAAGCGGTTATCCGCTTCCTGAAAGCCATTCCGGCACTGCTGCTGGTCGTCATTGTCCTGGGCGGAATCCTTAGCGGAATATTCACAGCGACCGAGGCCTCGGCTATCGCCGTTGTTTACGCTTTTGTCCTCTCGGTATTCGTATATCGCGAGGTGAAAATGAAAGACCTGCCGACTATAATACTTCAGTCTGCAGTTACCACAGCAGTGGTTTTTATGTTAATCGCCACTTCAATGGCGATGAGCTGGTTTCTGGCCCGCCAGAATATTCCTCAGAATATCAGTGCGTTTTTACTCGGCTTAACCAGCAATAAAATAGCCCTTCTGCTGATTATAAATCTTATGCTTCTTGTGGTCGGCACGTTTATGGATATGACGCCTGCTGTTCTGATTTTCACCCCGATTTTTCTGCCCATCGTCTCTGCTTTAGGAATGCACCCGCTGCATTTTGGCATAATCCTGATTATGAATCTGTGTGTCGGGCTCTGCACTCCTCCGGTGGGCACAGTTCTGTTTCTTGGCTGTGGGATAGCCAATACAACTGTAACAAAAATAATGCGCTTCCTGCTGCCGTGTTTCGCAGCAATGATTACCGTGCTGTTCATATGCACATATACTCCCTGGATTGCACTGTGGTTGCCCAGGCTATTCGGACTTATACAATAAACGCAAAAGAGTCAGATACGTTTCTTGGGCCGCGGTTCGCGGAAGACCAAATTGCCTTCTAAAAAATGTACCTGACCCCCCTTGCTTGTTTTGCGCAAGCAAAACAGCGGGGTGACCCTCTCGGTTATGTGTTTCGCAGAAAAGGTTACAGTAATTTTGGAAAGGAGAAAGAAATGAGACGGGAGACGTTCTTAAATCGAGTATTCGCTATATCCATACTTTTGGCATTAGTAACACTGTTCGTCTCAACAACGGTGGCTGAAGGAGCAAAGACTACCTCCGACAAAATCGAGCGTTGGGGGATTTTTGAGGTTTCGCTTAAAGGGCCTTCCGGCGGAAATCCTTTTATCGATGTGGAGTTGAGCGCTCAGTTTAGGCAGGGCAGCCGTGTCTTTGAGCCGGCTGGTTTCTACGATGGGAATGGTGTGTATCGTGTGCGTTTTATGCCGGATGAGCTGGGCGAGTGGAGATACCTAACAAAGAGTAACCGCAGCGAGCTGGATGGTAAGACTGGTAAATTTACCTGCGTTAAACTGTCGCCGGGCAATCACGGGCCCGTTCGCGTACGAAATACCTGCTACTTTGCCTATGCCGATGGCACGCCCTATTTTCAAATCGGCACGACCTGCTATGCCTGGGTTCATCAGCCGGATGCGATGGAAGAACAGACTCTGGCCACGCTCCGGGATGCACCTTTTAATAAAATGCGTATGTGCGTTTTCCCCAAGGACTATGTTTACAATAAGAACGAGCCGCAGTATTACCCGTTTGAAGGGAAACCGCCGAAAGACTGGGATTATAGCCGCTTCAATCCCGAATTCTTTCGGCATTTTGAGCAGCGGGTGGGGGATTTGCGGGAATTGGGAATAGAGGCGGACATCATCCTTTTCCACCCCTACGATCGCTGGGACTTTTCCAGGATGAATTCCGAGACCGACGACCGCTACCTGCGCTACATCGTTGCCCGGCTGTCGGCCTACTGCAATGTGTGGTGGTCTATGGCCAATGAGTTCGACCATATGTTTAAGATAGAGAATAAGCAGATGGCTGACTGGGACAGGTTCTTCCAAATCGTTCAAAAGAACGATCCATATAATCGTCTTCGCGGTATTCACAACGGCCGCGTATGGTACGACCACACAAAGCCCTGGGTTACCCACGCCAGCATCCAGAGCTCAGACCTTGCAAGCGGTAAAGAATGGCGGAATAAATATCGAAAACCGATTGTATTCGATGAATGCAAATACGAAGGTAACATCCCGAAGGGCTGGGGAAGTATCACGGCCATTGAGATGGTTCGGCGGTTCTGGCTCGGGACACTGTCGGGCTGCTATGTCGGCCACGGCGAAACTTACCTGCATCTGCAGGATTTGCTGTGGTGGTCCAAGGGCGGCGTGCTCCGCGGCGAAAGCCCGGTAAGGATTGCCTACCTGAAGGATTTTATGGCCGATGCCCCACCGTTTGAACAATTAGTACCCATCCCTGCAAAAGCAGGGACCTCCGAAAACGACTTGTATGTTCTGGCCAAGCCAGGCCAGTATTACCTGGTCTATTTCGTCAATCCTCAAACGATCACGCTGGATTTGACAGGCAATCAGCCGTACAAAATCGACGGCATCGACCCCTGGGAAATGAAGCTGGCTCCCATCGGCACCGCCGGTGCCGGTAAGTACACTTTCTCCTCATCCCGTTCGGACTATATCTATCGCTTCACACCGTATCGAGCGGGTGAGAAGATTCGGCCCGAAGCCAGGGCAACAGCAAATAAAACTCTGGGTTCGGTGCCGCTTGAAGTAAAATTCTCGGCGGCGGGAAAACTAAAGCAGCACTGGGACTTCGGCGACGGCACTTCTTCCAGCGAAGCCAATCCCACCCACACGTACAAAAGGTTCGGCCGGTACACCGCCACCCTGACCGTAACCGACGACGAGGACGCATCGGCCACCACGGCGCTATCGATTAATGTCCTGCCGGGTGCCCCGAAGGACCTGGGCCAATACAAGGCCTGGCCCGGTTCGCATTCGGGTCTGGTCTTTTTGTGGGGCAACAACGAACAGAGCAACCGCATTGTTGACAGCGATGGAAAGACTGTTAGGACCTGCCGGGTCGAGGCGCGTGGCAAGGCGAAGCTCGGGCGGCGGTCCGAGATGGATATTGCCGGCGGGGCGTTCCTGGCCAGGGACATCAACAATGAACTTCTTAGTGCGTGCAAACTCAGCAACCAGCTTACAATTGAAGCAGTTATCACGCCGGACAACATTAACCAGCGCGGACCGGCCCGCATCGTCACTTTCTCCAAAGACAACAGCTCGCGCAACTTCACCATCGGCCAACAGGGCAAGACACTCGTGCTGCGCCTGCGCACGCCAGAGACCGGCCCCAATGGCTTAAATCCCCAGGTGAATCTCTGCAAGGTCAAGGCCGGTGAGGTTCTTCATCTGCTCGTCAGCTATTTTCCGGGCCATCTGTATTGTTACGTTAACGGCAAGGAGGTATTCACAAGTACCGATATCCAGGGTGACTTCAGCAACTGGGAGAATTATGAGCTGCTGTTTGGCGATGAATACAACGGCGGACGGAGCTGGGCCGGTCAGATTAAGGCTGTGGCGATATACAATCGTTTCGTCGGCCCCGAGGAGACCGCTCATAAACACGCCCTTTACAACAAGCACCTCAAAAATCCCAAGCCAACTCCGGACGACATTGGGAAACCTCAGCAATCCCAGCGCAAGAAAAACCCGGACGCAAAGGTAAAATCCACCCGGACGCCGCCGAGCTATGCGGATGTCAGGTACGGCCGGTATGAACGAAACGTCCTGGATTTCTGGAAAGCTGAATCACTTGCTCCAACACCCGTGCTTGTCTATTTTCACGGCGGCGGGTTTCGGGGAGGCGATAAGAAGAGCTACAACCCCTTTTTCCTCCAATCCTGTATGGCCTCCGGCATCTCCTTTGCGGCGGCCAACTACCGTCTGTCCGGCCAGGCCGAGTATCCGGCCCAGATGCACGACAGTGCGCGTGCCATCCAGTATCTCCGGTCAAAAGCCAAGCAGTGGAATATCGATCCGGCCCGCATCGCAGCGTTCGGAGGCTCAGCAGGGTCGGGCATCTCGCTGTGGCTTGCCTTCCACGATGACCTCGCCGAGCCACAAAGCAACAACCCCGTGGCACGTCAGTCGAGCCGGCTGAACTGTGCGCTGGCGATGCAGATGCAGTGCACCTATGACCCACGCGAAATCAAGAAGATAGTCCCCGGAAATGCCTATGACCACCTCGCCCTCAAGCAGTTGTTTGGTCTACCCGACGACTGGGACTGGGACGCCGATGAGGTGGACGAGACTCTTTCGGCAAGATTGAAGGACGCTTCGCCAATCACGCATCTGACCAGAGACGACCCACCCGTATTCCTCTACCACCGCAAGGCACAGGAAACTCCCGGCAACATTCATCACGCCAACTTCGGAAGACACCTGAAAAAAGCTATGGACGAGCTTGGCATCGAATGCATCCATCGCTTGGACAGCGACTATGAGAACTCGGAAGCTGCGTCCAGGGACATGGCACAGTTCATCAAAAAGCATCTTGGCGTGCGATGAGCGGATAGGTGCGGGAAAAAACTTTTTCAGAAGCTCCAAAGGGCCATCCTGGCACAGATTTGGCGTTTTTGAGCACGGTTTTTCGTGATCAAAGGCGTTTTTGCACCCTATCTGGGCCAAAAATTATACAAATTTGGCAAAAAAATTATTGCCACCGGCACGTTGGACGATTATTATAATGGGTTTAGCTATAGGCATTAATGGCTGCCAAAGTTAAGTTAAAGGCGCTGTCAAGGAATGGTTTTGACGGGATTGGCGAACAGTGCAGAGTAGACGAATAATTGACTCGCGAGGCTGCGACCGTATGCAAATGGTGGCCTGGAAATTGATGTTTCTACCTCAGAAGCCAAGAGATGAACGAGGTTTGTTGCTGGGGAACCCTGCAAGGGGATTGCCCCTACCGGAGGTGGATGATGTGATGTAAAGGCACTATGACCTCTGTTCGGTTTTGGTGTGTGGCGGAGCTCTATTTTGCAAGGGGAGCCCAAAACCCAATAAAGGGTGTTTTGGCAATCCCAATAAACGCAAAATATGAGCTTCTGTATGAAGTGGAAACTTGGATAGTTTCCTTTTTTTATTTTTTGGCACGAAAGTTTGGGAAAGGCCAATGAGTCAGGAATTATTAAGAATTGTGGACAACCTTGCACGGGATAAGAATATCGACAGGGAGTCTATATTTGTCGATTTGGAAGAAGCTATGATTTCGGCGGTCAGAAAGCATTTTGACGAGCCGGACAGCGAAATAACCGTACATATCGACCGCACCACCGGCGAGATCACCGCTACCAAAGACGGCGTGCAAATCGATATAAAACAGCTTGGCCGAATCCCTGCACAGACGGCCAAGCAGGTGATGATACAGAAGATAAAGGCCGACGAAAGAGATAGTATCTATGCCGAGTTCATCCAGAGAAAAGGCCAGATCGTAAGCGGCTCGGTCGTGCGATACGAAAGCGGAACTCTAATTGTTGATTTGAACCATCGAACCGAAGCCTTTATGCCAAAAACCGAACAGATAATGGGCCAGACCCATCGACCGGGCGAGAGAATTCGATGCCTGATTCTTGATGTCAAAGAAGCTGCAAATCAGGTCAAGATTATCCTCTCCCGAACGCATCCTGATTTTATCCGCAAGCTGTTCGAGCTGGAGGTGCCGGAAATTATGGAAAATATTATCGAAATACAGGCGATGGCACGAGAAGCCGGCTACCGTACCAAGGTTGCGGTTGCTTCGCTTGATGACAAGGTTGACCCTGTCGGGGCGTGCGTCGGTGTCAGAGGCAGCAGAATAAAGAACGTAGTTGATGAACTCGGCGGCGAAAAAATAGATATTGTACGCTGGAACGATTCCTCGCAAGTGCTTATCGCAAATGCTTTGATGCCGGCAAAGGTAAGTGAAATTGCTCTTTGCTTTGAACTGGGAAGGGCGACCGTGGTAGTAGATGAGGACCAGCTTAGCCTGGCTATCGGCAAACACGGCCAGAACGTTCGGCTGGCTGCGAGACTGACCCGCTGGGATATCGATATACTAACACCTGACGAATACAATGAAGGCATTGAATTACTGACAAGCTGCATCAAGAGCATAGAAGCTGCTGATGATACGGTGATTGACAGGCTGATAGCACTGGGTGTTATATCCGTTTTGGATCTGGAGGATGTAGGAACCGAACCTCTGATTAACGAGCTGAACATCGACGCCGAGCTGGCTGAAAAATTGGTTGCGAAAGCAATCGAAGATGCGAAGCTCATGGCGGCTGAGTCGAAAAAGAACCAGGCGGAAAACCTGCTGCAACAGGAAGAAAAAATAGAGGATACCCAAAAACGTGAAGCGTGAACCCCGTTAGAAATTCCGGAAGGAATAAGAATGCGGGATGGAAGGTGAAAATTTCTAACGGGGTGAAGCAAGATACGAAATATAAGATAAGAGATACAAGATTGGCTACTACAAGAGTTTACATTTTGGCTAAGGAGCTTGATGTAAAAAGCTCCACTATTGTGAAGAAGTGCCAGGATGAAGGTCTGGACGTTAAGAGCCATATGTCACCTGTTTCGGCTGGTTTGGCCGCGACCATTCGCGAATGGTTTAGCGAGGGGGATAATATCACAACCATTGAGATGGCCGAGAAGGTGGATTTGAAGAAGGTACGAATTAGAAAAAAGCCAAAGCGAAAACGGCCGGTAAAGAAAGCAAAAACAAAAGAAGCAAAAGCAAAAGCAAAGAAAGCTAAAGCAAAGAAGACTAAACAGCCCGAGCAGCAACCGCCAATTACAAAAGAACCAGAAGAGCAAACGCCGGAGCCAATATTGCCCGCTGGGCCGATGTTGGAAAAGCCTGAGCCGGCCCAATTGAATGGACCAGAGGTCATTCGAGTCGAAGCACCAGAGCCGGTACGGCTACCAAGGCCGAAACCGAAAGCCAGGTACGATGCACCCATCACCGAGCCATTGATGCCGGCACGCCGGCGGGAGCAAGAGAAGCCAATTCCTGTTGCGACAAAGGACAAAAAGCAACCAACAAAGCAACCCAAAGAGAGAACTCACGGGCGACGTCGCGAGACAGATGCACAAGAGGCAAGGAGATCTAGATTCAGTAAATGGCGGCAGAGAGATATTGAAGAAAGGCAGGCCCGGCTTGATGCGGCCCGTGGTGAGGGCCTGCGATTAAGGCCGATGCGAAAAATTGCTACCAAGGCCCGTATGGGAGTTGTCGCACCTGCCCGACCGAAAAAGGTGCTCGTAACCGAGCCGATTACCGTAAAGGACCTGTCCGCGGCTGTTGGTGTTAAATCAACCGATATCATCGGCAAATTGATGCAACAGGGCGTAATGGCCACGGTCAATCAGGTTATAAGTAATGACGCTGCGGAACTGGTGGCTCTGGAGTTTGGCACTGACTTGGGCGTGGAGCACAAAAGCACATTGGAAGAACAGATACATGCTGAATTCGAGCAGCGCCCGCGAAAAAATCTCAAGAAACGCTCGGTAGTTGCCACAATGCTGGGACACGTTGACCACGGCAAAACCAGTTTGCTGGACAAGATCCGCTCGACTCACGTAACAGCCGCCGAAAGCGGCGGCATCACACAGCATATCGGCGCATCTCAGGTCAGCTGGGACGATAAGAAAGTGACATTCCTCGATACCCCAGGGCACGAGGCCTTTACGGCCATGCGGGCCAGAGGCGCCAATATGACCGATGTTGTGGTGCTGACCATTGCCGCCGACGATGGGGTGATGCCGCAGACCATCGAGGCGATACACCACGCCAGGGCTGCGGATGTGCCGGTCATTGTGGCATTGAATAAAATAGATTTGCCCGGCACCGATACAAATCGGATTTACTCGCAGTTGGCCGAGCACGACCTGACGCCGACTGAATGGAGTGGCCAGACCGAAATTGTCAAAACCAGTGCCCTTACCGGTGAGGGAATCAGTGATTTGCTCGAACATCTCGATTATGTGGCCGAATTGCTTGAACTCAGGGCCGATGACACAATTCCTGCAACAGGATGGGTCGTTGAGGCAAAGATGTCAGCCAGGCGAGGCCCGGTGGCAACGCTGCTGATTAAGGAAGGCCAACTGAACAAAGGTGACGTGGTACTGGCCGGCAGCGCCTACGGCAGGGTGAAAACTTTGAAAAACAGCTTCGGCAAAAATATAAAAACGGCTACAAGCTCGATGCCGGTGGAGATAACAGGCCTGCAGTGTGTCCCCCAGGCCGGCGACAGGTTCTACTGCCTGGATGATATTAACAAGGCCAAAGCCACCGCTGAAGAAAACCAGATGCGCTCAAGAGAAAGCTCGCTGGCCAAACGCACACAGGTAACGCTGGATAATTTATTTAGCCAGATCGAGGCCGGCAAGACAGCAGAATTAAACCTTATCATCCGGGCCGACGTGCAGGGTTCGGTGGATGTTTTGACCAAATATTTATCTGAAATGAGCACCGACGAAGTAAAAATTAAAATTCTGCACGCGGCACCAGGTGGGATTACAGAGGGCGATGTTGTCCTTGCCGAGGCGTCAAACGCCATTATTATCGGCTTTAACGTCGTCAGCGAAAACCACGTAGCCAAGATTGCAGAAGCCAAAGGAGTTGAGATAAGACTCTACAATATAATCTATCGCATAACCGAAGACCTGGAAAAATCTATGGAAGGGCTGCTTGAGCCGGAAGAGCAGGAAAAGACACTTGGCAGAGCTGTAGTGAGAACTACCTTTAAGATTTCAAAAGTCGGTATTATAGCCGGCTGTTACGTCAATAGTGGGCTCGTGAACAAAAATGCGAAGGTGCGTTTGATACGCGACAATGTGGTAATCAGAGATGACTTGAGTATAGAGTCTCTAAGGCATTTCAAAGATGATGTTCGCGAGGTCAAGGCAGGGTTAGAGTGCGGTATTAAGATAGCAAAATTCGACGATATTAAGGTCGATGACGTTTTGGACTTCTATGAAATTGTTAAAGTAGCCAGAACCCTTTAAGCGTATCTCGTGAATTGTCAAGCGTATCTCGAACGAGATACGAATTATTATGCCGACAAGAAGACAGGAAAAAGTAGCTCGTGTGGTAAAAGAAGCGGTCAGTGATGCTATTGCCAACCATCTCAACGACCCACGTATCGAGGGATTTGTGAGCGTTACGAGAGTTGATATGGCCGCTGACTTGCGCAGTGCCGATGTTTATTTCAGCATCTTTGGCAAGGATGAGACGGGGCAGAACAAAACTTTTGCAGCAATAATGCACGCAAAGAGCCGAATACAATCGCTGCTGGCCGGTAAATTGCAGAGCAAATTCTGCCCTGTCTTGCGTTTTCATAGGGACGACAAATTCAAAAAAACGCTGGAAACTATGAAACTTATAGACCAAGCGGTCAGCGAGCTGGAAAAGACAGAGGACGCTGGCCCGATACCCGATACCCAATGCTCGTAGAAGACGGGAATCGGGAATCGAGAATCGAGTTATGAAAAACAGCAAAGAGTATTCCAAAAAAGTACAAAAATTGTACCGTTCATTGAAATCCAAATACCCAAAGGTCAAAAAGGTTACCTATGATGAGCCGACCGACGCCCTTGTTTACGCCATCGTTACCGAGAAAATGAGCGAGAAGGCAACACGGTCAGCGATTAAGAGGTTTGCTGGTTATTTCATTAATTTGAACGATTTGCGCGTTTCCCGTGCAGAAGAAATCGTTGAAGTATTGGGCGCAGACAGCTCTGTTACCAGAGATATTGCTTCAGCACTTACCAGGGCTTTGGGTGCTGTATTCTACAAATATAATACGGTTAGTTTGAAGGCGTTGAAGAAGATTGGCATACGCCCGGCCAGACAAATTCTTGAGAAAACGGACGGCGTTAGCCACTTCGCGATTAGTTATTGCGTGCTTACGTCTCTGCAAGGTCACGCAATACCACTTACAAAAAAGATGATAGAGTTTCTTCGGAGCAACCAACTGGTTGATGCCAACGCCAAGGTGCAGGAGATACGAAACAGAAAAACGACATATCCAATAGAGGGCTTTTTAGCCAGGGCGATTTCGGCTGAAAATGCATACGAGTTTTACGCCCTTTTGCGACGACAGAGCGAGGCACGCAAAGCCAGAAAGAAGAAAAAAACTGCCCGTAAAGTGAAAGTCAAAGCTAAAACCAAAAAGGAAACAAAGAAAACTAAAAGATAAAAAAGAAAAACATAATACAATATACGCAATACGAGATTTAAGATGTCGCAAGAATTACTAAAATTAGGTATTCCAGCAGGCAGTCTGCAAAAGGCAACTATTGAACTTTTTGGCAAAGCGGGGTTCCACATTGCCGATTCGGAAAGGAGCTATTTGCCGAGTATAGACGATGAGCAAATAAGTCTGGTTATGCTGCGAGCCCAGGAGATGAGCAGATATGTTGAAGATGGCGCTCTCGATGCCGGCATTACCGGCTATGACTGGATAATGGAGAACGGCTCAGATGTGATCGAGGTCTGCGAACTGTCTTACAGCAAAGCCACAAGCAAGCCGGCCAGGTGGGTCTTGGCTGTGCCTGACGAAGCCAAAGCAAAAAAGCCGAAGGATTTGGCCGGTGGTATAATCGCAACCGAGTTGGTTAACGTAACAAAGAAATATTTCGAAGAAAGAAAAATCGATGTAAAGGTCGAATTTAGCTGGGGTTCTACCGAAGTAAAAGCCCAGCTGGTGGATGCGATAGTGGAACTTACCGAGACCGGCTCGACACTTGCGGCAAATAATCTGCGAGTAATAGACACCGTGATAACATCCACAACAAGGTTTATCGCAAACAAAAAGGCCTGGCAGGATAAATTCAAACGCCAAAAGATAGAAAACATCGCTATTTTACTTAATGCAGCGATCGACGCCCGCAGCAGAGTTGGCTTGAAGATGAACATAAAAAAGGGTGATTTGGAGGACGTTTTGAAGATTTTGCCTTCTGAGAGGAGTCCGACTATTTCGAGTTTGGCCGATTCCGATTATGTGGCTATAGAAGTGATTATCGAAGATAAAATCGAACGGACATTAGTCCCGGCCTTGAAGCGGGCAGGGGCATCAGGCATAATCACTTATCCCCTCAATAAAGTTATCCACTGACAATTCGTTAGTTTGTATTAGTTGGTGCCACTTGGATTAAGATACTCGAATTCGAAGAAGAAGCCGTCCGGCCTGCTAACGCCGTAAAAAGTGGACAGGCCAAAATACTTACGCACAATATCGTAATCGGGCAAAAGGTCGAATTTAAACAAATCCAGTCCTATTTGCGAAAACATCAAAGCCGGATTGGGGACCATCGGGATGGTCGCCCCGCCCGTCTTGATGGGCGGGGTGGTGCTTTCCTTCATCATCCACCATAAGAGTTCGCCGGAGGCCGCGTTGTCTTGCAAACCGGCCATTCCAACAACCGAAGGCAGGGACAATCTGGCAGAGGTGAACCACTTCGCAGAATCCACTGATACGGACTCGGCACTGCTCAATCTGCGAATGGCCCGCTCAACACCTGCTTCGGCCCCTAAAATCAGATGGGTGTCGGTGATGGTAAATGCTACCTTAGGCATTTGTGGAGCGATTGGCCCGCCCAGCCCCTCGGAGGGGCGGGGCCCGGCAGGGGCCTGCCCCGTTAGAAGTCCGTACTGACGATGTGGTCGCTGCTTGCAACTTTCTTCTAACGGGGCCTGCATCGGTGCCCTCCCACCAGGCATAAAAGGCGGCATCAGGGCCAGGAGGTTAACCACATAAATCGTGTGGCCTAAAAGTTCACGCCTGGCTTCAGGGTTGTTCTGGGTCATCATCCCGTGCAGAAGTGACAGCGATTTTTCAAGAGCGATATGGTTACTTGCCGCCAGAGCAACAAGAGTCTCTGTCGGTGTCGAATTTTTGGAGAACGGCTTGTTTATACTCTGGGCGATCACAATCTGTGAGCCAAGATAGTCGATAATGTCGTCTTTTATTTTCAGCCCGGGCTTGTCCGGCGAATCAGACGTTGGCAGCGGCATATACATCCAGGCAGCGGCCTGAGGCGAGAAGCTGGTGAGGATATTGCCAAGTGTGCTATAGGCCTTTCCAATATTGAGATTTAGAAACGATACCGAATAGGCCGAGGCGGGAATAAATCGAGGGGCTCTGAAACCGCCCGACTCAACCTCCAGCATCTTCAGGATACCTTTTTTCCCACCTTCGACTTTCAGGAGTGCTTTGCCGCTACAGGAGCTGCCGGCTCTGCCGAGGCCAACCGAGAAGCCGAAAGCGGCAGCATTATCAAGACCGAGATTGGCTATTGTGCTTTGCGCTTTGCCGGAGGAATCCTCGGCGATGCCCATCTTGATGATTTGTTTTATATTGACATAGAAATCAATGTCGTGATAAGGCCCAACTGCTGCAATGGTGGAGGTATAATCGGCGTCGTCGGCCAGCGTCGGGCTGCTGGCACCTTTGATATGGGCGATGACAAATTTCAGAACGTCCAGATTTGCGGACACTATCAGGCAGTCATCGATAAAACAATAGCTCAGAGGTTCGGAAGACTTCCGGATTATCGTTATGATACTGACGCCGCGGTAATCCTCGGTCTTTCGGTGCGAGCCGTCTTCAATCGCCTTTTCGACTTGTTTTTCCACCGCTTCTTTGATTTTTGCGGTGTTTTCGCCCCACTCGGTTATGAACAAAAACGGCGGCTCGTTGGCTTCTTTCGTCTGCTCGTTGAGCACTAAAGCAACGGCTACTCTACCCTCGGGCAATATATCTGCACTGATAACTGCCTCAGCGATTTCGTTATCCAGTTTCCGCACTTTTTCTTGCCGTTTGGTTTTGAAGTCCTCTACAAAGGCAGCCATCGCCGGGTCTTTGTAGAGTTTGTAAACACTGGTTTTTTCAAACTGCCCTCTGAGCTGACTGAAATTGTCAATATCGGTCAGCAGAACCGTTTCAGGCGGCAGCAACCTGGCTGTCTTGGGCAGGACCCCGGCCTGTGCAGAGGCCAAGAAGCTAAAAGCTAAAAGCGCAAAACTAAAAACTTTCGCTTTTTTCGGGAAATGTTTCATTTTCAGACCTTTCGTTAATTTTAGTTGTTAGTTACTAAATACGACTCACTAATCATTTTACGCTAATCACTTTTTTTGAGGAATTTTGGCTTTTGCTTATTGCGTCTTCTGTCCGGCTGAAGGTATTTATAGCCGGTGTTCGGATTGTCCTTATCATAGGCAAAGGCCTCACGATTTTCTATGAAGTGCTTTACATAATTGATTGGTATGGCAAAGCCCAGCCCGCCGTAGAATATATATCCCATATTTATAACGCCGATTACCTCGCCGGCCAGATTAAACAAAGGACCGCCGGAATTGCCGGGATTGATATCGGCATTAGTCTGGATATACAAAAGACCTTCGAAGGCCCTGTTTCTCGTGCTGATGACGCCGTCGGTAACGGTTCGCTCCAGCCCTAAGGGATTGCCGATTGCGAAGACCTCCTCGCCTACCCTGATGCTGTCGATGTCACCCAGGTATATATGTTTGACCTTTGTATCACCCAGGTCTTCGACCCTCAATAGTGCCAGGTCAACAAAAGGATTGATGGCTTCGATTTTGACCTTTTTGAATTCCTTTTTCTCAAAGCCGTTCTTCGCCTGCTGGAACATAGTAACTTCTATCTTGGTTTCTTTTTCTATGACGTGATAATTGGTTATAAGGTAACCATCTTCGTTGATAAAGAACCCTGAGCCCATCCCCGCCGGGCTTGATACCTTTAGAACCGCCTCGGAGAACGCATCCACGCATCTTTCGATAGTCGTTTTTTTCAGCTCAGCGGTATGATACAACTGCCCCGCCGGTCGCGGTTTATCGGTTTCCACACCCAGATCATTTACGTCATTGACGTCGGCACCCTCGGCCTCGAGCGATTTATCCCCGCTGTATTCATATTCGAGTATATTTTCCTTCGGGATTGTCAGAACCGTTATGCCAATATCCACTATTAGCTGTGTCTCTTTTTCCGCGAGGATATCGCCGGTTAGGGTTTGCCCTTCTTTTAGAACAATCGTATCAGCCCAACAAAGTGCACAAGCACAGAAGAGCACAAGTGCACATACTAAAGCACATACTTGAGTCTTGGGTCTTGTGTCTTGGGTCTTGGGTCTTGGGTCTTTCTGCATAATCACTCCCGAATCAACATTTAGCATATAGCATTTGCCGTATTTGCCATTATAGCGCTTATCTGTCTTTAACGCAAATGGAAAAAGTACCTAAAGTGAGCTAAAGTGCCTAAAATGTTTGCGACTCTTGTTTAAGGTTGTGGATGCTCGTATCGAAGCTCGTCATAGAAGCTCGAAGCTCGTTTTTTTCGAGCATCCAGTCTCCAGTTTCCAGCTTCGATACCAGTTTCGATAACGACAAACGAGCTTCCACAGCAAGGGCAAACTTTAGGCACTTGAAACGTCTTGGTGCCTTTGTGGCTTCGTGGCTAAAATTCTCTGCGTTTTCTCAGCAGCACTACCCCGCCTAATCCTAACAACAAAACCGTCCCCGGCTCCGGAACCCATAAGACCGCATGGTAATCGCCTGCATTCGTCTTGGCGCATCCGACGATGCGTCCTGCTGAATCGATATCGTAGGCCCATGAGTAAATATATCCTTCTGGCGGCAGGAGACGGTGCAGGTCTACGAAACTCTCGGCTGTGCCCTCCCATAGTAAAGCGTGGTCTTTGTTACCAGTGGAGCCACCTCGCCCATAGCCTACCTGCTGACCCCCACAGATACCGAAGGCGCTCGAGCGTGTGAATCCGTCGGGGTGAAGGTCAATGACACTTTCGGCTGTACCCGACCATAGTAAAGCATGGTAATTGCCCTCGCCTACCTGCTGACCGCCACAAATGTCGTGCGCCCGCGACGAAGTCAAACCAGTGGGATTAAGGTCAACGGCACTTTCCGCCGTGCCATACCACAATAAAGCGTGCCCATCTCCATCGCCTACCTGCTGACCACCCCAGACACCGCGGGCAAGCGAGCTTGTGAAACCACTGGGGTTGAGGTCAACGACACTTTCAGCCGTCCCTGACCATAGTAAGGCGTGGTATTCACCACCAGTGATGCTACCGTGCCCGTAACCTACCTGCTGACCGCCTGAGATACCACGGGCCTCCGAGTACGTGAACCCACTGGGGTTGAGGTCAACGACACTTTCGGCCGTACCCGACCACAGTAAAGCGTGGCCGTTCCCCCAGCCTACCTGCTGACCGTCCCAGATATCATAGGCCACAGAGTAGTCGAATCCGCTTGGGTGTAGGTCAACGCAACTTTCAGCCGTGCCCGACCACAGTAAAGCGTGGGAATCCCGCGGATCAGTATTCCAACCCCCGCCTACCTGCTGACCGCCTGATACACCTCGGGCTTCCGACTCATCGAACCCGCTGGGGTGTAAGATAACCGCTTCATAGACTACGGCCTGCGCAGCAGTTGCCGCTGTTAATAAAACAAACACCAAAACAGAAATCCTTGCTAATTTGTCCATAATCGAAACTCCTCCTGAAAAAACTGCTGTTTTGTTACATTTGATTCGATGACTTGTCATTGCGAGGCCTGAAAGGCCGTGGCAATCTCTGGCCTTCGAACGATAGAGATTGCTTCGCTCCGCTCGCAATGACAACCATAAAATGCCCTTTCTATGGCCTGATAATGCCAAAAACCAGGCGCAAAAACCCTGAAATAGGGCTCATCTCCAAATCCGTTTGGTTAAATTCAGGCGGGAAAGCTCGAAATAAAATCAGGCTACCGGCCTCCTCCTTCAAATTATAAGACTACACACAATGCTTAAAAAAGTCAAGAAATTTCTCAAATTTTCCCGCTTTGCGCCGGCGGTGGAGAATTTTGTTGCAAAACCCCCCTAATCATTGACAATTGAAGAAAACATTAAAAATAATCAATAAAAAATAATATTGTCATTCCTGCACAAGCAGGAACAATAATCAATTGAGAAATGGTTTTTACGCTGCAAAGATACATATTTCGCGAGACCTTCAAGGTCTTTATCGTCGCGGTGGTGGCTTTGACGCTGATGCTGAGTCTGGGCAGTATTCTGCGGCCGGTTCAGGAACACGGCGTAGGGCCCCGCCAGGTGGTTCATTTTATGGGTTATTTTCTGCCGATAGCCCTGACGTTCGTACTGCCGATAGCCGCTTTGTTCGCGGCCGCTCTGGTTTACGGCCGATTCGCAAGCGATAATGAACTTGATGCCTGCAAGGCAAGCGGGATTTCTCTGCTGACACTGGTCTATCCAGGCCTGGCACTGGCTATTATGGTGGCGATTGCAAATCTATCTTTGAGTTTCCACGTGGTGCCGGTCTTCGTACGCCGGGCCGAAACCGCCCTTAAAGCCGACGCAAAGCAGATACTTTTCCGTAATATCCGGCGAAGGGGCTACTATAAACTGCCGCCGGACGAACGCTACCGAATCTACGCCGACCAGGCCGACGTGCAAAACAATACGCTTTCGGGTGTAGTCGTCACCGAGGTGAAAAACTCCGAAATAAAAAGAATTATCACCGCCGAAAGTGCCAACGTAAATTTCACTCCGCACAAAATATTTAATGAGGTACAAATAACCGCACATAATACATACCAGATAGGCCCTGAGGGCGAGGGAGGGTTCTCCGCCGAGTGGCTGTCACTGGCGGTCGAATTCGGCTCGCTGTTGGGTGACGATATAAAATTCAAGAAGATTGACGAAATGAAGCGAATTCGCGACGTCGACCTGATGCTGTTTTATCCAATTGCAAAACTGGCTCGCCAGGTTTACGCGCAATTTACTGCGGAACTGCTGGCCGAAGATATCGCCGAGACAATAGCCGCCGGTCCCAGCAGTTTCTACAAACTGCACAGCGGTCGCAGGTTTGTCGAATTTACCGCCAACAGTTGCACGGTTGGAGACGAAAAGCAGGTGCTGCTGTCCGGAGACGTTGTGGTCACCGAATCTGATGCGGTCAGCAAACAACCTATAGGGACACTGCGATGCACAAGGGCGCAGCTTGTTATCGAAGGCGACGAACTGGCACCAACTTTGACAATGGACCTCTACAACCCCACGTTGAAGCGTGCGGACGGCTCAGAGGATTTGAAAATGCGACATATCATTCGCGGCCTGGTTTTGCCCACAACCGTAACGAATAAATTCACAAGCGAGGACGTTTTGAAAACTATCAGTCCCGCCTCGACCGGCCTGGCACTGAAGAGAGAACCAAGCCCGAAACTGAAGAGTCTGCAAGATGAGCTTCAAAAAAGAATATGGAACACATTGGCTGAAATAAAGGCGGAATTACATACCCGGCTGGTTTTCGGAATAGGTTGCATACCGGTGATATTGATTGGCATCGGACTTGGTATTATCTTAAAAGGTGGACACTTGCTCAGCGCTTTTGGCGTAAGCTCGGTGCCCGCTGCGGTCTTGATAGTCTGCATAATGATGGGCAAAAACATTACCAAAAACCCCGGTGCACAGGCGGGCTCAGGTATTATATTGATGTGGGCAGCCCTGGTGTTTTTGTCCTTGTTAGCCGTCGTAATATACCGAAAACTGTTGAAAAACTAACAACGCGTATCTCGAACGCGATACGATATACGCAATACGACATACGGGATTGGTATGAAGATATTAGACAGATATGTCGCAAAGAATTTTCTGATTGGTTACGCAATCGCTTTTTGCGTGCTTATAGGGCTGCGGATAATTATTGATTTGTTCGTGAACCTCGATGAATTTACCGAGCACGCCGACCTTGGTGCCCTGGTTGTTATTAAAAACATATTGACCTTTTATGGTCTGAACAGCACGCTTTACTTTCGTGACTTTGCCGGAATGATAACCGTAGTCGCCGCCGCCTTTTCACTGGGCAAGATGGTCCGCTCCAATGAGTTGGTCGCGGTAATGGCCTCAGGAGTCAGTCTAAAGCGGGTGATTGAGCCGATAGTCATCCTTGCATTATTGCTGACAGCATTGTTTGTAATTGACCAGGAGTTTATAATACCGCCACTTGCCGACAAACTTGTGCGTACCCAAGACGCAACTCCAGGACAGGAATCCTATGATGTAGACTTTATTACCGACGGCAACGGTTCACTGATTTGCTCTCCGAGCTTTGACCCGGCAACAGCAACGCTGCATAAGCCGACTATCATCACACGCTCGAAAATTCCCGACTCACCCATCTGGCAGGTAACCGGCCGAATATCAGCAGAAAAGGCCGTATACAATCCCCAAACACGCAGGTGGGATTTAACTAACGGAAGATTGACAGAAAAAGACCCTCTCAGCGGCAGCAAGCCAATCGCTTCTTATGCCAGTGACATTACTCCAAAAGATATTCCTGTCAGACGCAAAGCCAGACACAAAACTTTGCTAAGTTGGCGACAGTTGGCTGTTCTTGCAGCCCAGGCGCAGCAGGGAGCAAAAATCAAAGACCTGCGCCAGCTTTACGCCCAGAAGCACTCTCGTGTTACTGAGCCGATTATCAATCTGACGATGCTTATGCTGGCTCTGCCGATTCTGGTTTGTCGCGACCCAAAGTCGATGAAGTCTGCCATTATGATTAGCTTCGCTGCGACGGCCGGCTGTTTCATCACAACCTTTATCTGCAAAATGCTCGCCCCCGAGGCCGACACCTTTTATCGAATCGGATTCTGGGCCTGGCTGCCGATCTTTATCTTCCTGCCAATCGCCTTTATCGAATGGGATTCAATGAAAACATAATATAAAGTGCCTAAAGTTTGGAGTGACTAAAGTGAGCTAAAGTTTGCTCTTGCAGTGGAAGCTCGTTTGTCGTTGTCGAAACTGGTATCGAAGCTGGAAACTGGAGGTTAGATGCTCGAAAAAAAACGAGCTTCGAGCTTCTATGACGAGCTTCGATACGAGCATCCACAACCTTAAACGAGAGTCGCAAACACTTTAGGCACTTTAGTTCACTTTAGACACTTTAGAATTTCTCTGTTTATTCTGACGCTGCACCATTGTCGGCCGCACATAGAGCAGTAATCGGCTGACGGCAATTCCCCGGCCCCCATCTCTTTACAGGCCTCGCGGTGCATCCTTTCAGCTGTCTGCGGGTCAAGCGACTCAGCTAAATGCGTTTTCCAGTCCAGATTCGTCCGTGCGGTGCTCAATTTCTTATCTCTATCGGCGGCACCTTTGAGGCCACGAGCGATATCAGCGGCGTGGGCTGCGATTTTGGATGCAACTACACCGGCTCGAACATCATCGGCGTTTGGCAGGCCCAGATGCTCTCTCGGCGTTACATAGCACAAAAATGATGCGCCATAAAAGGCGGCGGCGGTTCCGCCAATCGCTGATGTTATGTGGTCGTAGCCGGCTGCGATATCCGTTACCAGAGGCCCCAGAACATAAAACGGCGCACCGTGGCAGATTTGCTGCTGGATTTCCATATTGTACTGTATCTGGTCAAACGGCACGTGACCCGGACCTTCGACCATAACCTGACAGCCCCCCTCCTGCGCCCGAATGGTCAGCTCGCCCAGGGTCTTCAGCTCCGCAATCTGGGCCTGGTCGGTCGCATCGGCAATCGCACCAGGGCGAAGACCGTCACCGAGAGAAAAGCAAATATCGTATTCGGCCATCAAGGCACACAAATCGTCAAACATTTCGTACAGTGGATTTTGCCTGTTGTGATGTATCATCCATTTGGCTAATAGTGCTCCGCCCCGGCTTACAATACCCCCAACTCTTCTTTCAAGCAACGGCAGGTATTCTTTTAATACGCCGGCGTGAATGGTGAAAAAGTCAACGCCCTGCTTGGCCTGTTTTTCTATAACATCCAGGATTATTTTCGTATCTATCTCCTCAACGTCCCTTCCTTCTATAACCTGATAGATTGGCACTGTTCCGAAAGGCACCAGGCACCGGGCCAGCAATTGCTCACGCGTATCATCGAGGTTGCCGCCGGTACTTAAATCCATAATCGTATCGGCCCCGACCGCCAGCGCCGCCTTCATTTTTTCAATTTCAGCTTCCACCAAGTAGCAGACACTGCTTGTGCCGATATTTGCGTTTACCTTTGTGCTGACCGCCCGCCCTATACCGATTGGCGCCAAATTGGCTTTCAGATGCAGCTTGTTCGCAGGTATTACCAACCGGCCGGCGGCAAGCTCGGCGCGGATAAGCTCAGCTTCTACGCTTTCGCTCTCCGCCACCAACTTAATCTCGTCACTAATTGTTCCGGCTCGTGCTATTTGTAGTTGCGTTGCCATTGCTTTTCCTTTTTTGCCACCAAGACACCAAGATATATTCCCCACGCATAAGTGTGGGGTCTCTTTCTTTCTTCGTGCCTTTATGTCTTCATGGCTAATTTCTCCAAAACAAAAAAATCGCCTCAGCAGGAAGCGATTTAATTGTCTAAGTCTCGTTGTCTATTTTCAAGTTCACCGCTTCCTACGCAGGCATACCGAACTTCTCGGCTGTCCTGATCAGGTTCAAAGGGTTTCTTCTCAGACCCACTTACTTGCAGGTCACCCCTGGCAAACTGCTCCTATTATAGCTTATTACCTCTGCCAGTCAAATAGATATTTCGGGCGTTATGTGCTTGGTATCTATCAAAGGCTGCCAATCTCTTCGCATAATGCCCTTTTTGCCATTGCCGGTCGTGACATTATCCTCGGTGATGTTTGGGTCGGCCTCAGCCCAGTAAATAATTCCCCAGATCCCATTATTGTTGCATTTATTGGCTGCCAAGGTAGGATTAGTGCCTTTACCGCGAACACCAATTCCACTCCAGGGATTGTTCTCACATGTATTACCTATCGCTTCTCCTCCAGCTCCATTAGTAAATAATATTCCGGAATGATAGTTTTCCTTGCATAAGTTATTTTCCAAAGTGGCTACTGTTCCATAATCATGAACAAGAATTCCCAGATGTTGATTTTTTTCGCATACATTACCTTTAGCTGTTCCTTTGGCACCGTACACAAACTGGATTCCACGCGCATTATTATCAGTACAGATATTTTTCTCAATTAATCCTACAGCCCCTCTTGTAAAACAAATACCATCCTCATAATTGCGTCGAGACGTATTTTCTCTCACTGTTATGCCACGTTCCACTCTCCCGATAAAGATTCCTGAATCCTGGTTTTCTTCGCATATATTCCCTTCGATTACACCATCGGCCACCTCATAAAATACAATCCCGCTTTTTTTGTTTTTTTGGCACACATTCCCCTCGGCTGTACCAGTGCAGTCGTCGTAGAAACCTATACCGGATCCTCCATTCTCTCGGCAAAGGTTTTTCCGTAAGGTAGCGATTGTCCCTTTTTCTGAGACATAAATACCTATGCCCTTATTTCCTTCACAGATATTGTCTTCGGCTATTACCTCCACCTCTTGCCAGAAACACATGCCATTTTTTTGGTTAGACCGACAATGGTTATGTTTCAGTGTCAACTTTGTGCCCTTGGCACATGCGGCAATACCAATGCCATTTTTGCCATTTTGTTCACAAATATTATCCTCCAGGAGCCCGATGGCGCCTTGGTTGAAACACACTTCTTCATTCCCGTTTTTTCGAAATTGGGCATCCTTCACCGTCGCACTTGTCCCAAGGTTACTCACAAATATCCCATTGTGGTTGTTTTCCTTACAGATATTGCCTTTGATTATCCCGTTTGCTTTGCTGGCAAGCCATATTCCATCTGTTTTATTCTTTACACAGCGGTTACCTTTTAACTCGACTGTTGTCCCCGGCTTAGCTACAAGTATGCCTGATCCTTTATTCCCTTCGCAAACGTTATCCTCAGCTATCCCTCTGGCACCCTCGTAAAAACATATCCCCGATTTCTTATTTTTTCGGCAGTGGTTTCTACTTACGGTCGCAGTTGTTCCATCCGAATGTATTAGGATTCCCTGTTTTTCGTTGTTTTCACAAATATTATCCTCAACTGTCCCACAAGCACCCTCGTAAAAAAGTATCCCTTCTGCCTTATTTGTCTGGCAGTTGTTCTTCCTCACGGTTACTGTTGTTCCTGTCGAATGTATTAGGATTCCTTGTTTTTCGTTGTTTTCACAAGTATTGCTCTCAACCACTCCGCTGGCACCATGATAAAAACATATCCCACATATTCCATTCTTTCGGCAAAGGTTATTCCGCACCGTCACATTTGTCCCCTCTTCACATATATAGATACCATTCTTTTTATTTCCTTCACAAATGTTATCCTCAACCACGCCACTGGCACCTTTATAGAAACATATCCCACGGCCAAGCACATTTCTAACTCTGCACGCTACAACCTCTACGCTACTTGCTTCGATACTTATACCTGCCCGTTTGCCCTGCTTGTTGCCCTCGCCGTAGTGTTCCACGGTAAAGCCGGATATAAAGCCGCTTTTGCAATTTTTAACAAGAATCACATTCTTTTTAGCCTTGCATCGAATGATTACCTTGTCCATCCCCTCACCGACAAGATTGATACCATCTTTAAACTTTATTGACTCATCATAAACTCCCGCTCTTACAAAGACCGTATCACCTGGCCTTGCTTTTTCAATAGCCGTTTGAATATCCTTATATTTGTCCGGCACAATAAGCGTCCTGGGCATCTGTAAAATGAAGAATATGGCCAGACCGACTAATATAAAAACCGCTATCCCGGTTATTCCAACAGCAATTTTTGTTACCTTCAAGATTTTACTCTACCTCTTATATTAGTATAATCACTGTGTACTAACCTCTTCGGCTCCGCCTCGTCGGGCTCACTAATTGATTCTGTTTCGGTTAAATCCATATCCCACGGATATCTGTTCCAGGGGCTGGAAGGCATGTCCAGGAGTCTCTGGTAAGCGTCTTCATAAAGATAACCGTTTTTCTTGGTTTCTTCATAAGACCAAAACTGTCGGCCGATAAGGTAATTCTGTCCCAGGTCCTCCCAGGAATCAAATGTCTTCTGAAGCCCCTTTGCAACCAGCATAATTTTAGACCACGCTTCCTCCTCATCGATATAGCCAGCTATATAGCTCCATCTGCAAAGGCAGATATATCTGGTGTAGTCCCAGCCCAAAAGACTTTTTACACCAAGCTTTTTGTAATATTTTTTCGCAATTCTGATTTCCTGCAGTATTTCCTGATTATCTTTATATCTCTCCAGCAACTTCTGATATTCTTCCTCGCTGAGAGTTTGAAGCAATCCTCCCCATCCTTCAAATCTCTTACGGCCTCCCCCGTTGTCTATCCACCGAAGATTATCAAGCAAATCATCCCGGCTATTTATCTCCCAGAACTTTGACAAAAGCCCTTTCTTTTTATATATGCCCATCTTATTTACGCTGCATCCGCCTAACAAAATATGACTGTCATGATTTCGCTCAGTCAACATTGCTGCACAGCCGAGGGCCCATCCCTCTATATCTTTTTCCCTGTTCTGCTTGGCCTCTTCGGACTTTAGCATTTTCTCTTCGGTCGCTTCTGCCTTTTCGTCCTTTTGCTCTTTGGCTAATAAGCTGATAAACAATGACCCCAATAAGATTGCAACAAGATATATCTTTGTTTTACTTTTCATATATTTTATCTTCGATTAGTCATAGAATAACAATGTCCTCAACTCTTTTATAGCTACCTCTGGTCAAAATCTCAAATCCCTTTTGTGTCACCAACACATCATCTTCTAAACGCAGGCCTAATTTGCCGGGGATATATACGCCCGGCTCAATCGTGAAAACCATCCCCGCCTGCAATTTGCCTTTGCTCTCTGCTGAGATAACCGGCTCTTCGTGTACTTCCAGGCCGAGGCCGTGTCCTGTCCCGTGGCCATAAACGGGTAAATCATACGCGGCAATCACCTCCCTGGCGGCAGCATCCACCTGGCGGGTTTCGACTCCGGGCTTTATCATTTTTATCGCGGCGGTCTGCGCCTGGCGCACAGCATCATAAACCTTTTTATAAAAGGCAGTGGCCTTACCGACAACAAAACATCTGGTCAAATCACAACAGTAACTTTTATATCTGACGCCGAAATCGATAAGAACCGTATCATTTTTTTTCAGCTTTCTGTTGCCCGGCTGGTGGTGGGGACGCGAAGCATTAGGGCCGAAGGCAACGATTGTCTCGAAGCTGTTTACTGCTCCCAACTTGCGAATTTGAAAATCGAGCATACCGACCAATTCGTTTTCAGTTATGCCCGGCTTTATGTACCGACGGGCCTTTTTAAGGGCCTGTGCTGCTACCCGCGCGGCGGCTTTGATAGCGGCGACTTCGCTGGCCTCTTTGATGCTGCGCAGGGTTTCGATAATATTCGCAACTGATTTGAGCCGAGGTTTAACTTCTCTTTTTAACGCCTCAAAATCAGCGAGAGAAGTTGATTTTTCAACGGTTACTGTTTGCACCGATTTTAGCTTTTTTATCAGTTTGGCCACCGCCTCAGCCATCGGCCCGGTCCGCTGGATTATTCTGCAGTGAGGACATTCACTTTGTGCTTGTTCGGTGTATCTGCTGTCGGTTAAAAGATAAACCGCCCTGCCGGTAATTACCGCCCAGCTATCATCGCCCAAAAAGCCGGTCGTATAAGTTACATTGGCTGGCTTTGTTACTATAAGGCAATTTATCTTCTTTTTCTTTAGCAGGCGCCGAGCCGCCTTAATGCGTTTTTCTATAATTCTGCTATTCATTTGCACCATCCCCTAATCGACTTTGTTTTCTGCCGGCTGATTTTCGAGTACGTTTTTTCCCGGGGCCCACTTCTTCTGCCAGGCGGGGTAGTCTATGGTCAGCAGCCCTGTCGGCCAGTAGCCATACCAGTTGTAGTGGATTCGTCTTTCGTGTTCAATCTTTGTTAGGCGGGACTTGATTTTGCCGTCTCTGCCACAGAAGATTGGTCGGTTGGTTCCAATCTCGTAGAAGCGTGCCCACATTGGCGGGGCCGTTGTGTCCCTGACGATGACCTTATCATAACGGCCCCCTTTGGACTCGTCCGGCTTGTTGATTTGCCGAATGCCGGTGAGTCGGGCACTGTCAAACCAGGCAACGGCACCCTGGACGGCCTCGATGACCTCAGGTTTCGGGTTGTCGATGCTCATCAGGAACTGCACCACGCCGACACTCTCGGCGCCGCAGATAGATACCTTCTCGTAAATGCGAGCGGGCCGGGGTCCGAAGGTCTTTTCATCGTGTTGCTGACACCAGGCGGTGCGCCTGCCATCGACAATGATCTGGCACTTCAGGATGCACTCGATACCTTTCTGCACAGCTCTTTCAGCCTTGCGGCGCCGGCCCTCATCGACGAAGGTGTAGTAGAGTCGTTTCTCTGCAATGTCACGAAGAATGCTCATCGCTCCGATCATAGCTCCGTCGTTGAAGGTGATGTATCTGGAGTAGTCCGCGTTCGGCTCCCACGGGTAGAACTGCGGCCAGCCACCGTTGGCGTACTGGGCTTCGAGCAGGTAGTCCACTGCCGTGAGAAAGGCCTGTCTGAAGCATTCGAGCTTGGTGGCGTCATAGACTCTGGCTAAGTATCGCATCTGGGTGTGTGTGGCGCCGTTGTCAAGTGTGGAATCTTTTCTGCCCTTGGCCTTACGCAGTGCGGTCTCGTCCTTATCGCTCAGGAGACGGGCCATATCAATGTTCTTTGGCCAGCCGCCCGTGTTGCGCTGGTACAGAAGGACATTATCGGCAATACGAATGGCCTCGTCGCCGGCATAAAACTCCCCGCTTTGGATGAGGCAGCGCTCCCACGAGATGGGAGTAACGGGCTTTTTTTTACTCTCTGCAGCGAATACAGTTGCCGCAGCAAACAAACAAAGCAACCCCGTTGCCATCCAGGGTATTGTGTTTCTCCCATTTACTCCTTTTCCGAACATTGTGTTTTCCTTCCTCTGTCTTTTTTTGAAAATGGGAACAGATGGCTGTTTTTGCTCTGCCTCGGAGCAGGCCTTAAAGCTTAATTAACGATTCGTTAAACTGCCGATACAATTGATTAACAACATCCTGGCAAAAAATAAAGTTTTTTTTGCTCAGACGTTTGGCTTTGCGCTGTTTTATTTTTATATTTTTATTAGAAAACATCGGCTGGGGGGGAAACCGAATGCTACAAACTTCTCGCACCGGCTCGCGATGTTTTTCGCAGGGGAGAAAAAACCTCCGGAACGACTGATTTTACCGGAAAGGACGGCTCTTGCCGTCCTATTTTTTTTATCCCTTGTCCACAACACTTCTTACTATTACAATATAAGTGCCTAAAATTGGAAGTGCCTAAAATGTTTGCAACTCTCGTTTAAGGTTGTGGATGCTCGTATCGACGCTCGTCATAGAAGCTCGAAGCTCGTTTTTTTCGAGCATCCAGCCTCTGGTTTCCAGCTTCGATACGAGATTCGACACCAACAAACGAGGTTCCACTAACAAGAGCAAACTTTAGTTCACTTTAGACACTTTAGCTCACTTTAGGCACTTTTTGTAGGTTATACTATGTTATTACCGATTCGCACAAGCATAAGGCCCCGGCGGACACCGTACGCAAATTACGCCCTGATAGCTGTTAACGTACTTATTTTTCTTATCACCTATTCACCTCATTATTCCATAATAGCCGGCCAGCGTATGCTGGAGCCGCTCAGACCCTGGGCCGACCAGTTTATGCTCACTCCGCTTCGCCCGTACCTGTGGCAGTTTGTAAGTTACGCCTTTCTGCATGGCAGTTATATGCACATTATCGGCAATATGTTCTTTTTGTATCTGTTCGGCAATAATGTCAACGACAAGCTTGGACATATTGGTTATTTGTGTTTTTATCTGGCCGGGGCGGTGTTCAGCGCTATAGGTCATACGCTGATGAGCCCTGCGGCCGTCCTCGGGGCCAGCGGGGCCGTCGCCGCTATAACAGGCGCTTTTCTCGTGTTGTTCCCACAGACCCTCATAACCGTCATATATTGGTTCTTCTTTATTGGCACAATGGACCTGCCGACATTGTATTTTATAGGCCTCAAAATGATTCTAATTGATAATGTAATCGTCCGATATACACCCCACGTTGCCTATAACGCACATCTGGCAGGATATGCCTTCGGCATCACAGCTATGTTACTTATGCTCGCCACCGGCCTGATTACAGGCAGCGGCCTTGATTTGTGGGCAATGATACAACGATGGAACCGTCGCCGTAGCTATCGTGATGTTGTCTCCAGCGGTTACGACCCATTTACAGGCCGAACAACCACCAGGCGGATAAAGGTAAAGGAGGTAAAGCAAACACCCGCCCAGAAGCAGCGGGAGGAAAAAATAAAGCTGCTTCGCAGCGAAATCGCCAGTCGGATGCTAGAGCGGAATTTGCCGGCCGCAACCGAAGTTTATCTGGAGCTTATCAAGCTCGATAGCGAGCAGATTCTGCCCCGCCAGTACCTGCTGGATATTGCCAATCATCTTGCCGGCGACAACAAACCAGCCGAATCCGCCCGGGCCTACGAACAGTTCTTAACTCACTACAGTAACTATGAATACGCAGAGCAGGTCGAGCTAATGCTGGGCATATTGTACTCGCGATATCTTAACAAACCGGATTTGGCGGTAAAGTATTTGCAGGCCGCCGCTAAAAAGCTCACCAACCCAGGCCAGTTAAAGATGTGTACCGACGAACTCGACCGATTACAAGACTAAAACGGATATTTTTACCGCCAGACACACACCGCAGGGCGTGACAAGTCTTTCCGGCATTTCACCGCCCAACCGTTTTTTGTTTCTTGCTTTTCCGCAACACGAGGATATGAATCCCGCCCCTGCCGCAGGGGCGAGGATGAACATACGTCTCAAGCAAACATTGATAAACCCGCCGATTTTTAGTATAGTAGTTATTAAAGCAAACGTATTCGTGTCCCTGCGCGAAAGGGGAACAGTAGGGCTATTACCACGGGTAAAACCCGTGGCTTTCTGCGAAGGCGGGTAAAACTCTTTGAACAAAAAGGGCTGCAAGTATAATGCTCACAGCCCTTGTGCTTAACGCATTATTAAACCTGTTATTTAGGTTTACCCTTATCGTGAGGAACCGTAACTGTTGCGCTCCGAACAGTAGTATTGCCGGAATCGTCGACCGCTTGATAGGTGATAGTGTAAATCCTGCCTATGCCGGTTCCGCTGCGTTCGGCCCTAAGATAGATAGAGCCATCATCGCCTACCTGAATATCATCGCTTGTGTGCCCGTCACCTATAGCATCATCACCTTCGTTCATCACGATGCTTACCAGTGAAACCTCCGGAGATTCATCGCAGATATCGCTTGCCGTCCAGGATGGCGTAATAAGAACCATCTTATGGTTAGGCGGCCAAAGCACATCAGGCGTAACGGAGAACTCAAAATCCGGCGGCGTGGTATCCTGAACAACGATGGTCACTTCATCCTCATCAGTCTCGCCAACAGTATCGGTTACCAGCAGGGTAACGGTATGGCTGCCGAGCGGGAACGTGTAGTTTATAATCTCGCCACTGCCAAGGAGAGTAACTCCCTCAAACCAGTCGAAATAGACTATATCGTCATTCGTGCCTTCTGTCGAGTCAGGGTCGGTTGATGCGGAACCATCCAAAGTAACCTCTGTTCCCTCATAGTTCTCCTGCTCAACGGTCTGGTCAGGCCCGGCATCTGCTGCCGGCGGCTGATTAAGTGAAACAATAGAAACAATACCGTTGGTTCTTGTCTCTTCAGGAACACTGGGGAAGTAAATGGTGGCATAGTTGATTATTTCTGTGCCATCCTCAGCATCACTTCTGACATTTACACTAAATCCGGTAATCCCACCCTCGCCAGGAGCAACTTCACCAGCAAACCAGGTTATAGTTCGCGTCGCAGGATTATATATGCCAGGCCCTGAGATAACGGAACTATCATTTACATCTATTACCGGCCCAATTTCCAGGGTCGAGTCATCCAAATCCTCATCTAACGTATCCGTGAAATAAACGCCGAAGGCAATCCCCTCGCCCTCATTTTCGTATTCAACGGTGTAATCCAATCGTTGCCCCGGTAAAACCCTACCCTCAGGCCCGTATTTGATACTGGGATCACGAGCGGTGGCTATTACAGTTCCATGTGTGCTTGTATTGTTAACTTGATCTTTCGGTTTACATTCTCCTGCTACGCAGATTTCATCTGCCGCACAAATGTGATAGCCTTCCCAATTCCACCTGCACCAGATACAACGGTCGTATATAACTACCTCTGGGGCTAGGAAACGTCTCTGGAGGAATCCTCTACCACAATAGGCACGTACAGTGTCTTCCTCGCAGAGATATTCTTCTGGCCTGGGGGACTGAGCGCACTCCATATGGCAGGTCAGAACGTCTACAGCCAACTTGCCAAGGGGGCCTCCTAGTCCTGCAAGGGAACTTGCGCAGGCGTCGCATTTCGTTTGATCGGTAAATCCACTCGATACACAACCACCACAATCTGAAAGTGTACTCGTTATTGAGAGAAGTCTTTTGATCTTTTTCCATGGTATTAGCTCCGTGGTATAACTAGGAATCTTCTTTTCAAAACAGTTACTTAAACAATCTGCGTAACTACAACTGCTATGCTCTCCCCACGTACCCCATGCATAAGGCTCCATATCATTCGGGTAGGCAAGCCCTCCACCTCTATCAAAAAACGCAACTTCCTCCTCGTCCAGCTTCACAAGGACGTGTGCAACGGCACCGTCTGAATAGTAGTAATGGCTGTCAAGAACCAATTCGTCGCCGGAACCGGAATCCATAAGTGAGGTGACAAGTAACGAACCATCCATAAAATTCGTTTTTGTTGTTACCCCTGAGTATGAGAAACCTAATTCATGGGCGTAAGTGAAAGTATTCTCGAAGTTCGGATCGGCAAAATAGTCCGCTAAGTCGTTGTAATCTACATACTGGCTCGAGACTATCTCTACCTTTTCATAGGCTTGATAACTAAAAGCATCCAAAGTTGGTGTGGTCTCAGGTGAATAGTATTTATCGACTTCATCACTGCATGTGTCGATAATAGCGTCGATCGCTAATCGTGTTCCCCAAGGCAAAGCCCATTGAACTCGAACTGTAGCAGTTATATTGTCTTTATTTTTAGGTGAAACTTCCCCAAGCTTCCAGATCACTTCATGTGTTTCCCATTTGTAGATACCACCGTTTGTACTTGAAACATATTCTGTTTCAAAAGGAAGTTGAGCGGCTACAACAACATTCTCTGCCTTTCTTAAACCATCGTTTCTATACTCAAAAATGTAGTTTACTGTCTGCCCTGGGCTTACTCTGCTCGGTCCCCAGGTTCTAACCTCTAAATCGGCCATTGGCGGCAGGCCAAGATCAACTCTGTCGAGTCTTAGGGACAAAGTTCTTGGTAACTCAGTTTCATCTAAAGTGCCGGCAAGGATACCAAAAAGTGGGCCAGCAAACAGACCCTTTAGTTCGATTATGTCGGGAGAGGCAATCCTATCGTAGGTCCAGCCCTGCCCGGAGCCAGACTCAGACATATAAGAAACTACGGAAAATCCTTCACCGTAATATGGGTTATCCTGGTTTATTATTCTTAAGTGAGTTAAAACTATGTCTAAAGAGCCCGAATAGCGGCCAGAGACCTCTCCTTCAATATTAGTCTGCAAGAGGTAAAGTTCAGTAGCAGGAAACTCAGCACTGCTCAGATAAGAAAGATTGCCATTAAGGTTAATGGTTGCTGAGGTAATTGTACCGCCAAGGCGGCCAATCTTCCAGATTGCTTGATATTGGTCATAAATACCGCTTTCGGGCATAGATTCGGTTATGTAGCCTTCAACAGTCGCTAAGATTTCTCCGAATATTGCTCCTTTAAGATAAATTTTCCTTTCTTCTGGCCTCAGAAAAGTAACACCTTGCCAGCTACCTTTGTAAGGAACGCCGTCGAGCGTGGTCTCAAATTGACCTTTTGAGAACCCTTTACCAGCAAAAGAGCCTGAATCAATTGTAACAATTTCAAAGCTGGTAAAGTCAAGAACACTATTAAAATCACCGCTGACTATCACATCGCTGAGATTCACATCTTGGCTGAGAACAGTTTCGATTAGAGTTGATTCGGCAGAATATTTCTCAGATAGGGTTGTGGGTGCTACGCCAAGCCAGCCATCCTGATTTGCCCAGGGCAGATTATCTTGGCCTCCAGTAAATACGTAAGGAGAATCAACAAAGCCATCTCCATCATTATCAGGGCCAGTCCAATCGCTCCAGTAGTTTCCTCCTACAGGCTTATCCAGATTAAAGACATCACCGCTGCCTCCATAAGCTTGCTTTGAGTTATCAATAAAGTTGTTGAGATAGATTTTGTTATTGTTTGTGTAGGAGAGGCGGATGCCATAGTAGTTGTTTTTGGTAGTATTGCCCGTAATGGTGTTGTTGGAGCCTCTGAGGGAGATACCACCGTTGGAATTATTGCCGGCCGTGTTGTTTGCAATCATGTTATAGTTGGAATTCCCGAGATAGATGCCGTCGTAGCTTTCATTAACCATGTTACCCGTAATAGTGTTATTGTGTGAATAGTCGAGCGAGATGTTGCGGTTGTAATTATTGTTGGCAATGTTGTCTGTAATAGTATTGTCGCTGGAATATCCAAGATAGATGCCGAAACCACGATAATAATACCTGTTGTTGCTGGTATTGTTGTCTGTAATCGCGTTATTGTTGGAACCATCAAGATAGATGCCACGCTGGTTCTCACTGGCAGTATTCTCTGTAATAGTATTGTTGCTGGAACTGATGAGGTAGATGCCGTAGTAATTGTCATTGAGGGAATTATTCTGTATTCTTGAATTAATGGTGTTGTAGAAATAAATACCCTTCTCCGCGTTTGTGATAGTCAGGCCTTTTACCGTAATGTCGTCGCAGTTAAAGCAATAAACTAAGCCTGCATTTGATGATGAATCAACGACAGTACCAGAAGCACCTATAAGGTAGTAAATTGGCTTGCCATCTACAAGGTTGCTGGTGTTGATGTCGTTGTCAAAGTGGGAATCTTTATAACCCGTAACAATAAAGTTGTCATCGTTACCAGACATCAGGTTGTCCCTTAAAACATTGCCGCCGGAGTACCTGAGATAGATGCCGAATGCGCTATTACTGATAATATTGCCTGTTATAATGTTATTGTTGGATGTTTCAAGTGAAATACCGCTCGTATTATTGTTAATAACGGTGTTGTTATCAGCGTGGTTAAGATGGATTCTGCCACTGTGGTTATCTCTAATGATATTGTTGCCGCCCGACCAGTAGAGGAAGACGACATAATCGTTGTTGCTGGCATCATTACCTGTAATCAAGTTACCGCTACAGGATCTGTAGCTGTACGCATAGCTGCCTATACGGATCCCGACTACGTTACCACTGACAGTGTTGTCTGCAATATTGTTATTGTTGGAATGACGGTAGATATACATGCCATATCGGTTGTTGCTAGTAATATTGTTTGTAATAGTGTTATTGCTGGAATGGTCGAGATAGATGCCCCATCCGTGGTAGTTGTAGTAGACGTTATTATTGGTAGTGTTGTTCATAAGGGTGTTACTGTTGGAAACAGAGAGACAGATACCGTAGCTGCGGTTATTACTGGCCGTGTTGTCAATAACGGTATTGCTGCCGCCAGAATAGAGTTGAATGCCGACAACGTCGTTATCATTAGTAATATTACCTGTAATGGTATTGCTGCCGGAACTGGAGAGGTAGATGCCGATATTGTTGCTACTCGCAGTATTGCCCGTAATAGTATTGTCGCTGGAAGAGTTGAGGTAGATACCGGTGCCATTATTATTGAGCTGATTATTCTGTATACTCGAGTTAATGGTGTTGTAGAAATAAATTCCACACGCTTCATTTGTCAGGATGAGGTCTTTTACGGTGACGTTGTCACAGCCGATGCAATAAACTGTACCTGCATTTGATGATGAATCAATGACAGTACCAGAAGCACCTACAAGATAGTAAACTGGGTCGCCGTCTACAAGGTTGCTGGTGTCGATATCATTCTCAAAGTCCAGATAGTCGTCCCCTTTAACTGTAAAGTTGTAGCGGTTGTCAGACATCAGGTTATTCCTCAAAATGTTGTTGCGCGCCCTGTAGAGTTCGATGCCGCTCTCGTTGTTACTAGCAGTGTTGTTTGTAAGGGTGTTATTAGAGTGGGAGAGGTATATGCCCCACTTGTTGCTGCTGGTATTGTTACCTGTAAGCGCGTTGTTGTTGGAGCTGTTGACGCGGATACCAGGACCAGTATTATTATTGGCAAAGTTGCTTGTGAGGATGTTGTTGTTGGAACTGGAGCCGACGGCGATGCCGATGTGATTATTATTGGCAATGTTCTGTGTCAGGGTGTTATTGCTAGAGACGCCGATGTCAAGCCCTTCTACATTGTTGGAAGCGGTGTTGTCGGTTAGTGTATTGTCGTTCGAGCGATGAAGATTGATTCCAGTCCGGTTGTTCGTTGTGGTGCTTCTTATGAGCGTGTTACCACTCGAGTACCACAGGTTAATCCCACTGCTGAACTCTTGAACACTTATATCTTTGACAGTGACGCCTGTTCTTCCGGAAAGCAGAATTCCATTCCCCGAACCAGGTCCGGTCACCGTGTGCCCGGCTCCATCTAGAATCAGGTTATCCTCGTCTATTTGTATGGTTTCGGATACATCTGTAGTCAGAGTATATGTTCTGGAGTTAATATCCCATACGCCGACCTCGGTATCACCGGGAATGAACCTGGTGCCAGCCTGAGCACTGTTCACCACACCCAAATACATTGTCGCAACTAAGAATATCCAAACTGTTATACTTTTCTTTTTCATCTTTGAACCTTCTAAAAAAATTGTTAAGATTTCGCAACAAAACCCGATTTCACATTTCCAAACAAAACACTATTTCACGTTAGATTCTCGGCGCAAGCGCGCACTGGGCTGCCGCCGTCACAGCTACACCCTTGTCAGATTTTGCCCTCCGAGATGGCTGGTTTTTTAGTGGGGGAAAGCTCGACAGGATAAAAGAGCGGGCTTCCTCACCACTCCTCCTTGCATTATTGAGTCATATATTATCGGACAAAACGGAAAAAGTCAAGTGTTTTTTTCATTTTTGAGAATTTTTTTCAATACTTTTCTCCGTAAATCGACAAAAATCGCGGTTCCTTCCTGTAAATCCCCTTTTAAAACCCCAAAACAGTCCCAATCCGTGTAAGTCCCTGTCTAATTTTTCTTTGTCTCTTTGTGCCTTCGTGGCTGGTTTTGAATTTTGTATTTTGGTCATTTGAATTTGTTTAGGATTTAGATATTCGAATTTCGTATTTCAGGTATTCTCTGTGTCCTCTGCGGCTGATTCTTCTTTGTGTTGGAGCCTGTCCGCCATCTTGTCCGTCGTCTTGTCCGTCGTCTTGTCCGCCGTCTTGTCCTTCGTAGCCTTGGCGAAGAAGGATAGCGAAGACGGATGCCTTCGTGTCCTGCGTAGCTCCTAAGGAGAGAAGCATGGATGTGGCTAATAAATAATTAGTGTTAATTCGTGCAAATTCGTGGCTATATTCCTTCGTGAAATCCGTGGTTATTTTTTGTGTCTTTTCGTGGCTAACTAAATCTATCTAATCTGTGGCTCAACTAATTCACTAATTCTCTAATCCACTACAATTCTGGTACCCTGATCCCTGATAACCTACACCCTGATTTCCTGATATCCAGATATCCCAATTTCCGCCCTCTGTCTTCCGCCCTCTGTCTTCCGCCCTCTGACTTCTGACTTCTGTCTTCTGACTTCTGACCCCCCGACCCCTGACCCCTGACTTCTGTCTTCTGTCCTCCGTCCTCTGTTGTCAGTCTTAAGTCTTGTGTCTTGAGTCTTGTGTCTGTGTTCATTTTTCGCAAATTTTCTCTATTTTTCTCTATTTTTCTCTATTTTTCGCAATTTTGTCGCTACTTTTCTCTACTTTTCTCATTTTTTCTCTACTTTTCTCTACTTTTCACCACTTTTTTCCTACCTATTTTACCCAAACCCTACAACCTAACTATCTAACCCCCGTTTTTGACCCAAAAATCAGTGTAATCTGTGAAATCTGTGGTTAAATTTCGCCAATTTTATCAAATTCCGGATAATTTCAGTCCTAAACTTTGTTATTCCAGATTTAAAAACTTGCGCGTTTGATGCGAAAATCTCCTCCCTCATCTGTCTATAAGCAGCCGAACTTGGCACTTTCGGCTGGGCTCAAAATCCCCCGAACACCCCTCAGGCAGCAAAATAGCGTAAGAAATGAAGCTATGCCCAACTTTCCTCGGTGCCGACGGGCCTTGATTTGTTCTAACCGAAAAGGAGCTAAGTTATTTTAACTCAACTACTTCTACTTCGGTAAATCGCACCAGAGCCCCTGCCGTCTGTGGATTCGGCTCAATTGTCCCGACCAGCCCGACCTTACGGCCTATAAATTTGCCCAAATCCATCTCTGAAGCCGAACCGCTCGCCTCAACGTAGCAAACCGTTTTGCCCGAATCGTCGATTATCCGGTATCGTTTTACTTCCGCCTCCGGCCCGTAAATGCTTGAAGTTTCTAACTTTCCGATAATTGCAAATCTGCCCAGGTCTTGAACTTTAGCCAGTCTTTTGGCACGGGTTTTATCTATCTGTTCTTGAGCCTGCTGCAACTGCGAATTCTGAAGCTGAACCACTTCGGCTATCTCCGCAGCCAGTTCAAAACGCTCTATCTGCTTAATCGCAAACTGGCAATAACGTGCAGCTTTGCCCGCCTCTTTGTTGCCGGCAATTTCAAGAAGTGCCTTCCTTATTTTTGTATAATCCTGCCTGGCTATTGGCTTGGCTTGCTGGGCCTGCATTTGCTTTTTCAGGGCGTAATATTCTTTGAGCTTTTCGTCCTCAACAGAGAGCTTTGTGAGAACAACCGCGCCGGTATCAACAGCAGGAGCGGCAGTTAGCGGGACTTCTCCGACCTCGCCCAGGGCCTTTGTATATTTGGTGCTTACCCAAAGATAGGCACCGGCCGGTGGGACAATCTTATAATAATTGTCTTTCTCTTCACCCAGCAACTTGACTTTGTCACCCCGGTTTAGCTTTACCTGCGGAGTCTCAGAATGTATGGGCTCCCTGTATTCCGAGCCGGCATAGACACGAACAGCGTCGCCGGTAACAGTCCCAATAGCAGGATTGTTCAGGTCAATGCCGACATACTGCATTGAAATCCAGGAAAAACTGCCGGTCGGAGGGATAATGCGAGACCAACTGAATTGACTGCTGACAACCTTTACCCTGTCCGTTTTGTTTAGCTTGCCACAGCGGTAGTAATTCGTACCCGGGCCGGAACGAATATAAACGTCATCGCCGGTTATCTCGGCAACATAAGGAAAAGATGGCATACTCACAGCGTTAACGTCATCGGCCGAAACAGGTTTTTCGGGTAAAGTTGTAGTTTCCTGCCCGGCCTTCGCAGTCGCTTCGGCGGAGTAGGCGGCAAAACCAATGGAGACCAATACTGTCAAAATGATAGCGATAAGGAAATTGATGCGAGATTGCATTTTTTTAGCTCCTAAAAAAGGTTGTTATTGAAAAACAGCTAAAACGCCAAACGATTTTACTTTGTTACCGCCGAGTTCGCAAGCCCCGCCAGGTTTACTTTCTTCGCTTCGGGCTTCGACTGAACTCAGCCGAATGTCCTCGAGGGCAGGTTTAATTTCTTTCTCTGCGCCCTCTGCGGTTGATTTTTTTGTTTTGGCTTCAAATTAGCACCGGTCTTGGTCGTTGTCAACTTTTTTATTCCTGCGATGTCGGGGATTTTGAGGGGAAAGTTCGCATCAAACACGCAAGTTTTCGAACCAAATACGCAAGTTTTTAAATCTGGAATAACAAAGTTTAGGACTGAAATTATCCAGAATTTGATAAAATTGGCAAAATTTAACCACAGATTTCACAGATTACACTGATTTTTGGGTCAAAAACGGGGGTTAGATAGTTAGGTTGTAGGGTTTGGGTAAAATAGGCAAGAAAAAAGTGGTGAAAAGTAGCGAAAAGTAGAGAAAAAATGAGAAAAGTAGAGAAAAAATGAGAAAAGTAGCGACAAAATTGCGAAAATTTGCAAAAAATAGAGAAAAATTGTGAAAAATGAACACAGACCCAAGACACAAGACTCAAGACTCAAGACTGAAGACAGAGGACAGAAGTCAGATAGAGGTAAATTCGAAATTCGAATATCGAAATCCGAAACAAATCCAAATGACCGAAACTCAAAAAATCAAAACCGACCGCGGATTACACGGAGGAATATAGCCACGAATTGTCACGAATTTTCACTAATTATTTATTAGCCACATCCATGCTTCGCTCCTTAAGAGCTACGCAGGACAAGGAGGGCGGAAGACGAACGACGGACAGCTGGGTTCCCGCTCCCCGATCGGAGTCGAGGACAAGCTTCGCGGGCACAAGTCCATTCTCCGCAGTAGAATTGCTACGAAGGATGAATTTCGCGGATTGCGCGGAGACAACATCATGATAATTTCAGTTGAATTAACACAGGCGATTGTTAAAATGGTGCGGTGATGGTGTGTGGAGAAAAACTTAATAAGAGTTAACCTATATGTATGACAGAGTCATTGACAAGGTAATAATTAAGTGTCCAGAGTGTAAACAAAAACTCAGGTTCCCTTTGTTCCAGAGCAAAATATTGACAGTAAAGTGCTCGAATTGTAACACCGAATTCGATTTTGATTGTAAAAGATACCGGGTAAAAAGAGCACTGGTGAAGACGTGTTATGGTCTAATAATTACAGTCTTTGTCGTTGTTGATATTTTCGTCCTATTTTCTTTCATACCTAAATCACGTGCTGCAGTAGCTGAAGTTAGGACTAAGGCTCAGCAAAGTTACAAAAAGAAAATAAAAGAAATAGAAAACGATTTTTCACAGGAGATAATTACTCTTAAAAACACTTATGCCAAAGAGATAGCAAAAGTTAACAAGTATAGATTAAGAGAAAGCGCAATAACGCATTATACCAAGATTTGGCAAGAAAGAAAAAACTACAATTCTCGATATGCCATAACACCTCGTGAGAAGGCTCAATTAGAAATGCTTGCATTGGCTAAAGAAAAAACTGAGCCTATAGAAAAGATAATCAGAAACATTACGAGGAAAGCCGCTCCAAAGAATTCAGAGATAAGCACATATACAACATCGGCAGGGATAAGATTAGATATAAATTTTGATATGTCAGAACTAACAAGCGGAGAGAGAGGTGTAAGAACAAAGCATTCAACTATAAATTCGTTAAAGAAAGAAACTATAAGGTTGATTTCCAAAGTTACAAATGACGTTTACGAGTTTTGCCGAGATTTAGATTTGGAAACTATTGCAATTGGTTGTAAACATTTTGTTAATATTGAATATGAAGACGGTTCTTCTATGAAGGAGAACATTATTATTTATAAGGTCAGATTAGATAGGAAAAGCATTAAGAAGCTGGAACACAATCCATTTCTTGATATTTATTCAACAACAAAATATTTTCAAATTGAAAAAGATGATTTTCCTAACTTGAGCATTGAATTTTTTTAATTTAAGTGCTGAGAGCATGAGAAACAAACCTTATGTAATTCTAATTGTGTTGCTTGCCATGTGTCCTTTAGAGATTGCCGTTATCAATCTTTGGGCTATTTGCAAAAAACGTGCACTAATAAATGACTCCGAAGCAAAACTATCAGCTTGGCAATTAAACAAGCGGCTAAAACATGAAAAAGAAAAAAAAGCTTTGAATGATGAATTTGAAAAAAATAGATACTTGGCGACTGGTGATAATGTTTATGAAAGAATTTACAACAAACAAGGGCAGAGCATTATTAATTTGATTGAAGGATTATCAAAGGAAGCATTTCCGGATAATTGGCAATGCGAAGCAAAAGTAGAAGAATTCACCAATTTTATATTACTAGTTCATGCTCCAGTTAAAAACAGCGAGTTCCAAATTTCAGAAATTATGAAATACACTATCCCCATTATTACTTATACAAAACCTTATTTGAAGAATGTATGCTTGTTTGATAAAAACCATAAATGTATCCTGTTTTTTGACGGGATTGCGCTAGCGGAATTAGATGCAAAAAGGAAGCTGGATTCCAAGACTATTTTAGACGTAAAACACAAGGGGGAAATGTTTACTCGATATAATTCTGTAAGAATAGACTGCAAGAAATTGCGTGGACATATTTTTATTCCTGTAACAGTCTCAGGAGAATACGGAATTCATGACTGCTTCATGATGTTAGATACAGGGGCTTCTATGACGGTAATATCTTTAGAGTTAGCAGGGAAAACTGGCGGGGAAGATTTAAACTTGGTTAGAAGAGAATATTTCCACACGGTAAAAGGACCAATGAGCTGCCCTATCGTAGAAAGGAGCATTTTAGTGGGCGGTATTGGGCAAAGACAGACTGTTGCAGTTAATTTGCAAGATACGACCAACTTACTTGGTGTGGATTTCTTTCAGGATAAAAATTACACTATAGATTCATCCTCTAATTGCATATATATTTGGGCTAAATGAACAGGCTCTGGTGCAATATAATAGCTCTTATGAGTGAACTATCGAAGTCCTTTTTCTCAACTCCCGGCCGGTTCGATCCACCTTTTTAATTGATTATCGATTAATGATTATTGATTATTTACTATTTAGCCGATAGTATTTGGCCGTTGGTAGTTCGTAGTTCAGAGGTCAGAAATCGAGAATCGGGAGCGTGTATGTCAGGTCATTCACACTGGGCGGGCATAAGATATAAAAAGGCGGTTACCGACGCCAAGCGGGGCAAGATGTGGAGCAAATTGGCCCGAATGATAATAGTTGCGGCCAAGAGCGGTGGTGGTGACCCTGCTGCGAATATTTCCCTGCGATATGCGATAGACAAGGCCAAGGCGGCCAATATGCCGAAAGATACGATAGAGAAGGCAATCAAGAAAGGCACCGGCGAGGTGAAAGGAGTCAATTTCGAGGAGGTGCTGTACGAGGGCTACGCACCTGGCGGAGTGGCCATAATGGTTGATGCCCTGACGGACAACCGCAACCGGACCACGCCGGAAATCAAAAGGCTGTTCGAGAAGTTAGGGGGCTCGTTGGGGACAAGCGGGTGCGTGAACTGGATGTTCGCCAAGTTGGGTCTTATCACGGTCAGCACCGCTGAAGCCGACGAAGATGAGCTTCTGGAGATTGCCCTGGCAGCAGGGGCAGACGATATGCAAACTGTTGGGGGTATTTTTGAGATAACCTGTGCGCCAGCTGCTTACGAGAAGCTAAAAGAGCGACTGCAAGAAAAGGAGATAGCCACCGAGGTAGCCGAGATTTCGATGGTTCCGCAGAATACTGTGCCGGTCAACGATGCGTCAACTGCGAAGAAGATAATTTCGATGATGGAGGCGTTTGAAGACCACGACGATGTTCAAAACGTATATGCAAACTTTGACATACCCGATGAAATCGTATCTCGTATATCGTGATTCGTATATCGTATATCGTATATCGTATATCGTATATCGTATATCGTTTTGCGTTATGGGGTTGTTTGCCGGGAGAGGGATTTTAGTCGGTCTTTTGCAAGAAGGTATTTATCCTGGCCGAGTCGGCTAACTATTTTTTTCCATTCGGGATACATTATCTGAAACTGCCGGCGGAAGGCCTCTTCGATGTCGATTGCTTTTTTGTAGTGCTCGATGGCAATATCGGTTTTGCCAAGCTGCTCTGCGATGTTAGCCAGTTTGAAGTGCAGCCGGGCTGAGCCGGGATAACATTCGACGGCAAGTATGGCACTATCAAAGCCCTTATTTAGATAATCGCGGCTTTGCTGCTGAGGCGAGGCCTCTGCCAGCAGATTATAGACGGTGCTTAGTTTCTCATAGTTTTTGAAATCGGCCTTGTTGCGAGCAATTGCGGCGAGAAAAGACTCTTCGGCCTTTTCAAGCAGAGCGGATTGAGTTTGGCCTGTCTGGTAGTAATGCTGCAGATAGAGCTTGCCGTTCAGATTCGGCGCAGTTGGGTCGAGCGAATCAAGCTCTGCAGCGTGAGCCAAAAGCTCGTGTGGGTATTGATTCCGGCTCATTGCCGTCTGAATGGTTTTGGTGACTGCGGCCACCGGCCACCACACAAAACTAAAATAGCTTCCAATTATTACCAGGGCGGCTGCGAGTACTATCGCTTTTACAAAAGGAGCAGGTTTTGAAACGAATTGCGGTCGTTGTTTTTGGTGGAAATCTATCGCAATCAGACAGGCGATTATCACCCAAAGAGTGGTAAGAACGCCCGGTTCAAAAATGGCAAAGTCTATTAGATTGTGCAGAAGGACGCCTAAGACGGCGGCGAAAAGAGCGGCGGCAAAATACGTGACTCGTGGCTCGTGACTCGTGACTCGTGTTGTGTTCAACGGGGCTGTTAGAAGCCAAAAGCCGATGACAAAAAGAGCTACGGGCGGAATATAATATCTGCTTATCACGTAAATCATTACGGCAAGGTCATCGGTTGTGACGGGCATAAAGATTAGTCGAGTGAACAGTAAAAGAACCGATATGATAATTAAGAAAATTGTAACGAGTGTAGCAAAAGCCGGGTCCGGCTGGTGAGCTTTCGGCGGGTGTAGCCCGGTTCTGGTAGAAGCTGCCCGCCATAACGGCAGAAAGACAAGAGCCAGGAAACCGACAAGGCCGAGCGGGCCATATTGAGTCAGGATGCTGAGCGGGAAATTGTGTGGGTCCGCAACGGTTTCCAGGGCCTCTGCGGGTTTGTAACGGGGATAAAAATGTGGGAAGTTTCCTGGCCCGACGCCTGTAAGGTAATGGTCGGCATACATTTTCGCTGATGCGTGCCAGTACTGCCATCTAACGAGCATTGAATTGCCACCCGGCAGTCGGCCGTGAGCCAGTCCGTACGACACGACGGCCCAGGCGCCCGTGATGGCCAATAGTAAGCAAGCAAGGAATATGGCCTTTCTGTGGGTCTTTAGCCAGTTGCCAAAGCGAAGCAGCGCGACATATATTGCGACGGCAAATAGCAATCCAATAATTGCACCTTTGCTGCGTGTAATGACAAGGCCCGACAAAACGACTACGACTGCGATGCCGGAGGTAACAAGCCAAAGAGGCCGAAACGCATGATACTTGCGATATTTGAATTTTTCGATAAACAAAGCAACGGCTGCAAAAGACGCCATTAATGCGAATGAGCCGGCGGAATTCCGTGTTGTGAAAAATCCGCTAACGCCTTTTGAGTAGAGCCGGTGTTCAAAAAGAAATTGTTGGAAGGTGTCCGGCTCTATTCCGAGCGGTTCGAGCATGGTTTCCGGAGCCTGTTCGTATTGCTCAATCGTCATCTGGTTGCTGAAGAGAAATTGCTCGGTACATTGATAGGCCGAGACCACGCCCAAAGCAGCAATTACAGCCAGGACCAGCTTTATTTTTGCTTGCGAATCCAATATTTGTACGAGCAGGACGGCCATAAGCGGTGGTGCAAGAACGACAGCGAAATGGGTGATTGCCAATCGTTTATTTGCGGCTGCAAAGCCGGCGACAATAGCAGCTACGCAGAAGATGCACAGACCAATTTCTATGCCGGTGAAGCGGTACAAAAATCTTTTACTACAAGAACTCCATATAAACCAAAAAACGAAAGAGAGGAACAAAACAGCCGACACGGATAAGCTGTAGACATCGTTACCGAGGTTAGCCGACAGAGTGGATGACTGCATAATCGGGCCTTCGGTAAGCGTGGTGCGAAGTGCAATCACGCAAAGGCAGAGGGCCAGCAGGACGTATTCCAGAAATAGCCGGGCTCTGCTTTTGGAAAAATCCGGATTAGTCGGTGATTTTGTCATTTTTGGCGGTGGTTTCAAAAACAGCGATAATTGCTAATACCATAATTGTTTGAAAGAAGATAAGGACGGCGCCGGCCAGATTGACCTGATAGAGGAATGTTGCGCCAAGGCCGGTGCAGAGCGTAGCCAAATATAATGTCAGTACCGTTTGGGTATCGGTCAATCCGTGTTTTTTGAGGCGGTGCGAGAAGTGCTGGGTGTCACCGATGAAAGGGCTTTTGCCCTGTTTTATCCGCAGCAAAGTTACGCTGATAAAGTCATAGAGGGGGACGGCCATAACAAGCAGCGGCAGAAAGACCGGATACCATTGGCCGGGTTGTGCCTGGTGATAGTACGTAGTGCGGAGGGTCAAAAGCGCGACGAAGAAGCCCACGATTAGCGAGCCGGCGTCGCCGGCGAAGATTTTCGCGGGCGGGAAATTGAATACCAGAAAGCCCAACAATGTCCCTATGAAAACAAGCGCCAGGCCGCCGACAAAGACCTGGCCGCTTATGGCGGCTGCGGTGAATAGAATTGCAGTGGCTATGACGGCGATACCGGCGGCGGCGCCGTCCATATTGTCGAGGAAGTTAAAGGCATTGATAATCAGGACTATCCAGACGGCAGAGAAGGTAGTGGTGATTATTTTGTTTTCAATAAAAAACTCAACGCGGACATCTGCGAAGGTGGCGGCAATTATTGCAACAGCAAACTGGACGATGAGTTTGAAGAACGGGCTGAGATGTTTTTTGTCATCCCATAGGCCGAGCACAAACAGGATAAATACGCAGAGCAATATAATTAAAAGCTGGTTGATTTTACCTGAGAAATCAGCCGGGTCGATATTGGCGGTTCGGGCAAGCGAGTCAAGACGGCTGGGCAGGACTTTTATTGCAGTGGTAGCGGCGAGAATGAAAACCATTAGTGTGATAAAGATTGCGATGCCGCCGCCGAGAGGGACGGCGGTTTGGTGGTATCTATCCTGGGCTGGATGTGCAACGAATCCGGCGCGAGTAGCCAGCTTTCTTACAACGGCCGTTAAGATGACCGACAGGGCAAATGAGCCGAGAAGTAAGATTATTGCCAATATGGTCAACGTTTCGATTTTAGCTGCTCCAGTAATCGGGTTCTGACTTTGGTGAAAAAATCTAAATAGCACTGCTGTTTGTAATCAGGGTAGGTATATCGTAAAGGGTGCCAGTGGCCTTTATCAAAAATCAGTGTTACTTCGGCGAACATTTTTTTGCCGATATATATACGATGCGAGTAGTTTTTTGTTGTGGCTAAAATCAGCTTGGATGGTTCAATTAAGCCTGGGTCCAGATTTACCGGCCTGGGCAGTGGCAGGGCTAACTTTGCTGCTAACTTTTGTTCAAGTTTGTTTGTTAGGTGTTTGATTTTAGCTAATTTGCCGGGGTCAATCAGCTTTTCGACGCTGACAAACTGCCTTAAGATATGGTCACCGGTTTCGTCTTTATAATAATCTGTCTGTGTGAACGGCCAGACATCGCTTACAAAATCGAGCGTGCCAAACCTGCCCATTAGCGCCTCGATTGCGGCGTGCAGACACTGCTGGTCGGCTGCCAGAATCCCGATTATCAATTTAACCGGCTTTGGTTTATTTAATTCCCACATAAATAGTTTTGAGTTTTTAGTTAAAACCTGCGATAAACCGCAGCGTAAATACTATTTACTTTTCAAGCTCCTCAAATCCCTTTTTCTGGTTTTTTCTTACCTCTTTTTTAGTAGATAGACCCCGCTTCATCTTCCGCTCTGAGTCGTTCCACTGCCTCAAGAGTGAATTCGTAACGTAACTTCATTAAATCTTTAACAGGCCAGTAAATAATATCAGGTGAATGTATGCCAGGTTCGAAATATAGCTCCTGCCCTGTAACTACTTTGATTACACCGCCATCGTCCGAAAAATCTTTTCCAAGGCTGTAAAGTTTGAAGTTATCTTCCGTAAGCTTGTAGACTAACGGGCCACTACTGTAAGGATCGTTGGGAAGAGCTTGGAGATAACCTACTGAAACAAGCTTATCAAGCGATTCTGGAAATTGGCCGGTGTCAGCTTTATAGCGCAAAATTGCGAGAACGGCAATTAAAGCATCTGTTTGAGCTCTCGTCTTATGGTAACTATGAAAAATGCTTTCCGTCGCTACATATATGTGTTTTGGAAAGTGGTTGCTTTCTTTAATGTTCTGTATTTCTTTCAAATAATCGCCGTTTTCATTTTTAATTTGCCAAGGTGTCTTGGTCATTATTGGTTCGGACATAGCAATTGCTTGTTCAATTTGCTCTACTATCTCATTTCTTGTTGGACCTTTAAGACAATAGTACAATTTTCGCTTTATGTCACCAAGAGTCATATATTCAAGGTCTACATTAAATGCTAATCGCCCAGTACCCTTGCCATTATCAATAAAAGTTCGTTGTAATCTGTCATAGAGAAAATATTTTTCTGCTTGTACGCTTGGAACATAAGTGTCATTATCAAGTTCCTGTTTTAAGCTATCCTGAAGAAATTTCAAAGCTTCACTTTTGATATTTGACCTATCAAGAATGACCATAGCACCGTGAACAGCATTCTGCTTAATACGAAGTCCAGTATGTTGTTCCCACAAACGCAGGTTTGAATAGCATTCATGGCTACCAGCTTTATAGCAATCAAGAACATTTTCAAATGCCGGCTGAAATTGGCCTTTAATAGTCTTGAGTTTAGCATCCCAGATAAGTGTTTCAGCTAATTTCCGAAGGTGAGCTCTATCAAGAAACGTCATGCCGCCTACAGAGTTGTCTTTTTCAGACTTTCCCTTTATCCAATAATAGGGTTTATCTAAAGCTTCTTTGAAGTATTCAAAGGCCAGTGTATTTGAAATGAGCCATTTTTCGAGTAGAGCCTGCTCAATATCATCAAAATCTATGGGCCAGTTTATATACATCCTCCCCAATCCATGAGGCATATCAACAAATGCATCAAAAGCCTTTTGATAATATGGAGCGGCGTTTTCATTCGGGTCATAATTTTGCGGGCGAGATGTTCTGTTATATTCAGCCACGTAATCGACTGTAATCTTGGGTTTGGCCGTTAGAAATAAAACTAATTTAAGAGCCAAAAGGGCCAGAATCAGCGCCGCGATAATCAAAACTATTTTCAATCGAGAAGGCTTCTTTGCCGGCTGCTGACTGCTTTGCTCGGCTTGGTCTTCGACCATTTTTGTTTTTCCTTTTTGGCAGCTACAGCTTTAGCTTTTCTTTTAGTGAATTGACAAGGTCGATAGTTTTATCTGCTGCTTTTTCAATTGGGACCTTTTGGATTTTTGGTTCGGCCCGCAGTTTTATTTCGACATTTCCATCAGCGACGGACTTTCTGCCGACGGTAACCCTTACGGGTATTCCAATCAGGTCGGCATCTTTGAATTTGACTCCGCCACGCAAGAGGCGGTCGTCTAACAGTACGTCAACGCCGCTGTCGAGTAACCGCTGGTAGATACCTTCAGCTACTTTCGCTACTTCTTCATCATCCTGATTAACACAAGTTACCAAAACCTCAAATGGGGCAATACTAATCGGCCAAATAATGCCGTTCTTGTCATTGCCAAGCTCAATGGCGGCGGCCAGGATTCGGTTGATGCCAACGCCGTAGCAGCCCATAAGGCAGGGCTTCTCGGCGCCGTTTTCATCGAGGAATTTAGCGCCGAGTTTTTCACTGTATTTTGTACCGAGTTTGAAGACCTGGCCGACTTCGATACCCTTTTTAAAGAGCAGCTTTTTGCCGTTGTACGTGTCACCTTCGAGGGCGAAGCGAATATCTGTAATGATTACGTTTTCACCTTCGAGCGGGAAGTCTCTGCCCGGGACGACATTTTTGATGTGGTAATCGGTTTTGTTGGCACCGGTAACACCTACCGCCATTGCCGCAACGGCGTGGTCGATAATCATTTTTGAAACCTTATCGGCAATTCCTATCGGCCCGGCAAAACCGACCTTTGCACCGGTAACTTTTTCAATGGTTTGCTCATCGGACAGCTCGATGTGTTTGCCACCGACGGCCAATCTCAACTTTTCCTCATTGACATCGTGGTCACCACGAATAAGTACTGCTGTCACTTTGTCTTTAGTTGAGTAAATCAGCGTCTTTACCATCTGCTCTGGTTTTGTCTTTAGGAACTTGCAGACAGCTTCGATGGAGCCGATATTGGGGGTGTGGACGTCCTGCATTGGCGGGACTTCGGCGTTGGTTTTTTGTTCAGGCGGTGGGTCTACTGCTGCTCTTTCGAGGTTTGCGGCATAGGAGCCGTCTTCGGTATAGACGATTGTGTCCTCGCCGGTTTCACAGGGCACGGTGAACTGGTGTGAGCCGGAGCCGCCCATTTCTCCGACCTCTGCCTCGACGATGACGTATGTCAGGCCGCAGCGAGTGAAGATTCGGCAGTACGCATCGTACATAGCTTTGTAACTTTGGTCGAGCCCTTCGGGGCCGGCATCGAAGCTGTAGGCATCCTTCATTATGAATTCGCGGGAACGAATTGGGCCGAAACGCGGGCGGAACTCGTCGCGGAACTTGGCGCTGATTTGATAGAGGTTGACGGGAAGCTGTCTGTAGGAATTTATTTCGCCGGCAGCGAGGGAGGTGAACACTTCCTCGGCGGTAGGACCGAGGACGCTTTCTCTGCCGTGACGGTCGGTGAAGCGGAACAGGGTCTGGCCGTAGTCGGCACTTCGGCCGGTCCTGTCCCAGAGCTCAACCGGGTGCATAGCCGGGACAAGAATTTCCTGTGCTCCGGCTTTGTCCATCTGGTCGCGGACGATTGCTATGATTTTGAGCAGACTTCGCCAGCCGAGGGGCAGATAAATATATGTTCCGCTGGCGACTTTGCGTATTAGGCCAGCTCGAATCATCAATTTGTGGCTGGCGACCTCGGCGTCGGCGGGAACTTCCTTGACTGTCGGTATTAGCATTCGGCTGTACCTCATTGTTTCGTACCTCGTATTTCGTATGTCGTATTTCGTTAAACTGACTATGCAGAGGACCTTTATAGCCCAAAACGCAGGTGTTTGCAAGTTTAACCCTGATTACAACAAAAATGCCAGAAAGTCCCATAATTCATTTGACATTCGTGTCTCAATTCTATATCCTATGAAGAAGTTTGTAACGCTGCTGGAATAAAAGGAGTGGCGAGAGAGCTTCTTCTGCTTAGCGTCAAGCTTACCCGCCATAAAATTTCTGGATTTTACTGCGAAAAAACAGGAAAAAGCAATGTAACAACGGTCGCAAGTCATTGTTTTCTATGATTTCCTGTATAGAGTATCAGGTCATAGAACCGGAGAAAGGAGGACTAATTATGAATCAGGTCATGAACAAATCGAAATTTCTAATCATTACGAGTGCCCTTGTTTTCGTCCTATGTATGCCGATGTATGCGTGGGCATTGGAAGAAGTTGCGTTAATGCCGACGCTCAACTGGCAGGGTTACAAGGGGCATCTGAACATCATTGACGTCAATGCCGGTATTATCACCCATAAAATTGATTTCAATGATTTTGACCATCCTATCCCGGATAGCGATGTTATAGTCACGCCGGACGGCACGACAGCATTAATGCCATCGTTTGATTATGTCGGTTTAACAGGTCATCTTAGAATAATCGATATCAACTCCGGGACGGTGAATCATAAAATTGATTTCGGCGATTTTGATCGCCCTATCGCAGGTGTCGATGTTGTCCTCACGCCGGATGGTATGACGGCGTTGATGCCAACGTTTGACTATGTCGGTTACACAGGTCATTTGAGAATAATCGACGTCAATTCCGGGGCGGTTACACACAAGATTGATTTCAACGATCTTGACCATCCTGTCGGTGATGTCGATGTTGTAGTTACGCCGGATGGTATGACGGCGTTGATGCCGACATTCGACTATCTTGGTTATACCGGTCACCTTAGAATTATCGACATCAATTCCGGCGTCGTGAGACATAAAATCGATTTTGGCGATTTTGACCGACCGCTGCCCGGTTTGGATGTGGTTGTCACGCCTGACGGTATGACGGCATTGATGCCAACGTTTGACTACATCGGCTATACCGGTCATCTGAGGATTATCGACATTAACACCGGAGTTGTGAACCATAAGATTGATTTCAACGATTTTGAACATCCGTGTGAAGATGTCGATGTTGTAGTTACCCCTGATGGAATGACAGCATTGATGCCAACGAGTGACTATACTACTTACACCGGCCATTTGAGGATTATCGATATCCCTACGGGCGTTGTGAATCACAAAATCGATTTTTCCTTATATGACCATCCGATAGTGGCAGTAGATGTTGTAGTTACTCCCGACGGAACGACTGCGTTGATACCGACGTACGACGAAAGCGGCTTCAATGGTCACCTTAAGATTATTGATATCAATTCCGGCACCGTTACCAGCGAAGTTAATTTCCCCTTTTACGACCACCCAATCCGAGAAGTCGATGTTGTAGTTACGCCCGACAGTATGACGGCATTGATGCCGACATACGACTATTCCGGTTACAACGGGCACCTGAAGATTATCGATATTGGTACCGGCACAGTGAATCATGAAATTGATTTTGCCATATATGACCATCCGATAACGGGTGTTGACGTTGTTATCACAGCAGATGGTTCGAGGGCGTTGATGCCGACATTTGACTTTACCTATTACAACGGCCATCTGAGGATTATCGACATTAATTCCGGGACAGTGACCGGCCAAATCGATTTCCCTATACTTGACCATCCGCACTACGATGTTGACGTGGTTTTGACAAGCGACCCGAATATCGTGTTGATGCCGACCAATGATTACTATTACAGCAGCAGTCACCTGAGGATAATCGATATCAACTCAGCCACTGTGAATCATAAAATTGATTTTAACAATTTTGAACATTTGGTTTGGGGTGTTGACGCAGTTGCCTGCTCCGAAGCAGGGCCGAGCTATCCGGTTTCGCTCGACGAGGATTTCTATGGCTGGCGAGAACCCATTGAAGAATGCAATGAGCCCAACGAACCTAATGAACCACCTGACGACGGAGATGGCAACGGAGATGATGATGGAGGAGAGGAAGAAGATGACGAACATACATTACAGCCGGGTGAAAGTGTTGAAATTAAAGTGGCTAATTATTATGTACCTGAGCATAAGAAGCTGGTTATAATTTCGTTTACCGGCGCAGGTGCTGATGAAAATATAAGTGTAACAGATGCCTGGGGAGTCGATGACAGTGGCAATGAGGTAGATACGGCTCAAGTGGCAGAAGGGCGAGACCCGGAATTGGGGACGGTAGTATATACGTTTACTTTCGACCCTCAGCCGGCCTTTGAAGTGTTTGAAGTTACAAATACCGGCGACGCCGCTTGTTCTTTTGAGGTTCAGGTCATATCGGTCTGCTTTAATGTAAATGACTTCGACGCTGCTGTTGAACTCGGCGAGCCGAACACAATGGTAGTTGATAATATGTTCTTCTACTATGAGGGGAGCAGGGCTACTGTGGAAATAGACCAGATCGCGATTATGCACGAGTATAAGAGTGCAGATAGCTGTTCTCCGCCGGTATTTATTCCGCCGGAGCCAAACGACCCCTGCCTGCCGAGCAGCCGGTACATTCCAAATTCACCGACCGGGAGCTGGAATATAGAATACATCGAGGAGCATCCGAGCGTTAGAGACCCTCTGGGAAAGATTATTGAAATCCCGCAGGGTGGGTGGCTGATAAGCTGCAAACGCTACGAACGCGGTATCTGGGAGACAGAAACATTCAGTCTTTCGATGACAACAACGGAGATGGCAGGCGGCAAATATATACTGCTTGTGCATGACCGACTCAGAGATGAATGGTTCGATTTCTCGTTCATAGCAGATGGTGATTATCAGCTTACAGATAATTTTGAGGCGTATGCGAGCGGTTCGGAGTTGAGAAGTACTTGGAATGAGTTAGGCAACGCGCAAGTAGGTCTTTCGAGGAATACAGAGCATGTTCTCGGAGGTGAGCAGTCGATGCGTTACAACTATGACAATAGCCTGCCGCCTTATTATTCTGAGGTCAAAGCCGACACTTATGATTTGCAAATCGGCTCGGACTGGACCGTAGAAGGTGTTGTAGAATTGACACTATTTGTTCAGGGCAAGGGCGACAACGACGTTGGTGAGAGGATGTATGTTACCGTTAAAGATAAGGACTATAATAGCAAGACAGTAAGGTACGACGGTGACCCGAATGTTTTGAGCGACGCAAACTGGTTCGAGTGGAACATTCCTCTAATGGAATTCAGTGATAGTAGCGTTGACCTGGAGAATGTACAAAGCATTGCTATCGGTTTTGGAGATGGCAACTATCCGGCGGGCAGTGGTTCCGGGCAGGTATGGTTTGACAATATCAGGCGGACCTTGCCCGAGCGCTGCAAAGCAGATTTCGATTGCAGCGGGACTGTGAATCTCAGTGATTTAGGCGTCTTTGGCTTGCTCTGGTTGGCACGTATCGGTGATGACCAATGGGAAGATGCTCTGAGTGAGGCAATAGTTGATACATATCCGCAACCGTACGGTGATGGGATAATAAACTTCAGGGACTTTTCTGTTCTTGCCGAAGAGTGGCTTGAGGAATGTGAATACAAGAAGCCCCACGAGCCCGAATGCCCCTGCGACCAGCACAACTTCGACTTAACCAGTGACGGCAAGGTGGGGCTTGGCGACCTTAACCTTCTCATACTCTGCGTAGCTACGAACCCCGACGAATGCCCGCCCGGGACCGACTATAACTGCGATGAAAAGACAGACCAATCGGACATAGATTTTTTCATGGGCATCATAACGAATTGTTTCGGGCCACCGTTTTATGAAGGTACGCCTGAGCAGGCCATAGAGTGCTGCGAGCAGCTTCAGTAGAACTCAGTTACTCTGCCTGCTCCGACACGGATGAGGCTACTAAAGCTGGTTTGCTCTGATTTTCGGGGCCTGTGCTGATTTGTTTCGGTACAGGCCCTGGCTTTTTTTATTGATAATCGATAGATTATAATTGATAATTGTTTATTCGTTTAGAAATTATCAATTAACGGAGAAAAATATGGCACATAAATTTATCAATGAAATCGCCCCTGGCGAGACAATCGACGATATTTATATGGTAAGAGAGCCAATTTTGCGAAGCACCTCGCGGGGCGATTTATATATCGCGATGTACATTTGCGACCGCAGCGGACAGTTGAACGGGCGGATGTGGCAGGCGACTGAAACGATTTACAACTCGCTGCCGAAACCCGGCTTTGTCCACATACAGGGAAGAAGCGAGCTTTACCAAAATAACCTGCAAGTCATTGTAAATAACGTCAGCGTTGTTGATGCAAAGGGCGTTTGCCTTGAGGATTTTATGGCGCGGACGGACAAGGACACCGAGCAGATGTTCAAGGAGGTAAAAAGTATCGTAGGCCGGATAAAACATCCGCAGTTAAAGGCGCTGGTCGGAGAATTCCTGGCCGATACTAAGCTGATGGAGAAATTCTGCAATGCACCGGCTGCAACGAAACTGCATCATAATTACCTCGGCGGGCTGTTAGAGCATACCCATAATATGCTGCGGGTGGCTGTTGCGATACTGCCGTTGTACCCGAATGTGCAGACGAATTTGGTTCTGGCGGGAATCTTTCTTCACGATATCGGCAAAACCGAGGAGCTTGCGTACGATATGGGCTTTTCATATACCGATTCAGGCCAGCTAATCGGTCATATTGTAAAAACTCTGCTTATGCTAAATCAAAAAGCAGATGCGCTGGCGGCTAAGGGGACATCAATTGATGAATCGATTTTAGACGCCCTTGGTCATATTATCTTATCGCACCACGGTCAATATGAGTTTGGCTCGCCGAAGCTGCCGGCAACGGCTGAGGCCTTTATGGTCTATTATATTGACGATCTGGACGCCAAGGTAAGCCAGGTGACGTCGGCGATTGAGAATGAGCCGGGCGATTCAAACTGGACCGGTTGGAAAAACGCCCTGCAAACCCGGCTTTACAGAAAGCGCATCGAATAGAACGGGTGTTTATAGAATTTATTCCTGATAATCGGTAATTAGGAGACCGCATTATGTTTAGAAGAAGCGAAAAGTATATTTTCCTGATCTTCGTCATATGTTCAGCAAACCTGTTAGCAATGGGTACTGTTGCAGATCCATTACAAACGGCGGCTGTTAATGATGACATAGCCGAGTCAAAAAGTCTTGTCAAAGAAAATGTAGAGATAAATGCTAAGGAGTTTGGCATAACTCATCTGTTTAGTGCTGCATTACAAGGCCACAAGCAGATAGGGGAACTGTCCATTGAGCGCTACGCGTGGGGTGAAAAGCTGGATGGATTAAGGATTGGCATCTCGCAGGTTAGACGACCTCAATATGATAAACGTGAGAAACCCCAGTTCCATGTTGCTCTGCAAAATGTAGGCACAAAAGACCTCGTGCTGAATCTTGGAATCATGCTGGCAAATGGGAAAGAGCAATACTCAACAGCAGTCAAACTCATCTTTAGAGATTCCAATGGTAAGACCTACGAATTTCATAACAACATGGGACGCCATGGCGGGATAGCTGGACGAGTGGACCCTTTTGTTGTTCCTCTTGCAGTTGGATGCACTTACGTTCTGAGGGTTGATTTCGATAATTATTGGTACACCTCAAGAGGAGCGCCTCAATCTCTACCAAAGGGAGAGTATCGTGCAGTAGCCGTCTTTGAGGGTAAGGCTGCAAACTTTATCAATTTAGACATGAAGGGTATACGCCTTATGTCATATTGGACAGGAACGATTAAATCTAAAGAACTCCTATTCACGAATCCGGGCAGAGGTACTGTTTTTCAAAAGCCCAAGTCCGTGGTCTCTGAGAAATCCCAGAGGCAACAGCTCTTGCAGGATCACACCGAATGGATAAGTCAGTCCCTTAGGCGTATTCAATCTATTAAACCAGGAGCTACGCGAGCTGAACTTCTTGAAGTGTGCACGACCGAAGGTGGTATATCCACGAGGTCGTCGAAAACGTATGTTTATAGAGAGTGTCCATACATCAAGATAGACGTTGAATTCAAACCGATAGATGACGGCAAGTGGGACGAGAAGCCTGAGGATGTAATCACAAAGATTTCAAAACCATACTTAGAATGGTCGATTATCAATTAAAACCCACATAATCACGTGATGTGGTGTGATGAGCCCTCACAAATAGTTATTCATGCCAGGGAAAAGGCATAGCAGGGCATTGAAACCAGCCCGGCCGGGCTACCCCCCCCGGGAATTGGCCCGGCCGGGGTTTTTTATGACTTTACTGTTGCGTCGGTAATTTTCGCTGTACCTGTGAAAAATATCGATTATTAGAAACGATTTGGCCATATTTTTATCGGAAGTGTGACAGCTGTATGTCACAGGTTGGGGAAAAAATCTGCAAACCAGGTAGGAATGTTGCGGTTCTCGTATATCTGGTTTAACGAACAACGAGCGACGAAATACGGGATTACATTTGGCGTGTAGAGTCTCGTTTGAGGACGATTCCGCGAAATCGCCAGATTTTCTCGAACTGTTTGTGAGACATATCCTGTTTGCCATAGACAGGGTCGGCGATGATGACCATCCGGTCTGAGACTTCGAGGACAGCGACACAATGGTCCAGCAAAAATGCCTCCCTTACAACAGCGAGGGTGATGCCGGAGTCCTTTAGCTGAGCAATCGAATCGAAGTATCGGTACTGACATTCCAGGCCTTCATCGGCGTAGTGTTCTTGAAGGGCAGTGTACAGACACCAGGGAAGCGTGCCCGTGAGGGGACTTGTGTGGGCAAGCACGGCAATTTGTCCCTCGTGGGCGGAAAGGCCTAACTTTCTAAGGGCTGTTACCGCCGCAGCGGGGCCGCAGGTATAACTTCTGCTCTGGATGCAAATGCCGTTCGAATCGAGCTGTGTCTGAAGATTTGCCAAATCATCTTTAAGTAAAGCCGGAACAAGAAAAGGTGAAATGGAAAAACAAGCTACAAACACGGCCATCAAGATGCAAGTTACTAACTTATCACACTTGCGAGGCAGACGTGACAGTGGTGTGGTCAGGCCCATAGTAATGGCAAGGGACAAAATGACAAATTTGATCCGCCCGGCTGCGAGCCAGGAGAATGGCGGCAAAAAGCCCAGGGTACCGTTGCATCTTGCTATTACCAAGACCGCAATAAGCACAAAAGGCAACAAATAGCCGTATAGCCAATAAGATTTTTCAAGGCGTGAGAACATCCTGCCCAGGATGACTCCCAAAATGGCTACTAAGGTAACACCTATGGTTTCGAGCCAAAGATCCATCTTTTTCTCCCGAACAGAAATCCGTTTCAGGGAACCCGGCCTAAAGGTGCCGAATACGGCTACCACCGCTCCACCACTTTAAGCCCGATAATATAAAACATTAGGACTCAAAATCAAGAAGATTATCTGAAAATGTGCCAAATTGTGTAAAAACTTTACTGGTTTGGCTGCAAGTGATGTATATTAAATGAATTACATCTCTGTGGTAACGTGAATATCAGGCGGAAGCAAAGCGGTCCTGGATATGAAAAAGTCAGGGCTGGTGAAAAGAGTAAGATTAAGACAAAAGTCAGGATGAGGCAGCTTTTATGAGATACCGCAAACTAATGACAATTCTAATAGCCATTTGTGCAATCGCGTGCACAGATACTGCTAAGGCCGGCTGGAGTACAAAAAAGAAGATAGAGATTTGTACGGCGAATCCGGCATATTGGCAATATGACGAGAAACCAGTGCTGCTGCTGGGTGGCAGCAAAAACGACAATCTCTTTCAGAATCCCGATCTGAAAAAGCATCTGGATTTGCTTAAGTCCGTGGGTGGTAACTACATTCGAAACACGATGAGTTCACGAAATGATAAAGGGTTTGAAGTTCAGCCGTTCAAGAAGTTATCGAGCGGAAAGTATGACCTTGACCGGTGGAACGAGGAATACTGGAAGCGGTTCCATAATATGCTGAGGTGGACACAAGAACGGGATATTATCGTTCAGATAGAGGTCTGGGCGACATTCGACTACTATCAGGACAACTGGGCGGTCAATCCGTTCAACCCGAAGAACAACATCAACTATACCGCTGAGGAAACGGGGTTGCCTGTGCAGGTCAACAGCCATCCGATGCGGTGTGGGAATAATTTTTTCTGGTCGGTGCCGGCGGAAAGAAACCAGAAAACCGTGCTCAAGTTCCAGCAGCGCTTTGTGGACAAAATGCTTTCCTATTCGCTGAGGTTTGGCCACGTGCTCTACTGTATGAACAACGAGACGTCGGTCACGCCGGAGTGGGGAAAATACTGGTCGCAATACATCAAGGCAAAGGCGAAGAAGACCGGCGTTAAGGTTCACACCACGGAGATGTGGAAGAGGCAGGATATGGCGGCAGGCATCGATAACAGGTATCACGACCCTGTGGCTTATTCATTCGTTGACATTTCGCAGAATAACCACCAAAAAGGGCAAGGGCACTGGGACGATATGCAGCGTCAGCGACAGTTTATAGCCAGCCAAATTTGCCCGGTCAACAACGTAAAAATCTATGGCGCTGACGAGTATGGACGGTTCGGCATGGACCGGGATGGTATGGAGCGGTTCTGGCGGAATATTTTCGGCGGGATGGCGTCGGCACGGTTCCATCGCCCACCTGCGGGGCTTGGGCTTAGTGAAAAGGCACAGGCCAATATCCGGAGCATGCGACTGCTCACGGATGAGATGGATATCTTCAGATGTGCACCTGGCAATGATTTGCTCTCGGACAGGAAGCCCAACGAGGCCTACTGCCTGGCGAACCCTGGTAAGGAATACGCGGTCTATTTTCCGGATGGTGGAGAAGTTGTGCTGGATATAGAGTCGCTGAAGAAGCCGGCTACGGTCCGGTGGCTGGATATTATGAAAAGCCGATGGAAAAAACCCCAAAAGATTGATGCGCGAGACAAAATGACATTGCAGTGCCCATCGCGAGGATATTGGGCGGTTCTGGTTCAATAGTGAGTTTGCCGGTTATATGCGACAGACGCAGAAGAAAACCAAAATATATACGGTCAGCCAGGTTAATTCGCTAATCAAGGGGATTCTGGAAAATAATCTGCCCGGGCGGCTGACCGTCACGGGCGAGATAACGGACTGGAAACTGCATAGCAGCGGGCACTGCTACTTTCTGCTCAAAGATGAATTTTCGCAACTGCCTTGTGTTATGTGGAAAAGCAAGTTCAGCAAGGTCAAATTCGAGCCGGAAAACGGGTTGGCAATAATAGCTAAGGGCCACATCGATGTCTATTCGCCGCAGGGCAAATACCAGTTCTACGTTGAATCGATGCAGCCGGCCGGAGTTGGCGCGCTGCAGCTGGCTTTTGAGCAGATGGTCAGGCGGCTTGAAAAGCAGGGTCTTTTTGACGACGTGCACAAGAAGGCGTTGCCGGCATATCCGGAAAGAATAGGGATATTGACCAGCGAATCGGGGGCGGCGGTGGAAGATATTAAGGACAGTATTTGGAACCGCTGGCCCTGCGTGAGATTGTTTCTATATCCGGTTTTGGTTCAGGGCGAAGGAGCAGCGGAAGAGATTGCGTCAGCCATCAGGGATGTAAACAGACGTAATAAAAAACTGAAATTGGATGTTCTGATTGTCGGCAGGGGCGGCGGGTCACTGGAGGATTTATGGGCGTTCAACGAGGAGGTTCTGGCCAGAGCGATTTTTGATTCAAAGATACCTATCATAAGTGCGGTTGGCCACGAGGTTGACACCACAATCGCGGACTTGGTTGCCGATGCGAGGGCATCCACACCGACAAAAGCCGGCGTTGTCGCAGTTCCGGATATGCAGGAAGTTTTAGGGCAGTTGGTTAGTATGGAACGCAGATTAACAAGCCAGGCAAAGGCGAAGGTGAAACTGGCACAGCAGAATCTGGAAATTATTTTGGCTAATGCCGTATTCAGACATCCGCTTTTGCCGGTGCGTAACGCCGAGCAGCAGTTGGATGAGCTTGGTGTGAAGCTGGCCGATTTGATGAAACAAGTGCTGGTCGAGGCACGGGAGAAGTTACACGCAGGTTACGAGCAGGTCAGAAAGATTGAGCCGCATCGGCTTTTAGGCAAAAAAACGGTCGATTTGAATAATTTGAAAAACCGGGCGAGTGCAGCGATGCTGACCGTCATTAACAGGTGCCGCTTGCAGCTTACATCGCAGGTAAATCTGTTGGCGGGACTGAATCCAAAATCGGTTTTGCAGCGGGGATACAGTATTACCACCAACAAAAAGACCGGCCTTTTGGTGAGGAATTTAGAGGATATTCGAATCGGAGATTATCTGATTACCGAACTTGCAGACGAAAAATTGATTGAAAGTGAAGTAACGAAGAAATAAGAAAAGCCACAGAGTGCACAGAGGCCACAGAGATATAAATAAAATAGCCATAGAGGGCACAAAGAGCACAGAGATATTATAAAAAAATTGCCACGAAGACACGAAAAAATTAAACCACGGACTTCACGAATTACGCGGAGAAATAAAGCAAAAGTGGAAATCAAAATAAGTTATTGTTTTATAAGCTCAAGTTTGCTAAAGTTCTGTAGATGCCCCGAGAGAAAATCTATGAGATAAAAACAGCTTAAATATTTATCCGAGAGAGCGAAAGTATTATAGAAACTGACCAAAAATATTTGCCAAGCGAAAATAGAATCGTTTGGTTAGCCCCGCGGAGACTGGTTTTTCGGATAGTTGCAATAAACAATGAACTTGCTTTATTCGCGCCTTAGCGTTGAAAAATGGAATATATATAAATATGCTGTCACCGGATTTCAGGATTACGGACTACTGTATTTTATGCTACAGTATCTTTCACTGTGGCACAAAATATAAAGGATTTCCAGAACAACATTAACAAGAGACGAAAACCTTTACCTTGAAAATTAATGTGCGAATGAGCAAACACATCAGGACAAACACCAGCAAGATGGTTCAACTGCAAAGCAAATTTATATGGCTCGATAATTTCGGAAGGCTTAGCGTAGAAATCCATGCGGATAATCTGCTGTTCCTCAAAATATCGCTCTGTAGATAAAAAAAGAATTCCCCGAGCAATCTTTGCAGCAACCCTTTCAATTCGCCCTCCATCGAGAGTAAATCGAGACAAGCCATCTGGCAAGTGTATACCTCTTTCGGTTGTGGTAACTGCCGTCGAAAGAATTTTCTGAATTATATTACGCGTCTGTGGTTTTTGCGCTCTTCTTTGGATATCTTTAGAACATAAACTTCCCATCCGAGGATTGTTTATAGTGATTATTGGATACAGCGAATGATAAAAATATTCCTCATCCTGCTTGTAGTCTTCGTTACAAGCCTTATGAGAAGGTGCGAGATTTAAGTTAAGGTTTCGCGACGCACGAACCCGTTTCGGGTAAAACTGCTTAGGAGGAACATGATCCATTGACAGTTCCATTGCATTGTTTTTGAGGTTAGACTCTATTGCCTTGCCACAAAGATAGCAAATACATTTAGTAGAGGTTTTTGCCATTATCATTCCGAAAGATTGCATTCCGCCTCAAAGAGAGAATCTCGAACTTCGGAAATGGATTTACAAGGGAGTAGTCGGTCACGAAGGATATCCAAGGGATGTTTTGGCTCCAAGGCCGATGGATCTTGAAACATTATCATCATCTTGCGAACATAATGTTCATAACCACCAGCCATTGTGGGATTATATTCCCAAATCGTTTGGATGGGCCAGAAGCCGAAAAAGACAAGCTTTTTTATTTTAACACTTGGCATCGGAACGGTCACTATAGAGATAAGCACTCTCTCGCCATTATCAAGCTTGATTTGGCAATAGCATAGATAATCATTATTTGCATATGTAACTACCTTTCCCATATAACCGCTCCAAGGCATTACAAATCATGATACAACTTTCATTGATTTTATACTGCCATTATCCTCCCAATTGTCGCCAAAGACAAGCCAATTTTCGCCGCTTCCGCCTTCGCCGAGGCTACGGCGGACAAGCGTCGTTCGTGAATAGTATCTCGTAGTTAAATTGGCCTGAATAAGGCCAATAAATGAGTTTTTGGCCTAAAAATGAATTAGTGCCAATTCGTGTTAACTTGTGCCCATTGGTATTCGTGGCTAATCCTTTTGTGCTTTTTTACGGCTAATTTTCTCTATTGCAGAAAGCCAAACCCAATGGTATATAATTATGTGTCCTGCTGACGGCCGGTAGGTGCTTAAAAACAAATTAAAAATTAACGTATTGTGCGAGTTTCCAAAAACGCTGTTTTTAGCTCAATAATAAGGCTAATTTTTGGGTTTCAGCCCAACAGTTTTATCAAAACCTTGCTTTTGAGCTATAAATCAAGATTCCTATAAAAAACTCGCACAACGCGTTAAAAATTAAGGAAATTTGAGATATGAGCGAAAAACAAAAAAATGATATTGGCAAATTGAGCTTTGAAGAGGCGATTAAGGAGCTTACCGGCATTGTGGGTAAGATAGAGCAAGGCGAAATTGCCCTGGCCGATAGTCTCGGGCAGTATGAAAGAGGGATGGCCTTGATTAAACATTGCAGGGGCATATTGCAGAAAGCCGAGAAACGAATTGAGAAGATATCCAAAGAAGAGGAGTCAGGAGGAAAAAGAAAAACACACGAATAACGGATGAAATTCTGTGACTCGATTCTCATTGTTGGTTTTATCGAGTCACGAGGCACGAGCGACGAGTCACGAAAAAAGCGAGCGTGGCGGAATTGGCAGACGCGCAAGGTTTAGGTCCTTGTGTCCTTAGGGACGTGGAGGTTCGAATCCTCTCGCTCGCAGTTTTTATAGAGAGTACAATTCCATCGAGAATGCAAAGGGAGACATAAGATGAAATACCATCAAACCAGAAGACAATTTTTGAAGGCTGTTGGCCTGGGAGCGGCGTCACTGGCGGTGCCGGGAGACGTGTTGGCCGGCAAAAGGCCGGCGCGAAAACCAAACGTGCTGTTGTACGTAGTAGACGACCAAGGCAGCGATGATGCGGGCTGTTACGGCAACCGCGTAATTAAGACGCCCGGTCTCGATTTGCTGGCCAGCGAGGGGACGGTCTTTACGCACGGCTTCTGCACCACCGCCAGCTGCAGCGCCAGCCGGTCGGTGATTCTGTCGGGCCAGTACAATCACGCCACCGGCCAGTACGGCCACATGCACAGCTACCACCACTTTGTGAGTTTTCCGAACATCAAGACTCTGCCGGTGCTGCTGGCCGGCGCTGGATACCGTACCATCTCGGTGGGCAAGTATCACGTGGCGCCGGAGGAGGTTTATCACTTTCAGCACTACCCCACCGGTAATCGGCTCCGGCCGGCGGAGCGACAGAAAGACGGCTCACCGGTGCAGATGGCCGAGATTTGCAGGGAATTTATTGCCGCCGACAAGAGGCCGTTTTTTCTCTACTTCTGCACGCACGAACCGCACCGTCCATTTCAACGTGAAGGCTCGGACACGTTCGACCCAAAGGACGTAATCGTCCCACCATATCTGCCGGATACGCCCGAGTGCCGGGAAGAGCTGGCCAAGTACTATGGGTCCGTGCAGCGTGCCGACAGCGGGCTTGTCCGGCTGATGGAAATCCTCAGAGAGACCGGCCACTGGGACGATACGATGATAATCTATATCTCCGACAACGGTATTGCATTTCCCGGGGCCAAGACGACTTTGTATGAGCCGGGTATGCGACTGCCCTGTGTTGTGCGCAATCCCTTCGCGAAAAAGAAAGGGGTCGTGACGGACGCGATGGTTACCTGGGCCGACATCACGCCGACCATACTCGATTTTGCCGGTGCGATGCCCGATGAGGCAGATTTCCACGGCCGGTCGTTTTTGTCAGTGTTGGAAAAGGAGCACCCCCGCCGTTTTGCTTTGCAAAGACGAAGCAGCGGGGACTGGAACGAAATTTACGCATCACATACATTCCACGAAATAACGATGTATTACCCAATGCGTGTTGTGCGTGGGCGGCGCTACAAGCTGCTCTGGAACATCGCACACGGTTTGAGTTATCCGTTTGCCTCCGACCTATGGGAGTCGGCGACCTGGCAGGGTATCTTGAAACGCGGTGAGAAAGTATATGGCCGGCGCAGCATCGAGGCGTACCTTCACCGGCCGAAATCCGAGCTGTACGACCTGCAAAACGACCCCCACGAGGTCAAGAACCTGGCAGACGACCCAAAGCACGCCAAGGTCCTGGAAGAACTTAAGAGCAAGCTAAAGGCCTTCCAGGAGCGCACCAAAGACCCGTGGATTCTCAAGTGGGAGTATGAATAATCGCGGATTCCGCGAGAGGCTGCTTGTGTGTTGGCTGGGAACCGAAAGGTCAAAGCCTTGTCATCGCATAGGCGACAGGCAAACAACAGCAAGGCCGTGTGGTATAAATTTAAGGGAACAAAATGAGAAAGATTGTATTTTGCATTTCTGCAAGTGTGATTGCTGCGTTTTTAGTTGGTTCCAGCATAGCTGAGCCTACATCAGATATCAATGCCAAGGTTGCTCAAATAGATATTGGTACAGCAACTCTTGATGATGTTATCCGGGTTTTCGGCGAGCCGGAAAAATACGTCTGGGGTAATCAGACCTTCACGAAGGACAACCTGCCTTCAAATTACATCGCCTTTTATCCAGGCGGGTTTAGTGTGTATATGAGCGGGGGGCAGATTCGTGAACTACGACACACTCAGCCCGGTTATGTCTTCCGCGGCAAGCTCCAGGTGGGTTCTTCGCTTGATGAAGTCCTTGATGCGGTCGGCCAGCCGACGCAAGTGGTCGAAGGCCAACCAAATGAATGGAAAAATGACGTTCTGTACAAGGATATCGATGGGAGAAAGGGATACTGCTACTACGGTCGTGCCGACCAAGGCGTTCGATTTTTCTTCGGGGACTATAAAGTAACTGCGCTGTATGTAACCCGCAGTGATTATCAAGCCGGTGATGTAAGTCCGACCGACACCAAGAAGATAAAACCAAAGGGCAAGAGCGGTTCGTTCCAAACAGTTCGGCCAATAACTTCGGTCAATGAATTTGATGACGTCCGCTGGAAAGATATGAGCAAGCTGGATTTGTCCGACAGAAGGGGTCTTATCGCAACGCTAACGTTTAACCAGAAGACGGTTTGGCCGGAACCCGCCAAAATGCCCGCGGGATGGGATCCGAATAAAGTGCTAACCAACACAATGAACCCCGGCTTCGGTGTTCGCAGTCTCCACCGGCAGGGCATTACCGGCAAAGGCGTAAATGTAGCCATCATCGACCAAGCTATGTATCTGGACCACCCTGAATTCGCTGGAAAGATTGCCACCTATCACGACTTGGCTGCTGGGAATAAAAGCAGTATGCACGGCCCGGCGGTAACCAGCTTACTCGTGGGGACCAACTGTGGGACGGCCCCGGATACGCGGGTATATTATGTTGCGGCCCGGGATGGCGTTTATGAAGTTGATTATGCAGAGGGCCTTGACTGGATTGTCGAACAAAACAAAGTGCTCCCAGCCTCGGAAAAAATTCGCGTTGTTTCAGTTTCGGCGGCGCCCGGTGTGGCCGGTACACCGTCCAAGCCCAATCAGAAGAAGTGGAACCATGCCTATACCACAGCCGAACAAGCAGGTATCCTTGTGCTGGACTGCACCAGCGAACGCGGGTTCATTGGTCCGTGTTGGTACAATGCCAGAGTTCCAGAGAATGTCAGCCGGTGTACCCCTGGCTTTCCGGAAAGACAAGGATTTCGTGCACGCCCAGAAAGCATTCTTGTTCCCTGTTCGCTTCGGACTACTGCCGAGGAGTATGACAAGGGCGATTTCAGCTATCAATATTGTGGTACCGGCGGATTGAGCTGGTCGATTCCATACTGTGCCGGCGTGCTCGCTCTCGGCTGGCAGGTTAATCCCGACCTTGGACCACAGCAGATGCGGGAACTGCTTTTCAAATCGGCCTATACGAAGAAAGACGGCGCAAAAATCATCAGCCCGAGCAGGTTCATCCATCTTGTGAGAATGGTTAGAGTAACTCAAAGAAATGAGAGAAGGGGATATCGCCCGGTGGGCAGGCAATAGCAAGACAGTGTGGTAAAAATTTAGGGGGTTAAAAATGGTCAGCAAATATTTTGAATTGAGAGAAAAGCAGACAAGTGTCAGGGTCGAGCTCGTGGCGGGGATTACGACATTTCTTACAATGGCGTATATCATTTTCGTCAATCCGAACATTCTGAGCGAGACGGGAATGGATAAAAATGCGCTGATAGCTGTTACCTGCATAGTTACCGCTATTGCCACCATTGTCGTAGGGGTTTTTGCGAAGGCGCCGATAGCGATGGCACCAGGGATGGGACTTAACGCCTTTTTCACATACAGTCTCGTGTTGGGCGACAAAATTAGCTGGGAAACGGCGTTGGGGGTGGTGTTTCTTTCGGGACTGTTTTTTCTGCTGTTAACACTATTGGGTTTGAGAAAAAGAATAGTCGAGGCGATACCGGTTAGTTTGATTTCGGCGATATCGGTTGGTATAGGATTGTTTATCACGTTTATTGGACTGGTTAAGCTTGGGGTGGTTGTTAATAACGAGGCGACACTTGTCTCAGCGGGCCAATTGACGCCGACGGTGCTGATAGGTCTGTGCGGGCTGATTGTAATGGTCTTTCTTGAGACGAAAAAAATAAAAGGCGCATTGTTAATTGGTATTGTTTTTTCGACTGCTCTGGCTGCAATCTTCGGATATATACAAAAGCCAACAGAAATAATCAGCCTGCATCTTGATATAAAGGCCGTGGCGTTTCATCTTGATATTTTAGGGGCGCTTAAGTGGAGTCTGTTCGCAAGCATCTTCAGTTTGATGTTTATGGATATGTTTGACAGTATCGGGACTCTGGTGGCGTGCTGTCACCAGGCGAATATGGTCGACGAGAAAAACAAAATAAAAGGGCTGGACAGGTTGTTAGGTATCGATGCCGCTGCGACTATGATAGGTGCGGTATTAGGGACATCGACCACAACTTCGTATATCGAATCGGCGGCAGGTATTGAGCAGGGTGGGCGGTCCGGATTGACTTCAATAGTTACGGGCGTTTTATTTTTGCTGGCACTATTGTTTGTCCCGATCGTGAGGATAGTGCCGGAATATGCAACGGCGCCGGCGCTTATTATGGTTGGGCTGTTCATGATGAAAGAAGTCAAGAGAATAGATTTTGCGAATCTGGAAGAGGCGTTTCCTGCATTTATCATAATAGTGATGATTGCTTTGAGCTACAGCATTAGCACCGGATTGGCGTTCGGATTTATATCATTTACCCTCATAAAAATAGTTTCCGGCAAAGCAAGAGAAATAAGAGCGGCGATGTGGATTATTGCGTTCTTGTCCGTACTGTTTTTGACACTTGACCAGCTAAACGTTACAATCCAGCGATTAAAAGACATTACTTAAACCGGATTTTGTGAGGAAAAGCTCATGCCGAAAAAAATGTACCTTTTGTTGGTTTCTTTAATGCTGCTTTTTGCTGTCAGCCCATCGTCCGGCCGGAACACATCCCTGCCAACTAAAAAGCTAAGCGCCGCACAAAAAAGAGTGAAACAGATTCATGGCGATGTGCCCTACTGGAAGAATGAGTTTTATACCAGTTTTAAGTATTCCCGCATCAAAGGTTTTGATTATGAAGAAGGAGTCTCTCGCCGTGACCCGACCAAACCGATCAAGGTTGGGGATACATATTACGTGTGGTTCACGCGCACCCGAAAAGGATGTCCACTGCCTAAAGGTCCGAAATATGCTGATGAAAACACGCCGGCAACCACCTGGGATATGGCTTCCATTTATTACGCTACCTCAAAAGACAGCTGGAACTGGGAAGAGCAGGGCCCCGCTGTCACGCCCGGACCAAAGAGCGCCTATGACGACCGTAGCGTCTTTACGCCGGACATAATGGCTTACAATGGAAAATATTATCTCTATTACCAGGTCTGCAGCGGAATTTACAGCAGCGATACCAAACACCTGATTGGTATGTCCTGGGCAGATTCACCTGATGGGCCATGGCACCGAAGCCCCATGCCACTGCTTACTCCCGGACCACCCGGGGCCTGGGATTGTCACAAAGTCCACGACCCCATGCTAATGGTGCGCGATGGAAAGATATGGCTTTACTACAAGGGAGTCCCTGAAGACAGAATAAACCACGGCATCGCCTGGGGACTGGCCATCGCAGACAAACCAGAAGTACCCTTTATCAAGTCAGAGCATAACCCCGTTACCAATAGCGGCCACGAGGTTTTTGTCTTCCCCTACAAAAATGGAGTGTTGGCTGTCCTTTCCAATGACGGCTATGAAAAAAATACTATACAGTTCGCCGAGGACGGAATCAATTTCCACGTGAAGGCTTCTATTGATATGACTCCCGAGGCAGGCGCACCTTTCTGCCCGGATGCTTACGCCAATGCCACTGACGCCCGCGGAATAACATGGGGCCTCTGCCACATCCCACAATCCCCTGATAAGCCCTGGCCATTCATTATCCGGTTCGATTGTGACCTGAGCCAGGACCATGACATCACATTCCTCAAAAACCAGAACCACAGGCATTACGAAGACGCCTTCTTCTCCATAAAAGACGCACTAAAACCCTACGAAAAAAAAGAGCTAATGAAAATATACAAAAGGTAATCGAATAATCAGATTGAAAGGTTAAAAGATATTGCTTAAACCGGATTTTGGGAGTAAAGATTATGCGAGAGAAAGTTTGGGTATGGGTAGTTTTGGCAATATTGTTTTTTTGCTCCTGTGAGGACAGCAGGCAGGCTGAATCCGGAGCAGATGGAGGCAAGAAAATGGAGATTAAAATTACGAGTTCGGCTTTTGAAGATGGCGGTTTAATTCCGGCCAGGTACACCTGCGACGGTGCGGATATTTCCCCGCCGTTGCAGTGGGATGTGGTTCCCGAAGGGACGAAGAGTATTGCTCTTATATGCGATGACCCGGATGCGCCGATGGGGACCTGGGTGCACTGGGTCATATTCGGCCTGCCGGCCGATACGACAGAGCTGGCGGAGAATGTTCCGCCTGATAGCACCCTGCCCAATGGAGCCAGGCAAGGCACCAGTGACTTCGGCAGAATTGGTTACGGCGGCCCCTGTCCGCCGAGCGGCACGCACAGATACTTCTTTAAGATTTACGCCCTCGATACAGTGGTTGAGCTGGATGCCGGTGCCGGCAAGCGTGATTTGCTCAAGGCGATGGAAGGGCATATCCTCGGCCAGGGACAGCTAATCGGCAAATATAAAAGGCAATAGGCGAGTCGTACCCAGGCACGCCCCTATCGCCTGTCGCTTATCGCCTGTCGCCTATCGTTTATCGCCTGTCGCCTATAGCAATTAGCGATTAGCGATTAGCGATTAGCGATTGGCGATCAGGCACAAGCCTGTCGGGATTTTTGCAACGAAAACCGTCAGTTTGAATATAAATTATTGAAGTTTTGGTGAAAATAGTGTATTATTGTACATTGTTGGTGGAAAAAATTAACAGTTTATTGACGAGGAGGTATGTGAAATGGTTAAGTCAAAGCGTTTGAGTAATGCCGTCGTGAGAGGGTTATTGGTTTTGTTCACCGTCGCGGGAGTGTTGGCGGAAAGCTCGGCACAGGCGGCAGACGATGAGCTGCTTGCGATGGTGCCGGCGGAGAGCGTGTTTTGCGTGCGAGTGAACAATTTTGACCACACTGCCGGCCAGATAGACCAGTTTTTGGTCGGTGTCTCGCCGATACCTATGGGCGTCTCAATGCTGGTTCGTATGCAGTTCGCGAACGTGTTGGGCAGTCCGGAATTGAACGGCGTGAATATGGGGGACAGTTTTGCAATTTTTGGGGTGATTTTGCCCGGCGAATCGACAGAAACCGACCCAATCTCAAATATGTTCATAGGCGGCCTTGTTCCAGTTACCGACTACGAACAGTTTATCAGCGGCAATCCCAACTGCGGTGAGCCGGATGCGGAAGGGGTTTCTAAAATTGCAAGCGACGGAGTGCCCGTAATCCTAACTGCGACCCAGGTCGGCAATTATGCTTTGATAACCGTGGCTGAGGAGGATGAGAAGCTCGTTGCGATGGCAGAATCGATTTCAACTGCGGAGACTGCGGGACTCGGTAGTACTCTCGACGTAGCTGATACCGAACGGGCTGTGAAAGAGGGGCTGTGGGCCTATGTAAACGCCCAGCAGGTGTCCAGGTCCTTTGGGCCTATGGCATCTGCGAAGCTTGAGCAAGCCAAGATGATGATGGGAGCGATGGAGCCGAGTGAGGAAGGTGAGGCGGGACCAGCCGCTGCGATTATGGATATGGATTTTGAGAAGCAGATGGAAGAGATACGGTCTTTAAGTTTAAGTGTTACCCCCAAGCCAAATGCTTTGACTATCACTGCGACAATTTCAGCGGTGCCGGGGACGGAAATGGCGGATAAGCTTGTCGCGGATTCGGCGGGGATACGTGAACTGATTGATAAGATAAAAGCCAGAGAACCGGGGCAAATGGGGTCTGAGATGAGTGCGATTTTGGCACTGCTTCCGGAGGCAGGCGAGGCCGATTTTGTAGGTACGTATAATTTAATGAATCTATTCAAGATGGCGACGGCTATGGCACCTATGCCGCTGCCGCAGATGGATATTGCAACCAAGAGCAATATCGCTTTTGCAGGTAGGGTCGGTAACGGCCAAATGACATTTGAAATTGCCCTGCCGAAAGAGCATTTGGCCGAGGTTGTGACGGCCTTTCAGATGACGCAGCAGCAAATGACGGTTCAAGGTCAGCTGGATAAGCAGGTGGAGATGAAGGAACAGCCGATGATGCAGATGCAACCGGGCCCATCCAAAGATAAGCCCGCCGTGGTCAGCTCTGAAGAAGAAACGGGGCTGATGAAGGTGCAAGTCGGAGGCGTGCGTCTGGTAAGGCATAGCGACTTTGAGCGTGGAGTAACACCTCTGGGCCAGAGCAAGGGCTATACTTTGTCATTGATAGCTGAACTGCCGGAACCTGTTATTGAAGTTTCCGGGGGTATGATGAAAAAAGTAACTACTGATACCGGCAGGGACCTTCTACCTGAGCACGAATGGGGCCGCAAAATAAAATTTCCGAAGCTTGCAAAGGATAACAAAACAGTGGTATTCGATGTTGAGCTGCTTCTGCCGGACGAAGGAGCGGGTGGTTTACAAGAGGTTTCCGGAACGTTGGAATATTTGACGGCAGGCGACTCCAGAGAAGTGGATTTGGGTATTATGGCTCTGGAAGCTGGAGCTGAAGGCGGCGCACTCGGAGCTGTTATCCGCTCGGTCGAGGCCGATCCATGGCGAAACAATGCTACAGTATTAGGCTTAAGATTGGACCTGCAGCCTGAAGAGGTCGACTCTGTAGAATTCTACGCCCAGGACGGCACGAAGTTAGATATATCCCAAAGCGGCTACACATCTATCGGGCGCTCAACGACGTTTGAATTTTCCATCAAAGGCGAGTTGCCACCAAAGGGACGGATTGTCCTGAATGTGTTTGACGAGCTTAAGAAAAATGAGATTCCTTTTAAGATAACGAATATCTCGTTGACCGGAGGGCCCTTCTAACAGTTGGCGGGGGTCAGAAGTTTTCCAGTATAGCGGCGGTGTGGATTGCCAGCAGCATCAGGTAGTCCAAATCGCTTAGACTGTAGTGCTCGTGGTTCATAGCGTTGTCGACATATAATACGCCGAAACAGCCGGTGGGGTCCATAATTGGCGCTATCATCGCAGAGCGTATTTCTTCCTCTTCTATTTGAGCCGGTTTAGCCAGAATCTGAGGGAAGAGGAAGAACTGTTTTGCTTCAACCGCCTGAGTGATTTTTTCATTAAGTTTTATTTCGTTTAGTTGGATCTCCTGGCCGTCTCGTCTTTTGCCTGCGTGGGTGGTCATCGGGCCCGTAGGCTGGTTTCTCAATGCACACCAGCTATGGAAAGCGGTGAACTGCCTTAATGTGATACTCAGTAGGGCCTGCAGCAATTGGTCGGGACTATCGGCTTTGCAGATTTCCTCGGTGGCCTGCATAAAATCTTTTACTCTCTTGGCCGGCAACCTCATATCCGGGTCGTGCTCGGAATCCGGTCTTCTCACAATTACCTGCGGTTTGCGGGGTTCTGTTACGAGTGTATCTTCCAGGCGAACTGTTTTGCCTGCAACGGTATCTTCTTCAAGATTGATTTCGATAGTAAAATCAACGATACGGAGGATGTCTCCGGTTTTGATTTCAGCTTTGTGGATTTCCTGGTCATTTAGATATGTCTTATTGGCCGAGTCCAGGTCTTCGACCATCCATTTTCCCTGCTCCGTGCCGAAGATTACGGCGTGCTGTCTTGAGACAGCACTGTCAGGCAGAAAAACCTGGCTGTGCGAATGCCTGCCTATATAGATGGGGCCCCTGCCGAATCGAAATTCATTGACGGCCCGACCATTTTGTTTTATAATCAAACGCATCGGTCTTTCTCCCTGCATTTGGATTTGAAAGCTCTTCTTATATTATTATCCACAATTTGGCATAGTTTGTCAAGTAAACAATCGATTTATGCTGTAATAAATTGCTTTTCTTAAATCGTAAATTTCAATTATCGGCTGATATGGATGGGCCGTGAAACCAGGCCGGTGAAAAGGCGGTAGCGCGCAAAAATTACCAATAGCACAATTGCGATAATAAAAAGAGTGATTAGCGTTGCCCTCCGCAATTTGGTTTCAGGGATTTTATAAATTAAGAACAGTGGCAGACCAATTACCCAAAATACAGGTACAAACATAGTAATCATAAACAGAAAGAAGAGTCTGCTGATTGTTGGTGTATTTTTGTCAAGGAAGATTTTCCGCCACATTGTTAAAAAGATACCATAGTTGAACCTGATATTCAAAAATGGCATATATGGCGTCAGTGGATTAATAGCATCGTTGGAGTCACAACCATCGCAATAGTGCTGTAATGGATGGCAGCGTTTGAGACACTTGGGGCAAAGCGGCCTGGCATCGTCCGGGATAAAATCGTCGTCGAGTTTCTCAGCTTCTTTATTCTGCCCTGCCGGCAGATTATTGTGCCCTTGCTCAGTCATATCAGAATCAAGCATATTAACTTCACTGTAGATCGGTCAGAGTTATTACTTTTCCTGCGCCGATATTTATGTAGTTTTTGCCGAAATGTTTTTCGAATAAGGTCCTCGCCTTTTCGCCGGTACAATGACAAGGGCCTACATATCGCACATTGAATTGCTTGAAAGCCGAGATGATTTTTTCTATCTTGCCTCTGGTCGCCCATTCGAGGTGGAAGCCGCCCACTACCAGGAGGATATTTTCTTTTAGTAATTTCTTAGCCGTCTTTACGATTTTTACGATGCCCGGATGCCCACAGCCGGTTATTACTACGAGGCCCGCCTCGGTTCGGATAACCAACGACTGCTCTTTTCTCAACGTCCCGAGTCGGCCGGTCGAATAAACATTTTCGCAAATCTCCAATGATTGTTCGACCTCAACTATCTTTGCCCCCTTGTCCCGCACGTTATCCTTAAACTTTGCTGGAAATGACTCCGGCAGATAGACAGCTACGTTGGAGTTTTTTTCAAGAAAGCTGCCCAGGCCGCCGGTATGGTCACCGTGAATGTGAGATAGAACAACAGTGTCAATACTGTTTGGCTCTATTGTTAGTTTTTCCATATTATCGAGCAAAGAGCGGCCCCCGCCGGTATCGAAGAGAATGGTTTTCTCAGCACCGCTTACAAGGCAGGCAAATCCCCAGGCGGTTTCCAGGCCTTCCTTATATGGATTGTTGTCGTAAACTACTGTAACTCTCAGCATTTGCCTACCCTTTTACATCCAACAACAATTATAATCACCGAAGTGCTGAGAAAGCAATAAAGAAGCAAAGCAAAAGGCAGGTCATTTTTTTGTTAGCAATGTTGCGGTTTTTGCTTATAATCGTCCCCGTGGTTCGTGGGTTATGTTTCAATTAACGATTTATGGACGGAGAAAAAGGAGATTTATGTGGCAAGGGACAAGATAACAATAGTTGGTGCGGGCAACGTCGGTGCAACAACCGCCCATATCGCTGCAACAAAACGGTTAGGGGATATCGTCCTGTTAGATATTGTTGACGGATTAGCTCAAGGCAAGGCGCTGGATTTGGCCCAGGCCGGGCCGCTGCAGTTGTATGGCTGTAAAATCGTCGGCACGCAGGACTGGGCAAACAGCGCCGACAGCGACATTGTGATTATTACCAGCGGGGTGCCGCGCAAACCCGGTATGAGCAGAGACGACCTGCTGACAAAGAACGTACAAATCGTCAAAGATGTCAGCGAGAAAATCGCCGGATATTCGCCGAACAGCATCATTATTGTTGTCTGCAACCCGCTCGATGCAATGGTTTATACCGCTGCCAAAGTTAGCGGCCTACCCAAAAACAAGGTCATTGGAATGGCCGGCGCCCTGGACTCGGCGCGCTTTAGTTACTTTCTGGCATCCGAGCTTGGCGTAAGCGCCGACGATATAAAGGCCGTTTTAATGGGTGGCCATGGTGACGATATGGTACCCCTGCCCAGATTCAGCTCTGTGGCTGGGGTACCCGTAACCGAATTGCTCGACGAAGAGAAAATCGCCCGACTAATTGAGCGAACCCGAAAGGGCGGTATCGAAATAATAAATCTTCTCGGCTACAGCGCCTATTATGCCCCGGCAGCCGGCGTCGTTAAGATGGCTGAAGCAATCCTCAAAGATAAGAAAACGGTGCTGTCCTGCTGCGCTTATTGTAACAGCGAATACAATGCTGGCGGTTACTTTGTCGGTGTACCCGTTGTTCTCGGCAAAACCGGCGTTGAAAAAATCATCGTGCTCAATTTGAACGAGTCCGAACGGGCCAAGCTCGAAAAATCACTCACCCACGTAAAACAACTCGTGGCAAAGGTTGACAAACTCTTAAAGTGAAAAATTTATTACTTGTCGCAATTTATCGATAATAATATAGTGTATCTTTCATTCGAGACGGCGTTTTAAGAGCAGGAATTAAATGGAATTAATCAAGAAAATCAAACAGACCGAAGCGCAGGCACAGGAGATTATCGAACAGGCAAAAGCCGAGGCAGCCAGGCAGCTTGAAGAAGGTCGTCAGAATCGGCAGCGGCTTCTGGCAGAAGCGCAGCTGCAAAGGAAAAAGGCGATCGAAGCTGCTGTTGAGGCGGCACAGTCGCAGGGTCTTGCGGAGATTGAGGTTCTTAAATCGCAAGCCAAAAAGGGCCGGCAGGCGCTGCGCAATAAAGCAAATGCTAAAATGGCCCCAGCAGTAGCGAAAGTAATGAAATACATCTCAAAGCCATCACCCTGAGCGAAGCGAAGGAATGACATTTTGTGTTTTGAGGTAGTTGCTTAAAAGGATAAATATGGCTATTGCTCAAATGACAAAAGTGATGATTGTCAGCCATCGCACGCAGGCCTCGGAGCTTCTGGAGGCGCTGCAGCATGAGGGTATTTGCCAGATACTGAACGCAGCCGAGGCGATGGTCAGCAGGGACTGGCCTGAACTTGGCACCGGAGCGGAACGGCCAAGGGACATCGAAGAGCTGTTGGGCCGACTGGCCAGAAGCATCACATTTCTTAAAAGCTATGCCGAACCCGCCAAGGGTCTTGCGAGTGTTCTTTCGCCACGTACCGTCGTTGACGAGCAGTCATATAACCAGGTTGTTTCAGATGAGGGAATTTTAGGAATTATTGACCAGAGCGAGCAGACCGAGGCGGCGATAGAAAGGGCAAAAGGCGAGATTGAGAATCTATGCAACACTTTAGAGGTGCTTCGGCCGTGGAAAGCTCTCCAGACGCCTGTGGAAGAGATTGGCCGGCTTCGGACAACAACGTGCTGGGCAGGATTCTTGCCAGAGCGACAGTTCGGGCAAGTAGAAGAGAAGATAGGCGAACTCGGCGGGGCAATCGAAGCAGCAGGGACAGATGGAAACAGGTATGCCTGCCTTATTGCCTGTCTAAATGTTGGTATCAATGAGGTACAAAAGCTGCTGCGCTCAGCGGAGTTTGAGCCGGTCAACTTTGAGCGAGTGACAGGGACAATAGCAGAATCAATACGGGACACAAGCGAAAAATTAAACGAGACAAGAGAACGCTTGCACCGGCAGTATGAAAAAGCAGCGTCCCTGAGCAATAATATACTCAAGCTTCAGATTCTTCACGACCATTATGAAAATTTATTAAACAGAGAGCAAACCAAGGGCGCTGCGCCGGCGACCGAACAAACGGTCATTCTGGAAGGTTGGGTGAAAGAAAAAGATTACCGTCGCCTGGAGAAGACAGTGTCGGGGTTTGAGGCGTCGAGTTTGAGCAAGATTGAACGGCTTCAAGACGAAGAGGTGCCGGTTGAGATAGAGAATAAAAACTACATTCGGCCATTTGAGGTAATAACCCGTCTTTACGGTATGCCGCAGCACTTTGAGGTTGACCCGACAGTTTTTTTAGCGCCATTCTTTGCACTCTTCTTTGCGATGTGTCTGACCGATGCCGGCTATGGACTTGTTATCATTGCCTTGATGGTCTTCTTCATAAAGAAAATACAGGGTGACAAGAAGCTGATGTGGATGCTGGGAATCTGCGCCGCAGCGACCATCTTTGCGGGCGCCCTGACCGGTGGCTGGTTCGGTAACGCAGTGCAGCAGTTTGTACCTGCATTAAAACCAGCCAGAGAAAAGCTAATGTTGTTTGACCCGCTTAAGGAGCCGATGATTTTCTTTAAACTGGCGCTGGCACTTGGATATCTCCAGATTATGGCAGGCCTGGCAATCGCATTTTTCCACAGCGTAAAACAGAAGGACTACGTCGCAGCGGTCTGCGACAAGCTTACCTGGCTGGTTATGATAAATGCGATTGTTGTATTCCTGGCGAGCAAGTTCGGCGTGGTCTCTGCTGGAGCTGCCAGGGTGGCCGGCTACATAGCTCTTGTGCCTGCCGTGGCGATTTTGTTCTTTAGCCAGCGCCAAGGTGGTTGGGGCGGTCGGCTTGGCATGGGAGCATACAACCTTTTTAGCACGATATTCTACCTGGGGGACGTGCTAAGTTATTTAAGACTGATGGCACTTGGTATGGTGACAGCCGGGCTGGCAATGGCAATAAATGTGATAGTTGAAATCCTCGGCAAGATACCTGTCGTAGGGGTGGTCATCGCTGTGGTCCTGTTCGCAGCTTTTCACATGGGCAACATGGCCATAAATGCCTTGGGAGCTTTCGTTCATACATTGAGACTGCAATATGTCGAGTTTTTCCCGAAGTTCTTAGTCGGCGGCGGCAAATTATTTGAGCCCTTGAGCAAAAAGTATACACGCATTTATATCAAGCGTGAATAGTGAAGCGAAATACGAAATACTAAATACGAAATGGAGGTCTGACAATGAATTACGGAATGATTTTGGCTTTGTGTAGTGCAGGATTGGCGGCCTTGTTGCCTGGTATTGGCTCGGCAATCGGGATCCGTATTGCCGGCAGAAGTGCTACGGGCGTGTTGAGCGAAAAACCGGAAAGATACGGGCAAATGTTTATTATGGTGGTGCTGCCTGGAACACAGGGTTTTTACGGTTTTTTGGCGGCCTTTCTTGTGATGCTCAATCTTAACTTCTTCGGTGAGAGCAGTGTACCAGAGGGTTTTCCTGTGCCGGAAGTGAGCGTCCAACTTGGGTTGCAGGTATTGGCTGCTTGTTTGCCTATTGCTTTTGCCGGTCTGATAAGTGCAATCTTGCAAGGCAAGGTTTGTGCAGGCGGTATAATGATGGCTGCCAAACAACCTGAGATGGCGTTTAAGGCGGGCGTTGTCTACGCAGTTATGGTTGAAGTTTACGCGGTTCTGGGCCTGCTGGTAACAATGTTTATGCTGCTATTCGGCATCAATTGGCCAACGATTTAAAGCGTGCCCCGGGACACGTGACCCGAACGAGACACGAGTCACGAGAAACGAGCGACGAATTATGGAAGCTGAACAGGTAGTAGAAAAGATATTGGCCGATGCAAAAGCCGAGGCAGAGAAGATAAGAAAGCAGGCCGAAGAAAGAGAAGCTGCTGAGCAGGACAAATTAGCTGAGCAACTGGACGAGTACAAAAAGCAAACAGAGATTCTTGCTGAAAAAGCAGGGAAAGACAAGAAACTCCATCTTTTGGCAGCGGCGAGAATGGATATTGCCAAAGAGTACCTGGCAGAGAAAAGAAAGCTCCTCGATGAGGTCTTTGCGCAGGCGCGAGAGCAACTGCAAAATTTACCGGATGACGACTATTGCCAGCTAATGACCAAACTGATGCTCGAAGCGGTAGAGACCGGCGACGAAGAGGTTATCGTTGATAAGAACGAAAATCGAATCGACCAACAGCTCATCGATGAGGTTAATGAGCAGTTGGGTTCGGGTAATAAAGGTAATTTACGGCTGTCTGAAGAAAAGCAGGATATCGGAGGAGGTTTTATTTTAAGACGCGGCAAAATAAAAAACAATGTCTCAATTAAAGTATTGCTGACTCTGGCACGCAAAGAGCTGGAAATCGAATTGGCAAAAGAGCTATTCTCGTGACGCGTGACCCCTGACTCGTGGAACGAGATACAAACTACGAACTATGGACTACGAACTACGAACTACAGATGTGGATTTTTACACGTATCCGCCTGTCGGCGACGATGACTGGCGATATACCTTCCAGACGGCCCAGGTGCGGGTCCTTGAGATGCAGATGCTAAGCCCAGCGGCCCTTCTGGATATGGCTAATGCGAAAAATTTCGAGCAGGCAGCCGGTCTGTTAGCGGCGACCGAGTACGCCATACCACAAACAAGCAAAAGCTTCGCAGAGATGGAGGATATTTTGCGGCTTCGAAGAGCAGCGGTGCGAGAGCTGTTTGCGGATTTTATCCTCGATAAACCGATTGTAGAGTTGTTTAAAACACGGGCCGATTTTGCGAATCTGCGATTAGCTCTCAGGCGAACACTGACGGAGAAACCATTAGGGACCGATTACAGTGATGACGGCAATGTGCCGCCCGAAATATTTGAAGAAGTCTTTGAAGCAGAGAATTACAACCTGCTCCCCTGTTATATGGCCCAGGCGGTAGAACGGGCAGTTTTGGCCTACTACCAGAACAAGGATGTCCGGCAGATTGATTTCGCAATCGACGACGTGCAGGCCGAATATAATCTCAAAATTGCACGCCGGCTAAACAGCCTTTTTCTGCTCGGCCTTTTTCGAATACAGATTGATTTGACAAACATTCGCACAATGCTTCGGCTCAAATACACCGAATCAGAGCAGCGCAATGTCTTCTTAAAAGGCGGGTATATTCAACTGGAGCGATTAAAACGCGGACTGGATATCGGCTATGAGGCGCTTGGGCATTTATTTTTTGTAACGCCCTACTACCAGATTGTTGAATCAGGAGCTAACTATTTGGCGTCGGATAAATCCTTTTTAAGGGCTGAGCAGCAGTGCGCCAAATTCTTTACCGGGTATCTTAGGACAACGATTCAGATTACCACCGGCCCTCAGCCAATTATCGCATATTTATTAATGAAGGAAAACGAAATCCGCACCGTGAGATTGATACTGACAGCCAAGAAAAATTACCTGGATACAAAACTTATTCTGGACCGGCTGGGCGGATAAGTTGTCTCAAACGGGAAATATCAGATCAAGATTGTGAACGAAATGAACTGTCAAGAAACTTTGGGTTGCTTGTTATTATCAACTTGTAATCAATTGTGAGTGAGGATGCAATATGAGAAGTAAATACAGAACAGATGGGTTTTATAACAGAAATGAAAGGGGGAATAAATGAAGAAAGTATGGTTTTGGTTGCTGATTCTTAGCGTGCTAATGGGGATGTCGGCTGTAGCCGGTGCTGAAGGGAGAATTGAACCGACAAGGAATATTATTCTCATTGGATGGGATGGCGCTCAAAGAAACCATCTGTATGAGTGTTTAGGTCGAGGAACACTTCCCAATTTAAGGAAGCTGGCTTCCGAAGGAGCCCTTGTAGATATTGATATCCTTGGAGTAACTGACACAAAGGCTGGCTGGACACAAATCCTGACCGGATATAATCCGGTGGTTACTGGTGTCTATAGCAATAGCCAGTATCAGCCGATCCCAAAGGGTCTGACCGTCTTCGAGCGGTTGGAGAAGCATTTCGGTTCGGACAATATCATCACCTTGGCCGTGATTGGCAAGAAGGGCCATGTGGATGCCGATCCACCCAAGAAGGTCAGAATCAAAGAGGGTGAGAAACCAAAAGAGGCCGGCACCAAAACCATTGAGGATGGTGGTGTCAAGTATCAGGTGACCCCTGGTAAGCCTTACTATTACACTAAGGACAACATAGACCTATTCGAGAACGGCCTAGGGCTGGATGAGAAAGTCGGTACGCGGGTGATTGAATTGATCGAGAAGCACAAGGACCAATGGATATTCTTCTTTGTGCATTTTGCCGAAGTTGACCACTCCGGCCACAAGCACGGAGAGAACTCCGAGGAGTATACCGATGCTTTGATCTCCAATGACTTCTGGGTCGGCAAGATCATGCAGAAGCTCAAGGAGCTAGATCTGTACGATAAGACTCTGATCTACGTGACAGCCGATCATGGGTTCGACGAGGGTAAGACGAGCCATAAGGACGCCCCTTATGTCTTTTTGGCAACCAATGACTCTAAGGTAATACGCCGCGGCGAGCGTGCGGACATCACTCCAACAATACTTCAGGAGTTTGGCTTAGACCTTCGCAAGATTAAACCGCCACTTGACGGCAAACCGTTGACAAATCCTGGCAAGTCCAGGGCAGTAGGGTCTCGGGATACTGTCACTACGATCCATTCGGCTGCGAGCATTGGTGTTTTGGCCAAGGTAAAAAGTTTCATTGACCAGGGTGCCGACATCAACGCTAAGGACATGAGCGACGAGACGCCCTTGCACTACGCTGTCAGGCAGGGCCATAAGGATATCGCCGAACTGCTTGTCACCAAAGGAGCCGATGTCAACGCAAAAAACAAAGGGGGCCATACGCCCCTGCACTTCGCGGCCTTTAAAGGCCACAGTGATTTGGCAGAACTCCTTATCGCTAACGGCGCTGATGTCAACGTCAAAAATAAAGCTGGCCTGACACCGTTGCGCTGGGCAAAAGCAGCAGGACATAACCAAGTCGTTGAACTCTTGCGCAAACACGGAGCAAAAGAATGACGAACCTATTACGAGTCACGAGTCACGGGGCACGAGCGACGAAATAATGGAAGGTAAAATTGCAGTTTTAGGTGATACCGATTTTGTGATGCCGTTTTCGGCACTCGGAGTCGATACATACCCCGTAGGGCGGACAACCGAGCAAATCACCGAAAGTGCCGGTAAGATAATGGAGGGTAAATATGCCCTTGTCGTGGTTGCCCAAAATGTAGCTCCTGCGGTTCAGGAAATCTTTTCAGCTTACGAGAAAGTCCCGACCCCTTGTATAGTGGTTGTGCCGTTTACAATCGAATCTAAGGGCTTTGCGACACAGGCACTGGCAGAAGTGCTTAAAATGGCTACGGGCATCAATATCTTGCAGAATAGTTAAGAAGCGGAAAAGCAAAAAGAAATCAAAAATTAAAACGCAAAAATCAAAATGACATATAAAAATGCAAAATGCTAACAAATTTTTGAATTTTGATTTGTAATTTTGATATTTGATTTTTGATATTTAATTTCAAATTAGGGTTTTGGTAATGAATGAAACGAAAGCAGGCAGGATAGTCAAAGTTGCAGGGCCTGTTGTTGTTGCCGAAGGTATGACCGGTTCGCGAATGTACGACGTTGTTCGCGTCGGCAAACTCGCCCTGATAGGCGAAATCGTGGAACTGCGCGGTGATTCGGCTTCAATCCAGGTCTACGAAGAGACCACCGGCGTAGGTCCCGGTGAACCTGTGATTGATACGGAGGCGCCTTTGAGCGTTGAATTGGGGCCGGGCCTGATTGAAAGTATTTATGACGGCATTCAAAGACCGCTGGACCTCCTGGCAGATGCCGAAGGCGAATTTATGAGCAGGGGCATTACCATGCCGGGCCTGAACAGGGAAAAGAAATGGCACTTTAAGCCAACGGCTGAGCAGGGAACAAAGATAGTCCCCGGCGATATTATAGGAGAGGTTCAGGAAACAACGCTGTTCACACATAAGATTATGGTGCCGTCCGGAGTCAGCGGGAAGTTGGAGAAACTAACCGAAGGCGATTACACAGTTGATGAAACGATAGGGGTTGTGGTCGCCGAAGATGGTGGCAAAACAGAGCTAAAACTAATGCAGCAATGTCCTGTCCGCAACGCCAGGGCGATAACAAGGCGGCTTGCACCAAATAGAGTTCTTGTCACCGGTCAGCGGGTTATCGACACCTTCTTCCCCTTAGCCAAGGGTGGCACGGGCTGTGTGCCCGGGCCCTTTGGGTCCGGCAAAACAGTCGTTCAGCATCAGTTGGCCAAATGGATTGATGCCGACATTGTTGTATATGTTGGCTGTGGTGAGCGTGGCAATGAAATGACCGATGTCCTGACGGAGTTCCCGGAACTGAAAGACCCTCGCAGCGGCGAGCCGCTGATGAAACGCTCGGTACTGATTGCGAACACATCGAATATGCCGGTAGCGGCCAGGGAAGCATCGGTCTATACCGGCATTACCATAGCGGAATATTTCCGGGACATGGGTTACACCATCGCCCTGATGGCCGACAGCACCAGCCGATGGGCTGAAGCGATGCGGGAGATATCGACGCGCCTCGAGGAGATGCCCGCCGAGGAAGGTTACCCTGCTTATTTGGCAGCCCGGATTGCGGCCTTCTATGAAAGAGCCGGCCGTGTGCAGTGTGCCGGCTCCCCCGAACGGGAAGGGACTTTATCGATTATGGGCGCCGTAAGCCCGCCGGGTGGTGATTTGTCCGACTCGGTCGTGCAGGCGACACTGCACGTGGTCAAGGTATTCTGGTCGCTGAAAGGAGAGCTTGCTTACCAGAGGCATTTCCCGGCCATTGATTGGCTCACCTCTTATTCATTCTATAAGCAATACCTGAAAGAGTGCTTCGAGGACAAGGACCAGGGCCGGGAAATGGAAGCATTGACCGTGCAGGCAATGGGGCTGCTGGAGCAGGAAGCCGAGCTTCTTGAGATTGTTCGGCTGGTCGGTGCCGAGGCCCTGTCACCGGCAGACCGGCTGGCACTTGAGACAGCACGGTCGATTCGCGAGGACTTCCTGCACCAAAACGCCTTCCACAAGGTCGATACACATACCTCGATGGCCAAGCAGTATGAAATCTTAAAGACCATCCTGCACTTCGAAAGCCAAGCTCTTGCGGCTATCGAGGCTGGCGTTGAAACCGCTGACATTTTCAAATTGGCTGTGCGAGAAGAAATCGCAAGGGCAAAATATATTCCGGAAAGTGACATTGAGAAAATCCCAAAGATAAGGCAAACAATCGATGAGCAGATGAAGCAGCTGCAAATCCCAGCGGTGCCTTGAAAAGTGTGAAGCGTGAAGCAAAATACGGGATAAGCTTCACCAGATACGAGATAGGAGTTTGAGATGCTATCTACGAAGGAATATCAGACGGTTGCGAGTATCGCCGGGCCGCTGATGTTGGTGGAGATGGTTGACGAGGCCAAATACGGCCACATCGTCGATATCGAACTCGGCGACGGCTCGGTGCGTCACGGCCAGATTCTACAGGTGGAGAATGATAAAGTTCTCGTTCAGGTCTTCGAGGGCACCCGTGGCGTTGATGTTGATAAAAGCACGGTTCGGTTTTTAGCCAGGCCGCTGGAGTTAGCTGTCTCGCCGGACATTCTGGGCCGGGTTTTCAGCGGGCTTGGGTTACCGAAAGACGATGGTCCCGCTATCATTCCCGACAAGCGTCTGGACATCAACGGCAGCCCCATCAATCCCTATGCCCGTGACTACCCGAACGAGTTTATCCAGACCGGCATATCGACAATTGACGGCCTGAACCCGCTGGTGCGTGGCCAGAAGCTGCCCATATTCTCAGGAGCGGGCCTGCCCCACGACCAGATAACCGCTCAGCTTGCCCGCCAGGCAACGGTCCTCGGCAAGGGCGAGGAGTTTGCCGTGGTATTTGCAGCTATGGGGATTACGTTTGAGTCAGCCCAATTTTTCATCGACGACCTGCACGAAACCGGCGCCATTGAGCGGGCAGTTATGTTCTTAAACCTTGCAAACGACCCGGCTATTGAGCGGATAGCGACGCCGAGATTTGCGCTGACCGCCGCCGAGTATCTCGCCTTCGAACTGGATATGCATGTCCTGATAATCTTAAATGATATGACCAACTACTGTGAGGCGCTTCGCGAAATCAGCGCAGCAAGAAAAGAGGTGCCCGGCCGACGTGGCTATCCGGGCTATCTCTACACGGACCTGGCAACCGTTTACGAAAGGGCCGGGCGAATCAAGGGCAAAAAGGGCTCTATTACAATGGTGCCGGTATTGACAATGCCCGAGGACGACAAGACCCATCCGGTGCCGGACCTGACCGGCTATATTACCGAAGGCCAGATAATACTGTCTCGCCCGCTGCACAGAAAGGCGGTCTCGCCGCCGGTTGATGTTTTGCCGAGCTTGTCACGACTTAAAGACAAGGGCATCGGCCAGGGTAAAACCCGCGAGGACCACGCCGACCTTTACAACCAGCTTTACGCCGCCTATGCCCGCGGAAAGGAAGCACAGGAATTAGCGACGATTATGGGCGAAGCGGCCCTTTCGGAAGAGGACAAAAAATATATGGACTTTGCCGATAAGTTTGAGCAAAGATACGTCTCGCAGGATTATTATGAAAATCGCTCGGTGGAGCAGACCCTCGATTTGGGCTGGGAATTATTGAGTATGTTTGAAAACGTCGAGCTAAAGCGAATCGATATCAAACTTATAGAGAAGTATATGCCTAAATTCCGAAGTGCCTAAAGTGAGCTAAAGTGTGGAGTGCCTAAAGTTACGGAGTATTTTTAACTGTAGCTCACTGATATACGAGGAACACGATAAGTGCTTGCGACTGTAAATGCTACACGAATGGAGCTGTTACGGCTGAGGAAGCGAGTGGCTTTGGCCAGCCGGGGTCACCGCCTTCTCAGCGAGAAGCGGGATGAGCTTTCCCGGCAGTTAATTCACATCGCGAAAGAAATCCGGCCTTTGCGCGAGCGTGTCGAAGCCGAATTGCTGGAAACGTGCCGGCGTTTTATGTTGGCCCGTGCGACGATGGAGCCGGAGGATATAAAGGCCGCCCTTGAAGTGCCCACCAAGAAGTTTACATTAGCCGTCGAATTTGCCCGCATAATGAACGTAAAAGTGCCGCATCTGGAAAAGGAAATAACCGGCGAAATTATCTGTTACGGCTTTTTAACCACCTCTGGTGAATTGGATGTTGCATTGTTAGCTCTGGAGAGGGCTTTCGACCATTTGATTGAATTAGCTGAGAAGGAAAAGCAGGCCCGTCTTCTTGCAATCGAATTGCAGATGACCCGCCGAAGGGTCAACGTCCTCGAGCACGTTGTCATTCCCGAACTGCAGGAGACCATCAGGTTCATTTTCGATAAGTTGGCCGAGGCCGAACGCGACAACATCTCTCGCCTTATGAAAATCACCGACATCATAAGGGCGTGAATCGTGAAGCGTGAAGCGTATCCCGGACAAATTCGAAATACGAAGCACGAAATTCGAAATGGTTCGACAGGCTCACCATCCTGACATGACCCTTTATCTGCTTTATCTGACTGTTTAATTCTTTGCATAATTTTTTATTTTTTCACTTCAATTTTCTCTGAAATCATGATAAAATATATAGAAGTTGCTGTAGTGCCTCCAGACATCGTTGAGCTATATTCACATAAGAAACCTAAGGTGCAGAAAGGAGAGAGAGAACGTTACAGACATCGGCAGTGGAAAGACGGGGATTTACTCTAATCGAGCTCTTAGTGGTGATTGCGATTATTGCGTTGCTGATGGGGATCCTGCTACCCGCCCTGAGCAAGGTGCGGAAACAGGCAAAATCAGTGGTGTGTCGCAATAATTTGCGACAAGTCGGCATGGGCGCTAACTTTTATGCCCACGACTTCGATCTGTCTATCCCGCGTGGCCACGGAAGTGCAGCGACCATAGAACCCTGGTTCATACTCTTTATGCCCTATCTGGACCAAAAGCCCATCGACAATGATTACCGCTCCGTGAAAATCTTTCGCTGTCCCAGCTATCCCGACAAAAAGCAGACCCTTGGCTATGTGATCAACGGTTATCGTAACCCCGGCGAACCCAAATACGAGTCGAGCTCGCAGCACAAACCGACCAAATTGACAAAAATTCGCCGGCCCGGTGAAAAGATTTACCTGGCTGACAATGAAGATGGACCATGGCGTCGTATCATCACATCAGCCATCGACCCTGGTCTCGGAAGTAATGACGTGTTTCGTCCCGGCCATCTGCCCATGTCTGAGGATACGAGTCAGAGCAGGGGTCGACGCGTGGCCAGGCAGCGCCATAAGAGCGGCTGTAACGTGTTGTATTTGGACTGGCATGTGGGCTATGTAGATGCCGAGGACGTGACCAAAGAGCAGTGGATACTGGAGAAATAGCAGTTAACAAGCTGCGAATAGTTCCTTAACGGATGGTCGTATCAATACGATGATTGTGAATACGCCTAAAACTGTTCCACATGGCATAAAAATGCAACTGATACAGGCCGTAACTAAAGCAGAACATGTAGTATTTTTTCTTTGCAAGGTGCCGACCAGCAATTATCAGGCAGATAGCAAGAGCCCAGCCACACAGCATGATAAATCCGGGTATTAAAACAAACATCAGGCCGAAAAGAAAAGCTGGAAACTCTCCATTAGAAGAAGCTTGCTCAAAATGTCCTGTAAGCATTGCTATACCAATTAGCAGGTGAATAATCGGGAAACAAGCGAAAAAAGCTGCAAGGCCTCCAACTACATAGTGAAAAATCGAAAGCAGCTTCAAATGTTCTTCGTCCTTATTCATTGAAATATCCCATTTGCCTTATAGCTTAACAACTAACTCCGGTTATCTTCACCAAAAAAGACAAAACGCACAACACGATACCCAAAGTTTTCTAATCCGACAAGCAAATCCGCGACTCGTCGCTCATGTTTCGATTCTCTATGTATCAGATAAATCTGTCACGTCCTCCGTAGAATTTCTACTTCGGAGGATGGAGAAATCTGTGGCTGAAAAACAATAAAACCTCGCGACTTGGTGCCTTCGTGGCTAAAAAATCGACCAAAAGCGCAGGGGAACTGCGCACAAAAATCGGAATTCTTAAAAAATTTTAAGTCCTTTGATAATAACAGCTTAATCCTGTCAATCCTGTCAAAAATCACCCAAAATTCGACCAAAAGCGCAGATAGCTCTAATTATAGAGGGACGTTTTTTTTGCGAGTCGCAAATCGCGAATCGCATGGACTTTATTAAGGGGAAAATAATGGGAAGCACGTCAGTGCCTAAAAAAATCTGTGTAATCTGTGACTGCGCGGGGGATAATTATGTTCTATTATGCAAAACAAAGCCAATTTCCGCAACGACAAAATGAACACAACCTTCTTTCTCACAAAGGATTATGAAGAAAAATGCGGATAAGGGCTATGAAAAAACAAACCCAATACAAACCCAATCAAACCCAATACAAAGCCAATTAAAGCCAATATAATGCCAAAACAAACCCAAAACAAACCCAATCAAACCCAATCTTGTCCGCCATAGCCTTGGCGAAAGCGGATTCAAAAGGGACGCCTATGCTACTTTTTGAAAAAAATATTTCGTGGTTAAATTCAAAAAAGTATGGTAAAACAGCGGCAAATTTGAACCGATAAGATGAAATGATGGCATCTAACAAATTAAATATCCACGAAAGGCCGAAGCTCAATAGCCCCCGGCTGTTATTGGGTTTTTCGGGCTGGATGGACGGCGGTGATATATCAACGGCGACGTTAAAATGCCTTATTGACAAGCTGGACGCCCGGAAGTTTGCCGAGATAAAGCCGGAAGGATTCTATATCTACAACTTCCCCGGCTCAATGGAAATAACCTCGCTGTTCAGGCCGCACACAAAGGTAGAGGACGGCCTGATCAGGTCTTTTGAGGTCCCGAAAAATGAGTTTTTCTGCGACGAGCAGAACAATCTTATACTGTTTTTGGGCAAGGAACCTAATCTGCTGTGGGAAGAGTTTGCTGACTGTATATTTTCGATATGTTCCGAATTTGGGGTTAAGGTGATGTATTTTATAGGCAGCGTTGCCGGTCTTGTGCCCCACACGCGTGAGCCGAGGTTGTTCTGCTCGGTTTCGGAAGCAGCGCTTAAAGAGACCTTCCGGCATTACGGCGTAAACTTCACCAACTACAAGGGCCCGGCCAGTATCGTTACTTACCTGACGGCTAATGCCGACCAGCGGGATTTGAGTATGGCAAGTCTCGTGGCCACGATTCCTGCTTACGTACAGGGTAACAATCCTAAATGTATAGAGGCGGTGACAAGACGGCTGGCGGGTATTCTGGGGCTGCAAATAGAGCTTGATGACCTTCGGAAGGTCAGCGATGAGTTCGAAAAGAAATTAAACGAGGCTGTGGCCGAGCAGCCGGAATTAGCCGGTAATATCTGCAAGCTGGAGGAGGACTACGACAACGAAATCTTCAACAGCGAAATGGTTGAACTGAAAAAATGGCTGGAGCAGCAGGGAATCAGGGTGGATTAAAGAATTGGTTTGATGCTGGATGCTGGATACTGGATGCTCGTATCTTTTGAAGCGTCGCCGTGCCGGCGACGGCTAAACGATTTATTACTTGAGGATAATCTGGTCTTGATAGGCGGGGACGGCTACATTCCAGCCCGTTTTCTGTTTGACGTAATCGCCGAATGCCTTTGCGTTTTTGCTCTCGCCGTGAACGATAAAAACCCTCCTGGGAGGACTTTCCAATTCCCTTAACCAATTGAGCAGTTCATCTCTGTCTGCATGGGCTGAAAAGCCGCTTATTCGAACTACTTTCGCTTTGACGGGATACCTCTGGCCAAGTATCCTGACCCTGTCGGCGCCTTCGACGATTTGTCTGCCGAGCGTTCCGATTGCCTGGTAGCCGACGAACATTATCGTGTTTTGCGGCCTGGAGATGTTGTTGACGAGGTGGTGTTTTACTCTGCCGCCGGTGCACATACCCGAGCCGGCTATGACCATTACCGTGCCTTTTATGTGGTTAATTGATTTTGACTCTTCTGTTGTCCCGGTCATTTTCAGTCCCGGAAAATCAAACGGCGACTTATCCTGGTGCACAAATTTGGTCATTTCATCGTCAAACAGCTCTCTGTGACGTTGAAAAACCTTAGTAATTCTTGTGGCCATCGGGCTGTCCAGGAAAACCATCAGGTGTGGTATCGCACCGGCGAGCAATAGTTCGTTTAAGTAATATAAAACCTCCTGGGACCGTTCGAGTGCGAAGCTTGGGGTGATGATGTTTCCGCCGGCTTTTTTTGTCGAGTTTATCACGTCAGCAATCATATTCTTTGTATCTTCGCGTCCCTTATGCAATCTATCGCCATAGGTGGACTCAATGAGGACGTAATCGGCAGCGTCAAAAATAGTTGGGTCGCATACGATAGGTCTGTCGGGCCTGCCGATGTCACCGGAGAACAAAATAATCCTTTCTTCGCCCTGCCGGCGCACCTTTACCCTTATCATCGAAGAGCCGAGAACGTGACCCGCATCATAGAAGGTTGCTTCCACGCCATCACCAAGAGCTACGGACTTTCTGTACCGGATGGGTGAGAAAAGTGGGAAACAGGCCCTGGCGTCCTCGGTAGTATAAAGCGGGACCTCCGGGTATTTGCCCTTTCGGCCCTCTCGTTTATGTCTTTTGCGTTTAAACTTGGCATCTTCTTCCTGCAGGTGTGCCGAATCCAGCAGTATAATCTGTGCAATCTCCGCGGTGGCAGCGGTGCAGTGTATCTTACCTGCGAATCCCTCTCGAACCAGCTTCGGCAGCAGGCCACAATGGTCGAGATGAGCGTGGGTTAAAAGGACGGCGTCGATACTGTCAGGTGGGATGGGAAACGGGTCCCAGTTTCTTGTCCTGAACTGCCTTTCCTGATAAAATCCGCAATCTATGAGAACCTGGACGTCATTGGCTTGCAGTAGAAATCGCGACCCCGTGACATTTTGAGCGGCACCTAAAAAACTTAACTGTATTTGCATACTTAACCTTCAGAAGTCAGAGGTCAGAAGTCAGATTTACAAATCGTATGTCGTCTATCATCTGCCGTTTGTCTTCTGTCATCTGTCGTTTGTTATTTCCAGCGTTCATCCGGTGCTTCCCGGACTTTTTGCTTCCACCTTTTGCCGTTTTTGTCGAATTCGATCTGGTCTTTGTATATTTTGACGACCGTGATGCCGTGGAGCATGTCTCCTTCGTGGACTATTTGGCCGTCAATTACAGCGGATGGGTCTTCGGCACCATACACCACCGCGGTTATCAGCCCTCGCGTTACGATTTCTCGCATCGGATTGGCTGCAAGATAGTCGTTGATGAACTCGTCAACAAAATCCCTGACAGTCTCCCGGACAGATTTGAGCTTTTCTGGTTCGGTCAACACTACGGCCCGTTGTTGCCAGGTGGCAGCAGAAAAGCGAGCTATTGTTGGGTCTCTTTCCAATAGCGTCATTTGACGCAGTTCGACACCGATGCCCACAGCAGCAAGGCCCGGTTCTTCTGTTATTACCACGACAACGTCTATTTTAAGCAGTGGCACGTGTGGGGGTTGGGGCGTTTCGGTTTCAGAGAAGACCTTGATGCCATGCCGGCGAAGGCGCAATTCCGTATCGGTCTGCAATATTTGCTTTGTCAAACCATACTTTTTTGCCTCGAGAGCTACATCTTCAACCATCACTGTGACGCCCTGCAGTCCAACCAGCGTTGTGCGTTCGGGCTCAGTGCCGAGAGCCCGGCTGGCAAATACGAAACTACCCACAACCAAGCCAGCCAAAATCCAGTATTTTTTTACTTTCATAGCATATCCCCTTTCGATACTGTATCGTTTTATAATAAAATTCGAATTTCGAAATCCGAAACAAATTCAAATGACAAAAATTCAAAATTTTAAACATTTTCAGATGTATTCAATAGTGGCCGGGGGTTTTGGGGTCAGGTCGTAAAGGCAGCGGTTGACACCCTTTATCTGCGTGATTCGCCCGCAAATTCCGTTGAGCTTGTCCCAGGGCAGCGGAGTAACAGTTGCGGTTCGGGCATCGGTGCTCTCGATGCAACGGACAACAATAATCTGTCCGAACTGGCGTTTGTTGTTTCGTATGCCGGTTGCACGGTCGGTTAGCAGGACGGCCAGGTATTGAAAGGCACCGCTGTCAGCGAGCTCTTCTTCGACGATGGCGGTGGCGGCGCTGACGGTTTCGAGACGGTCGAGCGTTACCTCGCCGACGATACGTGTTGCCAGGGCCGGGCCGGGAAAGGGAATCCGCTGTGAGATTTCGGCCGGCAGCCCCAGGACTTTGGTCACCTCGCGAACATCGTCTTTTCGCAGGGTCTTGAGCGGCTCGATGACCGAGTAGCCGTAAGCGGCCTGCGGGTCGATGCCGAGCTGGGCCAGGATATTGTGCTGTCGTTTGATGCCGGCTACGGTCTCTTCGATGTCCGTAAGAATGGTGCCGTGCAACAGGAACTTTGCGCCGTATTGCCTGACGAGCCGGCCGAAGACCTTTGAGTAGAACGTATCGGTAATGGCCTGTCGTTTCTCTTCGGGGTCGGTCAGGCCGGCCAGTGCAGAAAGAAACTCTTCCCGTGCGTCCACCAACTCCACGTCAATGCCCAACGAAGCGAAGAGCTTAACAACACGCTGGGGTTCGCCTTTGCGCATCAGGGCGTTATCAATAAAGACGGTTCTGAGCTGCTCGCCCAGGGCCCGGTGGCCGAGGACTGTTACGGCGGAGCTGTCCACGCCGCCACTCAAGGCGTTAATCACCTTTTCCCGGCCTACCGTCTCTTTAATGTGAGCGATTTGTTCTTCGATGAATTTTTTGTAATCCATTGCGAGCTCCTTTACTAATGGGGTAATAATATTTTTTCAGGTGGATTTGAATGACGGTGATGTCGGCGGGGGTGATGCCGCTTATTCTGCCGGCCTGGGCGAGTGTGGCGGGCCTAAAGGCCGAGAGCTTTTCCTTGGCCTCAGCACGGAGGTGCACAATCTTGTTATAATCTAAATCCGGCGGAATCTTCTTATTCTCCAGAGTTCGGAAGCTGGCTACCAGACGCTGCTGTTTGGCTAAATAACCCTCATATTTGGCGTCAATAGTCACCGCCTGCAATACATCCTCGAATTTTGAATTCTGAATTTTGAATGTTGAATTTTTCATCAGCATCTGGGCAACGGTATTATCCGGTTGTCGCAATTGCTCCCACAAACTCGAGCCGTTCGAGCGAGTATTCTGCAGATAGCTCTTAAGTTTATTGATATTTTCGAGCTTGTTCTGAAATTTCGTCCATCGTGTTTGGTCGACAAGCCCGACGGATTTGCCGATTTGCGTCAATCTTCTGTCTGCATTGTCGGCTCTTAACGAGAGCCGATACTCAGCACGTGAGGTAAACATCCGGTAAGGTTCATCAATCCCTTTCGTTAATAAATCATCTATCAGCACGCCGATATATGCCTGGTCTCTGCCGAGGACAATTGGCTCGGCGTCCTGCAACATTCTGGCTGCGTTTATACCGGCGATGATGCCCTGCCCCGCCGCCTCTTCATAACCGCTGGTGCCATTTATCTGTCCTGCCAAAAACAGCCCTGAAATCTTCTTTGTCTCCAGGTTGGTCTTTAGCTGAATCGGCGGACAATAATCGTACTCAACGGCATAGGCATAATGAACAATCCGGGCGTTCTCCGTTCCCGGCAGAAGTTTGAGCATCTGCTCTTGAACATCCTTCGGCATAGAGGTAAAGATGCCGTTGCAGTAAATCGTTTTTATACTTTCTTCTTCCGGCTCTAAGAAGATTCGATGCTGCTTTTTGTCTGCGAACCTGACGACCTTACCTTCAATACTCGGACAATAGCGCGGGTCGGCGCCCTTTATCCGGCCCGAGGAAAGCGGGGCGCGATTGAGATTGTCCCTCAGCAGCCTGTGTATCTTTTCATTGGTGTATGTAATCCAGCACGGCACCTGCGTGCGGTCTATTTTTTCAGTCATAAATGAAAACGGCACGGGCGGCTCATCGCCGGGCTGGGCCTGTAACTTGTCAACATCCACCGTTGTCGCATCCAGCCGGGGCGTCGTATCGGTCGACATCCGCCCGAGTTCCAAACCTATTCGGCTCAAACTCTGTGAAAGCTCCATACTCGGCGGCTCATCGAGCCGGCCTCCGGCCCAACACTCGCTGCCGATATACAACTTTCCACCGAGAAATGTCCCCGGCGTTACAATAGCCGTCCGGGCAGGGTATACCGAGCCGTCCTTGCACGCGACCGCTCTCACTTTGCCATTTTCCGTTATTATCTCTGTTGCAATCGCCTCGATGATTGTCAAATTGGGGGTTTGCTCAAGCGCTTGCCGCAGAAAGTCCGCATACTTTTGCCTGTCGGCCTGTGCCCGCGGCGACTGCACAGCCGGGCCTTTCGAGCGGTTCAGCAGGCGGAACTGTATCCCCGTTGCATCTATTGCCAGTCCCATCAGACCGCCCAGCGCATCAATCTCGCGTGCAATCTGTCCCTTCGCAAGACCGCCAATAGCAGGATTGCAGCTCATCCTGGCTATCGTGTCTTTGCGTATGGTTATAAGGGCCGTTTTAGCGCCGATTTTCGCAGCAGCATAGGCAGCTTCGACTCCGGCGTGGCCCGCGCCTATAACAATGCAATCAAATTCATTTGCCTTCATCCGCATCTTTTTCACCGCGGAGAACGCAGAGAGCGCAGAGAAAATATCATAATAAAACGAAAAGAATATGGGTTCCTGCGAAGTCAGGAATGACCATATTAAAAAACTCTGTGTACTCTGCGATTAATCTTTTTTTGTTTTTCCTTTTTGTGCCAGCGCAACTGCCGATGCGATGGCGAAATTGGCTGTGTGTGTAATACTTATGCTTATGTGTTTAATCCCAAGCTTATCGGCTATTTTTTTAACCTCTCCGCTGAGGGTAACCTGCGGCTGACCGGACGGATTATTTATTACCTCAATATCGGTCCAGGCGATTTTGCCCCGCCAGCCGGTCCCCATCAGTTTAAGAACGGCTTCCTTTGCTGCAAAACGACCAGCTAACGTCTCTGTCGAATTCTTATGCGCCTCGGCATAGGCCTGTTCAGCAGCGGTAAAAACCCTGTTGCGGAAGCGGTCACCGTGCCGTTTTATCATCTCTTCTATTCGCGGAAAATCTACAAGGTCTATACCGTGTGCTACAATATCCATCTTGTTAGACTCCAGACCACAGACTCCAGACCACAGACTCCAAACTCCAGACCCAAGACTCAGACATAGGGTTTATACTTTGGTTTCTCTTTTCACTGAGTTTATAAGTCCTTGTAGTGTTTTAGCGGTTTCCTTCCTTAGATCCTCTAACTTCTTATAGTCATCATCCTGTAGATACTTAAGACGATTTGAGAGATGCAAAAGATACTCTACCTCTGCTATCGAGCCTCTCGCTACATATAGAAAATGAAGATATTCTCTTTTGTGTTCTCTGCTTGCACCCTCAGCTATATTTGTGGGTACTGAGACTGCGGCTCTTCTTAATTGAGATGTAATTCCATACAATTCTTCCTTGGGGAAAGACTTGGTTTTAGAATACACCAACACAGTTAAATCATCGGCGTGCTGCCACGCTTTTACATTCTTAAAGTCTCTTGCTATTTGTTTCTCCTTTTAGTCTTTAGTCTTGAGTCTTGGGTCTTGTGTCTTTATCAGTTGCTCATTCGGTAAATCTCTTTCAGGCAGAAATCTATAAATTCACTGCTTTGTCCAAGGCGCGCTTGCTGCCTAAGTTTGGCCCCAAGCTCATCAAAAGCCTGCTTTTGGCGGTCGAAAATAATCTGCGCCTCTATTTTTTTTTGCACCTTCTCAAACGGCTCATAGCCCTTCGAGTGTTTCTCTTCCAGCTTCATTATGAAAATATGCTCCTTGTCCACACTTTCAATCGGCTCTGCAATCTGCCCCGGCTCTATTTTTTCAGCTTCGAGTGCAAGAACATCATAGGGCTTTTCCAGGTTCTCCGGCCGCACCGGGTCGTTATATCTGGCAAACGATACCCCAGGATATTGCTCTGCCAACGTGCGGAAATCTTCGTCTGTCCGGATTCGTTTCGTCAATTCATTTGCCAGCTCCCTGGCTTTTTCGAGTTGATTCTGATTCGGGTCCGCCAATTCAACCTTCGCAACTTCAATATCAATCAGCTGAAATTTTATCGTCGCCGGCCTGAAGTAAAATTCATCCTTGACCTTGTTGTAGTAGTCCAGCAACTGGCTGTAAGTGACCGGCCTGTCCTTCGGCAATTGCGATGCTATATAAGATTCGATGAGAATCAATTTTTTCCGCTTTTCCTTAAAACTCTTCCGATCCATTCCCTCTTCTTTAAGTTTCTCGTCAACCTTAGCCACATCACCCCCGAATTCGCTGACAATAATTTTTCTCAGTTCCGCCTCTGCCGCCTTTTCCAGGGCTTTGTCAATATTCTGTCCCGCCTGCCTTTTAGCCAGCTGATAAAGTAAAATATTCGATATTCTGGTCGTGATAATTCGTTCAAGCTCAGGCCTTGCCTGTTCTTTGAAGCTTTCAAAATCATTGCTGCTTTGGGCAATCGGCCCAAGACGCTCTGTTAGAGGCACAACCATCCCATTGTGTTCTACCGGTGTTTCAATTATTTCATCGCTGGTTATGGTCTCACCGGCCACTGCCAGAACAAAACCGTCTGACGCTTCCGCAAGGGCAATACGGGCCGGCTCTTCTTCGGTAAGCCCCGGCTCATTACCACCACAGCCCGCTATCAGCAAAAACGCTAACACCGTGTAAAAAACACACTTATGCATAGCTAAACTCCCACTTGCCAGCTTGGATTATAGACAATAAAATTTTATGACGAAATTTCAGTATAATCCAGAAAAACGTTTTGGGCAAGCAATAGAATTTGTCATATAATATCAGCACTGTGAAAGATGGACTGTTTCTGACGCTTTTTAGGGGTATAAGAAATGAATAGAATTTACTGGTCTGCTGTGTTATTGGCGACAAGTGTGATTGTGGGTTGCCATAGCGATATTGTTACTACCAGCCGATTAAAGGAGCTTGAATATAAATGTGTATATATCGCACCGCTCGAAAGCGAGGACCCACATGTAGGAAAAGTCATCAGAGATATTATCGAAAAAGAGTTTATGAGGAAAAAGGTCCAGCTATGTGAGCCCGATTCTGCGACGGTTTTCATCACCGGTGCGACTTTTCTGACAGTAAGGTCTACATCAGATAGGAACATTCTCGGCGGCTCATCTGCTTCGAGTCAGGCGGTCGAAAGCGTATCTGTTGTGGCCAAAGATAACAGCGGAGAGATTTTATTGTCGGCCTCTTACGATAACAAGGAGCGATATACAGCCAGCGAGCTTGCAAAGGAATTCGGCTCAGCACTGGCCGATAAGCTAAAGTAACATATAGCAAATCAGATAACGTTTTGCACATTGCGAGCAGCAAACAACCCTCCAATAAATTGGGGGGCTAAATATTTTTGCGTTGCCGTGCTAACGACGGCTAAACTATGGACTCAAAACTCAAGTCGCGATTTGTTTCTTTAACAACACAGGTATCAATAATTCCTCCGTGTCCTCTGTGGCTGAAAATAAAGTCGTGTAATCTGTGAAATCAGTGGTTAAAAATTTTCCGCAGGACGGTTATTAGCGTTCTCGGCTCGAAATAATTCGCAGGCAGGTGTAAATACACGGTCTTCGGGTCAGTGATTCTGATTTTGCCTTTTGTTTTTGAGAATAACGATTCAGCTTGCCCGCTTGCATCTTTCGTGAATGAGAATACCAAATTTTGTCCCGAAGTAACTATTGCTTTTATGTCCCATCTGCCTGCTTTAATTCGCAGCTCGGCCAAATCCAGCAGCAGCTTGACCTCATCCGGCAGTGGGCCATAAACATCAGCTAATTCGCTCTGGATTTGTTTTAAGTCCTCGCTGCCTCTTGCAACCGCAATTTTGCGGTAAGCTTCCATCCTGTCCCTGTCGGATGGTATGTAGTTTTTCGGTATATACGTGGTAAAGCCGAGGTCGATAACCGCTGTCGGTATTGGTTCAACCAGCTCATTTTTCAATCTTTTTACGGCATCGGCCAACAGCTCACAATACATCTGGTAGCCGACCGTTTGAATATGGCCTGACTGCTCAGGCCCTAATATATTGCCCGCCCCGCGAATCTCCAAATCTCTTAGGGCAATTCTAAAGCCGGCTCCTAAATGCGAATACTCTTCGATGGCCTTTAGGCGTCTGGCAGCGACCGGCGTAATGGGTCTTGAGACCGGCAGCAGCATATACGCGAACGCGCGATGTTTGTACCTGCCGACTCTGCCGCGAAGCTGATGCATCTCCGCCAGGCCGAATCTGTCCGCATCATTTATAAAAATCGTATTTGCGTTCGGAATATCCAGGCCCGATTGGATAATGGTTGTGCATACAAGCACGTCAGTCTGGCCCATTACAAAATCTATCATCGCTTTTTCAAGTTCATTTTTGGCCATTTGGCCGTGTGCGATAGTAACCCTTGCGTCACCGACCAGCTTTTGAATTTCCCAGGCCTTTTTCTCAATCGTCTTAACCCGATTGTGCACAAAAAAGACTTGTCCCTGACGGTTCAATTCTCGGTAAATCGCTTTTCTGATAAGCTCTTTGTTGTATGCAGTGACGGTTGTTACTATACTTCGCCTGTCCAAAGGTGGGGTCGCCAGCGAACTTATGTCACGCAGACCGAGCAGCGACATATGCATTGTCCGCGGGATCGGCGTTGCCGTCATTGTAAGGACATCAACATTGACACGCAGCTTCTTGAGCTTTTCTTTGTGTTCGACGCCGAACCGCTGCTCCTCGTCGATTATCAAAAGCCCTAAATCCTTAAAGCCGACGTCGCCGCTGAGGAGCCGATGCGTGCCGATGAGTATGTCAACTCTGCCTGCTCTGGTTCGGGTGATTATATCTTTTGCCTGCTTCGGGGTTTTGAAGCGATTCAGAACCTCGATGCAAATCGGGAAATCTGCAAATCGTTCGGTGAAAGTCCTGCCGTGCTGAACGCATAATACCGTTGTCGGCACAAGCACCGCAATTTGCTTGCCATTTTCGACCACCTTAAAGGCCGCACGCATCGCAAGCTCGGTCTTGCCGTAGCCGACGTCACCGCATAGCAGCCGGTCCATCGCGATGGCTTGCTGCATATCGGTCTTGATTTGCTCTGCGGTTGTGGTCTGGTCGGGCGTTTCCTGATAAGCGAAAGATTCTTCAAATTCGGCCTGCCAGTTCGAATCGGCACCGAATGCAATCCCGCCCATAGTCTGACGCTTTGCCTGAATCTGGAGCAACCCGCTGGCAAGACTTTCCACGGAGCGTGCAACCCGTTCTTTCTGTTTTCGCCATCTTTTTGAGCCAATCTTGCTGAGCTTCGGGCGTTTCGGACTTGTCCCTATGAACTTTTGCACCAGAGCAATGTTGCGCACCGAAACGTGGATTTTCACCCCGCCGGCATATCCAATCGTAAGATACTCACCTGTTCCGCCTTCTTCCGCAATCGTTTTTATGCCCAGAAACTTACCGATGCCATAGGAGATATGGACAACATAGTCACCCGGCTGCAAGTCGGCGAGTGTATCGACCGGCGAGCTCGCCCGTGCCGGTCTCCATCTTCTTCTCAGCGCCAATTGTCCAAACAGCTCGTGGTGACTTATAACAATGGTATTCAGTGAATTTATTACAAAGCCCTGATGAATAAAGCCCTGCAGCAGTTTAAAATTCGCCGGCACCTTTTCGTTATTCTGCGTTACAATTTCGGTTACACGCCTGATTTCAGCTTTAGCTTCGCAGTAGAACAATACTTTCTTTCCCTGCCTTGCCTGTTGGACCAGTTGCTCCAGGGCCGCTTTGTGGCCTGACCAGAGGGAAGCAGCCTTGTGCTGAAACTGCTGAACGCTTTTTATGCCCAGTTTAAGAAAATCAGAAGGCGCCGAAGTGGCAAATCTGCATATATGCAGTTGTGTAAATTTCTCAACGGCCTGGTAAATATCGGTCCAGCTATAAAGGCGCTGCGGCTTGTCGGCTCGCTGCCGAAACAGCTTTGCAACCTCTTCTGAGTCGGTCGGCTCTTCAAAGATTATTATGGTACTTTCCGGCAGGATGTTTACGAAAAGCTCTCTTTGGTGCTCTGCAGCCCCACACACCACCGACGCTATCACCAGAGTTTCTATCTGTTGGCTCGAGCGATGCGTGTCCAGATTGATTTCGCGAATACTCTCTATAGTGTCTCCAAAAAATTCAATCCTGACTGCCTCAGCACCCTGCGATGTTTCACCTTGCTGCGATTTGTCATAGAGAGCTTTTTCGCTGACCAGCGGCGCATAGATATCAACAATTCCGCCGCGACGTGCAAACTGGCCCGGCAAATCAATTCTTTCGACATGCTCAAATCCACTGTCAACCAGCCAGCCGGCAACTTTCTCCGGCGACATCGCCTTGTTTATTTGCAATCGAAGAGAGCTTTTCTCTAACTGCTCAGGCTTCGGTACCGGCTGACAGAGCGCCTGTATCGACGCGGGTATGACAACTTTGTTTCCGTTCGGACGACATACGATATACGACATACGACATACGAGTTTAAGTCTTTCAGCCCTTATCTCATCGGTGGCGTCGGCTAAATCTTCTTCGCCCTCCCAGGCCGCCAAGGGCTGGACCTGTCCGGCCCCAAAGGTCTGTAAATCGTCGGCGGCTTTGTCGGCATCGTCAATATGCGGACAGATATACAAAATCGGCCTGGTAAGTTTCTCCGATATGTAAGAGGTCAATAAATGCGCAAAGGACCCCCACGTCCCCTCGACTTTAACCACCTCCCCGCCGCCCCTGGCGGCTTCAAGCCGGGAGATTAGCTTCGCAACCGTTTTATCGTGACCAAGATCCATAAACCAGCCGTACTTCTACTTTAGTCGTCCGGCTGTTTTGTGGTCTTTAGTCTTTTAAGTAATGCTATGGCCAAAAATAATAGCCCCTAAAAAAGTCAGTTTGTTCATGACTATCACTTTTCTTTTTTCTTATTTTCAATAATCAATAATCATTTGTCAATAATCAATTTCTTCGCTACCTCTACAACTTTCTCTGCTGTAATGCCGAGCTTCTCGAAGCAGACCCCGTCAGGACTTGCTTTCAACAATAGCTTTCTGCAGCAGTTTATCAATCCTTAGCATATTGGCCCACTTCTTCAGATGCTCAAAATCTAATGTCTCTGCCTGAATCCTTAAAACGCCGAGCACATCATTCCATTGACGCTCCGAAACACACCCGCCGTCACGATACCATTGCAGCTTCAACAAAATAATATCCTCTGGAGAAATCACCGAGAAAGATTTTTCTATTGAATCGGGAAGTCTTATATGTCTCCGTCGAGCCAGTAATTGTTCTTCAAATGCGTTTGTCTTGTGAACAAATACGTCTATCTTAAAAGCAGATTTTAAATGAATAACGTTGAAACTGCTCCGCTGCCTTAAAGCCTGTTGCATTGCCTCTTTGCTGACATAATATTCACCTTCAAGCTTTTCGAAGAGTTTATCAGCCACATCATCAAAAGGCTCAACAGTTAAATCTGCGTCCTGTGTGAAACGAACCTGGCCATATATGGAACTGGCCATCGAACCACCTATGGCATAGGCAATGTTCAATTGCTCAAGAATATCAATGAAACTGCGTAATATCACCAATTCTTCGGGATTATTCATCGCAAAATCCCCCGTAAGCCTTCTCGTAAAGCTCATCACCGAGATGATGCCTCGCCCATAAACGCCAGATACCTGCTTCACCGACATCTGGATGCAACTGTCTCAGGCCTGCCATTGATAAAACCCTGCCGGTCTCATACATATCGAAAATCCGTCTAACCTTAGCAGAGAGCGGCATTTTACGAGTAAGCTCAACTAAAATCTCCTGACATTGCTTACTTGTATCGTCTTGCTTCATATTATTGCCCTGTGGCTATTTTTCTATCACTTTTTTAGTTGCCTTGACGACTTTCTCTGCTGTAATGCCGAATTTCTCGAAGCACACCTTGCCGGGTGCAGATGCGCCAAACCGAGACAATCCAATAAAGATGCCTCTATCACCCAGCCATTTACTCCAGCCTAATTCGACGCCGGCTTCGATGCCGACCCTTGCTTTGACATCAGGCGGAAGAACCAAGTCTTTGTATTCTTTACTCTGCTTTTCAAACAGCTTCCAGCAGGGCATACTCACCACCTGTGCGCTAATTTTCTCAACAGCTAATCTTTCACAAGCATCTATAGCAATAGAAACTTCCGAGCCGGTCGCCAATAACAACACATCTGGTTTATCGGCACCGACAAGAACATAAGCGCCCTTACTCAGATTCGCCGCAGAAGCGTATTTGTTCTGGTCCAGGACAGGCAATCCCTGGCGAGTGAGAAGCAGGGCCACCGGGCCATCTCGATATTCCAGTGCGAACTTCCACGCTGTGGCGGTCTCGTTGGCATCAGCCGGGCGGAACACAAGTAAATTCGGTATCGCCCGCAGAGCCGCTAATTGCTCGACCGGCTGATGCGTAGGTCCATCTTCACCGATGCCTATGCTGTCGTGAGTGAAGACGAATATGGTCGGATACTTCGACATAGCCGCTACGCGAATCGCAGCCCGCATATAATCAGAGAAAACCAGAAACGTCCCGCCGTACGCCCTGGCCAGCCCGCTTACGGAAATTCCGTTCATTATCGCACCCATCGCATGTTCTCTTATCCCGTAGTGGATATACCTGCCGTGCCGTTTGTCTTTCTGGAAATCTTCGGCCCCTGCAAAGCGTGTATTATTCGAGGGAGTCAAATCCGCTGAGCCGCCAAAAACAAACGGCAGCTTCGGCATCACTGCATCCAGCACTTTGCCCGAGGCCTTGCGGGTCGCAATAGAGCTGCCCGGCTCAAACTCCGGCAAAATATCATCGAGCTCGACAGGCAGCTTCCCCGCCGCAGCATCACGGAACTGCTTCGCAAGCTCCGGATGCGCCCTGGCATATTCGGCGAACATTTTATTCCAGGCCGACTCTGCCTCTTTGCCTTTCTCGACGGCCTTTCGCATACGAGCCGATACTTCTTCAGGCACATAAAAACTCTTGTCAGGGTCCCAGCCGAAATTTTCCTTAACCAGCCGGATTTCATCATCACCCAGCGGAGCACCGTGCGATTTAGCTGTATCCTGCAGATTCGGACTGCCGTAAGCAATATGCGTGCGCAGTTTTATAATCGAGGGTCGGCCCTTCTCGCTTTTGGCGTTGACCAGGGCCTTTTCAAAGGCAGCCATATCGTTGCCGTCCCCACCAACTTCCTGCACATACCAGCCGTATGCCTCATAACGCTTAGCCCTGTCTTCCGTAAATGCAAGGGCCGTGTCACCATCAATAGTGATATGATTGTCATCGTAAATAACAATCAGATTGTCCAGTCCGAGATGCCCCGCCAACGAACTGGCCTCCGAAGAAACTCCCTCCTGCAGGTCGCCGTCACTGGCGATGACATATATTTTATAATCGATGATGGGGAAACCATCGCGATTGAAATAGTTGGCCAAGAGTTTGCCGGCAATTGCCATCCCGACCGCATTTGAAATTCCCTGGCCTAATGGCCCGGTCGTAACTTCAACGCCGCGCTGCGGCTCATATTCCGGATGTCCCGGCGTTTTGCTGTTCCACTGTCGAAAGTTCTTTAGTTCATCCAGGCTAATATCATAGCCGGTCAAATACAGAAGTGAGTAAAGCAGCATAGAGCCGTGGCCGGCCGAGAGAACGAAACGGTCCCGGTTGTGCCATCTCGGATTAGCCGGATTATAGTCCATATATTTGGTCCAGAGCACGTATGCCGCCGGTGCCATTCCCATCGGCATACCCGGATGCCCCGAATTTGCCTTCTGCACAGCGTCCACAGACAAAAACCGAATCGTCTGGATACAAAGCTCATCGAGCTCACAAAGACCCGGGTTCTTTGTAGATACCTTCATCATCAACTTCCTTAACCAATTACCATTTACCAATTACCATTTAACCAATCACCAATCAGGGAGCACTTTGTTTATCTTATCAGCTTGATTATCTCATCGAGGTCGTTCGGTGCCTCTACGGGCGGATTGCTGAATTTGCCCTGTTTTTGCTTGTGGTAGTTGACCGTTACATTGGGGTCTTTAAGAGCGTGACCCGTCAGCACGCAGGCAACTCGCTCGTCGGCGCCGATGATGCCTTCAGCCCGAAGGTGCCTTAAGCCTGCAATCGTTGCAGCCGAAGCCGGCTCACAGCCCAACCCGTGTTTGCCAATAATCGCCTTTGCATCGCGAATCTCATCGTCCGTTACCGCACGGACAACGCCGTTGCATATATCAATCGACCGCAGACACTTTTTCAGATTGACCGGACGCGAAATCTCTATCGCCGAGGCGCAGGTATGCGGCGAAAAATTCCGGGCCGTCAAATCAGCGTAATAATCATCAATAATGGCCTGATTTACTCTGCCATTATTCCAGGCGAGCTTTTTGCTATTGACCAAATCGGTCAATGTATCGGCGCCGGTAGCGTTGATAATAGCCATTCGCGGTATTCGCTCAATCAGCCCAAGCTGTTTCAACTCATAAAAGGCCTTGCCGAAGGCACTGGAGTTGCCGAGATTTCCCCCGGGCACCACAATCCAGTCCGGTACTTCCCAGCCCAGGCCTTCGATGATTCGATACATTATGGCCTTTTGGCCTTCGAGCCGGAACGGATTCAGTGAATTGAGCAGGTATAGACCCAGCTTTGTGCAGACATCCTGGACCTGGCGCATACAGTCGTCGAAATCACCGCGTATTTGAATCGTTTGCGCACCGTAATCCATCGACTGGCTGAGTTTGCCAAAGGCAATCCGCCCTGAACCAATAAACACCGTGCATTTCATACCGCAACTGTGGGCATACAAAGCCACCGAAGCGGAAGTATTGCCCGTTGATGCGCAGGCACACGATTTTACTCCAACCATTTTTGCGTGGCTGAAGGCCGCCGCCATACCGTTATCTTTGAATGAGCCGGATGGATTCAGCCCTTCATATTGCAGATATAAACATCCCGGCTTCATATCAACATATTGGGCCACGGCGTCATTTTGCTGCAGAATTGTCTGGCCTTCGCCTATGGTTACTTTGTATTTGTCTTCGCAGAAGTTAAGCAGCTCGCGAAATCGCCATACGCCGGAGAAATCCAGCCGGTTACTTCTGTTCGCCCAGCGTGCGGCAAAGTCGCTCAATTTGCCGGGCACTTCAATCCTATCCCAGTTATACCGTGCATCCAGCAGCTCGCCGCATTTGGGACACTTAAACAGCGCCTGGCCGCAATCGAACTCGGCCCCGCAATCTGGATTAATACATTCCTGAAAAGCCGTATCAGTTATGCTCATATACAAACTCCTTCTGGATTTAAGGACTTACCATAAATTTACACAAATTTGGGCATCTTGACAAATAGTCTTTTTTGTGCATAATTGTGGTTTTCTCGTTTGCCAGTTGAGAGGAACTAAAAGGTGTCGCACAAAATTGTATCCAAAGATAAGCTGGGCGAGAACGTTTTTACTGCCGAAGTCGAAGCGTCCCTTATTGCGCGGGCAAGAAAGCCAGGCCAATTTGTCATTATCAGCATAAACAGCGAATACAGCGAGCGCATTCCTCTGACAATCGCCGATTCCGACCGGCAAACGGGCACCATCCGCCTGATTTGGCAGAGTGTCGGTAAAACCACTGCTGAGCTGGCTGATATGCAGGCGGGTGAGAAAATCGCTAACGTCGTCGGACCACTGGGCAAGCCGACACATATCGAAAATTTTGGCACTGTCGTCTGCGTCGGCGGCGGTATCGGCAACGCCCCCTTACTGCCCATCGTAAAGGCCTTGAAAAAAGCCGGCAATAAAGTCATCAGTATCCTCGGTGCAAGAAGCAAAGAGCTGCTCATCCTCAAAGATGAATTTGCCCAAATTTCTGACGAGTTGGTAATAACAACCGATGACGGTTCATACGGACGAAAGGCGCTGGTAACCGAGCCGCTGAAAGAACTCTGCCGGCGCGACCAAAAACCAGACCAGGTCTTTGCAATCGGCCCGGCCATAATGATGAAGTTCTGCTGCGAGGTTACAAGGCAGTTCAATATTCCCACGCAAGTCTCACTCAACACCATTATGGTTGACGGCACGGGTATGTGCGGCGGCTGCCGGGTCGAAGTTGATGGCCAGGCAAAGTTCGTCTGCGTTGACGGGCCGGAATTCGACGGCCACAAAGTCAATTTCGACTTGATGATGAAAAGATTGGACGCCTATAAAGAACAGGAACAAAAGGCCTACGAACAATATAAAAAACACCGGTGCAAAATCGGATTGGACCAATAAATTGACCGTCGATTATTGATTATTTGCCAATATGACTGAAGAAAAGCGGCAAGACCTTCTAAACCAGCTTCTGGAGAAGCAAAAGGCCGGTATACTTAAACCTGCCGACAGATACGAAATCGGCCCTCAGGATATGCCCGAACAGGACGCTGTCAAAAGAAGAAGCAACGTTAGCGAAGTAGCGCTCGGCTATACCGAGACCCAGGCCCAGCTGGAAGCAATGCGGTGTCTGCAGTGCAAAAACGCCCCCTGCATCAAGGGCTGCCCGGTACAAATAAGGATACAGGATTTTATAGCTGCCATCGCCGACGGTGATTTTAAAAAAGCTCTCGCCATCATCAAGGAGAATTCGCTCCTTCCCGCCGTCTGTGGCCGGGTCTGCCCCCAGGAGGTCCAGTGTCAGCAAACATGCACCGTTGGTTTAAAGTTCAAAGACTCCACCAAAGCTGTTTCAATAGGCAGACTCGAAAGGTTTGCCGCCGACCTCGACCGGGACGAAGACAATATCCCTGCCGTCGCACCTGAGACTGGAATGAAGGTCGCAGTAATCGGCTCGGGCCCGGGTGGCGTCGTAGCCGCAGCAGATGTCAGAAGGGCAGGCCACGATGTTACTATCTTCGAGGCCTTTCATAAGCCAGGCGGCGTGTTGGTCTACGGAATCCCGGAATTTCGACTCCCCAAAGCCATCGTGCAAGAGGAAATCGATGTGCTTGGCAAAATGGGCGTCAAAATCGTTTGCAACTTCATCGTCGGCAGAACCAGAACCGTCGAACAACTGATGAGAGAAGACGGCTTCGGTGCGGTCTATATCGGCGTCGGGGCAGGCCTGCCGAGATTTATGGGCATTGAAGGTGAATCCCTTGTCGGCGTATTCAGTGCCAACGAATATCTCACGCGCTCCAATCTTATGAAGGCCTACAAGTTCGGCAAAGGCGCCGATACGCCAATCGCCCGCTCGAAGAAGGTCGCCGTTATTGGCGGCGGCAACGTTGCTATGGACTCAGCCAGAACAGCTGTTCGGCTCGGGGCCGAAAAGGTCTATCTGGTCTATCGAAGAACCGAAAAGGAAATGCCCGCCAGAGTTGAAGAAGTCCACCACGCAAAAGAAGAAGGCATCGAATTTCATATATTGCAAAGTCCTAAACGAATAATCGGCGACGAAAACAGCTACGTAACCGCTATTGAATGTCTCAAGTATCGGCTCGGCGAGCCGGACGAATCACGCCGACGCAGGCCCATCCCCATCGAAGGCTCGGAATTTACAATTGATGTTGATACTGTAATCATAGCCATCGGCAACATCGCAAATCCGTTGATTCGCCAGACCACCCCCGGTCTTGCATTCAATAAGTGGGGAAATATCATCGTCGATGAAAACTGCAAGACGTCACTCGAAGGTGTTTATGCCGGCGGGGACATCGTCTTAGGTGCCGCCACCGTAATCCTCGCAATGGGCCAGGGTCGAATCGCCGCCGCCGCCATAAACAAATACCTCGCAGAAAAGAAAAAAACCAGCTAACCAATCCTGCCTATTCGAAGCGGAGGATGGTGAACAAGTATGGCGGGAAGGTGTAGGTCATCAGGCCGTCTTTCATCTTATAATTCCAGGTGCTCTTTCTCGGTGTAATCTTCTCCGGCTCTTCCAGCGTATTCTCCAGTTCAAGGTCACCACTTATTTGTGTCACGCTTGCTATTGGTTTGCCTGGGGCGAAGCCTGGGGCGAAATCATCAATCGAAATTCGAGTTTTCACCTCAAAGTTCTCAAGGTTGACCACCTGCATCAGTATAACACCGCCGGCATCCGTGGGCGCCTCGTCCGCAAGCAGCACCCCCGGTATGGCTGTGGCCTTGAGAAAATCCCGTCTTTTGGTTCCATCCATCCTATTGTCCGTTTTGTATTCAGTTGTCCTGCCGGAACCCTTTTTGTTTTCTCCTGCTGCCACGTCTTGCCCGCCGCCCCGCCTTGCGTCGGGAGACGCGGGGGCTGGCGACGTGAGTCGCAGAGGCAAGCGTTCTTTACCCGCTCACGTCCTTCTCTTCGCCTTTCTGGCCTCTCTGGCCTTGTGTCTTTCTTCTGTGGCTCTCTTCGATCCGTCTTCTGTTTTCTGTCTTCTGTCTTCTGTCCTCTGTTTTTCCGGAAGTATCATCCTCGGCTCCAATAACCACAACCTCTTTTCCCGTCACCCTTACTTTTTTCATATTTTCAATCAGGTCGTCAATGGTGCCGGCCGGTACCGCGTTTTTGCCCGGGATGAATTCCCCGAACGGACGGCCGGGGAATGACTTGAGGTACTTAAGCAGCAGTTCTTTCATTTGCCTGAGCCGGCCTTGGTGCTCCGGGTGTTTCGCCAGATTATTCTGCTCTAAAGGATCATTTTTTAGATTGTAGAGCTGGTCGTAATGCAGGTAATTGGGATTCTTGGTCATTCCCCTTGAACTCAGGCCCAGACTTTCTATATAGCCCAGGGTACGCGGAAGCTGCTCCAGACTGGCGCTTCTAATTTTTTCAATCCGCTCCGCTGAGTAACGCACGGCAATGTATTTCCATTCCTTCGTGCGCACGGCGCGTGCATGGCCCATTTCAAAATACAAATCTCGGCGCCACTTCACCTTCTTCCCACTGAAAAGAGGCCGCAGACTGATTCCATCCACCTGATATGCATCAGGAACTTTCGCTTCCGCCAGGTCGAAGAATGTCGGGACGAAATCGATGTTCTGAATTAGCTCATCGCAAACTGTGCCGGCCTTGATATGTCCGGGCCAGCGCATCAGACAGGGAACATTTGTCCCGTCTTTATCATACAGGGAGGCCTTGAAATTAGAGCCGTGATCGGGTAGAAAGACAAACAGCGTATTGTCCGCAATTCCCAGTTCGTCGAGTTTGTCGAGGATTGCCCCCACGCTGTCATCCAGCCAGGTGACCCCGGCGGTATTCTCATCGAGTCCCTTTGCTTTAATTCGACTGAAAACGCTCTTCCGTTCAGGCATAACCTTCGGCGGCTCGTCCAGAATTCCCTCATTGGAAACCTTCGGCTCGTCCATCGATTTGTTCCACTGATTTGGCCCACCGTGCAGAAGCGTCGTGCAGTAGTGCAGGTAGAAAGGCCCTTCCCTGTTCTGCTCGATAAACTCCAGCGCCGCATCAACAGTCCACTCGGGATTATGACTGTTCATCGGCGAGCTGAGATTCCCCCAATAGACATGTTTGGCCCACGAGAAGCCTTTCTTCTTGATATATTCCCGAAACCACAATTCGTTGTGCTTAAAGGCCTCGCTGACTTTTGGATCGTTCGGGTCCGCGCCCTTATCCACGTATTTCAGCCCGTACCTCTTAAACTCTTCCGGTCTTTTCAGCTCCGGCCCCACATGAAATTTGCCCACATACCCCGTAGCATAACCGTTTTGCCTGAGGATGTTCCCCACGTTCATATTGTCCTGCTCAAGCCCCACATTAAAAGAGGGAAATCCCTGTGAGCCCGGCGGGTATTCTTCGAGGTATGTCTTGAAATAGGACCTGCCGGCGTAACGGCCGGTCAAACAGCTATAGCGCGATGGAGTGCAGACCGTGCTGCTCATATGGGCATTGGTGAATTTCATTCCCTCTTTTGCCAGCCGGTCCAGATTCGGTGTCAGGGCCTTGCCGCCGAACGCATTGATCATCTCTTTGTCCTGGTCGTCAGTGATAAAGAAAATGATGTTTGGCCTTTGGCAGGATTTCTCTTTGGCACTCAATACATCCGGCAGCGCCACTGCCGCCGCACCAACACCAGTAGCTTTTAAAAAATCACGTCGGTTCAGATTTTCGTGCATAATATCCTTCCTATTTTATTGCTTTTTGCTATCTTTTTTCATTGGCCAGGGTTGGACACCACAGCGTTTGGCCCAGCTTTCATACATCGCTTTTAGTTTTTCAACCTTTTGCGGGTACTTTTGGGTAAGGTCCTTTAGCTCTGTGCGGTCGGCTTCCAAATTATAAAGTTCCCACGGCTGCTCGGCCCAGGCGACCAGCTTCCATTTACCCTGCCGGATACCACGGTTGCCGTGATGCTCCCAGTAAAGCGCTTCACGCTCAATAGGTTTATTCTCAAAGGCGGGGACGAGACTTTTGCCTTCAACTGGCGTGAGCTTGTGTCCCTTGTATTCGCGGGGATATTCGGCGCCCGCAACATCGATGCACGTTGCCATAATGTCGATGACGTGACCGGGCTGGCGGCGCAGTTCGTTGCGCACTTTAATACCCTCCGGCCAGTGCGCGATCAGCGGTGTGGAGATACCGCCCTCGTGAATCCAGTGTTTATAACGTCTGAACGGAGTGTTGCTGGCGTTGGCCCAGGGCTTACCGTAGGCGATATAGGTATCGGCTGGACCAGGCATCACGCCCTCACCAACCCGCACCGGGCGACCATCGCGTGTCACGGGTGGACGCATCTCGGTCTGCAACTCATTCCTGCCCATAGGTTTGAGAACAACCTTTTCAGATGGGTCCGGCTTAATCGGGCTCCGGCTGCCGTGCTCCTCGGCGCAGCCGCCATTGTCGGCAAGGAACAAAATCAATGTGTTATCGAGGTTGCCGGTCCTCTTCAATTCCGAGACGATATGTCCTACACCCTGGTCCAGGCAATCGACCATAGCCGCGTAAACCTCCATCCGCCGCAGCTGCCAGGCCTTGTCTTTTGCATCCTTCCAGGCAGAAACGCCTTCGTCGCGGGGTGTCAGTTTCCACTTTGCATCAACAATGCCCATCTCAATCATCCGCTTGTGTCTTTCGGCCCGCAGTGCGTCCCAGCCTTTGGCGTATCGGCCCTTGTACTTGGCGATGTCCTCGGGCAGTGCATGCATCGGCCAGTGCGGTGCCGTGTAGGCGACATACATAAAGAACGGCTTGTCCCCATTGCCGGATTTGTGGTCCGAGATGAATTTGACTGCGTTGTCGCTGATGGCGTTGGTGTAATAGAAATCGTCGCTGTCAGGTGGAATCTGCGTATTATCGCGAGTCAGCGAACACGGGTCGTAGAAACTGCCGGCGCCGTGAATAGTTCCGAAGAAGCGGTCAAAGCCGCGCTGCCGGGGCCAGTTGTGCTTTGGCCCCTCCGGCCCGCGGTGTCTGGTCACGTGCCACTTGCCGGACATATAGGTGGCGTAGCCGGCCTGTTTGAGCACCTCGGCAATCGTTACGCAACGGTTGTTCAAATCGCCACGATAAGCGTCAAAGCCGCGGTCGCTCATCATCAGCCCCACGCCTGTCTGGTGGGCATACAGCCCGGTCATCAGAGAGGCCCGCGTCGGACAGCAGCGGGCGGTGTTGTAGAACTGCGTTAAGCGCAGGCCTGCCGCTGCAAGCTTATCCAGATTCGGCGTGTGGATTTCACCGCCATAACAGCCGATATCGGAATATCCCATATCGTCAGCCATAATCAGGATGATATTCGGTCGACTCCCTTTGTCGCCGAATACCTGAAAGGCGTTCGCGCAACCCGGCACGGCCAGCACCGCTGCACCCAGTCCAATAGTTTCCAAAAAATCCCGACGTGTGTAATTGTATGTGCTCATTTTTTTACCTCCTGTTCTTGTTTCCTGTTTTTATTTGGTTTGGATTGATATTTTCTTCGACTTATGCCGTTTTGTAAAGTAAGTTTTCTCAGAGCACCACAGCCGTGGCGTTACTCGGCCCATTTTCACCGGTTCGGCATCAGTTGTGATAATAATCCCCCTGCTTTAGATTCACCTTTTTATTTTATAATAGTCGCATTGGGGATATTGCCATCCTTAAAGTGCTTGTCCAGCCAGCCGCACTTAACGTTGTCCCGGCTGTCGAAGTATTTGACATAAGGTTTTATATCAAGAACAGGCGTCTGGTCCAGAACATCGACTTGCGTGAAGTACATCTTATTTGCCTTTATTCTTTCGATCTTCACAATAGAAAGCCCGATATGATTTGGCCGATGCGGACTTCTTATCGCGAATATCCCGTGCTTATCCTGTTCGAGAAACGGCCGACCCTCAATCTCCTCTCTCTGCGATTTATGGAAGTAGTACAGTATTATCGCATGGCTGAATCCATCCAGGTCTTTTAATCCGCCGACGTATTTCTCTTCCAATTCAATCCACGCCTCTATCCCGCTACCAAAGATACCCTGGATAGGTATATCCTTGTCTTGTTTATATGGCGAATGGATTACACCAATCGAATGCATTACTATTTGTTCCATACTTTCACCTCCTTAGAAACTTTCGTTCTTTGTTCACTCCGTCACTGCCACTGAGTTTTTAACGGTGTTGACTGGACATCCCAGATTTTTTGAGAAAAGAGTTGACTTTGTCAACCGATATTACTACAAAATGGCACCTTACAAAAACTGAGAACTGATACTATATGGCTTCAGAAGCCAAAAACTAAACACGGTTGAGTTTAAAGTCTCACCGGGAGTACGTCAAATATAGAAAGCTAAAAAATGGGTTTTGAAACTTTAGACTGGATAGCAATCAGTACATATTTTGCTCTTCTTCTGGCTATTACTTGGTGGGTTGTCCTTAGGAGCAGGGACACTGCTGACGACTACTTTCTTGCCGGCAGAAATCTTGGATGGTGGGTCGTCGGTGCGTCTATTTTTGCGTCGAACATTGGTTCGGAGCACCTGGTCGGTCTTGCGGGGTCTGGCTGTACTGACGGAGTGGCAATGGCTCATTACGAGCTCCATGCCTGGTGCCTGCTGATTCTGGCGTGGGTGTTTGTTCCGTTCTACGCCCGAAGCAAGGTGTTCACGATGCCGGAATTCCTCGAGCGGCGGTTTTCTCCAGCCAGCCGTTGGGTGCTCTCGGTTATTTCTCTGGTCGGGTACGTACTTACGAAGATAGCGGTCGGTATCTTCGCCGGTGGCGTTGTGTTCCGGACTCTTTTGCCGGAGTTGCGGCTCGATTTAGGATTCGTGGTGATGGACAGTTTCTGGATTGGTTCGTTTCTCGTGATTATCCTTACGGGAGTTTATACTGTTGCCGGTGGGTTGCGGGCCGTGGTCTATACGGATGCGGTTCAGACCGTTGTACTTGTGATTGGCTCGGCGCTGGTAACTATATTCGGTCTCAAAGCGCTGGGCGGCTGGGGCCAGTTGCGCCTGGAGTGTGGGTCGGACATGTTCAATTTGTGGAAGCCGTTGATTCCCGCGGGCATGCAGGGCACCTGGGAGCCGGTGATGAGCGAGACAAGGATAGCGTGGTACTTCAACGGCAACTACCCCTGGCTTGGTATGCTTTTCTGTGCGCCAATCATCGGGTTGTGGTATTGGTGCACGGACCAGTACATCGTGCAGCGTGCCCTCGGTGCGCCGAACGAGCGCGAGGCAAGACGAGGTAGTATATGTGCGGCGTTTCTGAAGCTGTTGCCCGTGTTCATATTCATTATTCCCGGTATGATCTGCTTCGCATTGGCCAAGAGCGGCAAGATTGCAGAACTTCGGGAAGCTTTGTATACAGCCGGGACGCTTGACAATGAAAAATGCCAGGCGGCTTTCCCCCTGTTGGTTAGGCACATACTGCCACAGGGCGTGCGAGGCATTGTTGTCGCTGGGTTGTTGGCCGCCCTGATGAGCTCGCTGTCGAGCGTGTTCAATGCATCCTCGACCTTGTTCACGATGGACTTCTATTCGAAGTTCAGGCCCGGCGCAAGCCAGCACAAACTGGTTTGGATGGGTCGTATCGCTACTGTTGTCATGGTGATTATTGGTCTGCTTTGGGTGCCTGTGATTCAGGGGGCACGGGGCCTATACCATTATCTGCAGAGTGTGCAGGGATACCTGGCGCCGCCGATCTTTGTGGTCTTCTTCTTGGGCATATTCAGCAAACGACTGAACAGCAAGGGGTGCCTGGCCGCACTGGTTGTCGGCTTCCTGTTGGGTGTCTTTCGTTTGGCTGTCGATACCCCTATCAAGCTCATTGAAGGGTTTCAGTACCAGCAAGGGTCATTGCTTTGGATCGTTAGCAACATCTACTTCCAGTACTACAGTCTTTTCATCTTCATTGTCTCCGTGTTCGTGATGATAGCAGTTAGTTGGTGGACGTCTGCCCCGTCCTACGACCGGATTAGCGGCCTGACATACGGCACGCTCAACGAGGAGCATCGCCGTCTGTCGCGAGGTAGTTGGGACCTGCGCGAAGTGGCAGCCTCTGCTCTAGTGCTGCTCGTGATTCTTGCTGCATATCTGTACTTCAACGGGTAGCGTTCTTTGGTAGAACAGATGCTCGAGTTAGTGATGCCAGTGGTATTGTATGGAGTCTGACACGATGGCTTATACGATTGGATTGGATTTCGGGACGAACTCTGTAAGGTGCCTGATAGTTGATGTTACAAACGGCGATGAATTAGGCACATCGGTGCACGAATATGAAACCGGCCAGGCGGGCATCATTCTTGATTCAGCCGACCACAATCTGGCGAGGCAGAACCCTGCTGATTACCTCAAGGGTATCGAAGCTGCCGTCAAAGAGGCAGTGCAACAGGCAAAGAAAGCTGATAAGGATTTTGACACAAGCCAGATTATAGGTATCGGTATTGACACTACCGGCTCGACACCAATTCCGGTTAACAAAAACGGCACGCCTTTGAGCATGTTAGATGAATCCCGTCCCCTTTACAAGGGGCGGGATGAATTCAAGGATAATCCTAACGCGTGCGCGTGGCTGTGGAAAGACCATACCGGCCACGCCGAAGCCGCTGAGATAACCGAATTAGCGGAAAAGGAACATCCCGAATACCTGGCCAAATGCGGTGGGATATATTCATCGGAATGGTTTTTCAGCAAGGTTCTTCACTGCTTGCGAACGGACCCGAAGGTCTTTGAAGCGGCCTATAGCTGGGTCGAATGCTGCGACTACATCCCTGGGGTTTTGACGGGCGAACAGAAACCGGATGCTCTCAAACGGAGCCGATGCGCTGCCGGACATAAAGCTATGTTTGACCAACAACGCGGCGGGCTGCCCGCAAAGGATTTCCTCGCAAAGCTTGACCCTAAACTTGGCGAACTTCGCGACCGGCTTTACGAAAAAACCTACACCGTGGAAACGCAGGCAGGAAAGCTCACGGAACAATGGGCAGAGAAGCTGGGACTGCCCGCCGGTATTCCCGTAGCAGTAGGGGCTTTCGACGCTCATTTAGGCGCTGTCGGTTCCGGGATTGCTCCGGGCAAACTGGTCAAGATAATCGGCACAAGTTCATGCGATATGCTGGTATCGCAATCAAGCCGGCAGCTTCCGGATATCCCCGGGATATGCGGTATAGTTGATGGTTCTATTTTACCGGGTTTCTTTGGCCTGGAGGCGGGCCAGTCGGCGGTGGGCGATATCTTCAACTGGTTTGTGAACTACATCCAGCCGGGCGGGGAACCGGCCGGCTCTCACGAAGCCCTTACTGAAAGGGCTGCAAAGTTGAAGCCGGGTCAGTCGGGCTTGTTGGCACTGGATTGGAACAACGGCAACAGAACAATACTCGTTGACCAGCGGCTGACAGGGCTATTGTTAGGCCAGACGCTGCACACAAGGCCGGAGGAGATTTACCGGGCGTTGATTGAGGCAACTGCCTTTGGCGCTCTTACCATTATCAATAGATTCGCCGAATACGGAGTTAAAGTAACAGAGGTGATAAACTGCGGTGGTATTGCTGAGAAGAATCCTCTGCTTATGCAGATTTACGCTGATGTAACCGGCAGGGAGATGAAGATATCGCGCTCTGCACAAAGCTGCGCGTTAGGCGCGGCGATAGCAGCAGCAGTAGTTGCAGGGCAAGCTAATGGTGGCTATGACAATTTCGCACATGCTCAGGCCGCTATGTGTGGAGTAAAAGAGACAACCTACAAACCAATTGCTGAAAACCAGAAGGTCTATCAACAGCTATATCGTCTTTACAGCCAGCTTCACGATGCCTTTGGCACGCAGGACTGGTCCGGCAAAATGGCCAATGTTATGAAAGACCTGTTGAACATTAAAGACAGCGTTAATCCTTAAGAGATTTTTATGTATGAAGACTTAAGAAAAGCCGTTTGCGATGCGAACATTGAACTGCAGAAACAAAAGCTTGTCGTTTACAGTTGGGGCAACGTCAGTGAAATAGACCGCACGGCAGGTGTGATAGCTATCAAGCCCAGCGGCGTTGCGTACGACGAGCTTGGCCCTGATAAAATAGTATTAGTTGATCTGGATGGAAATGTTATCGAGGGGAAACTGGCGCCTTCATCGGATATGCCGACCCATCTTGAGCTTTACAGAAATTTCGAGTCTGTTGGGGGTATATGCCACACCCATTCGGTCAATGCAACTATGTGGGCCCAGGCCTGTCGCGAAATTCCCTGCTTCGGCACTACCCACGCTGATTATTTCTACGGCCCGATACCTGTCACGCAAGCGATGACGGAGGTGCAGATGCAAAGCGATTACGAACTGAACACAGGCAGGGTTATCGTCAGGCGATTTGCCAATATGGACCCAATGAAGATGCCGGCGGTTCTGGTTGCCAATCATGGCCCCTTCACATGGGGCAGCAGCGGCGCCGAAGCCGTTGAAGCTGCGGTTGTGTTAGAGCAAATAGCGAAAATGGCCCTGGGCACTATAATGATAAATCCGAATCAGAATCAAATCGGCAAGCCTCTTTGCGATAAGCACTATTTACGAAAACATGGCAAGAACGCTTATTACGGACAAAAATAGGAGAAACGAAAATGAAGAAAACGACATTTGGTGTAATTGTTGGAAACAGAGGATTTTTCCCCGATGCGTTAGCTAAACAGGGGCGAAAAGACATACTTGAGGTGCTTAAGAAAAACGGCTTCGGGACAGTCGCCCTGTCAATGCGGGAGACAAAACACGGTGCAGTTGAGACTTTTGCCGATGCCGGGAAGTGTGCAGCACTTTTTACAAAAAACGGTGAAAATATTGACGGGATAATTGTAACGTTGCCGAACTTCGGTGATGAGAAAGGAGTCGCCGAGACAATCAAGCGCTCCGGGCTGAATGTGCCGATTCTGATCCACGCTGAGCCCGATACACAGGACAAAATGAGCATAGCGAACAGGCGGGACTCTTTCTGCGGTAAGATCAGCGTCTGCAACAATCTCAGACAGGCGGGTATCCCATATACGCTGACAAACTCACACACAGTTAAAGTTACATCAGCGGAATTTAAGAAAGATTTAGACGATTTTGCTTCGGTGTGCAGGATTGTCAGAGGCCTTGACAACGTCAGGTTCGGCGCTATCGGCGCCCGCACCGGTGCATTTAACACCGTTCGGTACAGCGAAAAAATCCTGGAACTTTCAGGAATCTCAGTAGAAACGATAGATTTATCTGAAATACTTGGAAGGGTTGCATTGCTTGGCGATGCTGACAGAGGCGTTAAAAATAAGTTAAATGCTATTAAGAAATATATCCCGACAGAATCAGTCCCGTGCGAGGCGCTTTTGAAGATGGCCAAATTCGGCTATGTGGTGGAGCAGTGGGTCAAAGAGACCGAAGTTGCCGGCACGGCTATTCAGTGCTGGACCAGTGTTGAGCAATACTTCGGGATAGCCCCCTGCACGCTTATGAGTATTATGAGCGAAACGCTGGTGCCGAGCGCCTGCGAGGTTGATATTACAGGCTTGCTGGCGATGTACATTCTCCAGTTGGCGTCCGGCACACCGAGCGCAATCGTGGACTGGAACAATAACTACGGCTCCGACCCCGACAAATGTGTGTGCTTTCACTGCAGCAATCTGCCCAGGTCTTTCCTCAAGAGTGCAAAAATGGATTACCAGCAGATTATTGCCGGGGCAGTGGGCAAAGACAACACTTACGGCACCGTAGTCGGCAAGATAGCTGCCGGCAAAGCAACCTTCTGCAGAACCACTACCGATGATACTGCCGGTATTGTAAGTGCTTATGTGGGCGAAGGCGAATTTACAAATGATAAACTTGATACTTTCGGCGGCTATGGCGTGATGAAAATTGCGAACCTCCAGATGCTTTGCCAATACATCTGCAGGATGGGCTTCGAACATCACGTTGCTGTGAACCTGTCGCAAAAAGCCGATGCAATTGCTGAAGCTCTGGACAATTATATGGGCTGGGAAGTCTATCAGCACACATCTGGTGGCTGGTGACGCACGATCGGTTAATTGATTAAGATAGGAGTTTCACAATGAAAGCAGGAAATAAGACGCGTTTTGTTGTAACGGTAATAACTGCAGTGCTAATCAGCGAGGTTTGTTTTGCATTCGATGATGGAGATTTTCAATACTGGAGCACGGCTGGTACTTCGTTTGACATTGACAAAGACTGGAAAATCACAGTCGCAGAGGAACTTCGGTTTGGCAATAAAGCCGGGAACCTTTACTATCACCATTCAGATGTGGGATTCGTGTATAAGAGTTTCGCAGACTGGATCGACCTCGGCGTCAACTACAGGCAGGCATACGTTAAAGACAGCGAAGATGCGTGGAGGGAATTGAGCGGGCCGCACTTCAATATTACCTTGAAAGGTCAACTGTTTGATTGTGATGTCAGTAACAGGGGGAGATTTCAATATTACAATGCAGAATACAACAAGGACTTTTGGCGGTATAGGAACAAGGTTACGGTGAAATTGCCCGTTGAACTTACGAAGTTTAAAATACAACCCTATTTGGCCGATGAGGTGTTCTTTAATTTCGGTGACGTTGGTTATAACAGGAACAGATTCTATTCAGGGGCCTCCTTTACGCTGTCAAAAAATATCAAGGCCGGCATCTTTTACATGTGGCAAACAAGTAAATCCGGCGGAACCTGGAAAGATACTCACGTGCTTGGGACTGATTTGAAACTCTATTTTTAGCTCCGTTAGAAATTTTACAGCGCGCTCATAATATAATAGAAAAAGAAAAAATCTATAACGGCGTAAAGCAGAAAGCTGCGCAACTTTACGTTCAACAGTTTTTAATTTCCAATAGGTGTATATCTTCAGGAAAAGTGAGTTTTTGGGACTAATCCTGAAATATACTGAGTAGTTGCCGATTAAAAACAAGCTGCCAAAGATGCCCGGAAAAAAACTGAAAAAATTTCTTTATAGGATTTCAAAGAAGCCCTGTTTATTTGTGATACTTGTTATTGCAGGGTTTGCCTTGATAATTGCTTCGAATTCTTTTGGTGGTTCGGAATCAGAGCATTTGGTTCCATCCGCAGAGAGTCTATCTCGTCAGTCAGGGCTGCCGTGGTGGACCTGGCCAGTGATTTTATTTGCCGTAACATTTGTACTTGGGATTTTAGCTGTATTGGCCGGCGTGGGCGGAGCGGTTCTTTTCGTGCCTATCGTTTCGAGTTTTTTCCCATTTCACCTCGATTTTGTCAGAGGAACAGGTCTTCTGGTTGCCTTGTCACTTGCAATTGCCGCCGGGCCGAGCCTGCTCAGGAAAGGTTTGGCGGACTTGAGATTAGCTTTGCCAATTGCCCTTGTCACTTCCTGTGGTGCAATTGTCGGGGCGATTGTGGGACTGAGTCTTCCAACGAATATCGTTCAAACAGCGTTGGGGGCCGCTATTCTCGGTATTGTTCTCGTTATGATATTGGCTAAAAAGAGCGAATTCCCCGAAGTGAAAAAGTCTGATGCTCTTTCAACGGCACTAAAGATAAGTGGCATATACTATGAAGCGTCATTGGGTGAGCAAATTAGCTGGAAGGTGCACCGCACGGGTGCTGCGCTGCTTGTGTTCGCTGGAGTTGGTTTTGCCGGTGGTATGTTTGGTCTGGGTGCGGGCTGGGCGAATGTACCGGTTTTGAATTTAATGATGGGGATACCCTTGAAAATGGCAGTTTCAACGAGCATATCTTTGATATCCATTACAAGTGCTTCTGCTGCCTGGATTTATTTGAATAAGGGAGCTGTCTTGCCGATTATGGTTGTTCCATCGGTGATTGGGATAATGCTTGGTTCCAGAATTGGTGTAAAGATACTGGCCAGAAGCAGGCCGGCAGTAATAAGATATATAGTCATAGCGATGCTGGCATTGGCCGGAGCCAGGGCATTGTTGAAAGGCCTTGGAATATAAAAAAAGTTCACAAATGGCAAAAGAACATGGAAAGAAATGAAAAAAAAGTGACCGAAGAACAAATCGCATATGCTAAACTCCTTAATATATGTGGGATGATAGCATTTGTTCTGCTGGTTGTTTTTTTTGCTATCTATTTAACGGGTACTGTTAAACCTCATATACCATTGGCGGAGCTTCCAAAATACTGGGGCCTGTCTTTGCCCGATTATCTTGAGCAGACAAATTATAAAGCCGGCTGGAGCTGGTTGAATATGATTGGAAAGGGTGACTTTCTAAACTTTATCGGAATATCACTTCTTCCCGCTATTACAATACTTTGCTATATCAGGATAAGTCCGATCCTTATAAGAAAAAAAGATACTTTATATATCATCATAACGGCACTTGAAGTGGTGATATTAGTGCTTGCGGCGTCCGGGGTACTGACGATAGGTCACTGACAGTAACAGGCTGTTACTACAATCATAGACGGTTTTACCCGGCGGTTATTCTAAATCTACTCAAACTGACCGATTCGATGGCGACAGTAGTCATAACTCTTCTATTTGCAATGACAGGAAAAAACGGTCAGTTTAAATTATATACCTTTTCCTGAGCAATAACACAAAAGGTTGACCAGGAACTCCCATCAAGTATAATAAGTCTTAAAATAACAATATTACATTAGAAGGTGCGCAGGAATATCAAAATTGAGGTTTTGTGATTTTGATAGAAATCTGAAATAGTCAGTACAATAAATAAGGAGCAAGTAATGAAAACGTCAAGTTTTTTCAGGATTGTGTTTGTTGGATTGATTTTATTCACTTCGACAATGTCAGAATCGGACACCCTCGATAAGAACCGGCTGGTCAGGGAAGGTTTTGCCCCGTTGTTCAATGGCAAAGACCTTATAGGCTGGAAGATTCCGGAAGGCGACAACGGACACTGGAAGGTGGTTGATGGTGTGATCGACTATGATGCTCTTTCAGAGGCCAAAGGAGACAGGAATCTCTGGACGATGGAGTCATTCGGAGATTTCATTTTGCATATCGAGTGGCGTTTCAAACGTACCACCGGATTATATCCGATGCCCACCATCCTGCCGGATGGCTCATACAAAAAAGATGCCGAGGGAAATGTTATTAAGAAGTTGCGGCCTAACGCGGACTCAGGTATTTTTCTGCGGGGGACCGGCAAGGCCCAGATTAACATTTGGTGCTGGCCAGTGGGGTCGGGTGAGCTGTGGGGATACAGAAACGATAAATCTATGCCACCTGAAGTACGCGCCGCCGTTGTTCCAAAGCTGCGAGCGGATAAACCTGTGGGTCAGTGGAATGCATTCGATATAACTATGAAAGGGGAACGATTGACCGTAGTCCTTAATGGAAAAACTGTGATTGAGAATGCCCAATTACCGGGAGTTCCTCAAAGTGGTCCGATTGGATTACAACATCATGGAGGACTTGATAAGAGCACCGGCAAGATGAGCCCCGCCTCGAGCTTGGTCCAATTCCGCAATATCTATATCAAACGTTTAAGTACAACCTCGCGGGCACTTTCTTCTCGAACGGGTAAAGCTGCTTTCTGCCTGGTGCCTGACAATTATGGTATGGTGCTAAAATCGCCGGCCGGACAAACCGTGTTCCGATATATGACTAACAAGCCTGCCGAGACCTTATTAACTGCGAACAGTGTCTGTTGCCTGTATCCGGTGAACACGCCATCCGCCGAAAGGGTGGTCGACTTTGCACCCAGCGACCATCGTCATCATCGCGGCGTTTTTCTGGCGTGGCATTGCATAGAAGGCAAAAAGAAAGCGGATTTCTGGGGTTGGGGCGCTTGGGCTCCGACCGAAGGACGCGTCATCAAAAATCGCAGCGTTAAGCTTGTCGAGGCGGATTCTGAACATGCCAGGTTGGAAATCCATAATGATTGGATTGTTGAAAATGAGGTGATGGTCAATGAGAAATTAATGATTACAGCCCAGGAAAAAAAATCGGCCTATGTCATCGACCTGGATTTTCATCTGACACCGACAGTAGATGTGACTCTTGTCAAAACGGCTTTTGGTGGATTTTGTGTTAAAGCACGAAAGGATGGCAACGGTGTCTATACAAGCCCAACTGGTTTGGTGAAACTGCCTAAGCCTCATCACCTCAAGCCGGAATCCGACTGGCCCCCAGCGGATTGGTACGACTATTCGATAGAGTTAAACAACGGTAAAACCGTAGGTGTAGCGGTAATTGACCATCCAGATAATCCTCAGACCGCCTGGCATAACCTTGGCCCCATTGCGATGGTCAACCCGTGTATTGTCGCGCCAGGAGAGGTCAAGATAGATAAAGGACAAAAACTGCGACTGCGATACCGTCTGGTCGCACATGATGGACCGGCGCCCAATGAATTACTTAAAAAACTCGCTCGGCAATGGTGAAACCGAAAAAGCGGTGACGGGGATTCTTTGTGTAGCTGACAATAGGAGGAGAAAGATTCGCCCCGCCCCTCCGAGGGGCGGGGTTCGCCAAAAAGGAGCACGTTTATGAAAAAAAATACAAATAGAGCAGGGAAACACCATTGCCAACTGCCTGATAACGGTGGCATCTTAAATAATAAGAGCGGAATTTCGCGTCGTGATTTTCTGGGCGGCACAGCAGCAATCACTGCTTTTACTATTGTGCCTCGCCATGTCCTTGGAGGACCTGCCCACACGCCGCCCAGCGAGAAGGTTACGTTAGCCGGTATCGGGGTCGGGGGAGTTGGTCACAGACAATTGCAGAGCTGCCAGGAGCAAAAAGCCCAAATCGTGGCGATGTGCGATGTGGATGATGAATATGCCGCCAGGTCATATCAGAAATGGCCTCAAGCCAGACGCTATCGGGACTATCGGGAAATGCTGGAGTCGGAAACCGATATTGACGCGGTGTATATCGGAACACCGGACCATTCCCACGCGGTAATCACGATAGCAGCGCTCAAGAAAGGTAAACCTGTTTGCTGCACGAAGCCCCTTACCCGAACGATTTATGAGTGCAGACGAGTAGTGGAGGAAGCTCAAAAGGCCGAAGTCGCCACGCAGATGACCGCTTCGCCGAATTCCACCGACGATGGCTGCCGGACCTGTGAGATGATATGGGACGGGGCGATCGGTGAGGTACGCGAGGTACACATCTGGTCCAACCGCCCCGCCTGGCCTCAGGGGATGATACGGCCGGAGGGTTCCGACCCGGTGCCAAAGACGTTCGACTGGGAACTGTGGCTCGGCCCGGCCCCGATGCGGCCGTTCAAGGACAAATGGGCCCCCGGACATCTTGTGCTGGAACAGGTCAACTCCAGGTGGGGCAGAGGCCGGTCGCTGGCGGCGGCGGTGTATCATCCCTGGAATTTCCGCGGATGGTGGGATTTCGGCACCGGCGCCTTGGGGGATATGGGCTGTCATTATTTCAACATCCCTAAGCGAGCATTAAAGCTCGGTCACCCGGTCAGCATCAGTGCTACATCAACCCGGGTGATGCCGGAGTCGCCACCGTTGGCCTCCGTAGTCACCTGGGAATTCCCGGCCAGAGGGGATATGCCGCCGCTAAAGGCCGTCTGGTATGACGGCGGGCTCAAACCACCGCGCCCCTCTGAACTGGAACCTGGACGAAACCTGCCGGACGGAGGCGTGCTTTATATCGGCAGCAAAGCAAAGATGCTAAACACGCGAATCATCCCTGAAGAGAAGATGAAAACCTACAAGTTACCACCCAGGACGCTGAAACGCCGAGAGGGAACGTGGCCTGAATGGTTTGAAGCTATGCGAGGTGACCAACCTGCTGCCTGCAATTTTGAGTGGGCCGGGCCGCTGACTGAGATTGTCTTGCTTGGAAACGTTGCTATTCGAACAGGTAAGCATCTGAAGTGGGACGCAGACAAAATGAGGTTCACCCCGCCCCTGCGGCAGGGGTCGGGGTTCACCCAGCCCCTCAGAGGGGCGGGGTTCACGAACCGTACTGTACCGGCTGGTCTCTGTAATTCCGAAGACAGGACAGTGATTGAGCGTATATCTTCATAATCAGGTTGTCGTGCTCTGGCTTCAGCGGTCTTGCCGAGCTATTACGGCCAGGAGGGGTTTACCCCGCCCCTGCCGCAGGGGCGGGGTTCATCTGGCTGGTCTCTTTGTCAATCATTTCTCCGGCTTTCTGGCTTTTCTGCCGGTTTTTCCCGTTTCTGCGAATCTTCCGACTCGGCCCCTCGTGTGACCAAGGCCGGCATACATCGGTAGTTTCGGCTCATCGGCCCGCCATTTCTCGGGGAACTCGGGCAAGAGGCCAAATTGGTCCATAGGGAAATTCTTGAAGCCCAGTTTCAGCGCCGGTGAGCCGGGCTTTACCCGGTAATCCGCTTTGGCCGGATTGACAAACATCGGGTCGGCGTAAACCGAATGCAGGCCGAAACCCTTCGCACGCCATTGCTCGAAATCCATATTACCAGGCAAAGCGATGAACTTCCCAACATCGCTGAAGTAGGTGTTGTAGTCTATTTCCTTTATCCATCGACCCTTCTGCGGCGGCTTGGTGAACTGAATAACTCCACCTTGTGCTTTGACAAACTTGAAATCACCGTCGGGCTCAATTTTATCGTACGCTGTGTTGCCGACGATGATGTTGCCGATTATGCGGTCGCTGTTGTTTTCGCAGCCGACCTGAATCCCCGGCGGACGTGCAGGCGTGATAACAATGTTGTTCTCAACCGTGCGCAGGTCCCCCTCGCGAAGCTTGATGGCTACGCCGATACAGAGATTGTTGTAGATGTGGTAATTCGACGAGCCGTCATCCAGGTCGATGCCCCAGCCCTTTTCGTCCCGAAACCGGTTGTTGCGAATAATGGTGGTGTACTTGGCGTCTCGCAATACATCACCGGCGGGATGGAAACGCTTCGATATGTCCCCTACTCGGCCGTGCGATTGGTTCTGACACCACCAGCTATCTCGGCCCCAACTGTTAAACGTGCCGTGCTCACCTGTCTCACGGCAGGTGTGGTGGAGGTCATTGTACTCGATGATATGCCCGCCGTATGTGCCATCGTGAATGCATATCGCTGCGCGCGGAATATTATACATCTCGTTGTGGCTGATAATGTTCTTCGCGCTGACAGCCATAAATACACCGGCGGTCTGTTTGCCAAATATGCCGACATCGTGAATCAGGTTGTTCTTAACGACACAGCCCTCGGCGTACTGGTCGGTGTGCGGCAGAAAACCCCAGTCATGATGCGTACCGCAATAGGGACAGTCATAAGATAAGTCTCTTGACAGCATACTCTTTCCGACCAGGCAAATTGCGCTTTCGCCAATTTCAGTAAAGAGACTGCTCTCGATATGAATCCGTCGGTTATAATAGTTAATGAAGACGGCGTTTCCGCCCACTGCATCAAAGAAACAGTTATCGATACTGCAATCTTCTGCCCCATCAAAGAACACGGCCCCGCCGCGATGAATAGCCCAATCGCCCATTGAGGGAATGCTGTATTTCTCAAGGAAGGTGGTTGCCGACTGCGTGATTCGCAGTCCCCTGAGGTTTATATGATGGACGGGATTTTCCTTGCTGCCGCGAAATTCCACCAGGTTTTTCAGCAGGACCGCCTCGACGGTGGCGTTGTTCAGGTCAACTTTGTCAGGCGGTTTGTAGTAGAGAATCTTTTTCCTGTTGTCAAAATACCACTCACGCGGCGCGTCCAGCTCCTCAAAGACGTTTTCAATATAGAATCGGCAAGTTTCATTAAGCTTTGTTCCCGGGCGCTGCGGAAATCTTTCGTGCTGCTGCCAGCCCCCCTCACCGAGTTTGATGGCGCAGCGGTCGTAGTCAATACCTGCAAGGCGAAACTGCCGGGTGGACCAATTTACAGCGCCGAAGATGTGCAGCACTGCCTCTTTTGGCCTGGCCCATTTCTTCGTGGTGAACTCGTCAGGGTCGTAATAGACTTCCTTGTGAGGCCATTCGTCTGCGCCCGCAAGATAGGTGAAGTTTTCTTCGATGCGCGGGTCGGTCGGGTCACCGTTCGGATACCGTGCGCGAATCTGCCGCTTGCCGTCGACGAAAAGTTGGCCGAAGCCCTTGTCTGCAAGCTGCGTCCCTGCCAGCGAGCACATATATATCCCATCGCGATAGGGCTTCCACTTTGCTTGGATTTTTCGCCCGCCGCTGATGATAGGTTTCTCATTTTTATAAGCCGCATAGGTAATTGGCGCCTCGGCTGTGCCGGAATCCTTCGGGCCAAAGACAAGTGTCTCGTGCAGGTAATATGTGCCGCCGCGAAGATAGACCGTAATTGGTTCCCTTGCCGTCTTCTTTGCCTTGCGCACCACATCGCGGGCGCGAGCCGGCGTTGCGAAGGGCCTTTGCCTGGTACCTGCATTGTTATCATCCCCATTGGTCGCTACATAAAACGTCGGTTCTGCTCCAGCTGCCTGATGCGCTGTAAACAGGACAATAAGCGCCAGGGACAAAAAACTGCCGGTCGAGCGACTTAATTGCTTTATCAGTCTCATATTCCTGCTCCTTTCTGCGGGGAAAGCCCGGTTGCAAACCGGGGCGAATTTTCTTGCCGCTTCTCTATAATATTTAGATATTAACCGAACGTATTCTAATTAAAAAGAAAATATCAGGCGAAAACTTGTACGAGCTTTGCAATAGCCAGTGAGCAGCCCAAAAAATTTAGCTACGAACTTGACAGGCAGCTTCGGGATGATTAGGATTTTCGCGACTGGAATTGGTGCCTGGTCGGCGTAGTAGACGAAAGAATCAAAACTGAATATACTGACGGCCTTGATTTGTTCCATTTACAATGGTAAATGCAATAATCGATAGTCGATAATAAATAGTCAATTATAAGGGGATTTATTATGACAGTCAAAATTGAAGATACCTGTACCGCCTGCGGATTATGCGTAGATACCTGTCCTGATGTTTTTGATATGGGCGATGATATTGCACAGGTTGTTGTTGGTGAGGTTCCTCCGGAGTTTGAGGATGCCGTTCAGCAGGCCGCTGACGAATGTCCCATCGAGGCAATTATCGTCGAATAAATCAGCTTGAAAGCTGCCTGCTTCTGTCACGAGCTGATGTTAGAGCATCAGTTATTAACTGGCTGAAATTGTTTGCAGCAAAGACTTTCAGGGCCGCTTCGGTTGTTCCGCCGGGCGAGGTAACCTTTCGGCGAAGCTGGGCCGGGCTTTCACCCTTTTTGTCAGCTTCTACAGCAAGCAAAGCAGCGCCTTTGGCTGTCTGCAGAACCAGGGCTTTTGCGACCTCGTCAGGCAGGCCCAACTGCCCCGCTGCTTTTATCATCTCTTCGGTCAGGAGAAAATAATATGCCGGGCCGCTGCCGCTTACCGCTGTAACTGCATCAATCAAATCTTCATTATCAACAACAACGGCCTTGCCGACCGCCGAGAAAATCGAGATGGCCTTTTCCAGCATCGGCTTTGCCCTGTCGTTAGCGAACAATGCGCTGGCACCTTCGCCAATCAAAGCCGGGGTATTGGGCATAACGCGAACTATTGCGACGTCACCCAGAACAGCAGCGATATTGCCCGTCTTTATACCCGCTGCGATAGATATAACAAGCGTCTCTTTTTTGAGAGCATCCTTTATGCTCTCCAGGGCCTCAGTCATATTCTGGGGTTTTACACTCAAGACGAGAATATCGACCTTCGCCGCCAGAGCTGCATTTTCATCCACCGCCTGAACGCTATATTCTTGTTGCAGAAAGTCGAGTCTTTCCTGCCGAATATCAGCTACAAAGACATTTTCAGGCGCATAAACCTTTGCGGTGATTATGCCCTTTATCAAAGCTTCAGCCATATTCCCACTGCCGACAAAGCCAATTGTCTCCATTAGTTTCTCCTTGTCAAAACCGGTCCTGAATCTATAATGCTATCAGCAATTTCACGCAGGTAATATAAAACCAATTAGGAGCAAAAGCAATGCAAAAACAAACTGATTATGAACAGGCAATCAAAACCAAGTATCCCGAGCAGGTCGTAATCGCCATCGCGAAAGACAAAAACGGCCGTGCCAATCCCGTTACGCTCGGCTGGACAATGATTGTATCCGGCACTCCGCCAATGATGGCGATAGCTGTTGCAGGTAGGCATTACTCAATCGAGACCATCAGGCACTCAAAATGTTTTACCATTGCATTTCCATCCTCGGAGATGGCCGATGCCGCCTTATTTTTCGGCTCAAAATCAGGACGCGACATCGACAAATTCGCCGAATTCGATTGCAAAACCGAACCCGCCAAAGCGATTGATTCGGTCCTGCTCTCCGAGGCGGTGGCCAATTTCGAATGCACACTCGAATCAGAGACAGTCGCCGGCGACCACATAATCTTTGTCGGCAAAATAGTTGCCTCCCATATCAACACCGAACCGAAAAAGCGTCTCTACACCGTAGGCCCAGGCCATAAATTGGGACCCGTTTCCTGAACCGTAGTTGGTTCCATGCAACTTAGGACAGATAATTCAGCTAACAAACTTGCTCAGATTCTGGTTGCGTATAGGTCGCCTATTTAGTACAAAAACGGACATTGACTAATAACCCGCAAGATGCGTAGAATTACAGCTATGGAAACATGCTCTGTCTTTATGGCCTTGGAAAAAAGAGCTGGGATAAAAGGCCGCGTAGATGAAATAGCAGTTAGAGTGACGTAGTTGATTAATGCTAATGGGAAATCTCGTATAATATCAATGGAGTAACTCATGAAAAAGAAATATCGAATATACTGTCTATTGTCATTCTTAATTCTTATTATGATATTTTTTCAATCTTGTCCCCAAACAATTCCAGATCCTGTTTTGCTTGAACAAATCGCCAAAATTAAAGCCATAGATAATCATTCCCACATGCGTCCAGCTACTGCCAACCAAGGTACCGAAGAAGAGCCTGCCGATTTACTTGGGCAGCCAACATTTGACCGTCCTGTGAATCTTCGTGTTGACAATCCTCATTGGATAGGTGCTTGGCGTGATTTATACGGATATAAATATAATGACATGAAAAAAGAACATCTAAGCCTTCTTTTTAAGGAGAAGCAACGTATTAAACGCCAGCAAGGTGAGAATTACCCAACTTGGGTTTTAGATAAATTAGGAATAGAAACTGCATTAGTTAATGCGAAAAAACTCGGTTTGGGACGAGGGCCACCTCGCTTTTATTGGGTCCCATTTGCAGATGATTATTTGCATCTTTTCTCAGGTATTCGTTATCATACAAGCGTTATAAAACCTGCAGCGACGTTAGCCGAATATACCAAAACTGTTGTGACTCCGGCGATTGAATCATTT
>JAUWAY010000021.1 GCA_030601845.1 Phycisphaerae bacterium
CTATACGCCATACGCTATACAAGATGATACACGCCAAAAATCATCGTTTGGCAAGATAGGCAAAGTTTTGAATTTGGATCATTTAGATTTTGATATTGTTTCGGATTTAGATATTAGGATTTCGGATTTCAACCATTCTGGTTGTTTTATGCAAAACAAACCCAATTTCCGCAACGACTAAATGAACGTAAGCCCTGTTAAAACAATGAACTATGAACAAATAACTATGAACAATGTCAATCAAAACAAACCCAATTCAAACCCAATCAAACCCAATCAAAGCCAATACAATGCCAAAACAAACCCAATACGAACCCAATACAAACCCAATCAAACCCAATCTTGTCCGCCATAGCCTTGGCGAAGGCGGATTCAAAGGCAAAAAAATGCTGCCGCATTTGACGAAGTAATCGACGCCCACGGCGCCTGGCCAATAAAATAAACGGGACGTGTTTAGAGTATTCTGAGAAAACGACATGAAAACTATTTGTTAAAAGGTCACGACTTACCTCTCATATAACCCCGATATAAACCCAAAAGGCCCCAAACGAAAAAAAGACCTGGGTTTATCTCCAGGTCTTAATAGCAGGGGTTCATTTCATACCTACGACCTGATTAGTATGCGCCCCTCCAAAATTCAAAAAGTCGCAGGTTCGTAACGGGTGGTCGCAGGTTCATAACGGGCTAATTTTGGACATAAAAAAAGAGATAACTCCTTTTGAAACATAGAGTTATCTCTAGGTAAGCATAGCGGGGGCAGGATTCGAACCTGCGACCTCCGGGTTATGGGCCCGACGAGCTACCAGACTGCTCTACCCCGCGATCATTTTCGTATTTCGTCGTTCGTATGTCGTAGTACAAAGAATAAGATAGCACAAAAGGTGTTTCTTATCAAGAGCACTAAGGCAAAATTATAAATTTTTGCGAATTCTGGTGGCAATTTCGCCGATCTTGCCTTCTTCGTATTTGTAAGCCGGCCAACGGCTGAACAGGCCATCACCGCTGTTACGAGGGATTATATGAAAATGCAAATGACCAACAAGCTGGCCGGCCGCCCTGCCGTTATTGCACAATACGTTATAGCCGTCAGGCTTCATCGCGGAAGCCACAGCCCTGGCGATTTTGATGAGACATGAAGCGAGCTGGCCGAGAAGCTGCGGCGGACACTCATGTAATTTTTCAAAGTGCTGTTTTAGGATCACCAAGGTATGGCCGTCGCTTATCGGGCCGATATCCAAAAAGGCAAGGACAATCTCGTCCTCGTAAATCTTCGTAACCGGAATCTGGTCAGCTACCATCTTACAAAAAATGCAATCGTCCCCGCTCATTCTATGTGCATCCTTTAAATATTATTACTGCTTTTGGTTGAGTTCATCCACCTGGCTGTTGGTTTCAGAGGTCTGCCTGGCTTCGGTGGACTCCTCGGCTTCGGTAGTTTCTTTGGCCTCGGTAGTTTCTTTGGCCTTTCTGCGAGCGGCTCTTTTGGTAGCGGCTTTGGCTTGCTTTTTTGAACTCTCCTCCTGTCCTACGAGTTGCAGCAGGACGAGCCGGCTGTTATCACCCAACCTTCTCAAGGACAGACGGATGATTCTTGTATAACCGCCCGGCCTGTCAAGGTATCGAGGGCCAAGTTCGCTAAACAATTTTCCAATTATCGTGCCCTTTTTAACGGCTTTGCCATCTTCATAACTTACAATGTCACGATTACCAAGCATCGCAATGGCCCGGCGTCTTGCCGACAATGTCCCTTTCTTGGCCAGTGTAATTAGCTTTTCTGCAAAGCTTTTCACTTCTTTGGCCTTATCGATCGTAGTTGAAATCGTTTCATGCTCAAAAAGCGAAGCGGCCAAATTCCGGCGCATAGCCAAACGATGTTCACTTGTGCGGCTTAACCGACGCCCTGCTACTCTATGACGCATATCCACAAATCTCTCTTATCTGATACTACTATCCGCAACATATCAAACTGAACTATTGAAACTAACTTTTAATGCCTGTCATTCCTAAAGACAGGCCTATATCTGCGAGTTTTCTTTTGATTTCACGCAAACTCGTTTTACCAAAGTTGCGAATCTTTAGCAAATCAGCCTCTGTCATCACCACCAGTTGGCCGAGGGTTTCAACCTTCGCAAATTCAAGACAGTTGCTGGCTCTTACCGACAGCTCCTGCTCGGCAATAGGGGTACTTAATTTTTTGGCCAATTCCTCATCAACTGCTTCTACCGCTATTTCTTCGGGAGTGATCTGCTCAGCAATGGTTTCTTCTCCGAGCTCGAAATACTGTATGAACGGATTGATGTGCTTTCGCAATATTTTAGCGGCCTCCACCAACGCCATCTCAGGCGTAACTGTCCCATTGGTCCAAATCTCAAGGATCAGTTTGTCATAATTGGTCCGGTGGCCCACTCGAGTATCTTCGGTTATATAGCGAACCCTTGTAACCGGCGAATAAATGGCATCAACTAATATCACACCGATTTCTTGGTCGAATCTGTCCATATCAGCAATCCGTTCGGAAGCCGGTAGATAGCCGCGGCCGTTCTCAACCACCATTTCCATCTCAAAATTTACATTCTTAGTCAAAGTGGCTATTACCGCATCTTTGTTTATCACTTCTATGGCCGGGTCCACAACTATATCGGCTGCTGTTACAACTCCGGTTTTATTTGCCGAAACCTTCATTGTCTTTGTGTCGTCACCCTGGAGGCGAACGACAAGATTCTTGACGTTCAAAACTATTTCAGTAACATCCTCCATCACACCCTTTATTGAGGTAAATTCATGGTCGACCCTTGCTATCTTGACAGAGGTTACAGCACTTCCTTGTAGCGATGAGAGCAATACGCGTCTCAGGCCGTTACCGATGGTCGTGCCGAAACCACGCTCGAAAGGCTCGATGAAGAATCGGCCATATTTATTATTTGATACCACCGTATCTCGTTCAACACGAGTCGGCAACTCCAAACCACGCCATGTAACTCGCATATAGGCCTCCTATTTCGTATCTCATATCTCGTGAAGCGTACCTCGTATCTTGTTTTGTGATTTACGCTTTCGGCTATCTCGAACAGAACTCCACAACAAGTTGTTCCTCAACAGGAATCTGAACATCATCCCGGCTGGGTAGCGCAACGACAGTAGCTTGGGATTTTTCACGATCCACCTGCAACCAACTTTGTGTGATAAAGTTCGGGTTACTTTCCAGCTGCTGCTTTACTTTTTTGACGCTTTTTTCGGAATCTTTGACTGTTATCTTATCACCAACTCTGGTAAGGTAATCAGGTATATCAACCTTGCGGCCGTTTACATAAATATGGCCATGGGCAATCAACTGCCTGGCTGCCTTACGTGAAGGTGCAAAATTCAACTTATATACCACATTATCCAAACGCTTTTCCAACAACTGCAGCAGAATCTCGCCGGTATTACCTTTCATTCGCTCGGCTTTATGGAAATATCTCATAAATTGTCGCTCCAGAAGTCCGTAGTATCTTTTCACTTTCTGCTTTTCCCGCAAGCGGATGCCGTACTCACTTACTTTGCCTCTGCGCCAACCATGCATACCTGGAGCCAAATTGCGCTGCTTTTTTTCAACTGGACATTTAGCCGTCTCACATCTAATGCCCTTGAGCATCAGCTTCATCCCTTCACGACGGCAATATTTACTAGATGAACCAAGAGAACGTCCCATCTTTTCTACTTATCCCCAAAAAAGTTCTCGGGGCAGCCCAAACACACGATTTTGCGTTTGTGGCTCCCTTTTTTTTACACTCGTCTTCGCTTTGGTGGTCGGCAGCCATTATGCGGCAGGGGAGTGACATCCTCTATCGAAGCGATACGCAACCCCGCTTGCTGCAGGGCTGAAATGGCAGATTCACGACCTGAGCCGGGCCCCTTAACCCTAATTTCTATCTCACGAACGCCATTGCGCTTAGCGGCACTGGCGCAACGCTGGGCAGCCTGCTGAGCAGCAAAAGGCGTACTTTTGCGAGAGCCTTTGAAACCAACACAGCCAGCCGAACTCGAGCAAATTGCATCACCATTCAAGTCCGTAATTGTAATCAGCGTATTGTTAAATGTCGCTTTAATGTGCACAACAGCCTTGGCAACATTTTTCCTAACTTTTCGCCTTGCACTTTTTGCCATTATTAGAAAAATCCTCAAACAATAAAATTGCCATTGCCGATTAAACCAAATGCAATCGAGCTTTTAACGTTTTTCCTTCACACCTTTCTTGCCTGCTACAGTTTTTCTGGGGCCTTTGCGTGTCCGCGCATTGCTTTGAGTACACTGGCCCCTAACAGGTAAACCCTTTCTGTGGCGAATGCCTCTATAACAGGCTATATCCCGCAGCCGAGCGATATTTTGAGTGACCTGTCTGCGAAGCTGGCCTCCGATGATGTAATTGCGGTCGATAATCTGAGTTATTCGGCTAAGCTCGTCTTCGCTAAGTTTGCCGGCTTTTGTGCTTTTTTCAAGCTTGGCCTCTTTCAAAATATGTTCCGATGTATATTTGCCTATACCATGAATATAGGTCAGTGAAATCCATATAGATTTGTTATGGGGAACATCGACACCAACTATACGCGGCATATTAGCTCCTTATGGTATCTCTTATCTCGTATCTCACTTGACGCTTCACCACAAAATTATCCCTTGCGTTGTTTGTGTCGAGGATTTGTACAAATCACCCGCACAACGCCTTTGCGACGGACAATCTTGCAATTTTCACATATTCGTTTTACGGAACTTCTAACCTTCATTTTTCACACCTGCTTTTTGCTTCGCCAGGGCTGTTCAGCCAGCCGAGTGGTATCTAATGGCGCAGAACTATTCGACCCTTATTCAAATCATACGGTGACATTTCCACTGTAACCCTATCGCCCGGCAAAATTCGAATATAGTGCATCCGCATTTTCCCCGAAACGTGTGCCAGAATCTTGTGGCCGTTTTCCAATTCCACTCTAAACATTGCATTCGGCAAAGCATCGGTAACCGTCGCTTGCAACCTTATAGCTTGTCTTTTTGCCATAGGCGTCTCTGAAGCTAAAAAAAACCGTTAAATTTAAGATTCAGCAGCTTTTCGCTATTTTACAGTCAGCACCTCACAGCCATCCTTTACTATCACGATTGTATGTTCAAAATGAGCCGAGCATTTACCGTCTTTTGTTACCACTGTCCATCCGTTCTTGAGTGTCCTGACGTCGCTGGTGCCGGCGTTAATCATCGGCTCAACCGCCAAAATCATACCTTCTCTCAAAACAATATCGTGCGTGAGCAATTCATCACTGACAAAGTTAGGTATCCTCGGCTCTTCGTGCATTTTTCTGCCAATGCCGTGCCCAACAAAATCTTTCACCACTGAAAAACCAGCCGATTCAACGTAATCCTGCATTTCTGCAGCGACCTGGCTCCACTTAACAGCCGGTGCAGACCTTGCTACTGCTATATCGAGGACGTGCTTTGTTACATCTATGAGTTTTTGTGTATCCTCAGGAATCTGACCTATAGCAATTGTAACGGCTGCATCTGCACAATAACCGTCAAGTCTGGCACCGTAATCAATGCTCAGGATATCACCGTCCTTTAGTTTCACAGCCTCGGACGGGATTCCATGAACGACCTGCTCATTCACCGAAACACAAACGCAGGCAGGAAACGGATTTCCAGACCCCGCCGGGTGGCGAACACCCTTAAACAAAGCCTGCGCTCCGGCATCAGTGGTCATTTGCAAGGCCACGCTGTTTAACTGGCCGGTACGAACTGCCGGCTCGGCAATCTCTTGTAATTTTGAAAGAACATCAACTACAACTGCACCTGCTTTATGAATTAAATCAATTTCCCTTCGGCTGCGAAGCGTTATAGCCATTTAATTTCGTATCTCGTATATCGTATCTCGTTTCACGCTTCACGCTTAAGCTTTGGCGAGAGCGTCCAACTTCTCAAACAATAAAGCAATTACCTCGTCGGCATCTTTGCCAGCATCGATATCATAAACAGTATTGTTTTTCCTATAGTAATCCACCACCGGCTCCGTCTGCTCATGATAGGTCCTAAGCCGATTCGCCACCACTTCAGGGTTGTCATCAGGTCGTTGAATGAGTTTGGTACCGTCGTTATCACATATTCCTTCGACCTTTGGCTTTAGGTTTTCAATATGATAAACCGCTCCACATTCGGGGCAGCTTCTTCTGCCGGTCAATCGCTCAACTGTTATCCGGTCATCTATCTTCAAATTCAAAACGATATCTATTTTCTGGCCAGCCGAAGCTAACGATTTGTCAAACTCGTCGGCCTGATTAACCGTCCTGGGGAAACCATCCAGTACGAAACTACCATTTTCGGGTATCTTTTTTATCACCTCTGTCATCATCTCGACTATTAGTTCATCCGGCACAAGGGCCCCTGAATCCATATAGCGCTGGGCTTTTTTACCAAGCTCGGTGTCTGCTGCCCTTTCCTGTCTTAAGATATCTCCGCTGGCCAGATGCACCAGACTATATTGGCGCTCGATACGCTTACAGTGCGTTCCTTTGCCCGCGCCGGGTGCGCCCAACAAAACTATCCTCATCCGTAAGCTCCTTTTATCCTGCCGGTCTCGCTGAAACCATCATAGCTGCGCATCAAGAGGTTGGCCTCGATTTTCTGAACCAGGTCCAGTGAGACACTAACGACTATCAATAAGCCCGTGCCGCCCAAAAACATTGCCACCATAAAATCAATTCCCAATAAAATATGAATCACTGTCGGCACAACAGCAATTATGGCTAAGAATGCCGCTCCGAAATATGTGATTCTGGTCATTACTTTTTCGAGGTATTCGGCTGTTCTACGGCCAGGCCGCAGGCCGGGAATAAAGCTTCCCGAATCCCGCAGGTTCTTGGCCATTTCCTTCGGTTGAAACTGCACCGTTGTCCAAAAGTAAGCGAACAAGAATATCAACAACATATACAAAACGTTATATGTATAGGCGCCAGGCCCTAAAGCCCTTTGCAAACTGTTAAGAAATCCCCAGTCTTTGATTTTTACCAACTGGCTAATTAGTACCGGCGGAAATATCATAAAACTCGACGCGAAAATTATCGGCATCACTCCTCCGTGATTGACACGCAGCGGCAAATAATGTCTCTGGCCACCATACATCCGGCGTCCTCGCATCTGTTTGGCCTGTTGAATCGGTATTCGCCGCTGGCCTTGAGTTATCAGTATCGCACCGGCAACAACGAATATGAACGCCGCTATCAGGAACAAAACCTGAGCAGGGCCTATGGCATCGCTCGGTGCACCAACTCTTAAGTCAACCTTTTCGGCAAGTCTGCTTATCGCCCAAGGCATTCTGGCCACGATGCCGGCCATAATTATCAAACTGATTCCATTGCCTATGCCGTATTCGTCTATCTGCTCGCCGAGCCACATCAAAAAAATTGTGCCAGCTGTCATACTGACAATGCCCATCATCAAAGCCCGTCTTTCCATACCCGCATAGGTTAGTCCTTCCCCTCCCAACCACTTCATATACATTATCGATTGAATGACACATATCAGTACCGTCAAGTAGCGTGTGTACTCCTGTATCTTTTTGTAGCCGGTTTGGCCTTCCTGACGCAATTTTTTCAGAGCAGGAATAACCTCGCCTAACAGCATAAAAATAATCGATGAGGTAATGTAGGGCATAATTCCCAGACCAAATAAACTGGTTTTGTCCAATCTTCCACCGGTGAATATCTGTAGATACTCAGCAGCTCTACCTAACGGACTATCTGTGCCTCTTGATTTGGTGACTTCAGCTATCGCCTCCTGGTTAAAGCAGGGAATGGGGATATGGAAACCAATCCTGTATATTATCAGCAGCGCAATAGTAAAAAGAATCTTGTTGCGCAAATCTGGAATCCTGAATATGTTAAATACAGTTCCAAGCATATCCCATATCTCGTATTTAGTCTTACGCTTCACGCACGGCGCTTGACGAGGTTTGCCGTGCCGCCGCAGCCTATAATCTTCTGCTCAGCAGTTTTGCTGAATTTATGAGCAGTTACTTCCAATTTCTTCGTTAATTCACCATTACCAAGAACCTTGACTTTAGTTTTCCCCGATTTGTCGGCATCAATTAGGCCAGCATCGAATAATTGCTCCATACCGACGGCAGAGCCATCACCAAATCTTTCCAGTTGCGATACATTGACAATTTCGTAGCGTGTTGCGTAGCGCTTATTACTAAAGCCACGTTTGGGCAATCGCCTAAACAATGGCATTTGACCACCTTCATAAAGCGACCTTGAAGACGCCCCGGCCCTGCTGCCGCTGCCTTTGTGGCCACGACCGCAGGTTTTGCCGCGGCCGGTACCACTGCCTCTGCCAACTCGACGGCGACGCGTGTGCTTACCTGCAACGGAAGTTATTTCATAATCCAACATCTATAATCTACCACCTTTTTATTGTTTCAACTTCTACGCCGCGAAGAGATTCAACATCTTCCTTGTTACGCAATTTCAATAAACCATCCAACGTGGCTTTGACAACATTTTTAGCTGACGTGCTTCCGTAAACCTTTGTAAGGACATCCTGCACACCGGCATATTCGAGCACCGCTCGAGCACTGGAGCCAGCGATAACTCCGGTGCCGGGACTGGCCGGGACGAGCGTTATCTTCGTGGCTCTGTACTTGCCATCGATCTGATGTGGAATCGTTCGGCCAACCAGAGCTACCCTGTGCAAAGATTTCCTGGCATCTTTTATGCCCTTCTCAACTGCCAGAGGGACTTCATTGGCCTTGCCGTAACCAATACCCACCGTACCTGCGCGGTCGCCAAGCACTACCAAGGCCGCAAAGCTGAACCTGCGCCCGCCTTTGACCACTTTAGCACAGCGAAATATTTTAACGACCGTATCTTCCAACGGTTTTTCTTCTTGGTCAGATAATTTAACCGCTTCTACTGCCAATTTTTTCTCCAAACCTTATCGTTTTTTCTTCAGAAAACCAGTCCGGCTTTTCTTGCCGACTCGGCAAGAACTTTGACTCTGCCGTGATACTTATGCCGGTTTCTATCAAAGCAAACACATTTAATACCAACACCAAGTGCTTGTTTTCCAATCGCCTCACCGACGATTTGAGCAGCCTTCTTGCTGCCGCCGGTGGATAAGCGGTCCCGCAATCCCTTAGCTCTTGTACTCGCAGAAACAAGGGTCACTCCTGCAACATCCTCTATAATCTGGGCGTAAATATGCCTGTTCGAGCGAAATACCGACAGCCTGGGCCTGTCCGGTGTACCGAAAACCTTCTTCCGCACGTGATATTTACGCCTCATTGCTGCTCTTTTTATCGTGTCAATACTCATTAAACTATCTCTAACTATACCGTTCCCGAAGCAAACGCCTTGCCAACCTTACGTCTTACATGCTCGTCAGCATAACGGATGCCTTTTCCTTTATAGGGTTCCGGCGGTCTTATTTTACGAATATCGGCAGCAAATTGTCCCAGTAGTCTCCTGTCTGTTCCCGAAAGTGTAAACCTGGCGGGCATATCGTTGCCTCTGGTAGCAGCGGTCTCAATGCTTACCTTTATACCCTTTGGTATTACCCGCTCTACCAGGTGGGAGAAACCAACTTGAAGAATCAGCTTGCCGCCCTGTTCTTTGACACTATAACCGGTGCCGTACAGTTCCATTTTCTTTTCAAAGCCTTTGCTCACACCTGCTACCATATTCGCAATCAAGGCACGCATTGTACCGTGCAACTGCTTACACTGGCGGATCCCAGGATGTTTATTTTCAACCAAAATCTTTCCTGCGGAACTGTCAATTTTCACCTTTATTGGCGGCTGGCAGTTCATTTGCAGACTACCGAGTGAACCCGAAACTTTGACAGACTGGCCACTCTGCTCGACCTTTACCCCTTCAGGGATAACGATTGGTTTTTTTCCGATACGACTCATTAGCCCACCGTACAAAGTATCTCGCCGCCTACCTTGGCCTTGCGACATTTTCTATCGCTCATAACACCCTTACTTGTCGAAACGATTGCTACACCGTAACCGGCTAAAACATGTGGTAACTTATCAACGGATGAATAGATTCTCCGTCCGGGTTTGCTCGTTCTGGTTATTTCTTTAATGACAGACTGACCATTTTCGTCATACTTTAGAGTAACTCTTATTATTCCCTGGTTGCCATCATCAATTCGGTCAAAATCTTCGATGTACCCTTCTTCCTTCAAGACAGCCGCTATACCTGAGCAGATATTGGATGCCTTAATATTTACCTGGTCCTTATTTATTCTCGCAGCGTTTCGAATTCTCGTCAGCATATCAGCTATTGGGTCGCTCAAGCTCATAATTTCGTATCTCGCATTTCGTATCTCGTATTTCGCACGAGATGCGCATTAACATTTTACCAACTGGCCTTTTTAACTCCTGGAATTTTACCCTCATTGGCTAACATTCTAAAACAAATCCTGCAAACTTTGAACTTGCGGTAAACAGCTCTGGCTCTTCCACAAAGCTGGCAGCGTGTGTATTGCCTAACACGAAATTTTTGTTTTCTTTTAGCTTTATTTTCCAGAGCTTTGGTCGACATTCACACGCTCCTATTAGCGTATAGCGTTTAGCGTATACGCTATCCGCCATTACTATCCGCTGTTTTTTTCCTGAACGGCACACCAAACAGCGATAACATCTTCCTTGCTTCTTCGTCTGTTCTCGCGGTCGTTACAAAGGTTACATTCATCCCCTGCTGAAACTCAATCTGGCCGGGGTTGATTTCAGGAAAAACACCCTGTTCAGAGAGGCCCATCGAGTAATTACCTTTGCCATCAAAACTGTTCGGATTAAGGCCTCGAAAGTCTCTTACTCGCGGGATTGTCAGATTAATGAATCTATCCATAAATTCATACATTCGCTCGCCGCGGATAGTAACTTTCAAAGCCGTCTCCATGCCCTCACGAACCTTGAAGTTCGAGACACTTCTTTTGGCTTTACACACTGCAGGCATCTGGCCGGTAATCATCGTCAGGTCCTTCTTAGCCAGTTCCAGAAATTTTTTATCCTGTGTCGCCCTGCCCACACCCATAGAGACGACGACCTTTTCCATCCTCGGCACAGCCATAGGGTTCTTGTAGCCAAATTCCTTAGTCAACTCCGGAACTATCTGGGACTTATATAAATCTTTTAAGCGTGCCATATCTCGCATCTCGTGAAGCATATCTCGTACTCGGAGTCCCCAAACACCTTTTATTGCGTTTGGGGGTGTACCTTTCGCTTCACGCTTGACGTTTTTCACCTGCCTTTCTAACAACCCCAATCTCGGTACCGTCGGTCGCAATTCGTTTTTTACTACCATCGGAGTCTTTTCTGTAATGAACCCTGCTGCCTCTTGAGCTTTTCGGATTCACCGGCAAAACATTACTTATATGTATCGGCTGTTCAACACTGATTCGGCCTCCTTGTGGATTTCTGCGCGAAGGCCGAACGTGCTTTTTCGCTATGTTGTGCCCCTGAACCACTACTTTATTCTTTTCAGGTACAACACGCAGCACTCTACCAGTAGCACCTTTATGGTCACCAGCTATAATCTCAACCATATCACCTTTTTTTATATGAACAGCCATAAAATCCTATCTCGTTTTCCGTATTTCGCCTGACAAGCTACACTTGAAGCATTTAGACTACTTCGCTTGCCAGCGAGATAATTTTCATATAGTTTTTTTCGCGAAGCTCACGAGCAACTGCACCAAAAATCCTTGTACCGATGGGATTGCCGTCATTATCAATCATCACCGCAGCATTGCTGTCAAACCTTACATAACTCCCATCGAGTCGTTTCACCGGGTGCTTAGTTCGAATAATCACACATTTATGTACTTTCTTTCCGTCCAACTGACAGCTCGGCATCGCCTTTTTAATAGCAACACAAACAACATCGCCCACCATAGCCACAGGCCGCCTTTTCTTACCGCGGGCTCCGCCTTTTCCAAGAACCTTAATACACAATGCCGACTTGACACCTGAGTTGTCGGCTATATCCAACATTGTTTCCTGCTGAATCACTTTGCTCGTATCTCGTATTTTTACCTCGCTTCACGCTTGTTGCTTAACTGCTTTTTCTATAACTCTCACAAGACGCCAGCTTTTGGTCTTGCTGTAAGGCCTGCATTCGGCAACCTCGATAACATCACCCGGGCCGGCCTGGTTGTGCTCGTCATGAACGGCCAGTTTGCTCCTACGCTTTATGTATTTGCCGTATCTTGGATGCCTGACCTTAAAGTCAATGGCAACTTTGATGCTTTTATCACCGCTGTTGCTTATCACTACACCGGCTAAAGTCTTCGGTTTTCGATCCTGCATCTTTGATTCCTAATCGCTATTTTCCCTCGCGCAATACGGTCTTAATCCTGGCAATATCACGCTTAACATTAGTTATAGCTTTGGAATTCTCCAGCTTCTCCGTAACCGCCTGCGAGCGCAGGTCAAACAAATGCCTCTGGATTTCTTGCAGTTTGCTCTCGAGCTCATCGCCGCTCATCTCGCGATAATGCTGTGCTTTCATTATTAAGCTTCCATTATTACAATGAATGTCTTCGCTTAACGAACCTGCAACTGATCGGCATTTTATGGGCGACTCTGACCAACGCCTGCTTTGCCACAACCTCACCTACTCCGCCAATCTCAAACATAACCTGCCCGGGTCTGACTCTGGCCACCCAGAATTCGGGCTCACCCTTACCTTTGCCCATACGCGTCTCCAACGGCTTGGCACTTACGGGCTTATGCGGGAATAGTCTAAGATAGACTTTGCCTTCACGATGCAAAAAGTGAGTCGCTGCAACTCGGCCGGCTTCGATGTTCCTTGCGGTTATCCAGCTACTCTCCAAAGCCTGTAAACCGTATTCACCAAACGCCACAAAATTGCCCCGGCAGGCATTGCCCTTCATTTTGCCACGTTGGCTTTTACGGTGCTTAACTCTTTTTGGCATCATTGCCATTTCTTGGACCCTTGCAAAATCTATTTATACTTTGCGAGCCGATTTCCTAAAATTTCATCTTTACTCTGCAGCGTTCGGTTCACCAGCATTACCCTGACCCGGCGAGGCAACAACATTGGCCTCGGTAGCTCCTTTTCTCTCCTGGGCCGGCACGGCCTTAGGCCTAACACCGCCCCGCTGATTTGCGCTAATACGTCTCCGAGGGCGACGCCGGCGAATCTGTCTCGACTCAATTTCTTCACCGAATTTACCTTTGTAAATCCAAACTTTGACGCCAATTGCTCCATACGTTGTCCTGGATGTTGCCACGGCGTAATCTACATTGGCGTCCAGGGTTTGCAGTGGAATACTACCGAGCTTCTGTGTTTCCTTACGGGCCATTTCCGAGCCGGCCAACCGGCCGGAACAGATAATCTTAACTCCCTTAGCGCCGGCGTTCATCGCCAATTCACAATGCTGTTTCATAGTCCGTCTAAACGATGCCCGCCTACTTAGCTGTTCGGCAATTGCTTCGGCTACCAATGTGGCATTGAGCTCCGGCGATTTTATCTCAATAACGTTGACGCTTAACTTTCGGCCGGTTATCTCTTCAAGCTCTTCTCGCAACCTATCGACTTCACCACCTCTCGGACCAATTACCACACCGGGCCGACCGCTGTGCAGTGTTACTTTCACTTCGCTGCGTGTCCGGACTATTTCAATCTTCGCCACCGCACCCTTGGGCATCTGACGGTTAAACCTCTTGTCAATATACTCACGAATTTTCTGATCCTCGACAAGAAAATCACCGTAATCGGCCTTTGGAGCAAACCAGGTGCTTTGCCATCCAAGTGTTATTCCCGTTCTAAAACCTATTGGTGATGTTTTCTGACCCATGATTGCCTTTTCTTTTCTATCTCCTACGCTTCTGCCACTGTTATATATATGTGACAGGCCTTTTTCCCAATAGGATGCGCTCTGCCTCTGTCTTTCGGCATCCACCTTTTGGTGCCGATGCGCACTCCTGCATCGTCAACGCGAGCTTCACTGACGTAGAGATTATCAACGTCAGCATGCTGCTCGTCAGCATCTGCCACAGCACTTTTTAGAACTTTGTCTATCATTGTTGTGGCACGCTTCTTTGTGAATTTCAGGATATCCATTGCTTCCTGAACGCTTCGGCCAACTACCAATTGCGTAACCAGTCTGGCCTTACGGGCTGATATCGGGGCAAAACGATAAGACGAACGCCAGACAACTAAATCATTTACTTCCGCAGATAAGGCCGCTGCCAGCCGACGAATATCCTCCCTGCAAGGTATAGGTCTAAAAAGGCCCTTCTGCCAGTTTTTAACAGCCGTTGCTGCTTCTTTACTGTCAAGCCCCCCTCTGACAAGCTGACTGGCTAACTGTTCTATACCCATTCGTCGCTGCTGACAGAGTTCTTTCAACCTAGTAGCACTTAACATACAAAAAAACCTTATCTCGTATTGCGCGTCCCGCTTTTAATTTTTCACTTTCTTCTATCGCTATCTTATTTTCTTGCTCGAATGACCTTTAAAAATCCTTGTCGGCGAAAATTCGCCCAGTTTATGTCCAACCATATCATCCGTAACGAAGACCTTATGAAACATTTTACCGTTATGGACCATAAAGGTGAAGCTAACGAATTCAGGAATTATCGTGCATCTTCTTGCCCAGGTCTTTATCGGGTCACGAGAACCGGAATTAATCTGCTTGTTGACCTTGGCGAACAGTTTCTCATCAACATACGGCCCTTTTTTAAGAGATCTTCCCATTTTCTTACCCCGTATTCACTACTCTGTGTTTTGTATCTCGCTTCACGAGAGGCGATTGACACTCCTACAAAACCAACTGTCCTTGCCTTTTATTTTTGCGTCTTCGAATAATTCTCTTGTTACTCGGATTTCGCGGATTTCTTGTCTTTCCCCCTTTAGCCAGCACCCCTGTTGGAGAACAGGGGTCTCGGCCACCGGCTCGATGGCCTTCTCCGCCACCCATTGGGTGAGCAACGGGGTTCATCGCCACGCCTCTGACGTGTGGCCTGCGACCCATATGGCGTTTTCGTCCGGCCTTGCCGATCCTAACATTCTGGTGGTCAGGATTACTCAACCGACCAATTGTAGCCCGGCATTCTTTGCGAACCATCCGCATTTCGCCACTTGGCAAAACAATGGTCACCCAATTACCCTCTTTGGCCATAATTTTTGCAGCGCTGCCGGCACCTCTAACCAACTTTCCGCCCTGACCCGCTGTCATTTCGATATTATGAATCTCCATGCCAGCCGGAATCGACTCCAGCGGCATCGCATTACCAATCTTAGGTTCACAAGAAGCGCCACTTTCTACCCGGTCGTCCACTTTAATACCCTGTGGAGCCAGTATGTATCTTTTTTCACCGTCGGCGTAGTGCAGCAGGGATATAAAACAATCCCTGTTAGGGTCGTATTCAATCGTGGCCACTTTGCCCGGGACACCGTCTTTATTGCGCTTAAAATCAATAATACGGTAAATTCTTCTCGCGCCGCCGCCTCTAAAGCGAGCGGTTGTAACACCGTGATGATTTCTGCCGCCATTCTTCTTAATCCGCTTACAAAGCGACTTCTCTGGCTTGCCCGTTGTGATATCGGCGTAATCATTCACCGAGCTGTTTCGACGTCCGGGACTTGTTGGTTTATAAACTCGAATACCCATAATCACTATTGCCTTTGCTTTTTGTTTTTAGAACAAATCTATGTGATGCTCCGGCTCCAGAAACACAACGGCTTTTTTCCAACTTGCTGTTATACCGAAGGTTCTGCCTCTGCGGCGATGCTTGCCTTTCCGGTTCGCGGTCCGCACTTTGAGCACCTTAACGTCGTATATCTTCTCCACAGCGTTTTTTATCTGGATTTTATTGGCCTTTTTATTCACCTCAAAGGAGTATGCACCTTTTGTATTGGCAAAGTGCATCCCCTGCTCTGTAATCAAAGGCCGAATTATCACGTTATAGTCGTCAAGCATACGCCGTTAATTTTCACTTACCTCGTCTTTACTTAAAAGCGTCAAAAACGCCTCATGAGTTATCAACATTTTGCGATGGCTGCAGATGTCAGCGGCGTTCAATTCAGCTACGGGCAGCACAGATACCTTCGGAACATTTTTAGCTGATTTGTAAAGATTATCATCGTAGTCGCGACTCATCACAAGGCAACTACGCTCAATTTTCAAGTTACTCAGAACACTTACAAAATCTTTGGTATGCGGCCTCTCAAAATTTAGTTCGTCAACCACCACAACATTATTACTCAAAAGCTTTGCCAATATTGCCGAGTCTCTGGCCAGTCTTCTCTGCTTTTTTGGCATACGTTTTCTAAAATCCCTTGCGACTTTGGCAAATGTAACGCCGCCGCCAACACGCTTGCCGGTTCTGATGTTACCAACACGGGCATTTCCCGTACCTTTTTGCCTAAACAGCTTTCTGCTCGAGCCTGCTACCATACTCCTGCCCTTGGTTGCTGCTGTTCCCACACGTCTATTGGCGTGGTACCTGACAATCGCCTGCTTAAGCAACGGATATCTAACCAAGCCGCCGAAAACTGACTCATCGACCTTTAAGCTGTCGACTTCTTGCCCATCTCTGTTATAAACAGTCAAATCAATCATTTTTGAATTTCGTTCCTCCCCGCTGCGCCGGGCGCCCAGCGCGGCGAGAGTATATTAGTTTTTTTGGGCGCTACGGACTATAACGTAGCTTCCAGCGGGGCCTGGTATAGAACCTTTAACCACCAATAAATTTTCCTCCTCGTCTATCGCCACCAGGCTATGGCTTTTGGTTGTAACCCGGCGACTGCCCATATGACCTGCCATTTTCTTGCCTCTTTTAGGGCCTGCGCCATGGCCGGCATCGCTCGCGAAACTTGCGATTGAACCCGGTGCTCTGTGTTTTCGTTCTGTGCCGTGCGACGCCGGGAAGCCGTGAAAGCCGTGACGCTTCATCACGCCGGCAAAGCCCTTACCCTTACTTGTACCAACAACATCAACATACTTGCTTTCCGCAAAGGCCGAGACCGTAAGACAGTCTCCGACCTTATACTCTAATTCAGCAGCGTCCGGTACCCGCATCTCCCTGATGAATTTCTTCGGCACTGTATTGGATTTCTGAGCATGTCCGATTTGGGGCTTCTTCCTGCGAGATGGCTTTACATCGCCATATCCCAACTGAACGGCATTGTAGCCGTCAGTCTCGGCCGTCTTGACCTGAATAACAGTGCAGGGACCGGCTTGGATGACCGTAACAGGCAACAGCTTACCCAAGTCGTCATAAACCTGAGTCATTCCAACTTTTTTGCCTAATAACATTGCCATTTTCTCTCACATCTCGTTGTTCGTGATTCGTGGCCCGACTCGCGAACCACAATTCACGCCTTTATCTTTACGAAAACGCCAGCCGGCACCACCAAACGGTTCAATATCTCAATCGTTCGGGCGTTGGCCTCGTGAATGTCAATCAAACGTTTGTGGGTTCTCAACTCAAACTGCTCACGCGACTTTTTATCAATGTGGGGACTTCGCAAAACAGTGTATCTTTCAACACGCGTAGGCAGCGGTATCGGACCACTGACACGCGTATTAGTCCTTCGGGCATGCTCTACTATCTCTCTTGCAGATGCATCAAGGGCCCTGTGGTCGTAGGCCTCCATTCTAATCCTTATTCTTTCGGTTTCAGTGGCCATAATTCTCTTTCCCACTCCAAAAAAGACACTACCTTAACTTAAATTCTATCGAAAAACCTACAAAACCCTTCTTTATATCAACTTATGGGCCAAATGCAAGATAAAAAAACCGCCCATACAGCGATTAGTTTCTTCGTCCGCTGAATCTGTCTCGCTTGATTTTTGGCAGGAGAGGCCCTGGTCGCTTATCGCTAATCGCCTATCGATGTCTACGATTTGCAATTTGCAATTTGCGACTCGCCTTCCTTAAGAGTTACGGTTCCGGCCCAATTTGCGATATGTTAACATATCCCACATTGCCAGCTTCCAAAGCCGTTTATCGGCCTTGACATAACTAAAACACAACAGAATTCTCTAAAAACCATCCCTGAACACAATAATACAGATATGCAACAGCCTAACTTAGAAACGCAATGTCATCCTTGACAATGCTCGCTTCGCCTGAAAACCCGTAATAATAGCACAAAAAATAATATCTGTCAATAAAATATCGACAAAAAATTTGCCCCAAATACAAAAAAAAGGGTATTTTTACAGGATAATTTGTTCAGCTATCTGTTTAGGGACCTTTTCATAGCTTAACGGCTCCACAGTAAACGTCCCCCGGCCAGCCGTAGCGCTTCTAATTTCGCTCGAATACCCGAACATCTCAGCCAATGGTACCTTGGCATCAATCACACGCATTTTTCCATGCACCCGACAATTGGTGATTAAGCCCCTTTTTCCAAGCAAACCACCCTGGACCACTCCGAAACTGGCCTCCGGAACCACTACCTGAAGCTGCATAATCGGCTCAAGCAAAACCAGCCCTGCGACACCAAGGGCCTTTTCTATAGATATCGCAGCTGCCTGCTCAAAAGCTAACTCCGAAGAATCCACCGAATGAAATGAGCCGCCAATCAACGTAACTTTAATGCCCACAACAGGATACCCTCCCAGGACACCACTGCCCAAAGTGTCCTTAACCGCTCTTTCCACAGCCGGAACATATTCTCTCGGCACCATCTGGCTGCTGACTTTGCTCTCAAATTCAATATCCCTGCGCCAATGCCCGTCTTTGGTAAATATCGGCTCAATTGTCAAAACCACATGCCCGTATTGCCCATGACCGCCTGTTTGACGTACAAATTTACCCTCCGCCTCGGACAATTTAGTTATAGCTTCCTTGTAGGCAACCCTCGGCTTGCCAATCCTGACATCAACACCTTTGTCTCGCACCAGTTTGTGCTGCAGTATTTCCAAATGCAGCTCACCCATTCCACTGATGATTGTCTGGCCTGTTTCCCTATCTACTTTACATTCAAAAGTCGGGTCTTCGCGCCGTAAATCTGCCAGTGCATTTGCCAATTTTGCTGCCTCTGTGCCGGTTCTCGGTTCTATCGACATGCTAATAACGGTCTCCGGAAATGTAATACTTGGTAGGCAAACGGGGTTTTTGGTATCGCAAATCGCATCGCCCGTAAGGGTCTCTTTCAACCCGACAACCGCGACAATATCGCCGGCAACAGCTGAATCCAGCATCTTGCGCTCGTCGGCGTGCATCTCGAATATCCGGGTAATATTCTCCCGTCTGTTGCGATTTACATTCAGAACCCTGCTGCCGGACTTCAACGTCCCCTGGTAAATTCTTAGAAAGTATAAATCGCCATGTATATCCGACGTGATCTTAAACGCAAGGGCAACCAGACTGCCATCTTTGTCACACTTAACCGATATTTTTTTATTCCTATCGCCCGGCTTATGCCCAACTATAACAGGCTTATCCAACGGAGAAGGCAAATACGCCACGACACCATCAAGCAGTCTCTGAACGCCGATATACTTCAGGGCTGAACCCACAAATATCGGATGAAGCTTATTACTCAAGGTTGCATATCTTATCGCCCTATGAATCATTTCAGTATCGATTGGTTTATCGTGAACGAAACAGTCCAACAGCTCTTCGTCGTATTCGGCAGCGAGGTCGAGCAACTCGTTTCTTCGGCGCTGTGCGGTTTGACGCAACTCGGCGGGAATTTCAGTCTCTTCAAAGGCTGCTCCCAGTTTTTCGGACTTGTAGAAAACCGCCTGCATTGTTATAAGGTCTATTATCCCGACAAAAGAGCCTTCGCTTCCGATGGGAATCTGCAATACAATCGGGCAAGCTCCGAGCTTATCTCGAATACTCTCAACGGTCATCTCGAAGTCGGCGCCGGTTTTGTCCATCTTATTCACAAAGCAGAGACAGGGTAGATTGTACTTTTGTCCCTGCCTCCAGACGGTCTCGGTTTGGGCCTGCACACCTTCGCTGCCGTCAAATACGGCCACGGCGCCATCCAGAACCCGCAGAGAACGTTCGACCTCAGCGGTAAAGTCGATGTGCCCGGGCGTATCGATAAGGTTAATTTCAAAGCCCTTCCAGGGACATTTCGTTGCAGCTGAGGTAATAGTAATGCCCCTTTTTTGTTCCTCCTGCAGGTAGTCCATAACGGCGGTGCCGTCGTGGACCTCGCCCATTTTGTAGGTTTTGCCCGTATAGAAAAGAATGCGCTCGGTTACTGTTGTCTTACCGGCGTCGATATGAGCCATAATTCCTATATTGCGTAACTTATTCATTAGCGTATAGCGTTTAGCGCATAGCAGATAGAAAAAAATAGCGGACAGCAAAAAACTATACGCTACCCGCTATCTGCTATCCGCTATGAAATTACCACGCAAAGTGTGCAAATGCCTTGTTTGCCTCGGCCATTCTGTGCGTGTTTTCTCGCGTGGTCATTGCTCCGCCGTGTCCGTCATAAGCGTCCATTAACTCGGAAGCCAGACGCTCGCACATGGGCTTGCCCTTCTTGGCTCTTGCTGAGGCCAATATCCACCTAAAAGCCAATGATCGCTGACGCCCGGCACTTACCTGCATCGGAACCTGATAACTGGCCCCGCCGATACGTTTGCTGCGAACCTCGAGCAGGGGTCTTACGTTATTAACCGCTGTCTCGAACACCTCCAGTGGTTCCACAGTTTTGAGTTTTGAGTCTTGAGTTTTGAGTTGTTTTGATATAATATCCATAGCATTGTAAAAAGTACGCTGCGCAACGCTTTTCTTGCCGGCCGTCATCAAACAGTTAATAAACTTTGAGACCAGCTTACTATTGTACGCCGGGTCCGGCTTTAATTGCTGGCTTGAAGCGGTAAACTTTTTCATTCGTGAAAACTCCAGACCACAGACACAAGACTCAAGTCTGCGGTCTTGAGTCTTTGGTCTTGTGTCTGTAGTCTATTTTCCTTTTTTTGCACCATATTTACTTCTGCCCTGCCTGCGGTCGGCTACTCCGGCGCAGTCAAGGACACCTCTGACAATATGATATCGAACACCCGGCAGGTCCCTGACCCGTCCACCGCGAATCAGAACCATACTATGCTCCTGGAGGTTGTGGTCAATTCCGGGTATATAGGCGGTAACCTCTCGGCCTCCCGTCAGCCGGACACGAGCAATCTTTCGCAAAGCGGAGTTCGGTTTCTTGGGCGTTTGTGTCCTTACAATCAGACACACACCCCGCTTTTGCGGCGAGCCGCTGATATCAGATACCCGTTTTCGACCCTTCGATTTCGCCCGTGGACGCCTGACCAACTGATTTATAGTAGGCATAATCCCTTCCCAACCTAATTTTCGTTCAATCTCTCATGCCGTTAGTCGATACCAAGTGCCTCTTTGACGGCGGCCTCGGCCTTTGCCTCTGCCTCCTTGGCCTCTGAAACTTCCGCAAATTCCTTTGGCAGCGGTGCTTCTGCAAGATGTTTGACCTTCATTTCCAGGTGCGGCTTAAAGGCCGTACCGGCCGGTATCAAATGACCTAAAATAACATTTTCCTTCAAACCATACAGCCGATCGATTTTACCAGCCAATGACGCCCAGGTCAAGACCTTGGTCGTTTCCTGGAAACTGGCCGCCGCGATGAAGCTTTCCGACTGCAGCGAAGCCTTCGTTATCCCTAAAAGCAGTGTCTTGGCAGTTGCCGGCTTTGGCTTTCTGCCCCCGGCCTTGGTACCACCTATAGTTTCAATCTTTTCATTGATACTCCCCAGATCATCGCGGCTGATAATCTGACCTTCACCCAATTCAGGGGCATCTCCGACATTGGTTATCCTGACACTATTGGCTAATCTTTCATTCTCTCTGCGGAACTGAAATTTATCAACAATCTCGCTCGGCAAAAATGTACTGTCGCCAACAGATTCTATCTCGACCTTGCGCATCATTTGTGCGCAGATAATCTCAATGTGTTTGTCGTTGATATTAACATTTTGTGAGCGGTACACATTTTGAATCTCCGTTGTTAGATATCTCTGCAGCGCTTCTTCACCCTTAATTCTCAGGATATCGTGCGGGACCAATGGGCCATCGGTCAAGGTGTCACCGGCCTCGGCCATATCACCGGTGTGGACATTCAAGTGTCTGTCCCGCGGGACGTGGTGTTCTTTCTCCATCCCGCTTGAACTTACAATTTTTATCGTCATTTTGCCCTTGCGCCTGCCGCCTACCAGTTCGACTCGGCCGCTAATCTCAGCCATTGCAGCAGGGTCTTTGGGTTTGCGCGTTTCAAATACTTCGGTAACTCTGGGCAGACCTCCTGTGATGTCCTGAGTGCCGGTTGTAGCCCTGGGTTGGTGAGCAAGCAACTGGCCCGCCTGAACGCCCTGGCCCTCGACAACCTCAATCCTGGCCCCTGCGGGCAGATAGTGAACATCGAGTATTTTGCCGTTCGTATCTTCTATGATAATTTGCGGGTGCTTATCACCCTTATGCTCAATTACCACAGGCTTGTCGACCTGGCCCTTTCGTTCCTCTTCAATTCGAATTGTCTCGCCCTCTGCGATGTCCACAAGCTGGATAAGGCCCGCCACTTCCGCCAGGATCGGAACACGATGTGGGTCCCATCTGAACAGTTCCACTCCGGCGCCAACTCGCTGGCCGTCTTTGACCAAAACAGTAGCACCATAGGGCACCTTGAACCTGTCCAGTTCTCGGCTCTTCTCGTCAAGAATAGCTATTTCACCATTGCGCTTGAGTGCAATTACTCTTTCAGTGCCATCCTGGCTCGAAAACCGTATCGCATTAATGTCCCTATACTGAATCACCCCTGCCAGCGTGGCTCTCTGCTCACGCTCTAATATAGCTCTTTCCGCAACCCCTCCGGTGTGGAATGTCCGCAGGGTCAACTGGGTACCCGGCTCACCAATCGACTGAGCAGCAATAATCCCAACAGGCAATCCTTCTTCGACAAGCTTCCCTGTACTCATATCCCATCCATAACACTTCGCACAAATCCCAAAAGTACTGTCACAGGTCAAAGGACTCCTGACCCTGATGGCATCAATCCCCAGGTCCTCAATCTTCTCGGCCCCCTCAGGACTAATCACTTCATTCTCTCTGACAATCATTTCATCGTTCATAGGGTTCCGGATATTATCTCTGGCCGTCCTCCCAATAATAAGTTGAGCAAGCGGTACATCAATCTGCTCTCCTCTACAGACCACCCCTTTAGTAATCCCCTGTAGAGTCCCGCATTCCCTCACAGTGATAATTACATTCTGAGCGACATCGATTAATTTTCGTGTAAGATATCCTGAATTCGCTGTCTTTAAGGCCGTATCAGCAAGTCCCTTTCGGGCACCATGTGTTGAGCTGAAATACTCAAGGACACTCAAGCCCTCACGGAAATTTGATTTTATTGGTGTCTCGATAATCTCACCGCTGGGCTTTGCCATCAATGCTCGCATACCTGCAAGCTGTTGAATCTGGTCCACACTTCCTCGTGCCCCCGAATCGCTCATAAGGTATATCGGGTTTAACTCGTATCTCATTTTGCGACCCCGCCGCCCTGGGACAAAACGGGAATCCTCAACAGCTCGAGGCTCGGCCGTTTCACCTTCCAGCCGTCTCACCGGTTCTTTTAATCCACGCATCATTTCGTTGGTAACCGCAACTCGCGCATGAGTCCAGGTGTCGATAACCTGGTTATACCTCTCCCCCTCTGTCAGCACACCCAATTGATAGTTCTTATGTATCTTGCTAACCTTTTTTTCTGTCTCCTCGATAATCTCTTGCTTTTTTTCGGGTATTTTGAGGTCTGTAATTCCAAAGCTCAGCCCTGCAAGCGTTGCGTATTTGAAGCCTAAATCTTTAATTCTATCAAGCAAATCTACCGTTTTGGCACTGCCGGCCAGCTTAAAACAGTCACTGATAACCCTGCTCACTTTTTTTTGGGACATAGTCATATTGTAAAAGGGCATTGGCTCGGCAAGCATATCGTTGAATATGCACCGCCCAACCGTGGTTTCAATTACTCGGCTTTTGGCCCCGCTTCGTGACTGCTTGGCTTCATCGCTGACAACTTCTTTATCAATCCGCACCTTAATCTTTTCTTGCAAATTCAGCCGGCCGAGTTCATAGGCCATTATCGCTTCGAAAGTGTCCTTGAACGCCAGTTCATTACTGCCCGGCTCTTCAGTTCCCTGTTCATGCTGATCTGGCATATATGTCAAATAATAATTGCCCATCACCATATCCTGAGACGGCCCAACCATCGGTGAGCCATTGGCCGGCGAAAAAATATTGCTCGTCGTCATCATCAAGGTATGTGCCTCCGCCTGCGATTCAATACTTAAAGGCAAATGCACCGCCATCTGGTCGCCATCAAAATCAGCGTTGAAGCCCTTGCACGCCAAGGGGTGAAGCATAATAGCATTGCCTTCCACAAGTACCGGCTCAAAGGCCTGAACGCCCATCCGATGAAGTGTCGGGGCTCGATTAAGCAATACCGGATGCTGATGAATCACCTCCTCAAGAACATCCCAAACCTGCTCATCGCGCCTCTCAATCATCCGTTTTGCACTTTTTATCGTATCAGCTATCCCCTCTTGCTTGAGTTTACGAATAATGAACGGCTGATACAGCTCCAATGCTATCTTCTTCGGCAGTCCACATTGATAAAGTTTCAGATTCGGTCCTACCACAATCACCGACCGAGCCGAGTAATCCACACGTTTTCCGAGCAGGTTCTCGCGGAATCGTCCCTGCTTTCCCTTAATCATATCGGTCAAGCTCTTCAGCGCTCGATTATTACTTCCAAGCACGGGTCTTCTGCATCTTTGGTTGTCGAGTAGCGCATCAACGGCTTGTTGTAGCATTCTTTTTTCATTTCGAATAATGACCTCAGGTGCGTTTAGGTCGATGAGTTTTTTCAATCTGTTGTTTCGATTTATGATTCTTCTGTAGAGGTCGTTTAGGTCGCTGGTAGCGAAATTCCCTGATTCGAGCATCACCAGCGGCCTCAAATCCGGCGGGATTACCGGTATTACATCGAGTACGAACCATTCTGGCTTGTTTCTGCTGTTTTTGACGGCGTTTACGGTTTTTAGCCGTTTTGTGAGGTCTTTAATCTTCTGCTTGCTGCCGCTCTTGGCGATCTCTGCCCGCAACTCATCACTTTCGGCATCAAGGTCAAGCTTTGTCAAAAGTTCCTTTATGGCCTCAGCCCCGATTTGTGCCTTAAATTGATTTTGGTATTTTTCCGACGCCTGCCGGTATTCATCTTCGGTAAGGATTTGTCCTTTTCTTAAAGGAGTCTGTCCAGGTTCAGTAACGACATAATCCTGGAAGTAAATAATCTTTTCCAGACCTGCACTTTTCATAGCCAGTAACGTTCCGAGCCGATTCGGAATCGCCTTGAAAAACCAGATATGTACAACTGGTGCTGCGAGATTGATATGTCCCATTCTTTTTCGTCGCACGCGGCTGTGGGTTACCTTCACCCCGCATCTGTCGCAAATTATCCCCTTAAACTTTGTCCCTTTATATTTCCCGCAGCCACACTCCCAGTCTCTCTCCGGCCCGAATATCCTCTCACAGAAAAGCCCATCTTTCTCCGGACGATAAGTACGGTAGTTAATGGTCTCCGGCTTACGAACCTCACCAAAAGACCAACTGCGAATATCATTGGGACCGGCCAGACTAATCTTGACCGAACCGTAATCATTAATACGATCGTAAATGGTTCCTAACATTTAAGGCCCCTTACAATTGATTATTTCCTCGTTTTCTGACTTCTGACTTCTGACTTCTGTCTACAACGCAGTCCCTCCGAGACGTTTCTTCTCAAGCTGAATATTCAATCCCAATCCTCTTATTTCATTACACAATACATCAAAAGACAACGGCGTACCTGCTTCGAGAGTATTCTGTCCCTTAACCACTGATTCGTAAATTTTCGTTCGGCCCTCAACATCATCACTCTTAACCGTCAGCATCTCTTGGAGCATATAGGCTGCTCCGTAGCCTTCCAGAGCCCAGACTTCCATCTCACCGAACCGCTGTCCTCCCGTTCTGGCCTTACCGCCTAACGGCTGCTGCGTAATTAGACTATATGGCCCAGTCGCTCTGGCGTGAATCTTGTCATCAACAAGATGATGCAGTTTCATCATATAGATGTATCCTATGGTTGCTTCCTGGTCAAATGGCTCTCCTGTCCTGCCATCATATAATTGGGTCTTTAAGGTTGGCAGGACATTCACAAAAAACTCATCATCCGGCGGCACGCGGCCCTCGTTTTCCAGCTCGGCGGCACGTTGGCTCATAAGCTCGTTTGCTTCAGCCGTCAATTTCTGGATATCATCCTCGGTAGCACCATCGAACACGGGCGAAACAGCGGCAAAATCCAGCACCCTTGCCACCCACCCAAGATGAGTTTCAAGAATCTGGCCAACATTCATCCGGCTTGGCACACCAAGAGGATTTAGCAATATGTCCAGAGGAGTGCCATCTTCCAAAAAGGGCATATCCTCTTCCGGCATAATCTTGGCGATAACACCCTTATTGCCGTGGCGACCGGCCATTTTGTCACCTATTGACAGCGACCTTTTAGTTGCAACGTAAACCTTCACCATCTCCAGCACGCCACTTGGCAGCTCATCGCCATGTTTCAACCGCTCAATCCTGCGATTGCCCTCTTCCTGAACCTCGCCAATCTTCACCCAGAATTTATCTTTGATTTTCTGAACATTTTCTCGAGCCAAGGCGGGCTTGACCCACTTAATATCAAAGTTCTCCACCTGCTCATAAATAACCTCATCATCGTCACTGACGCCGACTTTTTGACGTGTGGATGGATCGATAATAGTCACATCGACCTTCTCGTGAATCGCTTCGATCATCTGCCTGAATATCATACATTCTTTGGCTCTTATAGAGTTTTTCGTTTCCTTCATTTCCGCCCTCAGGGTGCTCTTTGCCTCTTCGCCGCCTGCGCCGCGCCTGGTGAATCGTTCTGCCTTTATCACCACTCCCTCATATCCGCTTGGAACTTCAAGTGAGTCATTTTTGACATCTTCCCCGGCTCTGCCGAATATAGCGTGCAGCAGTTTTTCTTCAGGCGTCAGTTCTGTTTTGCTCTTTGGCACAACCTTACCTACCAGAATATCGCCGGGGCAGACCCTTGTTCCTTCGCGGATCACTCCGTGCTCATCAAGATTTCGCAGTGCCTTTTCGCCGATATTGGGAATATCACGGGTAAATTCTTCGCTTCCAAGGCGGGTCTCACGAACTTCTGCTGTGAATTCGTCTATGTGGATACTTGTGAAGCTGTCGTTTTTCACAAGTTTTTCACTGACAATAATCGCATCCTCAAAGTTAAAGCCATCAAAAGAGACAAATCCTACAAGTACATTCTTGCCAAGTGCTAATACGCCGCCAGATGTGCCTCCACCGTCCGCTAAAACCTGGCCGGTCTTAACCTTTTCACCGACCGCGACCATCGGCTTTTGATTAAGGCAGGTCCTTTCATTTAGCCCAACAAATTTGGCGAGCTTGTATTCATCGGTATGGTCAATGACTATGCGCTGCGAGTCCACAGCCGTAACCACGCCACTGCTCTTGGCACGCACCACCATACTTGAGTTCTGTCCGACTATCGGCTCCATACCGGTGCCAACCAGAGGTGACTCTGTCACCAGCAGTGGAACCGCCTGACGCTGCATATTCGAACCCATCAAAGCTCGGTTTGCATCGTCGTGCTCCAAAAACGGGATAAGAGACGCCGAAACACCAACAGTCTGTTTCGTTGAAACATCAACATAGTTAACATCCTGGCTGGCAACCTGAGCTAACTCCCCGTGTCTCATAGCCAGCACCATCCCCTTCTGAATTTTATTTGTCTCTTGGTCGAATGTGTTCGGGGCTGCAATTACAGACTTCATATCTTCATCGGCCCGCAAATAATCAACCTTGTCCGTGGCTTTACCATTTTCGACCCTTCGATAGGGGGTAAGCAAAAAACCGTACTCGTCAATTGATGCAAATATCGCCAACGAGGCAATCAAGCCGATATTCGTCCCTTCAGGCGTTTCAATCGGGCAGATTCTGCCATAGTGGCTGATATGAACGTCCCGAACCTCAAAACCGGCCCGCCTCCTGTTCAGACCGCCCGGGCCAAGAGCTGATAGACGCCTCTCATGGGTCAACTGACTTAAAGCGTTCGTCTGGTCAACAACCTGGCTCAACTCACCACGACCAAAGAAATAGTTGATGCTGCTCGATACACTCTTGGAATTCACCAAATCTGCTATCTTCACCGCCTCCTCCGTATCCCTCCTTATGCTCATTCGTTCCTGAACAGTCTTGCGAAGCTTGAGCAGCCCTTTTCTGATTTCATCCCCGGCCAGCTCCTCAATTGTGCGCAACTTCCTATTACCCAGATGGTCGATATCATCAACCCCAACAGCGGAAAACTGAGAGCTAAAATCTACAAACTGTGGTCTCTTTCCCTTTCCACTACTTCTCGCCTTAGGGTTCCGCAAGGCCATTATGTATTTCATCGTGTTGAGGAAGTCTTCGGGGCGAAGTGTCATCTCATTTTCGTCTACTTCCTGCTCAAACTTTCGATTCAATCTGAACCTGCCGATTCTGCCCAGGCGATAGCGGTTCACATCAAAAAACTTCTCAGCGAAGAAAGTCCTCGCCTTCTCCTCATTAAGAGGATTGCCGGGCCTTAGTCTCATATAAAACTTTAACAATGCCTGCTCGTGGCTCTGGCAGTCATCCTCAGCAAGGGTATTCAAAATAAGTGTGTCGCGTACCTGCTCGATAACTTCAACTGACTGACTATTTTCTATCGACGATTGACTATTGCTCTCCGCTTTAAGCTTTTCTTTAATAGTCTTAAACAAGCTTGCGGCAGGTTCGTCAATACGGAAGTGTCTTCGAAGCCTTTCTCTCAATTTCCATCTCGCATCTTCCTTACCCCCCGCAATCCCGATGTAGCCGTTGCTAATTCCCTTCTTCGTGTCATCAAAGTTTCGGTCACGGAAGAAGTAAATTCCCTGCTTGTTGCCTAGGATGTCTTTAGGAGGTAGCTTTGTTAGAGGTGCGTACCACACGCGATCAGGATCAGCAACTGCAGATTCACATCTCTTGAGAATTGCACCAAGTACTTTGTTTTGTCGAACCCTTTGCTTTGCGGCTTGCGCTTGCTCTTTAATGCTTAGTTCTTTACGGAAGCTTAGTTCTTTATTGAAGCAAGGCCATTTGTGTCGTCTGTTATACGGGTGTTTGAGGAGAAGCACAGTTTCGAGTGCCTGCAAGTCGTCCTCATCAAGCTCAGAACCGTCCTCACCTTCAGTCACTACCCAAGTGTACTCCAAGTTGTTCTTGAAATGCTCTTTAGCAGCTTTAATTACTTTCTCTGGACTCCGCTCCCCCGAAGAAAGATTACTAGTCTGGATTAGATGCAGCCTGTCGCTGATTTGCGTGCCGGCTTTGACTACGATTTCGCCGGTCTCTGTGTCCACAATCGGCCCCACCGCCCACATAGTAGGTGTGAGTTTGTTAGTCGGAACAGTTTTCGTCGGGTAAAACAGACGCAGGATTTCCTCGGTGGTGCCGTAGGCCGGAGCTATTGCTCGTAGAAAAATGGTTGCCGGTATCTTGCTGGACTGGTCAATTTTCACAACCAAAACATCTTTGTGGGTTACACCTATCTCTATCCAACTACCCCTTTCAGGTATGATTCTGCAGCCATGCAGAACCCTATCACCTTCCTTGCTCTCGATAAGAAAATCAACACCCGGGCTTCGGTGCAACTGGCTTACTATGACACGCTCAGCTCCATTGATGACAAACTCCCCGCCGCCTATCATAACGGGCATTTCGCCAAGATATATCGACTGCTCCGCCAAATCTTCCCCGTCTTTAGTTCGCAATCTACAACAGATTTTTAATGGATACCCGTAGGTCAGCCGTAGCTGTCGGCACTCAGTAGTGCTATAACGGGGTTTTTCAAGTTCATAGTACAGATATTCCAAGTGCATCGTCTTGTCATAGTTTTGGATAGGGAATATCTCACTAAACAGAGCTTCCAGTCCCACAGTCTTTCTTCTGGTCGGCATCACATCCTTTTGCAAAAAGTGATCGTAGCTTCTTCTCTGTATCTCTACCAAGTCCGAAATCTTAACGGCATCACGCACTTTTCCAAAATTGCGAACGGTCTGTAAAGCCATCTTCCAGTCCTCGCTTTAACCGTATTTCGTAGCTCGAATTTGCTATTTTGTTTTTCTCTTTACGCGACACACATCACGAGATTTCAACCACTGCACCCACTGCTTCAAGCTGCCCCTTGGCCGCTTCCGCCTCTTCTTTACTCAGGCCTTCTTTGACCGGACGGGGAACATTGTCCACAAGGTCCTTGGCTTCTTTTAATCCCAATGCAGTCAAGGCTCTAACTTCTTTGATAACCTGAATCTTCTTATCACCGAATTCTTTCAGGATTACATCAAAGCTGGTCTTCTCTTCGGCTTCCTCCGCCTGGCCTTGTGCAGCAGGACCGGCTACGGAAACAACCCCACTGGCAGCCGGCTCAATACCATATTCCTCCTTGAGATAATCACCAAGCTCTTTCGCCTGCATCAATGTCAGTTTGACTATGTCGTCACCAAGCTTCTTAATCTTACTGCTCCACTTTTTTGTCTCTTCAGCTTCCTGCGCTCCCGCTTCAGGGGAACCCTGCGCCTCTTTCATCTTCTTGGTTTCCTTTGCCTTCTTGTTTTCTTCCGCTTGTTCTTCTGCCATCTCTTTTAACTCCTATCAGCTAACACCTGGTGGTAGCCGAGGGTCTCCATTTTGCAATACGTTGCAAAATGGCAGCCCCGAAACTCCGCCGTTTCGTTTAACCCATTACAGGGACAACCACACAAGCTACACTATTTCGCATCTCGTACCTCACCTCACCTTTCAGGCTGCTTCTTTTTCGCTCCTCTCAGCGATAGTCTTTATACAACCCGTGATAACTCCTGCAGCAACGCTGATGGCACCGGTCAACCTTGTCGCGGGCGACTGTGCCAGGATGACAATCTTACCCTGCAATTCTGCTCGCGTTGGCATTTTCGAAAGTCCTTCTGCCGCCTCGGCATCAAATACTGAACCATCCAGGAAAGCCCCCTTAATCTCTACCACCGGAATCTTTTTGCTCCACTCAGCCAGCTCTTTCGCAACGTCAACAATGCTGTCGCCGCCATAAGCAATAGCGCAGGGGCCGCTGAACAGAGCCGCCGCCGGTTCCATCTGGCGATTACACAATGCCTTTTTAAACAATGAATTCCTGACCACTGATAATTTGATACCTTTTTCTTTAAGCTCGCCGCGCATCAGGTTGTTATCAACACCGTCAACACCTCTGGTACTGACAACCAGAAAATCATTAATGCCTTCATCGATAATTTTCTTTTCCAGTTCCGCCTGCAGTAACTCTTTCACGTATTTGCTCATCTTCTCACCTTGTCCCGTCTATCGTGGCTCGTCGCTCGTGACGCGAGTCACGGAGCACGGGTCACGTACTCACTGTTATGTTCGGGCTCATCGTCGCAGATATGCACATTTTCTTGATATATGCGCCTTTCGCCGCTGCCGGTTTAATCTTCTTTATATGCGAGACAAAGGCCTCGATATTGCCGATCAGCTTCTCATTCTCGAAGCTTCGCTTGCCGACTACTACGTGGACATTACCGCCCGCGTCATTTCTAAACTCGACCTTGCCTGCAGCAAATTCAGCTACAGCGGTCGTGACATCGGCAGTTACTGTGCCGTTTTTCGGCGAAGGCATCTTCCCTTGAGGCCCAAGAATTCGGCCGAGCTTACCAACCTTGCTCATCACCTTCGGCGAGGCAATAGCCACATCGAAATCCATCCAGCCATCCGAGACCTTCTTTATCAGCTCATCGCAGCCGGCCTCAATGGCACCGGCCTGCTTGGCTGACTCGACGTCCGAATCCTCGCAGAAAGCGATGACTTTTTTCTGCTTACCTATCCCGTGAGGCAAAGATATTGAGCCCCGAACCAACTGGTCGGCCTGCTTCGGGTCAATACCCAAATGCAGCACGCATTCTATGCTCTGGTCGAACTTCACCGAATTAAACAATTTGACCCTTTCGACCGCCTCGGCCAAACTCATCGGCTCTTTGCTCGCCTGCTGCAATTCTTTCCTATATCTTTTGCTTCTAACTGCCATATCTCACATCTCGTATTGCGTACAGCTTACGTTCAATAATCAATAGTGAGCTAAAGTACCTAAAGTTGCCCAGTTGTTGTAGAAGCTTGTTTCTTGGTGTCGAAGCTGGTATCGAGGGTGGAAGCTCGACGTTGGATGCTCGAAGAAAAGCGAGTTTCTTTTCTTCTATGACAAGCATCGATACGAGCATCGACAACCTTAAACGAAAACTGCACTTTAGGCACTTCACTCATCAATTATATCTACACCCATACTTTGTGCGGTACCTCTGATAATTTTCTCGGCCTGTTCCAAGTCGTATGCGTTCAAATCCTTGAATTTAGTCTCAGTGATTTTTCGCAGTTGCTCGGCGGTGATTTTACCAACCTTCTCCTTATTTGGAACGCCACTTCCTTTTGCGATTTCGGCCGCTTGTTTCAGCAGTACCGCTGCCGGTGGACTTTTGACCTCAAAGGTGAAACTTTTGTCCTTATAGACGGTTATTACAACCGGCACAATTGTTCCGTTAAGCTCTTTAGTTCGTTCGTTGAACTGCGAGACGAACTGACCAATATTAAGGCCGTGTTGACCCAGTGCCGGCCCTATCGGCGGCGCAGGTGTCGCCTGCCCACCAGACGCCTGCAATTTAATCTTTACCACTACTTCCTTGGCCATTATTAACCTTTATATCGTATATCACCTTACGCAGTGCCGATTCATATTTTTTCGATCTGCCAATACTCTAATTCCAGCGGCGTGCTTCGACCAAATATCGTAACAATTACTTTCACAAGCCCGCGCGCGGTATCAATTAAATCCACCGTACCTTCAAAGTTCTCAAAGGCACCTTCTTGAACCTTAATACGATCACCTTTCTTAAACTCAACCTTGATACTCGGGGCCTCCTCAGGCCGCTCCGCCTCTAAAAGCATCTTGGCTACATCCGTATCCCGCATCGGTGTCGGGATCCCTTCCGTGCCGATTAAATCCCCAACGTCAGAGGTTTCCTTAATCATAAACCAGACCTTTTCCGGGACCCGCCCATCCTCGGTCGGCTCCAGCTCCACAAAAACATACCCGGGATACAGCTTCCGCTTATGAACTGTTTGCTTGTGGCCGCGGATACGCTTAACGTGCTCAACAGGAACCTCTATCCTGCCAAGCACTTCACTTAACCCCCCCATCCCTACTTTCTGTAAAAGAGCTTCTTTGACCTGCAGTTCTTTATTCGCCGCAACTCGCAAAACATACCACCGCATAGTAACGCCTATAAATAAATTACGAACCGACTAAACGCCAATAACTTCGTTAAAAAACAGCCGAAAGCCGAAATCCGCCACTCCAAGAAGCGTAGCCATAACAATCACAACTATAATAACGATAAACGTCGAAACCGCTATTTCCTTCCTGCTTGACCAGCTAACCTTTTTCATTTCGCCTTCAGCGGAGATCATAAAATCTGCAATGGATTGCTTATTTACCAACAAGAATATCAAAAGGCACAAGGCAACAAACAAGCCCGCCGGCACCATAGTCGCAATCAACAATGTTGCCTGCTTGCTCAGACCCCATTCAGCGCCTTCCAATTTTATGTAAAGCTGCCAGCAACCTAATCCTGCGATTATCGCTGCGCCAAAAGCACTGCACAGTCTCGTGTATTTACCCTGGCCACGCTTATAAATATCAAACACCATTATTTCGTCTCTCGTCCCTCAGTCGTATGTCAGATGTCAGATTTCTCTGTCTTCTGATTTCTGTCTTCTGTCCAAAGCAGGCCAGGAGGGAATTGAACCCCCAACCTTCGGTTTTGGAGACCGATGCTCTGCCAATTGAGCTACTGGCCTATCCAATCAACTATTGATTTTGGAGTGCCTAAAGTAACAGCAAAGCTGTCATTCTGAGCGTAACGAAGTGAAGCGAAGAATCTCTCTTATTCCAGGGCCAGATGCTTCGCTGCGCTCAGCATGACATGATTACTTTTTAACTTTAGTTCACTTTAGCTCACTTTAGGCACTTTAGTTCACTTTTATTTTCTCCGTATCTTATGAACAGTGTGCTTACGCTCGTTTTTACAAAATTTTTTTAGCTTTAATTTCGGTGTACCCTCTGCTACACTGACACTTGTTCGGTAGTTCCTGTGGCTGCACTGTGTACACTCAAGCCAGACATACTCCCTTTTGCTTTTCTTTTTAGCCATAAAGTCCATCCCCGCCAAGCAGGTTCACTCAACTGAAAACCGCTTCCTTGCCCCGCATCAACTGAGCATACGCTCACGCCTAATTGGTGCTGCTCAGATGCTCAAAAGATTACACTTTGACCGATGCGAACACCTTCACTTTTGACTCCGGCGCGCGGGGGCAGGGTTCAACACATACTCAGAGATGCCTATTCAAGAATCTTGGTTACCACTCCGGCACCAACTGTCCGGCCGCCCTCACGAATAGCAAACCGAAGACCTTCTTCCATAGCGATTGGGGAAATAATCCGCACTTCCATCGCTATGTTATCACCCGGCATACACATCTCTGCACTCTTGCCCTCCCGGCTCATTAATGCCTGAACCGAACCGGTAACATCGGTCGTTCTGAAATAAAACTGCGGTTTGTAGCCCGCAAAGAACGGTGTATGACGACCACCTTCCTCCTTGGTCAAGACATAGACTTCAGCGTGAAACTTGGTATGGGGAGTAATACTGCCGGGTGCCGCAACAACCTGGCCGCGTTCCAACTCTTTCTTTTCCACGCCGCGCAAAAGCACGCCAATGTTATCGCCGGCCTGACCTTCATCGAGCGTCTTGTTGAACATCTCTACACCGGTAACAACCGTCTTTCGCGTCTCTTCTGCAAGCCCAACAATTTCGACCTCCTCGCCAACGCGGACTTTGCCGCGATCAATCCGCCCCGTACCGACCGTGCCCCGGCCTTTAATACTGAAAACGTCTTCAACCGGCATCAGGAAGGGCTTGTCCACCTCACGCTCAGGAATCGGAATATAATCATCGACCGCCTCCATCAGCTCGTCGATACATTTGCAGCTCTCGTCGCTTTTACCTCCATCTTCCATTGCTTTTAAGGCTGAGCCTTTAATAATAGGAACATCATCGCCGGGGAAGTCATATTTGCTCAGCAGCTCTCTTATCTCCAGTTCGACCAACTCGAGCAGCTCTGGGTCATCAACCAGATCCACCTTGTTCAAGAAGACCACGATTTTAGGCACATTGACCTGACGGGCAAGAAGGATATGCTCGCGGGTCTGGGGCATAGGACCATCATTGGCCGCCACAACCAAAATGGTCCCGTCCATCTGGGCTGCGCCGGTAATCATATTCTTGACATAATCAGCGTGCCCCGGACAATCAACATGGGCGTAGTGACGTTTTGGCGTCTCATACTCTACGTGCGCAGTATTTATCGTGATGCCACGCTCCTTTTCTTCAGGGGCATTATCAATTTCATCGAACTCCTTGATATTGCCCCTGCCAGCATTATGTGCCAGTCGCTTCATGATTGCTACCGTCAGGGTCGTCTTGCCATGGTCAATATGACCGATTGTTCCAATGTTCACATGTGGTTTTGTGCGCTCAAATACCGCCTTAGCCATCTTAATATTAACCTCCAATGTGCCCGCCGTGCCGGGACAGGCCTCGGCTCGTCGCGGCAGGTCGTGTTAGTGTTTTTGATTCCTTCACTAATCTGATTTCTAAAAAACCGCTTTCTAACCACTATATAATTAACTCACAGCCAAGATTGCCGATAAATTGCCACAAACCTCTCGGCTGTCTAACTCGCATTTAGCTGCTGATGGGACTTGAACCCATGACCTCGTCCTTACCAAGGACGCGCTCTACCACTGAGCTACAGCAGCAATACCAAATACGCTATTAGCTCTTGGCTTCTCATCCTGCCAATCGAATACCTAAAGAGCAACTCTGGTTAACTCCCAAGCCAGAAAGGATAAAATTCCCTCTGCTTTCCTGCCTCAATAAACCTGTACACTGAGCGCAGAAACCCGCAATTACCGGCGACTTTATCAATATAAACCCTGTATTCTATAAAATTAATCGTACAATTACAAACTTAAAACTAAAAAAAAACCAAAAAATTCAAAAAAAACAAAAATTTTTTCAATTTTTCTCGCTTTTTGCAAAAAATCACGTCCAAACTGCCCTCCTATCACCACAACACTATACAAATCCCTGCCACTGTTGCAAACTAACCCGCCTATATCATAAATCTTGCCCATTCTCCGTAGTACTACGAAGGACGAACAAAAATGTGAATTAACTCCCTTCTATTTAAGACATTACATATAACCCAAAATTACACACTGTAATTTACAGAAAAACCGTCAAAATCATAGCAAATGCCATAACTATTTTAATAAAAAACACTTAACTCTCTGTGTTCTCTGTGGCTTTGGAAAATCCCAGCTAAATCCCAGCTAATTGTCGGCTTCTTTTGGCTTATCCGACTTCTTGGCTTGGCCAAGGCGCTCAGACCAGCGTTTCACCTGCTTCTGCCACTTCGGCCTATCCTCAGAGGGCTTTATTTCAGCAAAAACTGCTCTCAATACCTCATTAGGGTCAGCTCCACGGGGTGGTTTGGATAGATAACTGTCAATTGAACGCACAACAATATCGTTGGGCTCTAAGTCCTTCTCCAACAAGCGATTAGCAATCAATGACCCCGCAAGCTCCACATTTGGCCACCTCAAATAAACATCCAGCAAGTTACTTAGAATCTGCTCTTTTTCCTCATCTGTCCGGGCAACCTCGCGCAGCATACCAAAGTACTCCGCCGCTCGCTCAAATTCGCCGATTTCACTATAAATTTGCGCTAACTTCTCCCTAACAGCTCTGAGTATTTTTAGCTCATTTCCGCCACCGACGGCCTTTCGCTCCGCTATCTCAAGAAAAGATATCCTCTGCTCATCAGATAACTCGGCTTTAGGGCTTGGCGAGTCAAATTTATCTATCCACTCGGCCAGCACCGCCGCCTCAGAGCGTTTGAATATTTTGAGCATCCCCTGCCAGGCCGGCTCGCTCTCGGCGCTAGAACCTAACTTTTCAGCCAGCCAAACCAAATCTTCTCCACCCCCAACTTCACCAGCCAGGCCTATCAGTTTCTCTCTTACTATGGTGCTGCTATCATTGACAAAATCTCTCAATATTTTCAGTGCTTTCGCTTTATCAATGTATATCAGCCCAACCACTGCTGCCTCTCTGACCAAATCTTTTTCATCACCCAGAGCATTTTCAAATAAAGTCGCAAATCGCCTGGCTGGTGCATCTTTGTAAACGCTCTGTCCACACAGGGCTGCCATTACTCCGAGCAATTCTCCACGCAGACCTCCATCGGCCTTATCTTCTTCCTGTTTGTACCTTTCCACAAGTTTGCCAAGATATTTATCAACCTCTGCCGATGTTAATCCATCCTGCTCAAGCAGCTTTTTTATAACTTCGGCGCCCTTTTGTGCCCTTCTTGGCTCTTGCTCAGAAAGATATTCGGTTGCCAATTCCAAGGTCTGTTCTCTTATTTCCGGGGAAATCTCGATTCCCGAATCGGGCAAAAAGGCGTAGTGGCACGCTCCGCCGAGAGCAACAAATAACTCCATTCTGACCTCGCTGTCCTGTTCAATTTCGAGTTGCTCCAGCAGCCGTTCAGCTGAATTCAAGTACACCATTAAAGACAGTAATTTGGCCGTTTTTAGCCGAACTTCCCTGTTCTGGTCCGAAATCAAATTAACCAGAATCGGCCCGAGTTCTGCGGGCAATTTCCACCTTGGTTTTAGCAGACCCTGATGAACCCTTTCCATCGCCCACAATCTCATTACCACTTTTGAATCGGACAAATGCTCAGCTAAAAATTCGCCTTTGGCCTCATCGTCGCCCATCCCATCGTATATCTCACCCAACGCCGTCAAATACAGCTCTCGCCACAGGTCCAATTCTTTTTCCAACTCGCGTACCTGCTCCTCCTGGCGCTGACGAATTTTCCAACTCCTCACGAATTCGTCTTTCCCTTGACGTTTAATTCCATCGATAATCTGTTTGCGAACTTCGGGGTCTTTGCTTACCGGTATGCCCGATGATGTCAGGGCTTTCTCTGCAGCTGCAGCTACCTGGCTGTCGGGGTCATCAAGCAGTTCCATAAGCTTGATTATCGCCCCAATATCAGGCCGGCTCAATGCATTTATCGCATTCAATCTGGCTGGCAGTGAGCCATCTGTTACTATCTCTTCAAGCGGCTTTGATATTTGCTCATACTCGAAAATCAACATTGCTTCCGCAGCCAATTTGGCCCTGGCAAAATCCTCCTCCGTGGTCAAAATCTCAAGCAGCGGCCCGATAAAGTCGCCCTTTCCCCTTATGGTCTCTTGCGATGCTTTGGCCTGACTCAATGTCTTGCAAACTGCCACTCGCGCAGCGCTATTTTCAGATTCTTTTAGTGCAGCAAGGAGAATCTGCCTAGCCAATGGTTCCTCGCTAAAAAGCAGCTCGGTTGCCGCATCGATGCGTATCTGCTCGCTTTTGCCCTCGAGCAGAGTGTTTCTATAGATTTTCAATTGCCTGCCAAGCTTGGCCTCTGCAATAGTATCATTAACCGGCAAGGCCGGCTTGTCTGCTCCAACGCTTACCGGCTGGCAGCCTATCACCAACAGCAATGTCACAAAATACAGCCGTTTTACAACCATTAGGGCAACCCTAAAGAAACTTCTGCTTGTCAACGTAGCTACCATAATAACCCGGAAACCGCATCCAGGTCAAGTCTCGTTTCCCGTGCCCTGTGACCTGAACGGGTCACCAGCCACGAGCACCGGGCCACGAAACTACGGCCTCGGGTGGAACTTTTTGTGAATCCTGCGTAACCTTTCCTGGTCAACGTGTGTATAAATCTGCGTAGTGGCTATGTCCACATGCCCGAGCATTTCCTGGATGCTTCGCAAATCCGCTCCACCGGCCAATAGATGCGTTGCGAAACAATGCCTCAATGTATGAACGGTTAAATTACGCGGCATACCTGCACGAACTGCATACTTTTTAACCAATCTCCAGATTTCAATACGACTCATAGGCCGACCGGTTCGAGAAAGCAGTAGAAAATCCGCGCTAAAAGATTTGGCCAATTTCGGCCGCAGCTCCGTCAGATACGCTACTGTCGCTGCGATGGCGGCTTTGCCGATTGGAATTATGCGCTCTCGACCACCCTTACCCAGGCAGCGCAGGTAGCCGATGTCAGGGTTCAAATCTGAGCAACGCAGACCCGCTAACTCGCTGGCACGCATCCCGGTCGCATAAAGTAATTCGAGCATCGCCCTGTCACGAAGGTAAAAAGGTTCTTTCGGCGAAGGTGTATTAAGAAGATTGATAACCTGCTGTTTGCTGCAGATAACCGGCAGTTTCTGCCAGAGCTTTGGGCCTTCAAGAATGGTGGTAAAGTCGTCTTCGACAAGGCCGGTAAGCCTGCCAAATCGCAGCAACATTCTTATAGCAACCAGGCAGCGCTTAATCGAGCTTTCGCTTTTGTTTTCTCTGGTGAGATTCCGCAGATAATTTTGTATAAGGGCCGGCTTTATCTGGTCTAGCTGGTTGATTTCATTGGATTTGCAATACTTTAGGAAACCTTTCAAATCGCGGCCGTACGCCAATATGGTGTTTTCGGATAGGCCCGCCTCAACAGTAAGATAGCTCAGAAAGTCCCTGACACTCTGCCCTAAAGGCGAAATTGCCAATTTTTCATTAACGGATTGTACTTGCACCAAGGACATTTCTCATATCTCGCGGTTCGATGCTCGATTCTCATCGCGAGCATCGACTATCAAGTGGGTTCCCATTTTGCGACGTATTGCAAAATGGGGTTCCAGTTTAATATCGGCGTTATAATCGAAGCAGCTTTAATCACAACCCCAGGAAGAAACAGTGAGAAAAATGATGCTTGAGACCAGGTGCAACTGCATATATAATCAGCCAAACTCAGGAAAACCGAAAATGAATAGCGAAAATAGCATAAAAGCAAAAGGGCAAAAGAGCACAAGTAACTTATGCACTTATGCACTTATAACTTGTGTACTTATGCTGGCAAGCTGTGCCAACGAGCAGCAATATGAATCAGTCGAGCAAATCTGCACCCCGCAGATGGACAAAGCCAGGATAATGCAGATAGCCGAAGAGGTCCTCCGCCAGATGCATTTTACTATCGCCAAGGCCGATGCCGAGACCGGCTTTATAAGGACCAGGCCGCTGCCCGGGGCAAAATTCTTCGAATTCTGGCGCAGCGACAACATCGGGACCTTCAACGCCGCCGAAGCAAACCTGCACAGTATTCGGAGAATCGCAGAATTAAATATAAGCCGGCCCCCGCGTCTTCTTGGCGAAAACAAGAACGGGGGGCAACTGTGCATTGACTGTGATGTAAACGTCCAGAGACTTTCTCTGCCCCAGCGCCAGATTAGCAGTGCCTGGAGCAGACAAGAAATGTTTACGCAAAGCGACTCCTCCATACAGACACTAAGACTCCATCCTGAGCAAAAAACAGCTATGGCCTGGGTCGATTTGGGTCAGGACGCAAAACTGGCAACAGAGATTTTAAAGCGAATTGAAAAGAGATTAACCGCCGAGAACGCTGAGATCGCAGAGAAAAAGTAGAATAAGAGAAAAGGGAAATAGATTCCTGCTCTTTTTCGTAATGACAATATTGAGAATCTCCGCGTGCTCTGCGGTCTCTGCGGTAAAAAAAGCGACGGAGCACGACTTATGAGAGTACTTGTTTGCGGTGGAGCAGGATATATCGGCAGCAATATGATGGCCCAGCTTCTCGCCGAGGGCCACGAGCCGGTGGTTTTTGACAATCTCAGTAAAGGCCATAGGTCGGCGGTCGGCAGCGCTGAGTTCGTCGAAGGCGATTTAGCCGATTACGAATTGCTCATCAAAACGCTCAGAAAATACAGAATCGAAGCAGTAATGCATTTTGCCGCCTTTATCGAAGTCGGCGAATCGGTTGCAGCGCCACTCAAATACTATCACAACAACGTATCCTGCACGCAGACACTATTAAGCGCGATGGAAGCCGAAAATGTGGAAAAATTCGTTTTCAGCAGCAGTGCAGCAGTATATGGCATGCCCCAAAAAGTGCCGATTACCGAAAATTCGCCGAAACAGCCAATCAACCCTTACGGCCAGACCAAATTAGCCGTTGAAAGGATGTGTCACTATCAAAGCCAAACAGGAAAACTCAGCTATGCATCGCTGCGATATTTCAATGCCTGCGGGGCGGGAAATAACGCCACTCTTGGCGAAGACCATCGGCCTGAATCGCACCTGATCCCGCGGGTTATCCAGGCAGCAATGGGAAAACGCAGCGAAGTCAAAATCTACGGAACCGATTACCAGACGCCGGATGGAACCTGCATTCGCGATTACATCCATATCGACGATCTCTGCAGGGCACATCTGCTGGCATTGGAAAAATTGGACAAAAGCCGCGAGCTGGTCTATAACCTGGGCAACGGAAAGGGCTATTCAGTCAAAGAGGTAATCGAAACAGTTAGAGAGGTTAGTGGTAAAGATTTTAAGGTCGTAGCTGTGGACCGTCGGCTGGGCGACGCACCAGTATTAACCTCCGACGCCACAAAGGCAATCAATGAACTCGGCTGGAAAACCGAATTTGGCGAGCTGAAAAAAATAGTCGCAACCGCCTGGCAATGGCATAACGAGCACCCCGACGGCTACCCGGATTAAGTAAACGGTACCTCAACCTCGGTTTTGATATTTTGTGAATTGACTAACCAGCAAACAATCGGAGCCAAAGCAATGAGTGAGATTTTCATCGGTATCGATTTGGGCGGAACAAATATCAAGATTGGCTGCTTCGATTCGCAGCTTAACCTCATTTCTAAAACAGCCGTGGCCACTGAAGCGGATATGGGGCCGGAGGTCGTCATTGACAAAATGGCCCAGACAGTTGAAAAACTTCTCGCTGATTCCAATCTTTCCCCGCAGGACGTCGTCGCCGCAGGTATAGGAACTCCGGGACCGGCAAAATACAGCGAGGGTATCATAATAAAATCCACTAATATGCCAAAATTTAAAAACGTCCCCATCCGTCAGATGCTAAGCGAAAAGCTCGGCGGGAAACCCGTCTCTTTTGACAACGACGCAAATGTCGCCTGCCTCGGCGAGTATGCCGTCGGGGCCGGCAAAGGCGTCAACAATATGGTCTTTTTTACACTCGGTACTGGAATAGGCGGCGGGATTATCAACGACGGCAAATTAGTGCACGGCTGTGGCGAAAATGCCGCAGAATTGGGACATATCATCATATACCCGGATGGCAGAAAATGTAACTGCGGACAAAAAGGTTGCGTCGAGGCCTATGCCTCTGCTGATTCGACGGCCAGAAGAGCTACCGAAGCCGTCGAGGCAGGAGCACAATCAAGTTTGAAAAAAGTGCTCGACGAAAAGGGCAAAATAACCAGTAAAGACGTTTACGAGCATTTGGCGGCCGGTGATGAGCTGGCCAAACAAATAACCGATGGGACGGCTAAAGCACTTGCGCTTACTTGCATAAATATGCTGCACATCACCGAGCCCAAGCGTATAGTCTTTGCCGGTGGAATGATTGCCGCAGGTGATGTCCTTTTGAATCGAATAAGGGATTACTTCAACGAACATATCTGGACTTTGAAAAAAGAAACGGTCCAGATTGTTTTCGCGACGCTCGGCGAAGATGCCGGCATCATCGGCGCCGCCGCCCTGGCAAAGCAAGCTCAACCCTGACATTCCTGTCATTCCCTCGCAATCGAAGACCCGGCTTAAGAGGAAACGGGAATCTACAGTGTCGTCATTTTTCTGGATTCCAGTCTTTCACAAAAACGACAGTTAGACAGGCCTAAAGACTTTTACGCTTTTGTTCTTCTGTTAGCAATTCGTTTAGAGAACCGGAGCGGAAACCCTGCAGGTCAACGGTTACATACTTAAAACCGAGCGATTTTAATTTTTCCACTATCGCCGAGCAGGTTGGTTCTGTGCTGACTTTCTCGATATCTTCCGGATGCACTTCGATTCGAGCAATAGTATCGTGATGGCGAACGCGAAATTCAACCAGACCAAATCCCTTCAGGAACTCCTCTGCCTCCTCGATTTGTTTTAGCCGCTGCTCTGTAACTTCCAGACCATAGATGATTCTCGACGCCAGACACGGGGACGCAGGGACCTCAGCCGTAGGCAGACCCAGCTGCCTGCTCAGTTGGCGGATATTGTCCTTGGTCAGTTTTGCCTCCATTAAAGGAGAGCGAACTCCAAAGATTTCGGCGGCTCGGTTACCTGGCCGAAAGTCGTCCTTGTCATCAAAATTGCAGCCGCAAATCACATCGTTGAAATTTCGCTCTTTCGCAATATCGGTCAAGATTCCATAGAGGTGCACCTTGCAGTGGAAACAACGGTCGGCCTTGTTGGCTGAGTATGCCGTATCAGCCAATTCATTCGGCTCGACAGTTTGAACTACCACACCTATATTTTTTGCCACCTCTATCGCCCGGGCGTACTGGCTTTGCGGCAGGGACGGCCCTTTGGCGATACAGGCCAGGACATTCTCAGCCCCCAGCGTATCGACGGCCGCCTTCAAAAGAAACGTACTATCGACCCCGCCGGAGTATGCAATCACAACTTTACCCAGCTCCTTGAGGATTTTCGCGAGCGAATTGTATTTCTCTTGAATATCCATTTACCTAATAAAATCTTGAAAACACTTATTAACAGTGTATGAATGGCAGAGGCAAATTATGGGCACCACTGCTAAAATTCTACTTAATTGGAATCGACTGGCTATACGCAATGAGCCTCTGACAGAGTGCAGGATGCTCGAATATTGTAATATTAATTAGAGCGGAAATTGCTGCTTTAGCATCCAATATTTCTGAGATTTTATCTTCTGGGCCGTTCCAGATTTCCTTTATCTCTTGATAAACCTTCTTTTTCATTTCAGCAGCAGAGAGTTTATCCAACTTATTTTTCAAGAATCCAATTATTTCCTCAAACTCATCTCTATCCAGCCAGATACCACTACATTGAGGGCACCAGTCAATCAAAATTGTGGAATCACCAAAAGAGGTGGAAACCATTTTAACTTCTCCACACTTTGGGCACAAACGTTTTGAAGGCATTGCATTGGCTTTACCAATTGCCTCAACTTCGTCGTCTAT
>JAUWAY010000003.1 GCA_030601845.1 Phycisphaerae bacterium
CCATTATGAATTTTACTCGTTCTTCCATAACACAGGTTTCAGTCCAAGGCATAATTGACCTCCTTTCGGAGGCAATTATAAGCTAACAACTGTTACCCATGTTCTTAGCATAATCTGTAACCTATGTTATCGGTTTGTACCTACTGTTAGCCCCCTGCACTGCAGGGGGTTTCTTTGTTTGTTATTCCCCCGGCACTGTCGGGGGCAGTATATCTACCTTTCCCCTTCTCCCTTGCCCCGTGAGATAGAAAAAAATAGACTCATTAGGTGAGTTTACACTGAGCTTGTCGAAGTGAGACCTGCTCGCAAAGCTTCTAATGTTTAGCTACCCGCAGGGCTCGAACCATACAAGAACGTTGACATTCTATCTCCGGCAGACTAAATAGCTAACAAATATTGTTTTATATCTTCAAGTAAAAATGTATCACCACTATATATACTGCCTACAAATTGTTCCATCATTACTTTTTTCCTTATTTGTTATCTAATAATAAAATTCGAAGGTCATTTGCCATCGTTCAACATTCCTTCCAATATAACTCCATGATTTAGAAACACGTTTTGTATGCTTGATATAATCTATTTAAATCATCACCATCAATGACACCATAATAGATGGTAGTACCGATCATGGACTTAGCTAGAGAGAATGCTTCTAACTGAGAAACAATACTTTCATCAATTTTACCATGATAAACAACAAGAAACATTTCCGCTGAACTTGTAAACAATCTAGATATTTGGTCACCATTCTTTCCCATCTTATTCGGTGTGAGTGAACCTTTAGTAGCCTTGCCTTTTAACGCAAATGCTGCTGTTCTGCGTTTGCTTTTATACCTAATCTTATTTGTATATAGGTCATTTTGTTCACCACCCCAATCTTTGAAAGTATGAGTTTCGCCGATAATTTTTTTTAAACCAGACTTTAATTTGCTCTCCAACATTTTGTCAAGACCAAGTGAACTATCTATTTTTGTAAACTTTCTTATCTTGTGAAATGAATCAATCTCATCTACTGTAACTGGTTTCACTCTTGACCTTTTACCTGGAACAACTATTTTATAAGTAGTAGATTTGACACTTGGACGCTGCTTAGTAGGATACTTTGCAGCTTTACTAGGATCATCAACAAGGGATAATATTCTTCTCTTATGATGTGTGAATGTCTCATCTTTTTTATATGCAGTTTCGCTATCTTTTTTTGTTTTTTCTACGATTTGATTAGCACTGAGTATTCCACCTTCTTGCAATACTCTAACTCTACCTAAACCAGTCATCTTGATTAAGTCAGATACAGTTTTAACCTTCGTTTTGCCACGATAAATTGCCTCGAATACCTTGCGCCGATGCTTAGACCTGCCGATTGTGTCAGCGGCGTGTTGAATATTTTCATTCAGGTTAGATCCGATATCAGAAACTTTAATAGGCATAAATTTATTCTTTACCAGAAGTTGTTGTTGGGACTTCTTTGCTCACTCCCTTTAAAATTCTGTTGACAGTGCTAGTTCCAACGCCAAGCCGCTCCTTAATCTCTGCCTGCGTGAGTCCTCCCCTCCAGAGTTCAATAGCGAGCATGTTTTGTAATAACTGAGCGATTGTTTTTAAATCATCGACTGATTCTTGTTTTTTTGCCATTATTCATTCCTTTACTTCTCCCTCAATTTCTTAAAATGTTTTAATATACTAGCCACGTGTTTCATTTCACACCCGACAATTTTGCGTATTTGATGTTGAGTAAGCCCAGCTAATCCTAGCTGCACAATTAAAATATCTCGTAGAAAATCCTCGGAAGTGTTTTTCTTTTTCTGAGTTCTTTTTTTCATCGGAAATCTCTCCAACTTTTTGGTTTCTCTTCACACACCAATAGTTTAATAATTCAGCATACCCACCATTTTTTCATTTTTCCATTTATAATACCCAAAGCCGCAATTCCCGCCAAAAGAACGAATCCTGCAATTTTATACTTCACTTTCTTCAGTGAAAATTTCAGCGATTTCATCCAAGAAACCCGATTTGATTGAAGATAAAAGGCCAAGCTTTCGGACCCCTTCAATTTTTCCAACGAATTCCTCTATCGACAAGAAGCCACATACTTCCGCGATCGGTTTTTCCCGTAACTTAAATGTCGGTCTAAGAATTTCGTTCCTTACCTTCCCCCTTCGCACCTCTGGTGCAACAATATAAAGCTTTATATTAATATTAGGTTGCAGTGCCAAAAGGTCACTCATTCGCAACAAACCTGAATATACCGAAGTAGTACATTCAACCTCAAAAGCTGCGACAATCCGATTCCCTTTTAGCCAAAGAATATCAATCAATTCAATAACTTTGTTAGTCGTATTGTCAAACTGTGTCGGTAACTGATCTACTATGTTAGGAAGACTCTCTAGTATTTTCCCATTGTATACTTTCCTGCGGTCGTTGCGTGCCACCCATACCTTAAAGCCCATTTCAGCCCCGAGCCGAATCAAGCGATATTGAACATCAGTATGCAGGTTTACTTCCTTTGCTGAAGTTTCTACCGTCGCCTGTTCTTGCTCTTCTCTTTCATCCTCGCGCTCCGGAATGCTCACAAGCGTTTCCACGGATTTCCGTCCCTTTTTTCTCTTAGCTTTATATAAAGGCTCACGTACCCACTTCCTTGGATCAACCGGCCTCGCTTTAGGGTTCTTTCTTGCCTCCTTCATCAAATCAAGAATTAAAGCCCCATCTTCAGGATTCTCGAAAAGATTCGGGCTCCGCCTAACAAAACCTTTAAACTTGCCTCGGTCTTGCGGTCCTCGATAAAAACTAACGCGCCCTTCGAGATCCTCCATTGGTACACTATTCTCTGGCTCAAGCATTATAATTGGTCGAACTTCGAACCTCGCTGGAAATTCTTCCCGTTTCCAGATTCTTCTTCGGTCATCACTCAAACCAAGCACCTCTATAGCTCCAATCCACCTCATCACGCCGGTAACATAGCATAGCAAAATATCTCCCGGTGGTATCTTGCTCACGGTCTTGCGCATGCGGTGACGAAATCCACTCACTTTTGCACCGTCTTCTATAAATTCCTCCCACGTAGTTCCGGTAAATAAATCCAGCCAGTAGTTCATAAAATCAGTCCCCTTTTTAACATCCCCTTAAATGTATCTCCGCATCAAGACTTCAGCCAACACAATACCCAAAATTTTCTAATCCGTCAAGGCCGACTCACGAGCATCCAGTATCTCGGAGTTCTGCGGAGACCCCTTAGGGTGAGTATCCATTCTCGAACGACGAGAGATACCCGTCGAACTGTGAAAAATCAACCAAATGCGCAGGAGTTTTTTGACCAATGCAGATTTTTTTAATATTTTTTTATTCTTTTCTACATAAGTACTTACGATTTTCGAAAACTCCAAAAATACCCGAATTTTCGACCAAATGCGCAGGTTCGCCCTAATTATAGAGGGTCGCGTTCTTTTCGAACCACCCTGTAAAAACCAAATTGTCAATTAGGAACACTCATAATGGCTACCGGGTTTCTACTAATAACAATTACTCATTTACCCATTTACCCATATACCCATATACCCATTTACACATTCTTTTATGCAAAACAAACCCAATTTGCTGGATGCTCAAATGAACGTAAATAAAGTATTAACAAAGGATTATGAAAATAAGACACTTGGTGAACACGGGAAAAACAAACCCAATACAAACCCAATACAAAGCCAAACAAACCCAATTCCCAAAAAACCGGAATGTACTTAAACTTCTATTTAACAAGGGATTATGAAAATGAACGTCTTTGCAGACGCGGGGAAAACAAACCCAATTCAAACCCAATCAAACCCAATTCCCCCAGCGCGATACGCAATACGCAATACGCGATACGAAATACAAACCCAATCCCTCTGCGCCGGGGCGAAGACGAAGCCAGAATAACGGGACATCGGGATTGTTCAGACATAACTCTTGAGTCTTTAGTCTTGGGTCTTGAGTCTATTATGGTCAACTATCTTCCTGCAAAATGTTATATACTCTTGTTCGATTGCCTCAAAATCATCGCCGATATAATGCTCAAACAACTTCGGTCCAACAAGCCGGTTCCACCGGACAGTAAGCAGAATATTTCTATCTGCTGCAATCTTTTTGTCCGCCTCACTGAGCGGCCAGTGCCCCTGCAGGCCGTCGGTCAGCAACTGATGGTAATGAGCCAGCCGACCCCCATAGTCGGCTTCATTAAGAAATCGCACCAGCGCATACGACTGGCCGTAAAAGGTTATCAACGCCTCAGTCTGGTTTGTAGCAAGCACCTCTCCGGAGTTCGTAGCTACCAGTTCTTTCAGCGGTATCATTCTATTCTCCGTCAGCGCTTTTTTCAGGGCACTAAGTCGATACGTATTCCGGCTCGGCTCAAAGTAAAATGAGCCCCACTCATATCTACTGACCTCAAAGAGCGTTGCGACACCTTCGTCGAGCCAGTTTGGCAGGCGGAACTTAAAATGCCGGCTGTTAAACTGATGCCACCCCTCGTGTCCGAGAGCAGAAAAGGTCCGCTCTATACCGATATTGTATGCCACGCAGGCACCATTTAGATAATACGCACCGGCCTTTATTTTACAAAACAGCGACGCATGTGGACCCGCAAAGGTCTTCGTAAAATCCTCCCACTCGTCCCTATCGGCCAGCAGATAAATCGTAAATTTAGTCGTCGTCTCGATCGGCTCGGGCAGTTGGTTTTGATAGCCGCGATAAGCCGATTCCAAAAAGGTGGGTATCTCTGAAAGCATCAGCGGCTCCAGCAGTGTTGTATAAATCTCGTAATGCTCGGTAGTGATAATAAGACCATCACCATATTTGTTTGGCCAGACCTCGATCGATTCGACAGACGGTAGGTTCCGAGCCCGCAAATACTCAATCATACCGCCAGCAGTATCAATCCGCCGAGCTCCGGTCTCTACCAAAGCCCCGGTTCCAAAACAACCCGCCAGACAAAATATCACGACTATCCAAACTGGCGATGAGCTTCTTATCACAATTACTTTTCTTATTTTACTCAAATTTCTGTAAATGCCGAGCCGAATACCTCTGCGGTGAATAGATAGACTTCCGTCTCGGGGTCTCGCCAGGCATCAGCGGCAAGGCCCGCCTTGTGTGCGCAACAGTACGAAAGGAATTCCTCCTTGCTCCAGCCGGCCTCACTGGCAACCTGAGGCAGAAAGCAGCCCGATGCAAATCCTTTTTTTATATAGATGCCATCAACTCCCAGACGCAGACTCAATGGCTCGTCCGTCCGCCGTAAAGGCGACAGAACCGATATCTCGACATCCATTTGCTCTAACTCCTCGGCTGTTATCGGGTCGGCGAGGAAACGCGGGTCGCCAGTCGCCGATGCCTTTGCCATCGCCACCACCAGCTCAATCAACGGCCTATCAGAAATAAACTGGCCGATACAGCCCCGCAATCGGCCTTGGTTCTTCAATGTTACAAAACAGCCGCACAACGCATTCAGCTCCGGGTCGTCAGATTTCGGTTCTGGAACCGACCCGCCGGTGATAACCGCCTCGACAGTATCGCGGGCAATCTTAAGTAAAATCTTTTTCTGTGATTCTTCCATAAAACCTGCCGCCAATAACTAACGAAGCCATTTTATCACAAAAAAACTCCTATCAAGAATACCACAAAACCAAGTGTTAACCAATTAAAATATTTTTCGACGAAAGGTAATTCCAGCGACTGAAGAACTTATACTTACTACTTTAATGTGCCAACTGTTTTGCAGGAAAATTAAAAGTTTACGGAATTTTATACTACTTGTGAGCAGACATTATAGTTAGAATACAAAAATGAAAGATAAGATTTTAATATTTCTAAAAGGTTTCTTAATGGGTATTTGTGACTTAATACCCGGCATTTCAGGGGGCACCATTGCCTTTATAACGGGAATTTATACCAGATTAATAGACGCAGTAAAAAATATCTCACCGAAATTAATTTATGATATTTTCACATATCCAATTAACAAAAAAAGCGATAGTTTAAAGGAAGGTATTAAAAAATTAGATTTGATTTTCCTGCTAACTCTGGTGCTGGGAATTATTAGCGCTTTTTTAACAGGTTCAAGAGTCATTAAGTTCTTTCTGCAGGAATATTATGCATATACTTTATCTTTCTTTATTGGCTTAATTTTAGTATCCTCAAAAACAATCTTTGAGCATATTCAAGAACACAGTATAAAGAATTTTGCACTATGCTTTTTGGGATTTATACTGGGCCTAATGACTTCAATAGTTGGGCATTTAACTGTAAGCCCAAGTTTAGGATATGTTTTTCTCGGGGGTTTCTGTGCTGTCAGCGCCATGTTTCTACCGGGCATTTCAGGCGCTTTTATATTATTAATTATGGGGTTGTACGAGTTTATGATTAAGGTTTTGAATGATGTTCGAAATAACATAAGTTATTTGTTGGTGTTTATCGCAGGTGCTTTACTGGGAGCTTTAAGTATTTCAAGGGTCATATCATTCCTGTTTAAGAAAAACAAATGCAGCACGCTTTATATGCTTCTTGGTCTTGTAATTGGAGCCTTAAGTACCCCTTTGAGGAAGATTATCGAAACTGCGTCTTTTCAGATATCACATGTTCTTATTATGGTCCTTTGGTTACTATTGGGCGTATCGTCAGTGGTTCTTATAAGAAGCTATATAAAAGCTTGCGAACGGAAATCGCAGATTATAGAAAAAGATTGAGGGACGTCCCGCAGAACGTATCTGTCAGGGCAACAACCATTTTTCAAAAATGCTGTAACTCTCTGGTAACACCCGTATTAATATGCTATTTATGAGTGATCATGACCGACAAAAAACAGATTGCTCCTGCCAGCGATGGATTATTAGTGCGGGCGCCGGCCAAAATAAACTTGTCTTTGCTCATAGCCGGAAAACGACCCGATGGCTTTCACGAGATAGAAACGGTAATGGCCAAGGTAAACTTCTACGACGAAATCCTCATCCAGCCACGCCAAAAAGCCGACGTTGAACTGCTTTGCAAAGGCCCATATTGGGCACCGGCAGAAAAGCAAAATCTCATCTACAGAGCTGCCAAATTGCTCCTGGATAGTTGTGGAACACTGGCAGATATTAAAATTACCCTGACAAAAAATATCCCGGCTGGCTCAGGGCTAGGCTCGGCAAGCAGCGACGCAGCAGCAGCCCTTGTTGGGCTAAACAAATTCCTAAATTTGGGATTGTCCAATACCCAGCTTGGCAAATTGGCGCCCCAATTAGGCAGCGATGTGGCCTTCTTTCTGGATGGGCCATTGGCATTTTGCAGCGGAAAAGGAGAAAAAATTAAAAAAATAGACGAAAATTTTAATTTCCTGGCCCTGTTGATACTCCCGGATGTAACTGTTTCTACAAAAAAGGTTTACGCCAATTACAAACATAATTCGGCCCTCTACGAGAAGCTCAGCGGCCAAATAAACAGCTATATTCGAAAAAACAGAATTGATTTGGTGGCAAAAATGTGCACAAATATGCTGCAAATAAGTTGCTTTGGTTTGGCAAAAGGCCTTGCCGAGTTGAAAGCTAAAATTGAGTCCTTAGATGTCGGGCCTTGCTGCCTGAGTGGCAGTGGTTCGGCAATGTTTTGTATTATAGACAGCAGGGATGGACAAAGAGCTGAACAATACAAACGCAAACTTGAGGATAAGACCGGTTGCAAAAGCGTTATCGTGAGCAACAATAGATGGTGAACTTTTAAGCGAGGCAAAGAAAATGGAAATCAGTGAAGTCAGAGTCAAATTAGTGAGCAACAAAGACGACAGGTTAAAAGCTTTTTGCTCAGTCACGATGGACAACGAGTTTGTGGTTCGCGACATCAAGGTGATTGAAGGTGTCGGTGGTTTTTTCGTCGCTATGCCCTCCAGAAAAATGAGCGACCATTGCGAAAAATGCGGGAGCAAAAACCACCTCAGAGCCAAATTCTGCAACAATTGTGGGACAGCACTTTCGGAGAACCGCGCCAGAAAAGATATCAAGGGCAGAATGAAGCTGCACGCTGATATCGCCCATCCCATCAATGCAGAATGCAGGCGAAAAATTCAGGAAAAAGTAATATTGGCCTTCGAAGAAGAGATGGAAAAATCAAAGCAGCCGGGTTATAAACCGGTCGAGATGGATGAGCCGGACGACGAAGTCCCTGAAATAGTCTCGTAGTTAAAGGGACCTATTTTGTGGGGTCCCCAAACGCAATAAGCAGCGTTTGGAGGGCTGCAATAAATCGCAAAATGGGAACCCGAAGACAAATAAAGCCGTATGCAAACCTGTTGCAAACCAAGCACAGTCGGTTACAATTTTTGTCCAACATATGTTCGCAGCAATGAGCGTATAGCATTTGCCATACTGTAAGATTTGCAGCCAGTTGGAAATTAACTCCCTCTCCTCCGATGGTCTTACGTGGTAAGGTCTTCGAGAACCTTATCGAGAGCAATATCCAATCGCTCCTTGAGATTGTATTTACCTTCGGTAAGCCGTCGGCGAACATCAAGAACTTTCTCTTTGCGAACCTCCGGTAGCGAAGCAATCTTTTTTAACACCTGACCAATCGGCGTATTATTGATATTTTCAAGGATCTCTTCCATAAGCAAATCCTCATCCGCAGTCAGGTCTCCCTGATTAATAGAATCTAATCGTCGATTCTGGTCTTCAAAACGCTCGTTAGAATTGATACTTAGCATTTTAACTACCTTGCCGGGCCAGCTTCAGACGAAAATATCCGTATTTCCATCTGAACGCGATAACCACTATATATTGTATGCCCCCAAAATCCCTTTCGAGGCCCAAAATAACTTTACACTATTGGTATCGACAAGAGAAGCTGAAAAACTTTAGAAAAGTTTGGTTTTCACTTAACTACTGCAAAAACATCACATTACGGCGATTTTCAGGAAAATCCAGCTTATCAATCTTAAAAATCAGCTTTAGAAAACAACCATTTGGCATTGAAAATTAACGATTGACCGATAAAAAAAGATGGTTTTCGTAATCTGGGCAACATACTATATATTGTGATAGTTGAAAAATTTTTCAGATTACAAAAGGCGAAATGTTAAAACCGAACCAGCCGGTAATACAGCCAGAGGGTTAAGTTTTTCGAAAAAAGTCCGCAGATTTTTCACACTAAATGCGTCAAGTTTTTCGCAGAATGCACGCAAGTTTCTTCGCAAATGCGTAAGAATTTCGAACAGAATTGACTGCAAGCTACATTCTGGGGGAAGGCTCAAAGATTCTCACAGTGTTTTTGCCCGCCTGCTTGGCTGTATATAGTGCCTGGTCAGACCTGCCTGTAATATCCTCAGGGGTGGTGTCAGCATCATATTGGCCGAGCCCAACACTAATAGATAGTGCTATCTGCTCCTTCTTCCAGGTTATTGGAGAATTCGCAACCACATCAACCATACGCTCGGCAACAACAATGCCATCGGCAAGGGAAGTGTTAGGCAAAATGACCGCAAACTCATCACCACCGTAACGTGCCGGTGTATCGATTTGTCGGACGCATTCTCTTATCTTTCTGCTAATTTGCCTGATGACCTTGTCGCCGGCACGATGGCCGTGGGCATCGTTTATCTTCTTGAGATTGTCAATATCAACCATAATCAGGGAAATTGGGCCGCCATATCGACGTGATCTCCACAGTTCCTTTTCTAAAATTTCGTAAAATGTTCTGTGATTCGCAAGACCGGTCAGACCGTCCCTTGTGGCCTGGCGTTGAATCTTCTCAAACAGCTTTATATTGCCGATTGAACCACCGACCAGTTGGCTGAATAGCTCTATTAGCGCGATATCCTCACAACTAAAGCTGTCGCCATCTACTTTATCCGCCAAATTTAGTACGCCAACGACCCCCTCCTGGCAAATAAGAGGAGCAATAACGCAATTGCTGGTCCTATAATTTTCGGCAAAAGCACGTTGCGATCTTTTGATTATGGGCTTCTTATGGGTATCTATGTTTCCTACCTGGATGAGCTTTTTACTTCTTACAGCCATAACCATAGGAGATGGCGGATTTTGATTTAGCGAAACTATTTTGTTTATAAGAAATGGATGATTGTATTTCTGCAGATGTAAAATGTTGTTTGTTTCGTCAAGTATATACAGCGAAGCAAACCTTACGCCGACCAAATTCGGGATATTTTCAACGCAAACATTAGCTATTCGCTCAATATCAAGGCAGTTTATCTGCCGGGCCAACGGCGTTACCTGCTCAAGCAGGGAAACACCGCCGGCTTGGCTCTGGAAAGTATTATCGGAACTTTTATTACCTCGGTGCATAGTTTCAAGCCCGCTATTGCCGCTTCTTGGCCTATCCGGACGGTTATTACAACATTGCCCCTCTCCATCTATACGGATATTTGGCTGAGGACATTTGGTAAAAAGGCCGCCCACACAGAAAATTTACAAAATATTTTTCAAAAAAAGATTTTTTTTCGAAAAAAAACCAAAAAATGTTGACATCCGATAAAATATGTTTTACATTTTGCAAAATGTAAAATATATTTATGCAGTTGATGGTAATTAATGACCGGTAATTTTTTAGATTCTTAACCGACAAAGTTCTAATAGTTCTTTAGAAAAAAAGGCAGCCAGAGATGCGACGAACAGAAGAAGCTCAAGGCCAGACGTTGCAAATACCTGCTAAGCTCTATCGCATTGGCGAGCTGGTTCGCTACACCCCCTTTTCACGACAAACCATTCATAACTATACGATAATGGGACTTATTCGTGAGGCCCAATGGACCCGGGGGGGACATCGACTCTACGATGAGTCGGTGTTCGGGAGATTATCAAAAATCATTAAGCTTAAGAAAACAAAAACTCTCCTGGAAATAAGACAGATTCTAAGTAAAGAAGACACTGCCGGCAAAGTAGCAGGCTATCGTTTGCAGTCTGAAAACAACTAAAAAAAGAGATAAGAACCAAACGGTTTTACCCTTTGTCAATGCTGCTTGTACATTGCTGCAGGATTCAAGGAAAAGACGAAAGGATCAAGGATGAGAAGCTCAAGCTCGCCCCTAATCGGCACGGAGCAAAATGAACTTTCCCTCAATAGAAAGGAGTACGTATGAATCTGCAGTCATTGATAACAGATAACATCGCTGAACTGCTCGTTAAGGTAATCGAGTTCACACAGACCCGCCAAAAAATCCTTACTGAGAACATAAACAATATCCATAGTCCAGACTTTGCTCCGAGGGATTTGGCGGTAGATGAGTTTTCCGACTTGTTGAACCATGCGATTGACGAACATGTCCGAAGCCAGCGACTTGTGCTCCGCGATACTAACAATATCAAATTTGGTGCTGCCGGCAGCTTCGAAGTTAAACCGTCAGTCGACAAATATGCCAAAGAGCTGCTTGAAGAAAATCGAAATGAATATCTCGAACTGCAAATAAATAAGCTTTCGGAAAATTCACTCAACCAAAGAGTAGCAGCAGAATTGCTCAGACAAAAACAGGGAGTGATTTCAATTTTCGAGTAACTCTACGATTAAAGTTATCGCCCAAAAGGTCGATAAAGACTTGGGATGCGTGTTGTCTTTAGCGTGTAGAGAATTGGCAGGTAAGAAAGAATGCTGGTGTTTATAGGACTTAAATCTCGGCCCTGCAAAACCTTAGAACCTTAAAATCTCACGGAGGAACCTGTGAAAACCGACCAACAACTCGATATCGACCAAATATGGAAACAATTCCACAAAACTCACACCGACCATTTTCGCAATCTACTTATGCAACACTATATGTTCCTGGTGAAATATGCCGCCGAGCGGTTGTATAGCAAGCTGCCCGACAAGGTCGAATTGGACGACCTTACCAGTGCCGGCATTTTTGGCTTGATGGACGCTATTGACAACTTCGACCTTGCCAGAGGTGTAAAGTTTGAGACATATTGCTCGCCTCGTATAAGAGGTTCCATTCTTGATGAGCTGCGGAGTATGGACTGGGTGCCGCGGTTAGTCCGTGCCAGAGCTCATCAGTTGACAAGGGCCACACAGTCACTCGAGGCACGTCTTGGCCGCAAACCCACTAAAAAAGAAACCGCTGAAGAACTGGATATGGATATGGAGGAGTTCGACCGGCTCCAGCGCGATGCCAGCGCAGTCAGTCTGGTTTCATTGAACGACAAATATGGCGATAGCGATGGCGAAAAAGATATTCGCGAAATAGATATAATTAAAGACAAAAAAAGTAAAAACCCTTTGACCGAAACTCAAAAGCGAGACCTGAAAAACCTGCTCACCAAAGGGCTGACACGGGCCGAACGGCTGATTATTGTTCTGTACTATTACGAAGAGATGACGATGAAGGAAATCGGCGCAACGCTGGACTTATCCGAGTCTCGCGTCTCGCAAATGCACTCATCCATTATCGCACGCCTAAAAGCCCAGATGAATAACCGAAAAAAGGAATTTGCCGTCTAAATCGTGACCCGCCTGCCCTCCGAAGCTATGGCGAAAGAGGGTCGCTCGTGACCCCTTAATTTTTTCTTCATTTCAAAAATATCCGCAAAAAATTGCCTCCCGCACTGTGCAAGAGGCCTGTCCCCGAATGCCGCTGTCGGGGGCTGTCTAAAAATCAATCCGACAAACTTTCACACAATCATAGGCATCACCTCGCTTTCTATTGAAAAATCTTTCGCAAACGTCTGATATTTTGTTGCTTTTTAGTCCGTATTTTGGTATATTGGGGCCTGAAATCAGATCGCATGGAGACAAGATGAAAAAGCGCGTTGGTTTCTTGATAACGGCTCTAGCAGTTGGTTTGCTCACGCTTGAAACAGCCATGGCCGATGGGCCGCTTGTACAGTGGGAAAAGACCTTCGGTGGAACCGAGACTGACATAGGAAATTCGGTTGAGCAAACCTCTGAGGGTGGCTTTATCATTGCCGGTTATACTTCCTCCTACGGTGCCGGCAGTTATGATCTTTATCTGATAAAGACCGACAGCTCGGGAAACAGCCAGTGGCAAAAGACATTTGGAGGAGGTCATCGTGAACGTGGCGGCCGGGTTAGACAAGCCTCTGACGGAGGCTTTATCGTTGTCGGTAACACTAAGTCCTACGGTGCCGGCGGCACTGATGTTTATCTGATAAAGACCGACAGCTCGGGAAACAGTCAATGGCAGAAGACCTTCGGGGGAAGCGATTATGACTATGGCACCTCGGTTCAGCAAACCTCAGATGGTGGCTATATCATTTGCGGCGAAACTTGGTCCTACGGTGCCGGCTTAGCTGATGTATATCTGATTAAGACTGACTACTCAGGCAGCAGCCAGTGGGAAAAGACCTTCGGAGGGAGTGAAGGTGACTGGGGCTGCTCGGTTCAGCAAACCTCTGATGGTGGTTTTGTCATTCTTGGTTACACTGCTTCTTATGGTGCTGGCGGCACTGATGTTTATCTAATAAAGACCGACAGCTCGGGAAACAGTCAATGGCAGAAGACCTTCGGGGGAAGCGATTATGACGAGGGGTATTCGGTTCAGCAAATCTCTGACGGGGGCTTTATCATTACTGGCTACACTCGGTCCTACGGTGTGGGGAATGGCGATGTTTATCTGATAAAGACCGACAGCTCGGGAAACAGTCAATGGCAAAAGACCTTTGGAGGAAACGAACTTGACAGGGGGCAGTGGGTTCAGCAAACTTCTGACGGGGGCTTTATCGTTACTGGCTACACTCGGTCCTACGGTGCAGGGAGTGCCGATGTTTATGTAATAAAGACCGACAGCTTGGGAAACAGTCAATGGCAACAGACATTCGGAGGAAGTTATTATGACTATGGCGCCTCGGTTCAGCAAATCTCCAACGGAGGCTACATAATTAGCGGACAAACTCGTTCCTATGGCGCGGGTAATCAAGATGTTTATCTGATAAAACTTGCTCCCGATGAGGGCAGAATTGGTAAGCTCCCGGTGGTTGGCTACTACCCTAACTACGCCACCGACAGGTTGCCGATCGCTAATATTCGCTACGATAAATTGACACATATTATATATTTCTCATTGTCGCCTTTGGCTAATGGTGATTTGGACACCAGTAATGTAAACACATCAGACCTTCAAAGCCTGGTCGCAAATGCTGATGCCAACGATGTCAAAGTACTGATCTGCGTCGGAGGATGGGACCGCTCCGAGCATTTCAGCGCTATGGCCGCTGATCCTAACACCTGCGCCGCCTTCGTAGAGAATCTAAAGCAGTACTGCCTAAACTATAACTTGCAGGGGGCGGATTTGGATTGGGAGCCGGTTTCGTCGGAACCAGATAAGGATAACTATTCGCAGTTGGTCCAGGAGCTGAACAACTCGTTTGACGCGCATGGTTTAATGTTGACAGTGGCGGTGACTCCCGACGGCAACGAGCTCAGGCCGTGGGCTATTGAGCATGTCGATTGGCTGAACATCATGGCGTATGATAACACGCCACCGCATCACTCTACTTTTGATTTCGCCGTCTCAGCGCTTAACCACTGGGAAACTTATGGCGCGCCTCGCGAAAAAGAAGTGCTCGGCGTGCCCTTCTATGGAAAACATGCGAATGGTGATCCTAACACCTATAAATACATTATTGACACCTATCACCCGACGCCGGAAGTTGATTTTGTTGACGGCATCGGCTTCAATGGCATTAATACCATCAAGCAAAAAACAGAATATGTCGTCAAGAACGGCTACGGCGGCATCATGATCTGGGAAATATCGCAAGATACTTTCGACGAGACTTCTCTCTTAACCGCCATCACCGACACTATTCTCTACCTTTCGCCGGCCGACTACGACGGAGACGGTGATACTGACTTGGCCGATTTTGCATTTTTCGTGAGCGACTGGCTAAGTTGGTCCTGCAACAGCCAAAATGGTTGGTGTGATCACACGGACCTCAACCAGAACGGTCAGGTTGACTTTATGGATTTTGCCTTGATTGCCCAACAATGGCTGGAAGGTACTGCTCCTTAGTTTACCGGAATTCAATAATCACCCGGCAAAAGACATCCGTGTTCATTGCCCATTGTCAATAAAAACGTCACTTAGCGTAAATTCTTCGATTATCTCGCTGCCGGATTTTTTGCAAATATAAGGATGAACTAAAGGGGTCAGGAACCTTTTTGGGGGAAATCGCGAGGGCTGGCTTTTTCAACAGCACCACAGCCACCCCAGTTTGAGAAATTTTTCACTTTACATCTAACAAATTATGTGGTATAATACTCATCAAACAATTTGATAATATGGATTCAATCTTTAGTTCGGAGGGTCAATCATCATCAACCCATCCACTCATCAACGCATTTACTCATCGAGATACGCTTCACGCTTCACGCGTGCCCCTTGCGGGGAGATACGAAATACGCCTGCCCCGAGGGGGAGATACGCAATACGAAACCAGTCCCCCCGCGATACCCGATTCTCGATGCTGGATTCTGGATACTCGTACCTCGAATCAACTCAAAGCTCAAAACCAAGAACTAAAAACTGCTGCGTCTGCCTTCGCAGCTCTACATCTGTCGAGAGCCCTCTACAAATCGGCCCCTTATTATGCAAAACAAACCCAATCTTCTCAGAGGTAAAACCAATGCAACCCTCTTTGCCACAAAGGTTTACGAAAATATACCACCCCGCCAGAAACGAGAAAACAAACCCAATTCAAACCCAATTCAAGCCCAAACAAACCCAAAACAAACCCAATTTCCGAAAAACCAAAATGAACTTAAACTTCTATATAGCAATGGCTTATGAAAATAAACCGCGCCATCCGGCTCGAGAATACAAACCCAAACAAAGCCAATTTCGGCCTGGTGCATCGCTGCGTAGCACGAGCTTATTGATAAGATTAAGCGGATTATGTATTATGATATGTTCTCAACCTGACTGACTTTTACATAAGTGTAGCTTTGAACGGTTTTTGCAAGGAGAACTAAAAATGAGATTTACTAAAATGCACGGTCTTGGCAATGACTATGTCTATGTTAATTGCTTCGAGGAGAAAATTGAAAACCCCGGCAAGCTGGCTCAAACCGTCAGCGACCGGCATCGCGGCATTGGTGCTGATGGGCTGATTCTTATAGACAGGTCGCAAACAGCCGATGTGCGGATGCGCATCTTCAATACGGACGGCTCAGAAGCCGAAATGTGCGGAAATGGAATCCGATGCGTTGCCAAATATAGCTACGAACATAAACTGGCCGAAGCTGGCGGGCCGTTTCCCGTGCCTGGCCATCCCCCCTGCCCCACTTCGCTGAATATAGAAACCGGCAATGGTGTTTTGACTGTTGGTCTTGTAACTGATGATAACAATAAGGTCGAAAAGGTCTGTGTAAATATGGGCCAGCCAATCCTGACTCCAAAAGATATACCAGTGAAGCTGCCCGGCGAAAAAGTTATTGAACAGCCAATTGAGATTATCGGGCAAAAAATGTTAATGACTTGCGTATCGATGGGAAACCCGCATGCTGTATTCTTCTGTGATGATGTTGGGCTAATCGAGCTTGAGAAAATCGGGCCTATAATTGAAAATCACAAGCTTTTTCCCAGCCGCACTAACGTACACTTTGTTCAAGTTGATAATCCAACGGAATTTACGATGCGGACATGGGAACGCGGTAGCGGAATTACTCTGGCCTGTGGCACGGGTGCTTGTGCGTGCTGTGTGGCAGCGGTGCTTACCAGCCGAGGCAAGCGAGCATGCACTGCACATCTGCCCGGGGGCGAGCTGGATTTGAACTGGTGCGAAGAAGATAACTGTGTCTATATGACCGGGCCGGCTGTGGAAGTCTTCGAAGGCACCTGGCCGGAAAAGTAATTCTTAGGTGCTGAGCTTTGGAGACTGGCAAAATTCCACCGCTACGCCATACTTGGCAGAAAGCAGAGAGTCGTCTACATTGAAAGTCCTCAATACCTTCGCAAAACCTGAAATTCTACCGCCAACCTCAAGCAGACCCACTGTCGGCTGGATGGACAGTTCTACCCTTAACAAATTGCCTGGTAACAAGTTACCCGGCTTAAACGAACCAGCAGCAGTTTCAAAAAACATCCCCCCTGGGCTCACATTTACGGTGCAGCCAGTATGGAATTCCTCAGGTGTTGAACCAACTTTACGGCATGATAAATGCAGCTTCACCGGCAATCGCTTATATTTTCGTCTTTCCGCCCTACCCATTGATATGTGCCTCCTTGCATAACTTACATAGGTGCTTCCTTGCTTAAGTTGCATTTATCCCTTACCAACAACCTCAAATTACGCAAAATCCATACCAAAGCCGAGGATAAACAAATACCCTATTTTTACTTTCACAAGTGCTTATATAGCATAAGGTTAGGCAAAATTAACCCCCTCTGTTGATAGACTCACCCAAGAAGGGAGCTTGCAATGTTGCCAAATAACAACGTCGAAAACTCCCTTCGCGGCCTTTAAGCCAAGTATTGATTAGAAAAAAGCCGTTTAGTTCCTTATTTTACAGAATGTTACGTTCCCGACCAAAGAGATAGCTCTATCAAACAAAAAAAATGACAAATATGTTGTTTTTCTGCAACATTTATACTTGACAATGCTGCCTTAACTTCTTATTATCTTAAAATATGTCAGACCACAAGGAGGAGTTACAATCTGAAAAGTCAAACAAAACCCACCACAATCAGAATCCGTCCGGTAAACCCCACTTAAGATTTGGGCTGCTTGGCAAATTAATCATCCAGGCGCTGCCGATAGGAGTCGTGGCTTTTGATCCGGATTTAAAAATTATCGAGGCCAACCCGCAGGCAGCAAAACTTGTCGAGTTAAGTGATTACCTCGATAGCTCATTGGCAAAAGGTACCAACAGTCCCGGTGTACCAGCACCAGATTGGACCGAACAATTAAAATCAGCAGTATCGACGGGCAAAACACGCACGTTCGAGAAGGTAAATTACACATCGGACGGCAAAACAAAACTGTTACGAATCGTCTGCTCACCACTGAAAAAAGCAAAAACACATCCCGACGCGCCGGTACTCGGTGGCACCGCCATCATCGAGGATATAACCGAAAAGGTCAATATCCAAACACAGTTAGCCAACGTCGAAAAACTTGCTACTGTTGGGAAACTCGCCTCCAAAGTGGCCCATGAACTAAATAACCCTTTGGACGGCATACTGCGATACATCAATCTTGCGATAAGAATTATTGAGCAGGAAAACCTCAAAAAAACCAAAGAGTACCTCACCCAGTGCCGACAGGGACTTATGAGAATGGTTCAAATCGTAAGCGAGTTGTTGGAATTTTCGCGCACCACTTATTCATCATCTGAATTCGCCAAAGTAGAACATATCATCGAAGATGCCATAAAAACAATGAATACCAAAGCGGAGGTTTCAAACGTTCAGATAGTGCAGAATTACGCCCCCGGTATACCACAAATCAGAAGCGACAATCTATTTCAGGTGTTCTGTAACCTTACCAAGAACGCTCTGGATGCAATGCCGGATGGTGGCGAAATTACCATCTCCACATGTCTGACAGCAGATAATACCGTGGTCGTGCGGTTTCGCGATACCGGAACGGGCTTTGCGCCCGAAAACACTGAAGCTATATTCGAGCCATTCTTTACCACAAAGGATAAAGGAAAAGGAACAGGATTGGGATTAGCAATATGTAAGGACATAATCGAAAGGTATCACGGCCGAATAACTGCTGAAAACGCCACCAAAGGCGGGAGTATATTCACCGTATATTTGCCTGTGGAAAGTGAAAATCCCTAAGAATCGTTCATCACTGAATAACCATGGTAGAGAAAAAAAGTATCCTTGTCGTCGATGACGATAGAATCATACTGGATTCGCTGTGTGAGTTTTTATCACTTGAAGGATTCCAAACAACCGGCGCCGAAATGTTAGAGAGCGCTCTGTCCGAGTTGCAAAAGCAAAGCTATTGCCTTGTTATAACAGATCTTAATCTGCCGGACGGAAACGGCCTTGTATTATTAGATATACTCAAAAAAGACCATCCTCAAACAGTGGCAATTGTGATAACCGGCTACGGCACCATCGAAAACGCAGTCAGGGCTATCAAAAAAGGCGCCTATGACTACCTTACAAAACCCATCGTTGACGACGAACTGCGGTTAGCGGTAGAAAGGGCGATTAAACAGCAATCAATTATGAGTGAAAACGAGAGCCTGCGATTGCAGCTCGAACGAAAATACAGTCTGGAAAACATAATCAGCCACAACTACAAGATGGCCAAAATCTTCGACCTTGTAGAGGTAGTTGCCGATAGCAAAACAACAGTACTGATGACAGGGCCTTCAGGCACAGGCAAAAGTATACTGGCAAGGGCAATACACCACCGTTCGAACCGAAGGAATAAGCCGTTCGTCGAGGTAAGCTGTGGGGCACTGTCGGAAACTCTCCTTGAGAGCGAGCTGTTCGGCCATGTTAGAGGGTCGTTTACCGGTGCTGTAAGTAATAAAGAAGGCAAGTTTCTGGCTGCAGATGGGGGGACGATTTTCCTTGACGAAGTTGCCAACGCTTCAGCAGCCCTTCAAGTCAAGCTCTTGCGGGTTTTACAGGACAGACAGTTTGAGCCGGTCGGCAGTAATAAAACTATAACCGTTGACACGCGAATTATACTTGCCTCAAATCGCAACCTGGCTGAGGAAGTAAAACAGGCCAGATTTAGGGAAGATTTGTATTACCGAATAAACGTCGTAACGATAAACCTGCCGCCTTTGTGCGAGAGAGTAGGCGATGTGCAACTTTTAGCAAAGCATTTTTTGCGGATGTACTGTGCACAGCACAACAAAGACAAACTCGGTATTACCGATGAGGCGCTGGAATGCTTAGAGCGTTACTCCTGGCCCGGCAACGTCCGCGAACTGGAAAACGTGGTTGAGCGGGCGGTCTTACTTAGCAAAGATAAATATATCGGCCCCGACGACCTGCCGAACTCAATCAAACAAAACCAGAGTCAACATGAAACATACAGGTCAATGAGCTTAAAGGAAGCACTGGCTAAACCGGAGAGAAATCTTATTCGCCAGGTGCTTGAAGCCAATCACTGGAACAGACAACAAACCGCCAAAGCACTGCAGATAAACCGCACAACTTTATACAAAAAAATGAAACACTTTGGACTCGACGCCGAGGCCAAACAATTAGGCCTGACCTGAAATTGATTATTGATGGTTGATTATCGTAAAGACGAAAATCGGCGTATAGCAGATAGTTAAAGAAAAAACAACGAGAGATAAAGAAATTGAACCAAAGAGACGGTTGAGCGTTGTACAACCGGACAGAACATCCCGTTCAACGGGTGAGTAATAATGATAAATGGCCCTGCTGAATTACTTATACTTTATGGGCTGAACTAGTGGTACCTCGTGGGATTCGCCTAACCTGTCAATATAATCTCGAACTGTATCAGAGCTAAACGCGAGATACAGCAGCCAAATCAGGATAACTATAAAAATAATCGCCTTTTTCATCCTCTCATCCTTCTCCCCGGTTTCACGATCCCGGTATAATAATGATACCGCATAAGTCGGCATTAGTCAAGGGAAATCTTGTAAGCTCTTGTGTTTAAGGGGGTTAAGAAGGATGCCCGGGACTGGAGTCGAACCAGCACGAGCCGAAGCTCACCAGCCCCTCAAGCTGGCGCGTCTGCCTATTCCGCCACCCGGGCCTTTAAACTGATTATTCACTATCGATTATTGATTGTCAATTCAGAAATCAGGGAAAGACAAAGAGCAGGTAAAGCTTAACTACTTGCCTCGCTCGTTGTTCCAGAGCATAACCTGCAGTCGCTGGCAGAAAGCAAAGCCGGTGCGTTTGCACATACCAGCTACCGTTTTTGATGCTTCATCCGCCAGTGCTCGATCCCAAATAGAACCAGCCCAATTAGCGCTAATACCCCAACAATTATTGCAGCTTCTAAAGCCATATTATTAACTCCCTTCTTGTTTCTTAGGAGGACAGGCAATTATCCCCAATGTAATTAAGAGAATTAAAGCCACACCTAAAGAGATCCTTAAAACAATCGAGAATTTGACGAAGAATTCTGAAGCAAGCGTTGCTGCAAAGAGAATACTCGATAGATTAAGGCATATCTTAAAGACTCCTTCTCGTCCTCCTTCAGTGAATAGCATAAGCAATCTCCTTATTTACACAAAGATTTTACCCTATGCGGTGAATACTGTCAAACGCAATTTTTGCTCATCATCGGGTTGTGCGAAGCTACTTTCCTCTTGCGCTATTCCAGAGGAGAGTTTGCAGGCGCGGCGAAAATGCGAAGCCGGTGCATTTGCACATCTCGGCTACCATTGGGGATTTGGCTAAAAGCTCAGCCCTTGTAACTGCCTGCGGCATCAGCATTACCTTTTCGGAATCAACGTTTCCAATCTCTTCTAACGTCTGCTGTATTTCCGGCAAATCATCCTGCGAATCTACTACAAACTTTAGTTGATATTTATAATTATCAATTAGCTCTCGCAAAACGGCTGTATCCAACCTCAAATCCTCATGAATCTTAGCAAGTTCAGGCTCGGCCGGCGTAGAGTTACTTAACTTTGGGCTAATACTCATCAAATCACAGACTAAACCCTGTATAAATGCAATACCTGCAGTTTCAATAGTTATATGTTTTCCAGACTCTTTTAGCATTTGTGCTAATTTCGGCAATTGCGGATTTATCATTGGCTCGCCGCCGGTTATTACTACGAATTTACTCTGGTATTGTTGAACGGTCTGGACTATTTTGTCTATACTGTAATCGGCTCCTGCCATTTCGTCCCAGGCGTATTTGGTATCGCACCACTTACATCGCAGGGGACAACCTGCCAGGCGCACAAATACACTGGGCACACCGGCCAAAAATCCCTCGCCCTGCAGGGAATAAAATATCTCATTTATTACCATTCTCAAATTGGATAAGTTGTTTCATATATAAATCCGAATTTCGATATTTGATATTTATTGCTTTTTTACGTATTCAATTGGGTCTTTCAAACCTGCTTCTGCGAAGCCCTTTAATCTCAATCTGCAGGCATCGCACCTGCCGCAGCTTCTTCCCTCCTGGTCGGGGTCGTAGCAACTGTGGGTCAAGGAGTAATCCACGCCGAGTTTCGTTCCGGTCAGGATAATCTCGCCCTTGGTCATATTTATAATCGGCGTATGAATTCGGTACCTGCCCTTATCCTGGACGACAGCGGCGGTGGCGAGGTTGGCGGTTTTCTCAAAGGCCGATATAAATTCGGCCCGGCAGTCCGGATAACCACTGTAGTCGGTTGTGTTGACGCCTATAAAAATATCAAATGCACCCAGAACTTCGGCCCAGGCAAGTGCATAACTTAGAAATATCGTGTTGCGGGCGGGTACATAGGTTGACGGAATTTGATTCGGGTCGTTTAAATCAGCTCTATCCTTCGGCACATCAATAATTGGGTTGGTCAATGCTGAACCGCCAAACGCGGCCAAGTCAATATCGATTATGCGATGCTCAATTGCCCCCGAAGAATCAGCTATTTTCTTTGCTGCCTCGATTTCACGCCCGTGCCGTTGGCCATACTTGAAAGTCAGGGCGTAGCACCGAAAACCTTCACTGCGGGCAACAGCCAAAGTCGTTGCCGAATCAAGCCCACCGCTCAACAAAACAACTGCCTTTTTGTCTTTTTTCAGCATTTTTTTCTGGTCTTGTCAAAGTTGTCAATATTTATTATATTAGTTTAGCGGATTTTTGCGAGGTTTAACAAAATGAGTAAAAAGCCCGAATTCGAGCTGTTCGACAATCCTCATCCGGAGCGAGACTATTGTGTTACAATCAAATGTCCCGAATTTACCAGCCTTTGTCCTCGAACAGGCCAGCCGGATTTCGGCGAGATTGGCATCGAATATTGTCCGGACAAACTTTGTATCGAGCTAAAAAGCCTGAAGTTCTATATGCAAAGCTACCGCAATAAAGGTATCTTTTATGAGGCGCTGACAAATGATATACTGGATGATTTGAGCAGTGCTTGCAAGCCACGTTGGATGAAGGTTACCTCTCGGTTTAAGCCTCGCGGTGGAATAAGCACCGAGGTAATCGCAGAATATAAGACAGAAGACAGAAAACAAAAGACAGAGGACAGAAGACAGAGAACAGAGAACAGAGGACAGAAGACATATCTGACTTCTGATTTCTGACATCTGACTTCTGAATTAAGAGGTGACAAAATGGCCATAATATTTCATTGTGAACATTGCGGCAAAAAGATAGAGGCAGCCGACAGCACAGGCGGCAAATGGGGCAAGTGCCCGGCATGCCATAACAAACTATATGTCCCCCGTTTGGACTCCGGCAAAGAGCTGAAACTTACGCCGATAGATGAAAGCGATGAGGCAAAACAAAAACAACTAATGGACGAAACGTACAAGCTTACACAGGACATATTGCTTGAAAGGGAAGTTCCAAATGGACCGCCTGAGGATGCCAGGTCGGCATCTGAAATAAGCGACAAAGAATTGGACAAAAACATAATCCTTTATCTACGACAAATGGCCGACGGCGAACTGGACCAGGCCCAAAAAACAGCAGAGCTGATAGTCCCTGCGCACACCCGAGCTATCGAGATTCTCGATAGAATTGCGCTCAGCGAAATGCCTGAACCGGAATTGGCTGATATCCCCCAGCAGGTGCTTTCAGGCCTGATAAGGAACCTGCGCACGCGAATAAGCTAACTGAGCTTGTCACTGCTGCTCCTGCTCTCGGCTTTCGCGGGGACAAGCTTTACCCCGCGGAAGCAGGGGCAGGTGTAATCCGCACTTCTGCAGCAACGGTATACGTTTGTATGGCAATACCGAAAAAATTTTCAGAATCAGCTCAAAAGTCCTAAAAAATACCCCCATTCTCCAAATCTACCACTCTTTTTTCGGTCCATAAAAATAACAGGCCGGGCAAACCCCTTTAATTTGGCCGTGGTAATTGCATTTCTTATACTTTATGTAGAGACAATTAAAACAGCTTGGTTGGGGTTTATATTACAACTTGGAGGGAAATTTATTATGGCCGATGAGACAACGGTAGTGCATGTTACTCACGAGGCAATAGGAAAAATCGGCGGCATTGGCGCTGTTCTGCAAGGCCTTTTCACCTGCAATTCCTATCTTGAAGCGGTTAACCGCTCAATCCTCGTCGGCCCATTGTTTACCACCGAAGGGTCTGTATTAGATCGGCTTGGTGAGAATAGTGAAGTACTCTACTCATCTTTTGATGGGCTTGTAAACACAGGATATGCTCCGGCCTTTCGCAAAATCGAAAATTTCTATAATGCAGGCATCGTCTATGGCAGACGAACATTTGTTGACGACCAGACAGGCATAAAAAGCTCACCTGAGGTGCTGCTTATTGATGTAACACATATGGACAAGGGGCTGATTGACGAATTCAAAAAACGCCTGTTTGAGGAGTTTGGTATCCGCAGTCATCTATATGAAAACTTGTGGGAGTACGAACAATACGTCAGATTGGCACCGGTGGCAATTGCCGCACTAAAAGCAATCGGCGCAGCTAAAGGCTCGACCGTTATTATTTCTCACGAGTTTATGGGAATGCCCACGGCGTTGGCAGCCGTCCTCGAACCCTCTTATAACTTCGGAACCGTTTTTTACGCCCACGAGGTAGCCACAATGCGCCGAATCATAGAAAAACATCCTGGCCACGATACAATGTTCTATAACGTTATCAGGCAGGCTCACAACGACAGACTTTACGTCAACGAAGCGTTCGGCGACCAGAGTTCCTATTTCAAACACGCTCTTGTAGAGGCCTCAAAATACTGTGACTTTATATACGCGGTAGGTGATTACGTGGTGGATGAATTGAGGTTTCTGGCACCGGAATTCGAAACTGCCAATATCGACATAGTTTATAACGGCATACCTGCATATCAAATCAGCGTTGCTGATAAGCTTGCGTCAAAAGAGAAACTGCAACTGTATTGTGAAAACCTGCTCGGGCTTAAGCCGGATTTTGTGTTCACACATGTCACAAGATTGATACGAAGCAAAGGGATGTGGCGTGATTTGCGTGTGCTCGAACAAATAGAAAAAGAGTTCAGAACCCAGGGTAAAACGGGGGTGATGTTTGTACTCTCCACCGAAGTAACACAGCGGCGCAGCCGGGATATCTACAATATGGAATCGGCTTATAACTGGCCTGTGGCTCACCGTGAAGGCTGGCCCGACCTTTCCGGCGGTGAGGCAAATTACTATACGGCGGTGCAGGAATTCAACGCCAGAAGCAGGAATATAAAAATCATTTTTATCAACCAGTTCGGGTTTGAGCCAAAAAAATGCGGCCAAAGGATGCCAGAAGGCATGAAATTTATGGACATCCGCAAGGGAAGCGATGTTGAATTTGGCCAGAGCATTTACGAACCGTTCGGGATAGCCCAACTTGAACCGCTGACTTTCGGCGGAATATCTGTCTTCAGCAGTGCCTGCGGATGTGCAGGTTTTGTGCGGGACATAACCGGCGGAGAAAATGTCAAAAATGTTATCATCGCCGACTATACCAACCTGAATAACCAAAGGTTTCCCGACATCGAAGATCTGCTGCAGATTGACCGGTCGGTGCGCGAACAGATAGAAAATAGCGTCAGCGAAAAGGTTGCGATGCAAATATGCTCACGCCTGGCAAAAAATGAGTCTGAAATTGAAAGTATGATTCACACCGGCTACGAACTTGCAAAAAATATGAGCTGGGATGTGGTGGTGAAAAACTATCTATTGCCGAGTTTACAAAAGGCCCTGCACAAACAGAACCGCCAAAGTATCTACACAAAAGCATAACCCGGCTCTTGTATCTCGCTTTACACTTCACTTTTTTTCCGCTTGACTGGCTCCCGGGGAACGATTAAACTGCTGGCTGTGGGCAGGACAGGGAAAAAGCCAATAATCGGCATTTTAGGTGGAGTCGGCTCAGGCAAAAGTACTGTTGCGGCCGAGTTTGCCAAACTGGGCTGCAAGACAATCGATGCCGACAAAATTGCCCACGAATTGCTTGAGCGAAAAGCCGTGAAGGAAAGGATAATCTCTGTCTTCGGCGAGGATATTCTGGGGCCGGCGGGAAAAATTGACCACAAGAAATTAGCTGATATTGTTTTTGCCGATGCCGACAAGCTCTCATCGCTCAATGATATTGTCCATCGGCTTGTTCTGGCGCGAGCAGAGCAGCTTATAAATCAATATAATCGTCAAAATCAGGTCAAGGCAATCGTGCTGGATATACCCTTATTGGTGGAAGTCAGCTGGGAAAAGCGGTGCGATAAGCTCATTTTTGTCGATTGCAAACGCCAAATAAGGCTAAGAAGGGCCAAACAGAGGGGTTTTTTTGACGAAAATCAAATAAAAATCAGAGAAAATTTTCAGATTTCTCTGGACAACAAGGCCAGCATCACCGATAATATCATAGATAACAATTCTGGCTTCTCGGCGTTAGCCAGGCAAGTCGTTGAAATTTTCTCTCATATTGTGGATAATGGATGAGCGGGGTTTATTATAGATCGCTGTAATTAGTGTTGCCCGTTTTTGATATATAAGTTTTATTTCTACATAGGGGCCTCACTTTGCAAAAGGTTGCAAAATGGGAACCCTTCAAAGTTCAAATCCTATTGAATTCCTACGGGAAAGTTATTCTGTGGAAGGATAAATTCTCACAAGTGGAAAAGGAGTAATTATGGCTAAGGCTGCTGCAAAAAACGAAAAAACCACAACAAAAAAACGCAGAACTGCAAAGAAAAAGAACAGCGTTGAAGAACAAGCTAATGCCGACCTGCCTGGAGAGCAAGAGGCCTGCTCGGACACAGCTACGGCTGAGAAGCCCGACAGAGCCGAGATCAAAGACAAAATGACCGAAGAAGAATCCACGCATGCCAAATACGAACGGATTAAAAAGGGCAACTTATACCTGACGGACCTGCAAAAACTGACCGTCGCAGAGCTGCACGATATTGCCAAGAACGAGAACATTAAAGAATACAGCGCCCTTAAAAAGCAGGATTTGGTTTTCAGGATTCTCAAAGAGCGTATTCGCCAGAACGGGCTAATGTACGGCGAAGGCGTGCTGGAAGTGCTGCCGGACGGCTACGGATTTCTGCGAAATCCGAGTTACAACTATCTTTCCAGCCCGGACGATATTTACGTCTCGCCCTCACAAATCAGGCGTTTTGGCCTGCGAACAGGAAACATTGTATCAGGGCAAATCAGGCCGCCTAAAGATTCGGAGAAGTATTTTGCCCTGCTGCGTGTTGAAGCTATTAACTACGAAAATCCTGACAATCTTGCGGAAAAGGTTGTATTCAGCGATCTGACGCCACTGCATCCGGAAGGGAGATTTATACTGGAAACCATACCGGAAGAATTAAATATGCGAGTAGTTGATTTGGTGACGCCGGTGGGCAAAGGTCAGCGTGGCCTGATAGTTGCTGCGCCGCGAACCGGCAAGACCATCCTGCTGCAAAAAATCGCAAACGCCATCAGTACCAATTTCCCCGAGGCAAAACTGATAGTGCTGCTGATTGACGAACGGCCTGAGGAAGTTACGGAAATGGAGCGGAAAACCGCCGATGATGTTGAGGTTATAAGTTCTACCTTCGATGAACCCGCCTCCCGCCATTGCCAGATAGCAGAAGTCGTAATCGAAAAGGCAAAGCGACCTGTCGAATACGGCGAAGATGTGGTCATTCTGTTGGACTCGATAACCCGCCTTGCACGCGCCTATAATACCGAGATGCCACACTCAGGTAAAATCCTGACCGGGGGAGTCGATGCCGGTGCGATGCAGATGCCCAAGAGATTTTTCGGGGCGGCAAGAAATGTTGAGCACGGTGGTTCGCTGACTATCTTCGCAACTGCACTAATTGACACCGGCTCAAAGATGGACGAGGTGATTTTCGAAGAGTTTAAGGCAACCGGAAATATGGAACTGCACCTCGACAGGCGACTTGTTGATAGAAGGACCTGGCCGGCTATTGACATCAGCCGAAGCGGAACCAGAAGGGAAGAATTGCTGCTCGACCCAAAGGAGCTTCAGCTTGTATATCGGCTCCGAAGAGTGCTCAGCGATTTGAACCCGACCGAAGCAATCGAACTACTCAAAAGCCGCCTTACCAAGTGCCGAACAAACGCAGAGTTCTTAATGACAATGAACCTCGATTAAGACCTCAAAGCTGACCGTTACAACAGCAGGCGGGCGTGATTGGTTTGTGCTTAATTGCTTACTTTACATTGCTGTCTGCTTTTATTAAGATAATATTCCGGCGGATGTGTTTTTGCCGGAATTTTTTTATTCGGTTTTTTCGGCGGACGTATCGGATAAATTATGGGCGAAGAACTTTCAAAAGTTTACGAGCCTAAAATAACAGAAAGCTGGGCAAACGAAATCTGGTTTTCGCACCCGTATTTTCACGCTGAAGCTTCGGGCGAAAGCAAGGACCAAAAGTCTTATACAATCGTGATTCCGCCGCCCAACGTAACAGCACCGCTACACCTCGGTCATGCACTGAATAACACATTGCAGGATATCCTGATTCGGTTCCGTCGGATGCAGGAATACAACACGCTCTGGATGCCGGGAACTGACCACGCCGGCATCGCCACCCAGACGGTCGTTGAGAAACGCATCCTCTCGGAGGAAGGCAAGCGGCGAACAGATTTCGCACGCGAGGAATTCGTCGCCCGCGTGCAGGCCTGGAAAGACGAATATGAAGCCCAGATTATCAATCAATTGAAAGCAATGGGTTGTTCATGTGACTGGCAGCGAACACGCTTCACGATGGATGAGGTATGCGCGAAAGCTGTAAGGGCTGCTTTTTTCAAGCTGTTCAAGGACGGGCTTATCTATCGAGGCAAACGGCTGGTTAACTGGGACCCGGCCACCCAGACCGTACTGGCCGATGATGAGGTCGAGCACGAGACGGTACAGGGGCATTTCTGGTATTTGCGGTATCCGCTTGCCGAGCCGGTACAGACCGCAGCAGAGCAGCTCGAGTATGTTACTGTCGCCACTACCCGGCCGGAGACAATGCTTGGCGACACGGCCGTTGCGATGAACCCGGCAGATGGGCGTGCCGAATATCTGCGTGGCAAAAAGGTTCGCCTTCCAATCGTAGGTCGCATCATCCCCATCATAGCGGACGAACATGTTGTTTTGCCTGACCCTGAGAGTGAAGACGAAAAGGCAAAGTTCTCTACCGGCTTCCTGAAAGTGACACCCGCCCACGACCCGGATGACTGGGAAATTGGCCAGCGGCATAATCTGGAGGTTATAAATGTAATGGCGCCGGATGGCTCCATCAGTGACAAATACGGCTGGCCTGACGCCGGCGCCCCGGAAGCACAGTCTCTACTCGGAATGGACCGTTTCGAGGCACGCGAAGCCATAGTGGAATGGTTCCGTAAAGAAAATCTTCTTGAGGACGTTCGCGAATATACCCATGAAGTAGGACACAGTTACCGCAGCCACGTGCCTATCGAGCCGTATCTTTCCGACCAATGGTATATCGCAGTCAAAAAGCCAATTGAGCACTTAAGGGAAAAATTTGGCCAGGGCCTTATTGAAGGAACGGATGTGCCGGTAAATTCGTTGGCCGGTTTGGCCTTGAAACCACTGCTTGATGGTCGGCTGAAATTCATCCCCGAGCGCTACGCCAAAACTTACCAAAGCTGGCTGGAAAACCTTCGCGACTGGCCTATCAGCCGACAGCTCTGGTGGGGTCACAGGATTCCAATTTGGTATTGTCAAAAATGCGGTCAAACCAGTACCGGCCTTGAAGACCCGATAAGCTGTGAAAAGTGTGGCTCTGATGATTTGGTTCGGGATCCGGATGTTCTGGACACATGGTTTAGCTCAGCTCTTTGGCCTTTCAGTACGATGGGCTGGCCGGATGAGACAGCGGAACTGAAAACGTTCTATCCGACCAATGTGCTCTGTACGGCGCGCGAAATCATTACACTATGGGTCTCGCGTATGGTGATGATGGGCCAGTATTGTGTCGGAGATATCCCGTTCAGCGATGTATACATTCACGCGATGATACAGGATGGCGAAGGCCGTAAAATGTCCAAGAGCTTAGGCAACGGAATTGACCCGCTGGTAGCCATCGACAGTCACGGAGCCGACGCAATGCGATTAACCCTGGCCAGTATGACCACAGATACGCAGGACATCCGTATGCCTGTTGTCTCAATGACACTGCCGGATGGGCGAGAAGCAAATACGTCACCAAAATTTGACATCGGCCGAAACTTTTGCAATAAGCTCTGGAACGCCTCCCGTTTTTCCTTGATGAATCTGGACGGCATCGACCCCCGCAAATTCGACCCAGCTAAAATGGATATTACCGACAGGTGGATTCTTTCCCGCCTGGCTAAAACTATTTCCGAGGTAACAAAATCGTTGGATGGATTTAAATACAGCGAGCCATTAACGCAACTTTACAGATTCTTCTGGAATGATTTTTGTGACTGGTATCTCGAATGGGTTAAACCGAGAATGCAAAATAAGCAGACAAAGGGGATTGCTCAAAATGTCCTTGCCTTCGTGCTGGACCAGATTTTGCGCCTGTTGCATCCATTTGTGCCTTTTATCACTGAGGGAATATTCCAGAAGCTAAATGAAATTGCGCCGGTTAGACAACTTAAAGGCCTTGTAGAGGCGAAAAAATCCAAAGCGCTGGTAGTGGCTCAATGGCCAAAGAAGCTGAACTCTTTTGTGGATGAGGATATTGAAAAACAAATTTCGATCGTCCAAACTCCGGTTCGAGCATTCAGAGATATGAAAAACAAATATAACATACCCAATTCGGTAATGGTATCAACCTCAGCAATGGTGCCGGCGGAGGTAGTTCACGGTTTAAATGCAAATACCGAGCTGATTTGTCACCTTGCAGGTCTTAAGGACTTTACCCCCGGAACTAATATCGCAAAACCTGCAAAGGCCGCTGTCTCAGTGGTGGACGGAATGTCATTTTATATACATAATATAATAGATCCAGCGGCTGAACGACATCGGCTTCAAGAGCAAAAGGACAGAATCAAAAAAGCAAAAAAAACCGTAGAGGCCAAGCTGGCCAATGAAGATTTTGTTGCCAAGGCCAAACCGGAAGTAGTGGCCCGGGCCAGAGAGAAACTGGCCCAGATTCAGGAGCAACTAGAGACCGTCGAAAAACACCTTTCGGGATTAGAGAGTTGATTTAGTAAGGATGGTGCCAAAATGGATGTAGAAGTCGAATTGTCACGCATAATCATTAACGAAGCATCCGACCAACAGATAATCGTTCTAAAGGAGCGTCACGGCCAGCGGAGTTTCCCCATCGTCATTGGCATAGTTGAAATTTTTGCAATCGACCGGCGCTTGAAGGGCATCAAGCCGCCCCGCCCGATGACACACGACTTACTGGGCAGCGTGGTTGAAAACCTCGGCGCCAGGATAGAAAAGATAGTTATAAATGACTTACGCAACCATACCTTCTATGCAAAAATACACCTGAGTTCAAACGGCCGAACCGTCAAAATTGACTCCCGCCCTTCCGATGCTATTGCGCTGGGCGTAGCATCAAATGCCCCTATTTTTGTCGCCGAGCATGTTTTCGACAAGACTTCCTAGTAAAAAGACTTGAAACAACCATCAACCCCACCGCAACGCAAAGCATACTGTCTGCGATATTAAATGCCGGCCAGTGTCTGCCCGGCCAGTACACAACATCGATAAAATCCCGCACAAGGCCATCATTAAAAATTCTATCCCAGAGATTGCCACAAACACCGGCAGCGAACAGCCCAAGAGCAATGTGAATCAATTTTTGCCGGGTTCCACTAAAAAGAAAAACCGCAAACACTATCATCAGCGCAATCGCTGACACTGCTACTAACAAGCAACGCTGCCCGGAAGCTATCCCAAAAGCAGCGCCGGCATTTTCTGCCACCACCAATCGCAAGAAACCGTCTATAATTGAAATGCTACCACGTTGTTGTAGGTAATCGAATACCACCCTTTTACTCCACAAATCCAGCACTACGCCAACTACCATTAAAGGCCAGAAAATAAGATGGGCCGCTAAGGGCGGCAGTCCGACGTGCCGTCGTGCGAACAATGAACGAATTTCTTTCTCAAACATTGAATAACCAGCAATTTCTGATTGGAAACCAATATTATACTATCTCAATCCTATCAGTTATCGCCGTTGCAGTCAAAACATTTGACATACAAAGCTGGGCTTTATATCATATCTGGTTAATTCGGTGAGGCGCTGCCTCGTCTCTGCTGCTTTATTTGAAAGGTCTTTACTTTATGGCAAAACGAAAACCTGTACCAGTGCACCGGGACAAGCCGTTCGTACTAATCATCCGTGATGGTTGGGGCTACAACCCAGACCCAGCCGAGGATAAATTTAATACCATCAAGTGTGCCGATACACCCGTGGATGATATGCTAATGGCAGAATATCCCAACTGCATCATCCATACCAGCGGCGAAGACGTAGGCCTGCCGGCCGGGACAATGGGCAATAGCGAAGTAGGACACCAAAACATCGGGGCCGGCAGAATCGTCCCGCAGGAATCCGTAAGACTAAGCAGGGCCATTCGCGATGGTTCGTTTTTTGAAAACAAGGAGTTTCTCAATCTAATCAAATTCGTAAAGAACAATAACGGCAAAATGCACGTTATGGGCCTGTGCAGTGACATCGGCGTACACTCACTGTTGGATCACCTGTACGGCCTGCTCGAACTTGCAAAAAGAAACGACATAAAAGACGTTTTTATCCACGCATTTACCGATGGCCGGGACTCACCACCGGATAGCGGAGCAGGTTATATAGCCGACATTGAAAAACGAGCAAAAGAAATAGGCACAGGAAAAATCGCCACCGTCACGGGCAGATTCTATGCGATGGACCGTGACAGCCGGTGGGACCGTGTCCAAAAGGCCTACGAATGTATAAGAATAGGCAAAGGCATCAAAGCAGCCAGTGCAGCAGAGGCGGTCGCCCAAAGCTATGCAAAAGATGTAACGGATGAATTTATCGAGCCGACCTGCATCGTCAATGAAGGCAGCGAACCAATAGCTACCATCGACGACGGCGACGGCGTAATATTCTTCAACTTCCGAGGCGACAGACCTCGTGAAATCTCGCGAGCATTTGTTGAGCCGGACTTCAAAGAGTTTCCGAGAACAACCAAACCCAATATATATTACGTTTGTATGACCGAATACGATGTGACGATACCTGCGCCGGTGGCATTTCCAAAACCACCGAAGATGAAAAATATCCTCGGGGCGTACTGGAGCTCTCTGGGCCTGAAACAATTCCGCTGCGCCGAGACGGAAAAATATGCCCACGTTACTTTCTTCTTCAACGATTATACCGAAAAGCCGTTCCCCGGCGAAGACAGACAGATTGTGCCTTCGCCGCGAGTCAGAACTTATGACTTGAAGCCGGAAATGAGCGCCTATGAGGTTACCGACGTTGTGCTAAAAAGACTTGATTCGAATAAATATGATGTGGTCATGGTCAATTTTGCCAATCCCGATATGGTCGGCCATACGGGGATATTGTCCGCGGCGATTAAAGCGGCTGAGGCGGTCGATGAATGTGTCGGAAAAATCCTTGATAAAGTCAAAAGTATGGGCGGTGTGGCTATAATCACAGCCGACCACGGCAACTTTGAAAAAATGATAAATGGAAGCCCCGACAATCCACACACCGCCCATACCATTGGCGATGTGCCTTTGATTATATTTGACGAACGCTATAAAAACAGAAAACTGCGAGAAGGCGGAAGATTAGCCGACATAGGACCTACACTACTGGAAATGATGGGCCTGCCACAACCTGAAGAAATGACCGGAAAAAGCCTGATAGAATAACGAATATCGAACAAGAAACTTCGAATTTCGAAGTTCGTTATTCGTCATTGGATATTCGAATGCGCCTTATGGGGGCGGGGGAAAATAATGGGCCAAATAATCGTCCTTGACCAGAATATGGTTAACATGATTGCCGCCGGCGAGGTGATCGAACGCCCTGCTAATGTGGTCAAGGAACTGATGGAAAACAGCATTGATGGAGGGGCAACAAAAATTATCGTTTCCATCGAGGACGGAGGCCGAAAATTAATATCAGTTGCCGATAACGGCTGCGGGATGGATGCTGAGGACCTGACCAGGGCATTTGAGTCACACACCACCAGCAAAATCGAAACCGGCAAAGATTTGCGGGCCATAGCAACGCTTGGCTTCAGAGGCGAAGCATTGGCAAGCATTACCTCGGTAGCACAGGTCAGGGCTGTGAGCAGAACGAAAGATTCGATCGGGGCCAATTGTATTGAGATTGATTGTGGAAGTAAAGGCACCGTCAGCCCCTGCAGCGGCGATTTCGGCACAACAATCCAGATCAGAGACCTCTTCTATAAACTACCGGCCAGACGAAAATTCCTCAAAACCGCAAACACCGAGATGACTCATATCGCCGAGCATTTCACACGCATCGCACTGGCAAACAACAGCCTGGATATGACGCTGATACACAACGGCAGAGAGCTTTACCGCCTGTCGGGCGGGCAAGGGCTTTGCTCGCGCATAGCTGAATTGTTCTCGCCTGAAATTAGTGAAAATTTGATTGAAACCGAAAGCAATGAAAAAGAGTTACATATTTTCGGCTTGCTGGGCGGACCCGGCATCTCAAGAACAAACAACAAATTTCAATATGTATTTTTGAACGGCCGATTTATCCGTGACAAATTCATCTCACACGCAATCAAAGAAGCATACCGGCCCAGCCTGGAGCCGGGCAGATTCCCTGTCATTTTTTTGTTTATCCAAATCCCCTATGAAGACTATGATGTGAATGTCCATCCTACGAAGATTGAGGTCCGTTTTTATAACGCCAACTTGATTCATTCGCAAATCTTAGCTTGTCTGCGTGAAAAACTTCTATCGACAAATCTTGAAACCCAGGCAAAATTACCGACAACAAGCCCTGCCAAAGCAGGGCAAAAGGACCGAGCCACTGGCCCTCTGCGAAGCCGGGAAATCGCCGATGCAATGGCTGAATTTTTCAAAAAGCACAAGCCCATTCAAACACAACAGCAATTCAAACGTCAAGCACGAAGGGCCACCCGCCCAGCCGGATTTGAAATGCCGGATACAAGATACGAAAAACCACGGCCCCAAGGAAAATACCTGCAAATTCACGACAGCTTCATTGTTGCAGAAACTGATGATGGATTTGTCATCATTGACCAACACGCCCTTCACGAGCGCATAATATATGAAGATTTGCGCAGGCGAATACGAAAAAGCAGGCTCGAATCCCAGAAACTGTTAATACCCGAGAGCTTCCAGCTCACTGACGCTCAGCAAGATGTACTTAAAACCAACGCCGAACTGATTAAAAAATTAGGAATCGAGCTGACACCGTTTGGGCCGCAAACCTGCGCAATACAGGCATTTCCCACCCTGCTGGAAAAGGCAGAACCACTCGATTTTGTTCGGGATTTACTCGATTTGCTCACCGACGCTTCTGGGCGAAAGCTCGACACAGAAACGTTGCTTGATGAGGTCTTGAATATGGCTGCGTGCAAGGCGGCAATCAAGGCAGGCCAAAAGCTCAGCAACAATGAGATAGAACAACTGCTTGCAGATAAAGACGTAGCCGAATATGCAGGCCACTGCCCGCACGGCAGGCCTACTACAATAAAATTCTCCATAACCGAGCTGGAAAAGCAGTTTAAAAGAATATAATTATGACAAAACTATGGCTGTTATCGATAATTGGCTTTGTCTGCTTAGTGGCGTTTACAGTCATCAGTCACCATTATAATCAGGATAAAATTTCCGAGCTCGGCTCCACTGAATCTCTGAACAAGCCAGCAAGGATTGTTTCACTTGCGCCGAATCTTACCGAAATTCTTTTTGCCCTGGGCCTCGATGAAAAAATCGTTGCGGTTTCCAACGACAGTGGTTACCCCCCCGACGTGGCCGAGAAGAATAAGGTGGGGACATTCTGGCAGCCAAATACCGAAGCCATCATAGCATCCAGACCGGATTCGGTGATCACGCTGTGGTTTGAGCAGCAAAAAGCCGTTGCAGACAGTCTAAAACGGCTGCGGTTTAAGGTCTTAACTCTAAAGATAGAGAAAATCGAAGAGCTCTTCACCGCAATTGAAAAAATCGGCTCAGCCACCGGTTGTAAGCACCGTGCTGACAAACTGGTTAAAAACATTAGTAAACAACTAAACGATTTACAACTGAAATACGGTTCGAATGGTAAAGTCAAAGTGTTATGGGTGGTCCAGGCCAAGCCCTTACGTGTGGCCGGCAGAAACACCTTTGTAAACGAAATGATTGAGTTGGCCGGCGGAGAAAATGCTATCGGCCCTACTATCAGCCAATACCCCCAAATAGGCACGGAAGAAATTCTGACTTGCGGGGCGGAGGCAATAATCCAATCGGCAATGGGCAAAGCCAACATCGACAAACAGCAACAAGCCGCAGAAGTGTTTTGGAGCAAATGGACAAATTTGCCGGCCGTCAAAAATAACAGGATTTACGTTGTCAATCCGGATATTGTAAGATTAGGACCAAGATTACCACAAGGCGTAGAAATGATTGCCCGCTACCTACACACAGATACTCCTGCGCAAAAACACGATGCCGCACAATCAATCAGGTAAGTTAATGGCTGAAATTTTAACAGCAAAAAAACTGGCAATTAAAGTTTCTATCTGCTTAGCGGTGCTGGTGGCGGTAATGGCCTTATGTGCTATGGTAGGAACACAAAAGATTTCGTTGAAAAAAGTTTTCGCCGGGCCAGGCCAGGAACCGGGCCAGAACATTGATTACGAAATCCTTGTCGGTGTTAGATTGCCGCGAGTGATTTTAGCTGCACTGGTGGGAGCGGCCTTAGCCTGTTCGGGTGTCGTCCTGCAGGCGATTTTGCGAAATCCGCTCGCAGACCCGTACATTCTCGGGATATCCAGCGGCGCAGGGTTGGGAGTAATTACTGCGGTCATATCAGGAATAACCTGGAAATTCTGGGGCGGTTCACCAATAGCTGTTTTTGCATTTGTAGGCGCACTTGCCACTGTTTGGCTGGTCTGGTGCATCGGACATCTTACGGGAAAATCGCAAGTGACAAGTTTACTACTGGCCGGTGTGGTAATCAATGCCTTCTTCTCAGCAGTGATAATGTTCTTAATCTCAATAGCAAAAAGTGAGCAATTACGTTCGACGGTATTATGGCTGATGGGCAATATAATAGAAAAAGACCCGGCAGTATTGGGGGTTAGTACAGTCTGCATCCTGGCCGGGATAATCGCCTTATTTAGTATTAGCCACAGACTGAATATTCTAACCTTTGGCCAAGAGGAGGCAAAAGGACTCGGCGTTGACACAGCAAAAACCACGGCCATTGCTTTTGGCCTTGCAGCTTTTACAACCGCAATCGCGGTTAGTTTAAGCGGCCTTATTGGGTTCGTAGGCCTTATTGTCCCTCATGGCGTTCGTCTGGTATTCGGGCCCGACCATCGTCAACTGCTGCCCGTCAGTGCAATAATCGGAGGTGCTTTTCTGGTCGTTGCCGATACGCTCGCCCGTATCATTGTTGCCCCTGCCCAACTGCCGGTAGGAGTGATCACTGCCATTGCCGGTGGGCCGTTTTTCCTGGTCCTGCTGGCGAAATACAGTAGGAAAGTTAGTTGGTTAAAATGAGCGGCATTATAGAAGTCAAAGATCTAAATTTTGGCTATACACCGCAAAGCACGATTCTAAAAGCTCTTAGCTTCGAAGTAATCCAGGGCCGGTTTGTCGGCATAGCAGGGCCCAACGGGGCAGGCAAAACAACACTGCTGAATCTGCTCTGCGGCCTGCTCAGATCCAAAGCCGGCTCTATAAAAATTGACTCGGTGCCGATAGAATCATATTCGGCCAGGAAACTTGCAAAAAAAGTCGCTGTCGTTCGTCAGGAATTTGTGCCGGTATTTGACTTCTGTGTAGCAGAGGTGGTGTCAATGGCAAGAACGCCATACTTGAGTACCTTTGGATTTGAAAGCGACACCGACAAGAAAATTATAGATGAGGCACTTGAAATGACCGACACGGCCCGCTTTGCCTCGCGACCACTCGCAAACCTAAGCGGTGGCGAACGACAGCGGGTCTTTATTGCCAGAGCGCTTGCACAAAATACCGACATTCTACTCCTGGATGAGCCGACAACCTTTCTCGATTTGAAACACCAGGTCGGTATATATGATTTGCTCAAAAGAATGCAGCTCGAAAAGGGCAAAACAATCGTGGTTGTAACGCACGATATCAACCTCTCAACCCAGTACTGTGATGAAATTCTACTTCTTGGAGCCGACAGTAGTTACCAGTACGGCTCCGCTAAAGATGTCTTCTCACCCCACAAAATAGAAAAAGTCTTTGGCGTCAGGGGCTTCGCAGGCAAGATTGGAACTGAAAAATTTTTCCTTCCTTTGGGAAAATTTGCAAAAGATGCCCACATAATCACCACTAATATCAACAGCACTACGAAGAAATAAATTCAACAGCTGTTAATGTAACCCCTTTTACTCCAAGAACTTACACTTCTAAAGTAAATTGGCTTGAACAATTTTTTAGTACTGGATGACTGAAAAAAGATTATATACAACATACCTTAATATGTTATAATACTGGGTTTGGTAGATGCACACAGAAAGGTTGAGCAGTAAGAAAGGCAGAAAAGCAAGTGGCACAGAAACGCAAAAAAGCTTCCAGAAAAAAAACGAGCTCGACTCGAACAAAGAAAATTCGCTTGACCGCTGGCGATACCGAGCGTTTCAAACAAATGCTGCTGGAGAAACGCAGAGAAATCATCGGCAACGTAAGCGAAATGGAAGATGAAGCTCTCAAAAAATCCCGGCTGGAGGCAGCCGGAGACCTGTCAAGTATGCCAATCCATATGGCCGACATCGGTACCGATAACTATGAGCAGGAATTTGCTTTGGACCTGATGGACGGAGAAAGAAAATTGCTGCTGGAAATCGATGATGCTCTGGAGCGTATCGAGCAGGGAACTTACGGAATCTGCGAAGCTACCAGCAAGCCAATAGCCAAGGCCCGCCTCGTTGCCCAACCCTGGGCCAGGTATTGTGTTGAATATGCCCGCATGCTGGAACAAGGTCTTGTAACAGAGCAGGAGCAATTAATGCCAGACTTGGAAGAAGAAGTAGAGCAGCAGGAAAGCCAGCACAAATCGCAGGAAGATTCTTCCTAAAAACCCTAGCCGGCTTTTTATGAAACACAAATGTCCAATCTGTAAAAAAAGCGTTAAACTATCACCTCAAGAACAATCTGAACAGGCGAAATTCTTCCCCTTCTGCTCCCGGCGCTGTAAGCTGATAGATTTGGGTGCCTGGCTGGATGACGAATACAGGATAACTTCCGGGCCGCAATCACAGCAAACCGCCCAGCCGCCCCATAACTCATCCGACATCACCCCTAACAATGACAATACTCAAAAGTAAAAATATTTTAAAATCTGTTGAAATCAACCGATAATAATTGTATATTTGTGATTTTTACGGAACCTAAGGCAATTATAACCCTTTTTGAAAGGACACAAAATGGCAAGTGAAAAACAATCCGCTAAGGTTTTTGACAATCTTCTTTTTCCGAAAATATTCCAAACCTTCCGTATGGCCATCCAGCCAACTAAACTGATAATCGCCTTTTCAGCACTGGCTGTTATATGCCTGGCCGGCTGGATTATGGACTTTAGTAAAACAGTTGTCGCTACATCAAGGCCACAAGGCAAAACTACAGAACTGCAAATCTATATGGAGCACCCGGACCAATTGGAATCATACATCCGAAACTACGAGGCAACCGGTGACCGCACAGGCGTATTTTCTACACTCTGGCGCTTTGCCGCAGCAAGATTTAAACGTGCAGTAGGCTCGCTATTCGCATTCAACATCCAGGGTGTAGTAACAAATATCGCTGATTACTTTAAAGCCGTGCGATGGGCACTTAGGTACCATTTTATTTATTCCATCATATTTTTTATAATAAAACTTGCCGTGCTATCCATTGCCGGCGGAGCTCTTTGTCGAATTGCATCGCTGCAATTTGCCCGGGGTGAAAAACCAGGCCTGACCGAAGCGCTGCGCTACAGCGCGAAAAAATTCCTGAGCTTTTTCACCGCTCCCTTGGCACCGGTCGGCATAATCATCTTCATAGGGCTGTTTATCTTTCTTTTGGGGCTGATAGGGAACATACCAAGGGCCGGCGAGTTGATAATGGGCATCTTTATGATCTTGGCTCTAATTGCAGGTGCGCTGATAGCTGTCGTTTCAATAGGAACGGTCGCCGGATTTAACCTGATGTTCCCTGCCGTGGCGTATGATGGTTCAGACTGTTTTGATGCGATAAGTCGGTCCTTTAGTTATGTATATTCAAAACCGTGGCGGATGGGTCTTTATACTGCCATAGCTGCAATTTATGGCGCAATTTGTTACACATTTGTGCGATTTTTCGCTTTCTTGTTGCTTTTGGCCACTCGACAGTTTTTGCAGCTTGGAGTATGGGTTGAAAATAGTAAAGAAGTTAACAAGCTTACAGCGATTTGGCCCGAGCCAAGCTTTATGAATCTGCTTGGTTCGCCGGCTTTGGCAACAGCTAACTGGGCCGAATCCTTTGCAGCCTTTTTGATATACTTATTTCTACTGATCGTTGTCGGTTTAGTAATTTCCTTTATAATAAGTTTTTATTTTTCCGCCAATACTGTAATCTACGCACTTATGCGCAACAGAGTTGACAATACCTCTCTGGAGGACGTTTATGCCTACCCCGAGCAGGCCCAGGCCGAGCCGGCCGCTGCTACTGAACCTGAATCTAAACCCGAACCCGAAAAACCCAAGCCAAAGCCAAAACGCAAGCCAAAGCGAAAACCGAAGCCAGAGCCAGAACCGAAACCTGAGCCGGAATCAAAGCCAGAGCCAGAAACACCGTCGGATTCATCGTCAACCGAATAATAAAGGTTTTGCCACAAATATCTCAAACTGTGCCGGGGACCTCATTTTGCGATAAAATGGCAAAATGGGAACCCCAAGTGGCAACCTTTTGAGCTGTGCCATTCGGCATCTTGACTGGATTTGTGCCCATAAATTTTCCTGTTAAAAGGCCCCATTCTTCGCAAACTTTCGGGGATATATACGACGTTCTCCGGCACATCCCAACGCAAGCGATAATCTCTTAACACACACCCAAACTGTTGTTATAATTAAGCTTGTGAGTAACTATGCGGGGCAAATATGTCGATAAATAGAATATGCCTGACTCGAACACAAATACAGAGCCAAAAAACAGCCCGGCACTAAAGATTAGCACCGGACAAAACCCATCAGAACTCGAGGAGGACCCCATTTTGCAAAAGAAAGCAAAATGGCAGTCTGACTCGACGCCCCCTGCCGCATTGCTGAGGTTCCGCAGGTCTCTGATTATACTTGCCCATCTAATTGCTTTCGCTGCCTCTTTGATGCTTTCCTTCCTTGTGGCAAACAGGATGACGTTCAGATCTGAACCAATGGAGCCGCTCAGAAACACCTGGGTTGTGCAGCAGTATCCTTTTTTGCTATTGTTCTTTATTATCGTCAAGCTGCCGGTATTTGGGCTTTTCAAGCAATATCGTGGGTGGTGGCGCTATGTGGGGGTCTCGGACCTTCTTGGGATACTGCGGGCCTCACTCGTCAGCACTCTAATTATTGTAACTTTATGGTTTGCAGTAGCGCTCGGGCTCGAACCTGTTCGCAGAAATTTACCAGCGGGTACAACTCTAGTTGACCAGGGTGTATTTATGGCAGACCTGTTTGGCACGTTTTTGCTGCTGGGCGGACTGAGAATGGTAATAAGGCTGTACTATGAGGAGTTTCGTACCGTCGAAGGCGGTCGGCTAAAGCGATTTCTCATAGTCGGGGCAGGCGATGCCGGCGAAGCATTGCTGCGAGAGATTCACCGTATGTCCATCGCTCAATACGAGGTAATCGGCTTTATCGATGGTGACCCTGCTAAACAGGGCAAGTATATTCACGGAATACAGGTACTTGGTACAATGGAGCAACTCCCTAAAATCTGCAAAGACCGCAACATCGAGGAAATTGCCATAGCAATGCCTTCCGCAACCCATCACGAGCTAAGACACGTTATCCGGGTGTGCGAGGGTACTAAAATCCGGTTCCGCACCGTCCCTTCAATTACCGATATTGCATCAGGCAAATTCAGTGTCTCTCAGATTCGAGATGTCGATATTAACGACTTGCTTGGTAGGGAAGCTGTTCAGCTTGACCTGCATTTAATAGAAGCTTTTGCAAAAGATAAAACAATCCTTGTTACCGGGGCCGGCGGCTCCATCGGGGCCGAAATGTGCAGGCAGCTATGTAATTTTAACCCAAAGCTGCTTTTGCTTATTGAGCAGGCGGAAAATCCGCTGTTTTACGTAGAGCGAGAACTGCACAAGCAATTTCCAGACATTCCCATAAAAACGATTATTTGCAACATTACCGACAAAATACGCGTTGAGGGACTTTTTGAAAAGTATAAACCCCAGGTTGTCATTCACGCCGCCGCTCATAAGCACGTGCCTCTGATGGAGCTAAACCCCGGAGAAGCTATCAAAAACAATATTGTTGGCACACAAATCGTTGCCGATGCCGCAGACAATTACGGCACTACCAATTTTGTAATGATAAGTACCGACAAAGCCGTTAACCCCACCAGTATAATGGGCTCGTCCAAGCGAATTGCTGAAATGTACATTCAGGACCTGAATAGAACCAGCAGGACACATTTTGTCACTGTGCGGTTTGGCAATGTGCTCGGCTCCGATGGCTCGGTTGTGCCTATTTTCAAAAAGCAAATAGCTGAGGGTGGGCCCGTAACTATCACGCATCCTCAGATGAAACGCTATTTTATGACCATACCGGAAGCAAACCAGCTCGTTCTGCAAGCAGCAACAATGGGAAAGGGCGGAGAAATCTTCGTGCTTGATATGGGTGAGCCGGTAAAAATTGTGGACCTGGCCAGGGAACTTATTACGCTAAGCGGCTTCAGGCCCGGAGAAGATATTGAAATGGTCTTCACAACTCCCAGACTCGGTGAAAAACTCTTCGAAGAACTTTCAATAAAAGGTGAAGATATGCAGCCCACAAGGCATCCAAAGATCGGTATATGGAAGAATATACCGATGGACCGCGACAAGCTTCATACCAGCATAAACGAGCTGGTAAATATCGCCAAATCGCAAAACTACGAAGAGATTGTTCAGAAAATCAAGGAACTTGTACCGGAATACACCGGTGACAATAACAACAATTCTAAAGCTCCCATTCAGCAATAAACCGCAAAATAGGGTTCTTGAAATTATTGAAGAGGAAAAGTCAGGACCATAACACCGGGGCAAAGGCCGCTCCGCATCCAGGACTTTTCGAATCACATTACACGAAAATCCTGTAAAAAAAGCCGGATTTCAGTCCGGCTTTTTCACTTAACTACCCGTGGGCGTCCCTCACCACTCACCGCCGTCTTCGTCCTGCTCTCCTATGAAGTCCTTACGGACTGTTTCTCTCGGATGAGCGTTTTCATAAACCTCTTTTAGTCTTCTCGTGCTAAGATGCGTGTAAATCTGAGTCGTCGATAGCGACTGATGCCCGAGTAACTCCTGAACACTCCTTAAATCCGCACCATTATTCAACATATGCGTTGCGAAGCTATGGCGCAACGTATGTGGGCTGATTGTCGGGTCCAGCCCAGCCATCTTAAGATACTTATCCATCTTACGACGAACGCTCCTGGTGCTCAGACGCCGACCGTGCTTATTCACGAATAAAACTTTCGAGTCAAAATTACCGTTACTTTGAGCTCTTTTGTTTCGGTACTCCATATAATGTTGAATAACCTGTAAAGCTGACGAGCCTATGGGGGCAATTCTCTCTTTTTTGCCTTTGCCTCTGACATGTACGACCTCACCTAAGAAGTCTATATCATCCATATTCAACGCCACAAGCTCACTAACTCTAATACCGGTGCTGTAAAGTGTCTCCAGAATAGCTCTGTCCCTTGCACCAAGCCAGTTATCCATTGGTGGTGTTTCGAGTAATCTCTTAACTTCTTCGTATTCGAGGAACCGTGGCAGCTTCTTTTCTTGTTTTGGTGTTCTAACTGCCATAACCGGATTGGAGACAAGCCGGCCTCTTTTAACAAGAAATTTATAAAAGCTTCGCAATGTAGCCAGCTTACGAGCCACCGTTGCTTTGGAATATTGTCTCTCATTTAGAAAGGCAAGATATGCTCTAACAGCATCAGTCTGGGCTGAAAGAAGCAACTGGTCACCCCTAAGCAGCGGCTGCGCAGCCACAGCCGTAGTCGAACCTCCCCCATGCTGAGCTTCCAAAATCGCTTCACCGCTCGGTCCAACACCCTCAGAACGCCCAACTAAAAATTCCTCAAATTGGCTCAGATCTGCACCATAACACTTGGCCGTATGCCCTGAGAATCGCTTCTCAAATTTCAAGTAACTTAAGAACTCTTGGATAACAACACTGTCTTTCATAATCTACCTACCTGTTTTTAATCTCATATCTCGTTCGAGATGCGATTCACGCTTCACGAACGAAGGAACTATTTTCCCGTAAAAGTTCGTCTGCCTGGCCAACAAGTGATTGCGTCAGCTTAAAACTCACTACCGCTGCATCAAACCAATCAAAATCCGTCCGACAGTTCTTGGCCTGCTCAATCAGAGTATCCAGAAGTTTATCTTCACAGCCCTTGTCGTAACGAAATATAAATTTCTCTCTTCCCTTATTCAAAACCAGTTGTCGCTTCTTCGTTTTCATTACTATTTGCCGTCCCGAGCAAGTAAGCCGAAGCCCTGAACGAAGCGAAGGAAAAGAATCTATTCTTTCTTGTAAGCCAGCTCCTTCGCTTCGCTCAGAACCCAAAAAATACCAACCCAGCCACTTGTCTGCACAAATCCCTCTAATCCTTTATCGGGCGAAAAGCCATTTACTAAAGCCAAAATTTCGATTTCCTCCCCCCGAATGCGATAAAATCAACACTCAGAAAATCGCCACAAAGCTTTTATCGGCCAATAAGAGCTTTGTCTTTACAAATTGAACACAAATGTTGGCAAATTGCGCACAAATTTACACAAATTTATCACCCCCCTATTACCACAGCTTTACGCGCCTTTAATTTGCTTTGAATTTAAAGAAGAAGATTCCGTCTTTTTCCTCGGAATCAATAACCCCCTCCTGCTGGAAACCAGCAATGTATTTTAACGCTTCATTGCGGCCGATACCCAGCCCAGAGCATATATCATTTAGCGAGCAAGGCCTGCGTTTCAGCATTGATAACAGGGCTCCCATTTTGCTTGCAGGGGACCCTGACACCTCTTCGGCTTTACCTTCAATATGTCTGCCGCAGCGCTGAGGCCGAAAATCAGCTATAATCTCGCACCTCTGTCCCAGTTCTTTGGCTATGGCCTGCAATCCTTCAACATCCAATCTTTCGACACCGGCCTCAGCCGTTGGCCGCACCGCTGTATTAAGCTGTACCTTATCGGGACGAATACGGCTTATAGCATCCTTGATCTTCCCAATTTGCTCGGCATCAGTATTTAACCCCTCCACAAAAAATACCTCAAGCGCAAGCTCTCCGGCAAATCCATCTCTGAACGCGCACAATCCTCCGATCAGTCTTTCAACACTGATATCTGCGTGTGGACGATTTATCTTGCGGAAGGCCTCCTCGTCACCGGCATCGAGAGAAGGCATCACCACATCGGCCTTTGCACAATCCGCTCGCACATCCTCTCTGTACAGCAGCGTACCGTTGGTTATTACGGCCACAGGAATATCGGAAATCTTTTTTATACCGTCTATAAGCTCACCGAGCCGGCAATGTAGCGTTGGCTCACCGGAACCACTGATAGTGATAAAATCGGCTTCTAAACCCTCGGCCAGCCTCTCTCTCAGCTCGGCCAAAACCGCCTCAACAGGCACATAATCCTTCCGTTCGATGCTCTTCTGACTGGTTCTGCCAAGCTGGCAATAGACACAATCCAGCGTACAGACCTTAAACGGGACAATATCAACACCCAAACTCCGTCCCAGTCTTCGCGAGGGCACCGGACCGTACAAATACTTCTTTTTTTCAGCCACTTTGTTTTATCTGCGTACGATTTCGAATATCTCTTTGCACACGTTTAATAGATCTTCCAGCCACTCTATTGGCATAATGCTGGCGGCATCCGATTTCGCCTTCTTCGGCTCAGTATGAACCTCAATAAAAAGCCCATTCGCACCAGCAGCAACCGCTGCTTTTGCCAGGAGCGGGGACATTTCTCGTCGGCCTCCGCTCGCATCGCCCAGCCCTCCGGGTTGTTGCGTGCTGTGAGTGGCATCAAAAACAACCGGACAGCCCAGTTTTTTCATAGCTTCGATGGCCGTCATATCATTAACCAGCCGATTGTAGCCAAAAAACGTCCCCCGCTCGGTCAGGATTATTTTCTCATTTCCGCACCAGCGTATCTTCTCGACCACATTTCCCATCTCAGCAGGCGAGAGAAACTGCCCCTTCTTTATATTCACCGCCTTGCCCGTCCGCCCGCACGCAAAAAGCAAATCGGTCTGCCTGCACAGAAAAGCAGGAACCTGAAGGCAATCCACCACTTCTGCTGCAACAGCAGCTTGCCCCGGCTCGTGAACATCGGTCATAATAGCAAGATTGGTCTGCCGATGTACCGCCGAAAGAGTCTCCAGACCTTTTTCCAGACCCGGACCACGAAAGCTCTGCAAGCTGGAGCGATTGGCCTTATCAAAGCTCGCCTTGAAAATCACCCCTACATCAGCCCTGCGACCAATTTCGACAAGCTGGTTCGCAATATCAAGACAGCTATCCTTGCTTTCAATAACACAAGGTCCAGCTATCACAAACAAGGGCGAATCCAGACCGACCTTGACACTGCCGATTTTAAAATTTACTTTACTCATATCTCGCTCCAAAGTGCCTAAAGTTTGGAGTGCCTAAAGTTGTGGAATTTTTTTTCACTTTAGCTCACTTTAGACACTTCATTTTTGAATCATCCTATCGCTCTGATAATTCTTGTTCTTATCCCCGCCGGTTTGGCACCTTCCGGCACAAGACAATTGACTGCCTGAGGTATCACCTCGATTTGCATCGGCAAGGCCGGCCCGGGGTCACCATCAATCTCCGTCTCTATGTCACTCGCCTCGGAACTTACTGAGATGTTTTCGCCCTGACGATAAATAACATCGGAACTGTAAGCATGCTGTTTCAGCACTGTCATCACCGAATGTTTTACCAGATGAACTTGAGACGCACATTTATAAATACACACATCCAGCAACCCATCCCCGAAATCGGCATAGTGCAATACCTGCAGGCCCATGGCATACCTTGAAATATTCCCGACAAAAACCAGCCCACGACCATCAAAAATCTCTTCGCCGTCCACTTCCACCTTCATCGCACCGAATTTATAATTCCAGAACGTTCGCCAGATCGGCCAGAAGTAATCAAAGTAATCTATATGTCCCTCTCGCTGTTGGCTAACCTGTTTAACCACCTCGCCGTCAAAGCCGAAACCGGCTATAGAGGTGAAACATTTTCCGTTTGCGCTGCCCAAATCTAAAGGCCGAATGTACCCCGCCTCAAATGTCGTTATTATTGTTTTTAATTTTTCATCAAAACCTAATTCATTTGCCAGCAAATTTTCCGTCCCGCACGGCACTATAAGCAACGGCTTGTCACTACCTTCCAGCCCATGCGCAACCTCCCTAACGGTGCCGTCACCACCGACAGCTACAACCAGTCCACAGTCATAATCGACTGCCGCATCAGTGGCCAGCTCACAGGCATCCTCTAAAGAAGCTGTTAAGCTAACCCTGACCTCAAACCCTTTTTGGACAAGGTATTGCTCAAACTGACGCCCGGTCAATTTGCTGCTGGTCGCCCCGGACTTGGGGTTTACTATATAGGCAATATAACCATCATCCGGCTTCATAATTCAACCTTGAGATTTTACAAAAAAACTTCCCTTTCCTCTTTGCCAAGCTGGCGAAGCTCTTCCTCCATCAAAACTGCATAACTTTTCCCGATGTGCCGCAAGTCCGCCAGCCCTAAATTCCTTTGCACATCAGCGATTCTTTTTCCATCAGGCCCTTCTATTTCCACAAAACTGCCTAACAACGGCAATTCATCCAGGGCAACTTCACACTCACCAAGTCGCCAGACTCGACGCCTTTTTTCAAAAGCCAACACCTTCTCATACTCAAGAGCCGAAAGTAGTTTCTCAGCCGAATCGACGCCTTTGATTTCAATTTCTATCTCCTGCCTCTTTTTGAATTCGCTTTGTTCTTTGGCACCCTTATAAGTTAGAAGTATCTTCTCCGTCTGGCCAATTAGTAATCGCCGCAACCGAAGACATCTATCGGTTTTGGTTAAGGTTCTGTCTGCATCGTCAAAATAATAATCTGTCTGCAGCTGCTCTTCTAAAAATTCAGCGCCGAGTTCAGCTAACTTACTTTTTATCTCGTCGTGCGACTCAACCTTTAGCTTTGCTTCAATTTCAGTACACATCAATATATAATAGATATAATTAGGTGGTTATGCTTACTATCCTTGGTTTAACGACGATGATTTTCTTAGCTGGTTTACCACCCATAGCGGCTTTTACCTTCGCACTAACTAACGCTTCGGTCTCTATCTGCTTTTCGTCTGCATCGGCAGCGACCACTATCCTATCTTTTATCTTGCCGTTGACCTGCACGGCCAACTCAATTTCTCTTTCCTTGATAAGCTCCCTGTCATATTCAGGCCACGGCTCATAAGCCAGACTATCGGAATGGCCCAGCTTCTCCCAGAGTTCTTCAGCAATATGAGGTGCGAACGGAGCAAGAATTAAAACAAATTTCTCAACAACCGATTTTATTGATAATTGGTTATTGACCATTGATTTCTCTGTGTTCTCTGTGACCTCTGTGGCTAATTTTTTATTAAGGTGATTTACAAAAATCATCATAGCGCTTATAGCCGTATTAAAGCCGAAACTTTCGATATCATCCCCAACCTTCTTTATCGTCTGATTCAATAACCGCAGTGTCGCCTCATCTGCGTCAGCTTCTTTTACCGCCTCGCAGAGCTGACCTGTTTCCTCATCAACAGTCATTCGCCAGATTCTCTGCAGGAACCGATGCACCCCTTCCACACCCTGCATACTCCACGGCTTGACCGCCTCCAACGGCCCCATAAACATCTCGTAAAGACGCATCGAATCAGCACCGTAATCGCCAATAACCTTATCGGGATTGACAACATTACCGCGGGACTTGCTCATCTTCTGGCCGTCTTCGCCTAAAATCATCCCCTGATTGACCAGTTTTTTGAACGGCTCTTTCGTGCTGACATAACCCAAATCGTACAGAAATTTATGCCAGAACCGCGCATACAAAAGGTGCAGCACCGCATGCTCAGCACCGCCGATATACAAATCAACCCCCCCCCCACTCATCCAGTACTTTTCCTTCTCAGCATCACATATCCGCTGCTGGTTATCAGGGTCGAGGTACCGCAAATAATACCAGCAACTGCCAGCCCATTGAGGCATTGTGTTCGTCTCACGTTTTGCTTTTGAGCCGTCGGCCAGCACCACATTCACCCAGTCGTTAATATTGGCCAACGGTGACTCTCCCGTCCCGGATGGCTTATAGCTTTCAATCTCAGGCAACTCCAAAGGCAAATCTTCTTCGCAAAGCCCGACAACACCGCCATCTCCCGTATGCAAAATCGGAAACGGCTCACCCCAGTAACGCTGCCTGCTGAAAAGCCAGTCACGCAGCTTATAGTTTACAGCTTTGTTGCCCTTACCCCTTTCCGCAAGCCAGTTTGTAATCTGCTCCTTGAATTCAACCGTTGGCAAACCGTTGAACTGGCCGCTGTTCATCGCAACACCATCACCTGTATAGGCAACATCACCTTTCATCACATTTTCATACATTGAATCCCATATCTCTTGTTCGCTGGAAGTCCATGTAGGGTCAACCCAGTTATCCCTAATTCCAATAGAAATTCGTCTATCTTTAGGTGGTTCCACAACAAGTCTAATCTCTAAACCGAATTTCTTGGCGAATTCAAAGTCTCGCTCATCGTGAGCCGGCACCGACATAATCGCTCCGGTCCCATAGCTAATCAGAACATAATCGCTTATCCAGATCGGTATCTTCTCCTCATTGACCGGATTTATTGCGTAAGCGCCTGTAAAGACACCGGTTTTCTCTTTTGCCAAGTCGGTACGGTCAAGGTCACTTTTGCGTGCCGCCTCCTCACGATATTTTTGAACATCTCCTTTCCTTTCCTCACTTGTAATTTTATCAACAAGTGGATGTTCAGGAGCCATCACCATATAGGTTGCGCCGAACAGCGTATCCGGCCGGGTGGTGAAAACGCGAATAGTTTCATCGAAACCATCGATTTTGAAATCGACATCGGCGCCGATGCTCTTGCCTATCCAGTCTGTCTGCAACTTCTTTATCGATTCGGGCCAATCTACTTCCTTTAAATCCTCCAGCAGTCGTTCAGCGTATTTGGTAATTCGCAGCATCCACTGTCGCATCGGCTTTCTGATTACCGGATGCCCGCCACGCTCACTAAGACCGCCGATAACTTCCTCATTTGCCAGAACCGTCCCAAGCGCCGGACACCAGTTGACAGCAACCTCCGCCTCGTAAGCCAGACGACGGTCATCCACGTACTGTCGTTTTTGCTCTTCACTCAATCCTTCCGGAATGTGCAACTGTTCAATCGGTTTGGCTTTCTGTTCACTCTTGTCAAAGTAACTATTGAAAAATTTCAGAAATATCCATTGCGTCCACTTGTAGTAATTCGGGTCGGTAGTGTCAACTTCACGGTCCCAGTCATAGCTAAAACCCAGCGATTTGATTTGCCGGCGCATAATATCTATATTGTTTTTCGTTGTCGAATCGGGGGCCGCACCAGTCTCAACGGCATACTGCTCAGCCGGCAGACCGAATGCGTCCCACCCCATAGGATGCAGAACATTAAATCCCTTCATTCGTTTATACCGGGCAACTATATCGCTTGCAGTATAACCTTCCGGATGACCGACGTGCAGCCCACGGGCGCTCGGGTAAGGAAACATATCCAGCACATAATACTTACTCCTGGAATCATCCAGGTCTTCCGCTTTAAATGTCTTATTCTGCTCCCAGAAATGCTGCCACTTCTTTTCAATTGCGCCAAATCTATATAGTCCCTTTTTGGAACACATCTGTCTTTACCGCTCCTTATTGGCTTAAAAATAAATCGGGGAGACAGGATTTGAACCTGCGACCTCTGCGTCCCGAACGCAGCGCTCTGGCCAAACTGAGCTACTCCCCGATAAAACCGAGCACAAATAATAGCACATCGGCCGGCCAATTGCAACCTATAGTAGATTGACAGGGTCTATATCTATAGCAACCTTAACTGCAGGCCGAACAGACCGCTCAGCTCGCAAGCTCGCAAATAACCGCTGTATAGTCGCCGCCTCAGGGGCCTGGATAATTATTTGCATCCTGTGGAAACGCTGTATGCGACTTATCACCGCCGGTATAGGCCCTCGAACGGTTACCGCCAGATTGTCCCGCTCAACAATATAATCTATTCTTTCACGTATCGTCTTACAGGCTGCTTCAAGTTTATCAAAATTCCTGTCCCGTATAACGATAACCGCCAGTCGCCAGAACGGCGGCAAATTGCAGGCCTTGCGATGCTTCAATTCCTCCTGGATAAAGCCGTTATAGTCATTGGCCAGCGCAAACTGTATAGCCGGCTGGTCAGCTAAAAACGTCTGCACAAACACCACCCCCTTTTTCAAAGACCGCCCAGCCCGCCCTGCCACATGAGAAATCAATTGAAAGGTCCGCTCGTTCGCCCTGAAATCCGGCAGATAAAGGCAGGTGTCAGCACTGATAATGCCCACCAATGTTACGTTCGGAAAATGCAGACCCTTAGCTAACATCTGCGTGCCGGCTAATATATCGATTCGGCCGTCACTAAAGTCCCCTAAAACCCGGTAATAATCCCGCCCTGCCATAGAATCGCTGTCAACCCTCAAGACACGGGCATCAGGAAATTTCCTGGTCAATTCCTCTTCAAGCCGTTGCGAACCGAGCCCAATCATCACCATACCTTTGCCGCACAGAGGACACTTTTCAGGCACAAGTGTTTGCGCCAGACAATAATGGCATATCGCATAACCGTAATCTATGTGTTTGCCTGTAATCGTTCGCATCCGGTCACTGCCGCGGGCCCTTGATTTGTGAAAGGTTAGCGTTACATCACAGTTCCGGCAGTGCAAAGTATGTTTGCAGGACGGGCAAAATACAAAATTACTATAGCCGCGCCTGTTCAAAAGCAAAATCGCCTGCTCCTTTTTCGCCAGAACCTCTTTCAGACGCTCAGCCAACGGCTCAGAAATCAAACTAACGCCCTTCTGCGTCAGACCCCCCTGCCGCAAATCCACAAGTTTCATCTCCGGCATAGGCAAATCCATCACCCTCTTGGGCAGACGCACCACGTCAAAATGTTTTTTGCTCCGGCAGTTAAACAGCGTCTCCAGCGACGGCGTCGCACTGCCTAAAATACAGTGTGCGTTTGCTAATTGCGCCCGCTTTATCGCCACGTCTCTCCCGTTATATCGCGGTTGTGTATCCTGCTTGTAGCTCGGCTCATGCTCCTCGTCAACAACGATAAGCCCTAAGCGGTCTAACGGCGCAAAAATTGCCGAGCGGGCACCTATAACCACCTCAGCTTCACCCGACCTTATCTTCTGCCACTGCACGTTGCGCTGGGCAGCGGTCAGCCCAGAGTGCATTACTGCAACCCTCTCAAACCTTGCGCTGAACCGTTGAACCGTCTGTGCCGTAAGAGCAATTTCAGGAAGCAGCACGATAGCACGCCTGTCTTTTCTCAGAGCCCCTTCAATAGCCCTTATATAAAGCTCGGTTTTGCCGCTGTCGGTAACGCCATATAGAAGCGTAACACCGAATCGCCCTGATTCTATCTCAGCTTTGAAATGAGCCAACGCCTTTTGCTGGTCTTCATTCAGTACAACCTTGTCGGTTTTTAGCGACATCCCATCCGGAATAGCCGGCAAAGACTTCAAGATTGTTTTCTGGGCTATTTTAATAACCTGCTTCTCAGCCAATTTTTTTACCGGTGCATCCGTACAACCAACTCCTGCCAGCAACCTATTCAGTTCCACCGCATCTTTAGAACTAAAGGCCCCCTTCTCTTCCAGAAATTTCACAATCTGCTTCTGCTTCTTGCCCCTCAATTGCTTAACGCTTTCTTCGATATCAGCCGAGCTGATTGAAAGATAAACATATCTTTGCGTCTTGACCCCAGCTCCTTTTTTCACCGCCCCAGGCACCATTGCCGCAAGAACCTGACCTAACGGACAAACATAGTAACTGCCAATCCACCGAGCTAATTCCATCAGCCCGGCATTCACCAACGGCTCTTTATCAATCACCCTGGACACTTTCTTTAGTTTAAATATTCTTCCTCTTTTTCTCTGTGTTTCTCTGTGTTCTCTGTGGCTAACATCCACTCCAACACAAAACCCAATTTGCAGTTTATTTTTCTTCCCAAACGGCACCTCCACCCTCTGCCCTACTCTAATCGGCCAGAGCTCATCCGCCACAAGGTAATCAAACTCCCTATCCACACCCACCTCAAACGCCACACGAATAATATGATGGCATTCCACCTCCTCGACTTCTTCTGTCGCAAACAAACTGCTTGTTTGATATCTATTCATAGTATTTTCATCTTCATTATTGTGTGTTGTATTTTGGATGTCCCCCAACCTCCTTATAAAACTGAGCAAATGCTTCATACTCAAGAAATGCTACCCATCCCATTTTGATATAGTCCTCCGATGTTGGCTTAATCGCATTGCATTCAATTCCCATTGCTGAAACATATAACTTTTCAATCCAGACATGATAAGATCCTTTATCTTTGAATATTGTTTTCCCACCGCTATGTCCCTCCCCTCCATTGATAGCTCTCTGAAAGTCCCGCCATCTTCCTTGTAAACCTTGTTTTCGTTTTGTCATCCCAATATATACAACATCAGAAAATAAAGGCTTCTCATTTTCAAGATTTTTGGTGGATATTGCAATTAGATAAACTCCAGAACAAATTTTTAGCTGGTATCTATTTCTGTTTTCCCATTTATACCATTGGGAAAACTCTAATTTTGGAATAGCAACTTTTCTCACGTTTTGTCCCAAATCTTTGGTGTGTTCAAAATCAATTCGCAATACGCATCGCGCATAACGCAATACGATTTAGAGCTTAAAGTACTCTGTGGCCAGTTGATTTATATAATCTCCGATGGCAAGAGCTGCGGTTGCAGCCGGCGAGGGAGCATTTAAAACGTGGATAGAATTTCCTCGTCTTTCTATTCTAAAATCATCAATTGGCTCACCGCCCCGCCCAACCGCCTGAGCACGCACTCCAGCATCACCCGGCTTTATATCATCGGCTTGGAGTGAAGGGATAAGCCGCTGTAATTGCTGCAGGAACAGTTTCTTAGAAAACGCCCGTGTATATTCTTTAAATCCATATTTCCAATTCTTGATAAACATTTTCCATGTCCCCCGCCAGGTAAGCGCGTCCCAGGAGTCTCTAAAACTAAAATCGGTTTTGCCATAACCTTCTCTCTTGAACGAGAAAACCGCATTTGGCCCGCACTCCACTGACCCATCAATCTTACGCGTAAAATGAACTCCTAAAAATGGAAACGCCGGGTCCGGAACAGGATATATCAGACTCCTGACTTTTTCTCTCGCCTCTTCTGCCAGCTCATAATAATCCCCACGGAACGGGACAATCTTCATTTTCGTCTCGACCCCATACATTTTCGCTATCCTGTCGCACTGAAGTCCCGCACAGTTAATAATATACCGACCGGCCAAAGTCCCTTGCTTTGTCACTACCTTCGTAAAAAAATCGTGCTTCTCAAATCCTAACACCTTATGCGAAGTCAGAACCTTATTGTCCGCCGGCTCCAATTCTATCAACTCTGCCAATTTCTTCGTAACTTCGGCAAAATCAATAATCCCTGTGCACGGCACCCGTATACCCGCGATGCCCTGACAGAACGGCTCAAGTTCCTCGATTTCGTCCGGGCCTATTCTTTGAATCCCTTCTATCTCGTTCTCCACGCCGTTGTGAAAAATCTTCTCAAAGTTCGCCAGTTCTTTTTTCTTCGTCGCAACAATTATTTTGCCGCAAGTCTCATAACGTATTCCGTGTTCTTTAGCAAAAGCCAACAGCTCTTTGCGACCTTTAGCGCAGGTCTTCGCTTTAGTTGAGCCCGGCTTATAGTACAGCCCGGAATGAATAACGCCCGAATTATGCCCGGTCTGATGAACTGCCAGCTCATCTTCTTTTTCCAAGACAGCAATACGGATTTCAGGATGGGCCCGGCCAATCTTGTATGCCGACGCCAGACCGACAATCCCACCACCTATCACAATAATATCAAAATCAACTTGCTGTTTCATTGTCCCAAATCCTAAAGCTCCACCACGCAATACACGTCACACAATACCCACGCCCGGCCTTGAGCGAAGCGAAGGCACGCAATACACAGTACGAGATACCGGTTACTCTTCTTCCATATACGGATAACGGAAGTTCCTCGGCGGCAAAAACGTCTCCTTGATGGCACGCGGCGAGACCCACCGCTCCAGGTTAAGCCAGCTGCCGGCCTTGTCGTTCGTGCCCGACGCCCGCGTACCGCCGAACGGCTGCTGCGCAACCACCGCACCCGTCGGCTTATCGTTGACGTAAAAATTACCCGCCGCGTGACGCAGCGTGTCCATCGCCTTGACTATCGCACCACGCTCCAAAGCAAATATCGCCCCGGTTAGCGCATACGGCGAGGTCCGGTCGCAAAGCTCTAACGTCTCGTCATACTCACCTTCCGGGTAAACATATATAGTCAACACCGGCCCGAAAACCTCTTCGGCCATCAACTTCGACTTCGGGTCTTTACTTACAACGACAGTCGGCTCGATGAAGTATCCCGTCGAGTCATCACATCCGCCGCCGATAATAATCTCCATATCCGTCGAACTCTTGGCGTACTCAATATACTCTCTGATAGTACCGAAGGCCTTTTTATCGATAATCGCACCCATAAAGTTCTTAAAGTCCGTAACATCGCCCATCTTCATATCACCTATCTCATCCAGCAGTTGCTCTTTGACCTGCGGCCAGATTGATTCCGGAATATACGCTCGCGAAGCAGCCGAGCACTTCTGACCCTGATATTCGAACGACCCTCGCACCAACGCCGCCACCAGTACATCAATATCACAGCTTGCGTGCGCGAATACAAAATTCTTGCCGCCGGTCTCGCCGACGATTCGCGGATAAGAGACGTACTTGCGAATGTCCGAACCAATCGTTAGCCAGATTGTCGAAAACACGTATGTGCTGCCGGTAAAGTGAATTCCGCCGAGCCTGACATCGTTCAGCGCTGGTGGGCCGACCACCGGCCCGGGGCCAGGCACCATATTGATAACTCCCGGCGGCAGCCCTGCTTCTTCCAGTATCTTCATAATAAAGTACGCCGGCAACACTGCAGCCGATGCTGGCTTCCACACCACCGTGTTGCCCATCAATGCCGGTGCCGTAGGAAGGTTACCTGCTATCGAAGTGAAGTTGAACGGCGTCAAAGCCAGAACAAAACCATCCAGAGGACGATGCTCCATATAGTTCAGCACCCCGGGCGTGGACATCGGCTGGTCCCCGTACACCTCCTCCATAAAATGCGGGTTGAAACGCCAGAAATCTATCAGCTCGCACGCAGAGTCGATCTCCGCCTGGTGCGGCGTCTTGCTCATGTTCAGCATCGTGGCCGCGTTGAGAGTCTGACGGTATTTGCCCGCTAACAATTCCGCCGCCTTCAGCAGCACCACCGCACGCGACTCCCACGGCATCTGGCCCCACTGACGCTTGGCCTTCTCCGCAGCATCCACCGCCTTGATGGCGAACTCCGCATCCGCCTGGTGATACCTGCCAAGAACCTGCTTGTGGTCGTGCGGACACCGTATATCCACAAGTTTGCCGTTACGCACTTCTTCTCCGCCGATAATCATCGGCACCTCTACTTGCCCGCTGAGCATCTCTTTCAGCTTCGCAGCCAGTTCCCCACGTTCGCCACTCCCAGGCGAATACTGCAAAATCGGCTCATTGACCGGCTGAGGGATTTGAAAAATACCGTTAAACATTTCTGTCTCCTTATAATATGCACTTCAAATTTCACAACCAACAAAGGGCCGTATTGTCTCGCATAACTATCAAAAAATCAACCTTTCCCCGCATCTTTTTTGTTCTTACTTTTGCCCTTAACTATGCCCGCAGGTGTTTATAACGCTTGTCTACTCGCGTTTTTGCAGAGAACTGACTAATTTTGTCGAAGAAATAACTAATATGAGCAAGAAATGGTCCGTTATCTTGACGCTTTGCGCGTGCCTGACCATCCTGGCCCTTGCCGGCTGCTACCAGCCGGTAAGCTACCCGGTGATAATTTCCCAGCCACGCCCGTTGCCATCTGCACTTCTGACCAGCTACCGCATTGTCGGTAAATCGGTCAGGCAGCAGCCAATCCTCAGCATCATCCTCGGCCAGGGCGAAGATGTGATTTTCATCCTGGCAACCATCCATGGCAACGAACCAGCCGGAACCACGCTACTTCTACGCCTCGTAAAATATCTGCAACAAAACCCAAAATGGCTAAAAACAAGAACCGTTGTCCTTCTGCCAACAGCAAATCCAGACGGTATGGCCACGGGCAACCGCTACAACGCCCACGGCGTCGACCTCAACCGAAATTTCGCAACAGCCAACCGCCTTAACAACCAACGCTCCGGAACCACCCCACTCTCCGAGCCCGAGGCCCGCATAATCGACCAGCTCATCCGGCAATATGCTCCCGACCGCATTGTCAGCATTCACCAGCCGCTTGCCTGTATCGACTACGATGGCCCAGCTCAGGCACTGGCCAGCCGACTGGCCCAATATTGCGACCTGCCTGTCAAAAAGCTCGGCGCAAAGCCCGGTTCACTCGGCTCGTATGCCGGCCTCACCCTCCACATCCCTACCATAACCATTGAACTGCCCCCCGGTGCCGACCGACTCGACCGCCAATCCCTCTGGGATAAATACGGCCCCCCTCTCATCGCCGCAGTTATATACCCAAACAGACCCGAATAAACAACAGCAAAACCTTACACCGATGCCGCGCCCAAAAAAACTTGCATTTGCCACCAGATTATGGTATCTTTATTAGTAACAGATGTAACAATGCCTATGAAATGCTAAGGGCACAGGATAATATGGGATGAAGCCAATTGTATTTTCACAACATGCTTTAGATCAGCTTGGTGACCGAGGAGCATCAGAACAAGAGGTAAAACTGGCAATACAAGGTGGAGAAGAGGTTCCTGCTAAAAAAGGCCGGAGAGCATTTAGAAAAAATTTCCCTTTTGGTTCTAAATGGAAAGGTAAGCATTACGAGCTAAAGCAGGTAATGCCCATTGTCGTAGAAGATCCTGAAGAAACAGTTGTAGTTACGGTGTTTGTATTTTATTTCGGAGGACAGACTCGTGAAGATTAAATATGACCCTAAGGTTGATGCCGCCTATATCTCCTTCAAGAAAGGGCCTGTCGAACTAACCACTATGCGAATTACCGAAGACATTTCTGTCGATTTCGGACCCGGAGAGGACATCGTTGGTATAGAGGTTTTAGACGCATCTAAACACCTGGAACTCAGTCGCAAACATCCAAAGATTGAACTGGAAAACCTGGTGTCCGGTTAAGAAAAAGCTCTAAGGGTGTTTTAGCGACAAATAAATCGATTTTACGTCCCAGTTAACTTTCGCAGTTTTTAGGCGGCTAAACTCCATGAAATATAATTATAAACGCCCATCTGCTTGATAGCCAGTCCCTCTGGCAAAAGTACGGCCCCGCACTTATCGCCGCCGTCGCATACCCCGAAAGAATCAATTAAATCTGCGAATACGAAGCAGGCCGCAGAATTATCGACGTAATCGCCGAAACAGTGTCTTTATAAGCAGCATTAACCCGCAGCTCCTTCCACGCCGGATCCTCACGGAACACATCCCATCTCTTGTCACGCTCTGCCATATTATCAAAGACCACCATATAGGTCAGATTCGGCAAATTCGGCCCTATTAACGTCTCGCCGAAGAAAACCGGCTGCAAACCCGTCTTACGGAAAATCGCTATCTCACCACCATCATTGAACATCTCGATCTTTTTCCTAGCCGCCTTGACACTGTGACTCTCGTACGTCCGAAGCTCGAAAATGCGGGACTTCTTCTCCGCCGCAGCCGCCGGCAATTCCAGCTTCGGCATCTGCTCGAAAGCCAACATCAGCGAACTGTCGACCCGCACGTATGCCGGCTCGGACATAGTCGAATTCAGCAGGGACGCACCGGCCTTTTGGTACTCCGCATCTGCTGCAATAAGCGAGGTCGCCTGCACCACCGACTCCAGCGACTTATGCGGCATCAGCACGTAAAGCGTTAAGCTGTCAGGCCCAAACATCACACTGAACACGCCGACCGGCTCAATCCCTATGCGGTTCATCGCAGGTATGGCCGCATCACGCAGAAAATTATTAAGCAGCTTCTTCTTTGCCCCCGGCAGCATACGGTATCGTCTCAGCTCATAGTACTCCCGTTTCGGCCCATCTTTCTGCCCGGCGGTACCAGCCATACTATTCGCCGAAACCGCCCCCACAGCCAATGCCCCCGCTAAAAATTCCCTTCTTCTCATTGCTCAAATTCTCCTTTCCTAAACCAGACACCGCTTCACTTCTATCAACACATGAGGTGGGAAAAAACTTACGCACAGCTTCATCAGCTCGGATTTATCCTGTGCAGTTTGTGTTCTGCTATTGCTCTTTTAACCCATTCGATTATGGCTTGCTTGTAATCGTAATCGTCCAGCTCGCGCAGCTCATCGGCGTCTAACGGCCCGGCCGCACCCACTATTTCCCCTAAAGTAGTACTTTCGATCGCATAGACCTTGCCGTTGGTATGTTGCCAGAATCCCTTTATCGTTCTCACAATTTTTCCCCTGCTCAATTACTTCGTACCCGGCTCAGCATCTCCCCGCCAACTCCTCTTATATCGAATTCCATTCCAGCCCAATAAAATAACCAAGACCGCAACCCTCTACCCTCATCCCTCGTCTATCGTCCCTCTTCTGTCTTCTGTCGTCCGGCTTCCATCGTCCGTCATCCGCTATCCGCTAAACGCTGTCCGCTAAACGCTATCCGCTACCCCCTATCTTTTTTATTGCCAGTTCTCTGCAACTCTGCCAAAGTCGGCAAAGTTCACTACACCATCCTGCACGATATCTTCTACTATATCGCCCGGCTGGCCCCTCCACAACCACCGCTCAGCCAACCTCCCCAAATCCTCAATATCAACCACACCATCACCGCTCAAATCCCCCGCCTTCGGCTCTAAAATAATATTCGTTGTAAACACACTCTCTCGGAAACCTCCACCTGCTTCAAAAAACGTTGCAACCCAGCTTATAATAGTAGCATCAATCAGAACAGACCTGTCAACACGCAGAGCGAAAGTATCTTCACTCGTTGCTGCCTGCCCTGCCTCTATATATGCAAAACTCACTACCGGGTCTATTATCACAACATTGCTTGAGGCATCTAACAATTCAAGCTGCACGTTATAAACATCGCTGTCACTGTTATTATTCAGCGTAACCGTAAATTCGTAGTCAAATATTGTCCTGCCAATGCGAGTTCTGCTGACTCTGTTGTACGATTGCAGAACTAATCCGTATTTGCACGTTGCTTCCGGCGTATTGCCGTACGCCCCCATATTTATCCTCCCCCCATCCGGCTCCGGCTCAACACCAAAATATGAACACGGGTCCCCCGCATCAATACACGCCGAATCCGGCAATAGGTGATAGTCATTACTGTCCGCATCTACAAAACATGGGTCCTCATCGATGTTGCCGGTTCCGGAGTAACCGCCCTGAATGTCGCTATAGGTAACTGAGCCAATTCCGCTATAATCTACAATTTGTTCAGGCGAATTGTCCCAGAGAATGCTGTTCGTGATCGTTGGCTTGTAGCAGGAGATACCCGACAGTGCGTTTCCTACAATGGTGCAATTGGTGATTGTCGGGTGGCCACCAAAAATACCGTGTTGCAGATTTCCGGCAATAGTGCAGTTAATGATTGTTGGGTAGGTCCTGCCCTGCCACTCGATACCAGCACCCTTGTTGCCGGCAATGGTGCAGTTGATGATTGTGGGGCTATCCCGGCCCAGCATGCCCGATGACTCCATACCAGCACCTCCACTGCCGGCGATGGTGCAGTCGGTGATTGTTGGAGATGCACCAGAGCAGTAGATACCCCTGTTTCCGCCGGTTATGGTAAAACCAGCCAACCTACAGCTTGTATCCTCACCACCCGCAAAGGTCACCGTCGGGGCCGCAGCGCCGCCATTGATAACGGTAGCCGCAACAACTGCTGGATCACTTGGGTCTGTTGACCCGACCGTAACGTTTTTACCTTTGAAATTGATGTTTTCCAGATAAAGACCCGGACTGGTTACTATCTCATCGCCCTCTGCAGCGGTATGGATAGCATGCTGAATATAGCGGTATCTTTTCCCCGTAGTCATATTCACAATCGATCCATTAGGATCCTCATACGCCGGAGATCCAAAGTTATTACGCAGCAGAACAATTAACTCCTCGGCAGTCACAACTCTTGTATTTGGCGGCAGCCTGTCGATGGTTCGCTTGACTGCCTCCATTGGTCCACCGATACTGTGAAACGACCAAGCATGTACATTGATTATGGCGTAACTGTTTTGGTCGGTTACCGGTGAGGCAGGTAGTGTGGCAATGGCGTTTGCCACCCCTTCTGGTGTTTTATCGTATCCAAAATTTTCCCACAGCAAATAACGATAAGAGATACAAGGCTTGCCGTTGTGCCAAAAAATCTCACCTTGCCTTTTATTATAGGGGTAGTAATCTTTATACAGGATTCCCATGACCTCCGGCTGCTCAAGCATTTCGATGGTTTGGGTCATGTCCCCCCCAGAATTCAGTACAGTCGCAATGGAAAGATCGCTCCTGCGCATATAGTCCGCGGTTTGTTCAGCGAACGCCCGCCGATCAGGCAGGTAGTTATGGTAACAGTAGCCCGCGCCGCTGGGACCGGTTACGAAATCATCAATGGCCCCACCGTGGCTCGCTGTTTTGTAAAAGTGACGCAATACTCGTGGAGCAACTTCAGCAAAAACAGGGGCCATTTCCCAAGTCATATTGAATGTGCCTCGGTGTGGACTAGCCCAGAAACCAGTGTTGTTGACAAATCCACCGGCCATCCACTGAATGTTATCCCCATCGCTCATAACAAATGCGATGATACGCTCGCCCTCTTGCACCGGAGCAGGATAACGTCTGGGGCGTCGAGGAATCTCTACGGGCAGACGCGACAAGGTGGACAAATTGAGTGACCAGTCGGCCGGTACACCCGCACCGCCACCTTGGCTGACTTGCTTAATCCATTCGTGTTCTCCTTCCCAGCCGAATACCAAAGGATTGGGACCCAATTCCCTTACAAACCATATGGTCGAAGCTGCACCGACACCATAAAACGTAAAAGCGTCGCGGAGAACAGCTAAATCGCGCAGATGTTCGTTTTTACGCTCTTCTTGTGTTACCAAAATGCCGCGTGCAAACAAATCCTTATATTGAGTAAAGGTGCTTACCTCGTCAATGCCGCGAACGTCAAGAAGGACGGTTAACCCTTCGGACGCGGCTTTGCCCAAAATCGATTGGTCCACCGCAACTGCCCGCATAGGTCCGCACAAAGATGTAGCAACATTCACGCTGTCGGTGTCCAGGTTATAAAGGATTGCGCCATTCACATGATTGCGAAACAGACTCAACAGTTGCCAAACTGAATTCTCATAGTGGATATTTCTGCCCTCCTGACGCAGTTCTTCGAGAATCATAGCATCCATGTCGCCACGTCTAATCCAGATCGCAGGTCTTTCTTTCGCAACTAGCCCCTGCAGTGTCAGAGCGAATGTACGCTCTGCGGGGCTCAAATACCTTTTATCAATAACCCATATGTCGCCACCGGACCCGGGCGTTGCAACCATAACCAGGAAAAACGTTACCGTTACCAGCCAGATTCTCAGATTTACCCCGTTAGAAATAAAATTTCTAAGCGGGTTTATGTCCCACCCTCGCCCCCTTAGAGATTCATCTCTAAACGGGGCGAGCTTTCTAACGGGCTTTCCTCTCCCACTCATCTTAATCCCTCTTTCGTCTTTTTCTGCCACCAAGCCACTAAACCAATTGATTACATTTATAATTTTAGGCACTTTAGCTCACTTTAGTTCACTTTAGGCACTTTAAACTTCTCTGTGTCCTCTGTGTCCTCTGTGGCTAATTTTGAATTTTGCATTTTGGTCATTCGTATTTGTTTCGGATTTCGTGCTTCGTATTTCGGATTTTCCTCTATCCGTCCTCTGTCATCCGACCTCTGTCTTCTGTCTTCTCCTCAGCATCACCGCACCCAAGCCAAACAAAATCACTGTCCCTGGCTTGTCCGCCGAAGCTATGGACTGTTTTAAGCCTGGCGCCGCACACGTCGCAAAACAAGCAAGACTCCACCCAGACCCAACATCACCGCGGAGGTGGGCTCAGGTATAGTCATCCCGGAATCAATCGTCTCAAATGTCCCCGGGTCGATTATTTCATAGAACTGCGAGCCCGGCTGGCCTACGCCCAGCCAATCAAAACTAACCGCAAATCCGCTGACTGTTTGGCCAACGCCAATACCTCGCTTCCACACCCCGGTTTTTGCATCATAGTATCCATCGTCTTTTAAGACCGGCTCCGGCTGAACGACTATCTCATCCCAATCGCTCGCTAATGGCTCCGGCGTCTCGATAGCCAGGTTCTCATACGACCCGAAATCAAACCAGATAGTAAATTCCACAATTGGCTTGGTCAAGCTGATATTTGTTACTTCGTAGGTGTATTGCCATTTGCCCAAACCAAGCTCGGTAGTCTCATACCAGATTTCTGTCTTCGGCACCCCAAAGGCGGAAGCGCCAAATAGAAACGTCCAAACCACCCCCAAAAGAATTTTCCTTCTCATCACAAGCTCCTCTATGATTATCTAAAAACAGCTAACCTGCCCAGACGCTGCATCCGACGGCACCTGGAACTGTAATCACCCTTCAACGCCCGCGCATACCTCTTGAAGCTCGAATTTGATTAAACCTGGGAAACCTCCCTATCTCCGCGTCCTGCTGCCGTCCTGACGTCAGGGTTATAACTATTTTGCGTTATAGAACCCCATCTGTCAAGAAAAAACTCCCATATTGCCTTTTTTTCTGTATCCCCCACTCATCCCATTTTCACGTCCTTTGCGGTTAATATTCCTTCGTGTCGGAGCCTGTCCGCCGTAGCTTTAGCGAAGGCGGAACACCAAGCTGGCAAAAACTCTTTGTGCCGGAGCCTGTCCGCCGTAGCTTTAGCGAAGGCGGATGCCTTCGTGGCAATAAATCGGTGTTAATCTGCGTAATCCGCGATTAATTTTTTTCGTGCTAATTTGTGCAAATTCGTGGCTACTTTTTCTTTGCCACCAAGGTACGAAGTCACAAATTCCCTGATATCCTGATTCCTGGTATCCTGCGCCCTGATATCCAGATATCCCAATTTCCGCCCTCTCTCGCCCCTCATCCATCGTCTGTCATCTGTCGTCCGTCGTCCGCCTTCTGTCGTCCGTCTTCTGCCCCCTGCCTTCCGACATGCGATTTGCCATTTGCGATTCGCGACATGCGAAATGCTGTCTTCTGTCATCTGCCCTCTGTCTTCCGACATGCGATTTGCCATTTGCGATTCGCGACATGCGAAATGCTGCCCTCTGTCTTCTGTCCTCCGTCCTCTGTCGTCAGTCTTGAGTCTTGGGTCTTGAGTCTTGTGTCTTGAGTCTTGTGTCTTGAGTCTGTGTCCAATTTTCTCAATTTTTCCTCGAAACGTCCCCAATTTTTGCAAATTTTCGCAATTTTGTCGCTACTTTTCGCATTTTTTCGCTACTTTTCTCATTTTTTCTCTACTTTTCTCTACTTTTCACCACTTTTTTCTTGCCTATCTTACCCAAACCATACAACCCAACTACCCAACCCCCATTTTTCACCCAAAAACACGCTTGTTTCTCGAAAATTTGCGCGTTTTTTGCGAAAATCCTTCGCATTTGCGAAAAAACTTGCGCATTTGGTTCGAAATTCTTACGCATTTGCGAAAAAACTTGCGAGTTTGATGCCAAATTTTTTGATCTTAGCACCCTTTAACGGCCTCTTTCATCCCCCGGACATTCGTATTTGCGTAAAACCTAACCTTTGATTTCCCAATCTAACCCCCGGCCACCAATGCGACAGTCCCATTTGGTCCCAAAGTTCATAAGACCTTGTTGCAAAATACCTTAACTCACTTTACTTCCTTGTCCAGCCGTTTCAGCAGTACTCCTTGCAATTTGTGTAGTTCCAGGAGGGAACTTACATATTCAGCTGCTTTTGTTTGGCTTTTGGCAGTTTTTTTCATTTTTTTTGTCAAAATTGCCTTTTTTCTGCTTTTTTTTGTAGATTTTGCCATTTTTCTTACAATCTCCTTATTGACGAAATCCATATTTGCGTTTAAGCTTCATCATAATAGAAAATGCTTTTGAATAATATTAACGCAATTGCGAATTGTTGCAAGCAAAAACTTCGCATTTGCGTAAAAAAATGAAAAGTTTTAACGAAAAAGCGATAATCGAGCGAATTGGATTACTGCGTAAGCAACACGCAGGCAGCAGAGGCAAGAGCGAATTTGCCCGCACTTTGGGCATAAGTGTTTCTACTTACAACTATTACGAGAATAACAGGGTCCCTCCGATTGAGGTTCTGCTGAAAATATGTGAAGTTACAGAAGCCGATCTAAATTGGCTGCTCACCGGCAAAGAAACCTCTACGATGCCCACGTTCCAGCCGGGTTCTCATTTTGGCAAAGATAGCAAAGTGATGGCCTCCCAAAAATCTCCACCGGAAACAGGAAAATTCGCATTTGGGCCAAATAACGCACTTTTGCGAAAATTAGACGATTTATTAGCGAACAATCCAGAACTGGCCGAGCCGGTTATGGCCTTTATTGAGCTATTATGCGAGAAAAAAGGGATTGAAAAACAGTGGCGTACCGAGCCTCCGCTGGCCAAGGTGGCTCGGCCCGGCTGGATACCGGTTCTTGGCAGAACGGCTGCCGGTATGCTCTTTTTTTGGGACCAGACAACCTTGCCGGAGCCGAAACAAGCTGTTACCGAACTTGATGAGTTAGTGAAAAGATACATTGGCAAATCGATTATTAGTTCCGCGGGTGGCACAGTGTCAATTGACTTGCAGGTACGAGCTTTGGTGGATGGCGTTAAAAAACCTGAAGCTAATCTGGTTCAGGTTAGTGGACAGGAGGAAGCAGACAGCATAGTTGAGTTTGTCGAGTGTGAACAGATTTACGAGCTTTTTCCTGACAGCTTTGCTCTGCAGATAGATGGGGACAGTATGTCGCCGAGGATAAACGACGGTGACATTGTGATATTAAGTCCATCAGTGCCAGCGGCACAGGGTCATATAGCAATTGCACGTATAGCAAATCAAATAGGAGTTACCTGCAAACTCATACGAAGCACAGAAACGGGTGTTCACCTGATACCGATAAATGAGAGGTACGAAACTAAGGTCGTGGCAAAAAAGGATTTGCTCTGGGCGTTGGCGGTGTTATGCCATATAAGTATTTGATTGTAGTTTTATCGCTCCATACGTATCGCATATTCCGTTCAATATTTAGCTGATAGGGTATCCCGGGTGCACACGTGAAATGTTTGTAAGATTGTGGCCTGAAGTGCCTGAAGAAAACGTACGGATAGATATAGACTTAATTGTGTGATAAGACCTGTGCGAATGGATTGAAGCAGTACACAAGCTCAGAAGGTTGTGTATCGCGGCGCTCGTTCAGAGCGGCAATAGAATCTGATATTGTTCTGGCAAGAAGCGTAAGCAAGTTAAAAGGGAGTTTAAAAATGAATGGAAATTTAAGCCGTCGTGATTTTTTAGGGATGTTAGTTGCAAGTTACGCGGGGGCGATATTGCCCAGCTCGGCCCGGCTTTTGGCGGGAGGTACAGATAAAAAGCCCAATTTTATTCTCATCTTCGCTGATGACCTGGGCTACGGAGACATTTCCGGTTTCGGTCTGAAAGAGTCGCCGTTTGAGACGCCCAATCTTGACCGTATGGCCGCTGAGGGCGCCAAGCTGACCAATTTCTATGTGCCGACGCCCTATTGCGCCCCGTCACGGGCAACGATTCTAACCGGCCGATACCCTTTCCGAAACGGTGTCCCGTTTAACCCTGCTCCCGATGCGGGCATTAACGAGGTTGGCCTGCCTGACTCCGAGATTACCATTGCCGAAGCGCTCAAGGATGCCGACTACGCCAGCATCTGCATCGGCAAGTGGCATCTTGGCCACACGTTCCAATACCTACCCCGCCGGCAGGGCTTCGATGAATACTACGGCATTCTCTACTCAAACGATATGCGCCCTGTGCAACTTGTCGAAAACGAAAAGGTGGTCGAGTATCCCGTCATACAGGCCACACTGACTAAACGCTACACGCAGCGTGCGCTGGACTTCATCGAGCGAAACTTCAGACGCAACCGCCCCTTTTTCCTCTACCTGCCGCACGCAATGCCTCACAAGCCGCTGGCTGCCTCCGAGGACTTTTACACGCCTCAGACACCCGATGACCTTTACGCCGATGTGATACGCGAGGTTGACTGGTCGGTTGGGCAAATCCTTGACAAAATAAAGCAACTCGGGCTCGATAGCAATACGTTGGTGCTATTTACCTCAGACAACGGCCCCTCGTACGGCGGCAGTACAGGCGGTCTTCGAGGTATGAAAGGACGAACGTGGGAGGGTGGTATCCGCGTGCCGCTGATTGCCCGCTGGCCCGGAAGGATACCTGCCGGCAATGTCAACCACTCGCCGGCTGGTTCAATCGATGTCTTGCCCACCATCCTCAAGGCCGCCGGCGTCGATGTGCCCCAAGACCGCGTTATCGACGGCAGGGACATCTGGCCTCTGTTGACCTCAGCCCGTGCTGAAAGCCCGCACGAGGCGCTGTTCGCAATGCAGAGTGTGAATGTGATGACCGTCCGCAGCGGTAAATGGAAACTGCACGTTCGCTCGCCGGGCGGTGTGCCAGACCGCGGCGAGGACTGGGTGGACCCACGCGGGCCGGACGGGGTGACTATTATCGCTCCATACGAACAGGCGCGTCCGAGTGCCTATCCGGGCGTAATCGGCGGTGATGGGCCGAAGGAGATGATGCTGTTCGATATTGAAGCCGACCCTGCCGAGCAGCATGACCTGGCCGGGCAGCATCCCGACGTAGTCAAACGCCTCAAAGCCCTGTACGACAAGACCGTCGCTCAGGCACCCGAATTCGAACAGCCGAAGCGATTCAAACAACTGCGGCGCATCAAAGGTGGTGACCTCAACTATGGCAACTGAATCTGGTGCAGGAAGCTGAGAAAGTAGTGTTCTGTCACTTATAATTTGAGCGATTATCATTCCACACTTGATGCCGGAGCCGAACCCTTCGATAACCCTGTATTTCTGCTACCCGATTTCTCGGGCACAAGTTTCGCAGGAATGACCCCGCAATTGATTATTTACTATTTATTATTGATTATTTTTGATGTTGCGTTGCTGGGGCGGGACGGGTTGCGTGCAGAAACTTCAGCGGTGTGCCGGGACCAGGCGGATTATTAGTTTTTCCTGCTGGATAGTTATTTTTTTGGCGCGGACTTTTTTATCCTCGACCCTGAAAACGGGCTCGAACGGCTCGTTATTCAATAACGAGCCAGCCACCTTTGCTTGCAAACTCTCTGTGTCAATAGGCGCGGCAGCGAGTCGCTGTTGATACATTTTTCTGGCTATCAGCCGGGCCAGAGGGGTAATGTTCATAGCGCCAATTTTGACTTTGGCCACGCACAAATTCAAAAGTCCCTGCTGGTTGAGTGCTGGTTCGACGGCAATAGTAACGACGAACTCGACGCCTTTCATATTTGCCGTTCCCATCAATACAATCTGGTCGGCTACAAAAAGCACCACAGGCGCTGAAAAGCTGACGCCGTCTGACTCTTTTGGCCATTTAGAGCGAGCAATGGTATCGTTTATTCCCTGCTGGGTGACGATCAGGTCGAAAGGCTCGCGGCGCTGCGCACCGTTATAGAGTTGTGGCAGCAATACGTTGGTCATATATGGCCCGACCTGCTTGTCGTAATCAAGCTGGGTGGGGTCATAGCGAGCCGGCTTGTATAACAGCAAAACAATGATAACCAGCGTTGCTGTCAAATCAATCAAAAGCCAGTAAATCTTTCTGAATTTTCTTTTTTTGCGAGTTTTCAAATCTACTCCAATACTCAATTTCTATCTTGCTTGAGAGCATAAGTATGATTATAGTAAGTAGTGCGTGAATCGTGAAGCGTCAATCGCGAATCAAATCACAATAACGAAAGTACGAAGGGATTAACTGATGCCGAGACATTTTGCTGACCGGCTTTGCGAAGCCGTAAAGAGTAAGAAAACGGCCCTGGTTGTGGGTCTGGACCCTGTTTACAGTCGGCTTCCCTCTACGATTAAAAGCCATTACGAATCGAGTACAGAGGAGTTTGATGCAACTTCCGCGGTGGACGCAATCTTTGATTTTTGCACACAAACAATGCAAGTCGTCGCGCCGATGGTGCCAGCCGTGAAGATAAATATTGCCTTTTTCGAAAAATATTTCTGGGAGGGTATAGAAACTTACTATGCGTTGATTTCGGAGGCGGATAATTTGGGCCTGGAGGTAATCGGCGATGTAAAACGCGGTGATATAGGCCACACCGCGGAACTTTATGCCGCTGCACATCTGGAGAACCCGGCGTTAGTGGGCCTGGAGGATACGCTTGCTCCCGACGCTATAACCATCAACGGCTTTGCGGGCATCGATGGCATCGAGCCCTTTGCGGATATGGCCACTCGACAGGGCAAAGGCATTTTCGTCTGGGTGCGCTCAAGCAATCCGTCGGCGGCAGTGATTCAGGATTTTGCCGATGCCGATGGACAAACGATGTACGAAAAGCTCGCTGAGATCGTCGGCCAAGTCGCCGACAAAGCCGAACGAATCGGCAAGAGCGGCTACAGCAATGTGGGAATGGTGGTTGGCGGCACCACGCCAAAGGTGTCAACGGCTCTTCGCCAAAAGTATGATAAAGTGTGGTTTCTTGTGCCGGGCTATGGCTCACAAGGGGCCTCGGCTGCCGACTGTGTGCGATTCTGCAAGCCCGACGGCACCGGAGCATTGATTAACGCATCGCGTTCGATAATCTATGCTTATGAAAAGCCAAAATACAAAGAGCAGTTCGGCGACGACTGGAAAAAATGTATCGAGCAGGCGGTTATCGATGCGAAGATGGATCTGGCAAACGCAATGGAAACATTGATGTAGAAACGAAAAACGAATATCGAATGTCCAACAAGGAATATCGAATTTCGAACAAGGAATTTTTTGCTGGCAAAAAAGTTTTAGTTATGGGGCTTGGGCGGTTCGGCGGCGGTGTTGATGTCGCTAAATTTGTCTGCAATGCCAGTGCAAAGGTGATAATAACGGATTTGGCTGGGGCCGAGCAGCTGAGTGGTTCACTCGGACAGCTCAAAGAGTTTGCTGATATAGAATATCATCTTGGCTCGCACAACCCGGCCGATTTTGAGCGTGCCGATGTTATAATAGTCAACCCTTCAGTCACTCCTGATAATGAATTTCTAAAACTTGCTCGTCAGAATAATAAATTTGTTACCTCGCAAATAAACATCTTTTTTGAATTGTGTCCCGCGCCGATAATCGGCATAACGGGAGCCAACGGCAAGAGCACAACGGCAGCTTTAACCGCCCATCTGCTCAAAAATGCGACATACGAAATACGACATACGAGATACGAGAACGTCTGGCTCAGCGGCAATATCGGCAATGAACCGCTGCTGGCCGGGATGGAGCAAATTGGTGCCGGTGATTTGGTTGTGCTGGAGCTGTCGAGCTTTCAGCTCGAGCAATTAGCACAAATCAGAAAAGCACCGAGAGTATCGCTTTTAACAAACCTTACGCCAAACCATCTCGACCGCCATGGCACGTTTGCCAATTACTGTGCGGCCAAGGAAAACATTTTCAAATTTCAAGAACCAGACGAAAATTACCCTGCAGTTTCTATTTTCAATGCCGAAGATAAAGTAGGTTCTGAATGGTTTGAAAAACATAAGGGACAGACCGGCAGGATTTGTATCAAGTTTTCAGCGGACGATGTGAGTGAAGAAATTCGGAATGTTTTTCTACTGCCTGGCCGGGCTAATCTTTCTAACCTTGCTGCCGCAATTGCTGTCGGCCGATATTTTGGTGTTGAGGACAAGGCAATAACAAAGTGCCTGCCGGAGTTTAAGGCACTGCCTCATCGGCTCGAATTGGTTGCGCAGATAAACGGGGTTAGCTGGTACAACGATTCGGACGCCACTACGCCGGAAAGTGCAACTGCCGCTCTGGAGGCGTTTGAGCAGCCCAGGATTATTATTGCAGGTGGATATGATAAGAATCTGTCCTTCGATGAATTTGGGCGACAAATAGCGCAAAAAGCCAAAGCAGCCATCCTGATAGGCCAAACCGCAAAGAAAATCGCAAATGCGATTGAAAAGAAATTAGCCACAGAGGCCACAGAGAAATCAACAAAAATCGAAATTGTTAATTCGTTAGCCGAAGCGGTCGATTTAGCGAGGCACTTAGCGGTCAGCGGCGATGTGGTTTTGTTGAGTCCGGGCTGTGCAAGCTACGATATGTTCGATAATTTCCAGCACCGCGGCCAAGAATTCGTCAGACTTGTGCGAGAGATTAGTGGTTAATCATCAACGTATAGTTCAAATTGCAAAAGATGTAGACAAGGCTGCGCAACTGGTGTAAAGTTGTTGGCTGGAACGGTCGATTTACTGAAAGGAATAAGTTAGACGTATAGAGGTGGTAATTGAAATGGACCGAGAACGATTATTTGAGCAAGTCAAACAAACTGTTCTTGAAATTGAGCCTGATGCGGATGTCATAATCTATGGTTCTCGAACCCGCGGAGAAACTGGGCCCGAATCTGATTGGGATTTTCTTGTTTTGTTAGATGGCAGTGTTGATCAGGGACGTACAGACGCTATTCGTCATCGACTTTACAATATTGAATGGGAATATGGAGAAGTTATTAGTTGTATCGTACGCAGCCGAGAAGAATGGAACAGCCCGCTCTATAAAGCTATGCCGTTTCATGAAAATGTCGACCGTGAAGGGATAGTTTTATGAGTGATTCAAAGAGCGATTTGATTAATCACAGATTGCAAAGAGCTTCTGAAGCTCTTGAAGATGCTCGTATTTTGGCAAAAGCGGCTCGCTGGAATACATGTGTGAATCGCCTTTATTATGCTTGTTTTTACGCTGTCTCAGCGTTGCTGATGCAACAGGACTTATCTTCTTCTAAACACACAGGGATACGCAGTCTTTTTAATCGACATTATGTCAAAACCGGCAAAGTTACCAAAGAGATGGCTCAGATTTATAATGACCTTTTTGAAAGACGACAGGAAAGTGACTACTTGGATTTTATTCATTTCAAAGAATCTCAGGTCTGTCCCTGGATTTCCAAAGCCGAAGTATTCATAAAGCACATAGCAAGTTTTATTAATTCGGCCAGCTAAAATTGCATCGCTCGCAATTTTTTGATAATTTCCAGCATCGCGGCCGAGAGTTTGTCAAACTCGTGCGAAAGATGGCGAAATGTTCATCCATCCAACCGTCTAAGCATCAGGCGGTTGATTATAGGAATATACCGACAGGAAAAACAAAAAATTGCAAAAAAGCTTAATCCGGCGATTCCATCATCGCGAACCGACAACAATCCAAATAGAACTGCTAAAAAGTAGAGATTGCCACCCTTCGGCTGCGCTCAGGGTAGGCTCGCTACGCTCCTCGCAATGACCTAAAGTGTGATTTTTGGGTAGTCGCTCGTAAAGCAGCATCTTAAAACTGCCGATTTAGAAAAGACAAAAGCGAAAGATTTTTGGGGCATATATAATGGACAATAGTAGCGAGCGAAGAAGAGAGCGGCGACTTCGTTATAATTGGCCCATCTGGTTCGCGGAGGATTTTGACGAAATTCTGTCCCAGGGCCAGATGGCAGACATTTCGAGCAGTGCGGCGGCATTTACCTGCCGTGTTGACAGTAGTTGTCCGTACCTTGGCCAGGAGATAACTGCCCGTTTTAGCGTCCCGCGCTATGGCCCGGGAGATTGCTTCGATATGGCAAATTTTACCCGCACCGGCTGTATCTGCCGGGTCGATCACGTCAAAAACTTCACTCGCCGGGTCGCGGTTCAGTTTGCCGAACCACTGCCCTTCAAACCGGGCGAACAGGCCGGCAGCGAAGCTGACGTCGAGCAAGCGCTTGATGTTCTAACGATATAACCACCAGCAATTAACGATTGCCGAATCGAAAAAGCACGCAAAGACTGAAAACACAACCGCAACCAATTTCCAAATATAGATTTTCGATTTCCACTTTTTAATTTTGAATTTGTGCTTTTTCCTTTTTACTTTTGGCTTTTTCCTTTTAATATACTGCTATGCTGGAAAAGGGTCTTGTGCAGATTTATACCGGAGACGGCAAGGGCAAAACCACCGCTGCATTTGGCTTGGCCCTGCGTGCGGCCGGCCAGGGCAATAAGGTCCTGGTTTATCAATTCCTGAAGCCGCCATCGCTCGATGTCGGGGAGCGTTTTGCTCTGCGATTGGGCGCGGTCAGAATCAGGGTCGAAGCACTTGATGTGCCCTGGGATATGTCCCAATCCTTCGATAATGAAAAGGTTTTAACGAGCACTCGAACCGCCATTAGCAATGCCCTTGATAGAATCGCCCAAACCAGCGAGAAAAGATTTTATGATGTGCTGATACTCGATGAGATTGTGTTTTGCCTTTCAAAAGGTTTGGCCAAACTGGAAGATATTAAAAATATCATTGATAAAAGAGACCCACGTGTTGAAATTATTCTAACCGGCCGAGGCGCAAGTGAAGAAGTAATAGCTCTGGCCGATTTGGTGACAGAAATGAAAAGTATCAAGCATCCGTTTGATACGGGCCTGGGTGCAAGACGCGGTATTGAGTTTTAGCAGCTGTCGCAAGACATTTTAAGGAGTAGTTTAATGCCACAAAAGGTTGCGGTGATTATTTGTGCTGCCGGGGCGAGCAGTCGGTTCGGCGGAAAGAGGAAAAAGCCGTTTGTCGATATGGCCGGGCGGGCGGTCTTTGTGCGAAGTGTAGAGCTTTTTGCCAACCGTGACGACGTTAAACAAATACTGTTAGCTATCCCGCCCGAGGACGAAGAGCTGATGAACGTCAAGTGGGGCGCAAATCTCGCGTTTTATAACGTAAAAATCTGTTTTGGCGGGGCTGAGCGTTTCGACACCGTTAAAAAGGCCCTGGAACTTGTCAAAGAGACAATAGACCTTGTAGCCGTTCACGATGCGGTGCGATGCTGCGTTAAAGCCAAGTGGATTGACGAAGTCATCGCCGCTGCGGCCCAGACGGGAGCAGCGATACTGGCCTGCCCCGTTGCGGCAACGATAAAACAGGTCAAGGATGATACGATAATGCAAACCGTTGACAGGTCGGGTCTGTGGGAGGCCCAAACGCCGCAGGTCTTCAAAGCGGAACTGTTAAGAAAGGCCTACGAAAACCTCGATAAGATTGATAAAAACGAAATCAGCGATGATTCGCAGCTGGTTGAAGCGATTGGCAAGGAAGTAACGATTGTCAAGACTGACCCTTCGAATATCAAGATTACCTGCAAAAGCGATATTGCGATTGCCGAGGCGATACTGAGGTCCCGGCCAAAGCCGAAGCCGAAAGGCCCCACAGGCCCCTACATTGAAGCACAATGGTAAATTTCCCAAAGCCGGGTTTGGCTGAAGGGAAGAAAGGAAGGTTGAATTATGATGAGTGAAAAACAAAGCAGAAGGCGGTTTCTACAGGCAGCAAGTATAGGAGCGGGGGCCTGGCTGGCGAAGCCGAGCGGCTGTCCGGGACAAACCCAGCCGGCCACCGAAAAAAAGCGGGGTCGGCGTAAGCCGGCAGGAGAACGACAGTTTAAACTTGGTCTGGCTTCGTATACAACCAGAAAATTAAGCTTGGAGGAGACCCTCGCGATAACGCAACGGTTAGGATTAAAGTATATTTGCCTCAAGAGCTTTCATTTACCGCTTGAAAGCACGCCGGCGGAGATAGCAGCGGTGGCAGCAAAAGTAAAAGAGGCAGGCCTGGAACTCTACGGTGGTGGAGTGATTCGTATGAAAAGTGAAGATGAAGTTAATCGGGCGTTTGAATACGCCAGGGCTGCGGGGATGGAGGTGATAGTTGGCGTGCCGGAGCCGGAGATGTTAGGGTTGGTGAATGAAAAGGTGCAACAATACGATATTAAGGTGGCCATTCACAATCACGGGCCGAGCGATAAACTTTATCCTACGCCGGTTGTCACTTACGAAAAGATAAGAAACCTGGATAGCCGTATTGGTATCTGTCACGATATTGGGCATACGCAGCGGACAGGGATGGACCCGGCGAAAGCTACTGCCAAGTGCGCAGAGAGACTGCTGGATGTGCATATGAAGGATGTTGATGCGGCGAGGGCGGAGGGGAAGACCGTCGAAATTGGGCGTGGGGTGATTGACATCCCGAAATTTCTGCGAACACTGCTGAATATCAATTATGCCGGCATCGTGGCGTTTGAATACGAAAAGGACGCTGAAGACCCGCTGGCAGGGCTGGCTGAGTCGGTCGGTTACGTCAGGGGAGTGCTGGCAGTCCTGTAAATTGATTATTGATGATTGATTATTGTCATTCTGAGCGCAGCGAAGAATCTCTCATTTTAGACCAATCATAAAAATTATGTGCGCTCGGCAGCAACCTACTATATAACCGCAAGGGCAATTGCCGCTCCCTTACGGTCGCGGCTCTGTTTCGATGAAGCGCATATATTTTTTATGATCCGTATGATTACTGATTTCCCTCGAAAAATCTTGATTTTAGCTCTGATAAATGATAAAATTACAGTTTGTGAGGATAAAAAGTATTTGGCTCGTTTTTTAGGAGAAGGAAGATACATAAGGGAACAAATTTAAACGTCAGACTGACAATATCCGTATTCGCAGTGGCAATGGTGTGTGCGCTTGCTGCGGGACAAATCGTCTATGGCAAGGGGTCACCGCTGGTTTCGGTTGATTATACGCCGGCATCGCTGCGACTGCCCGATTATTTTGTTGAGCATCGCGTTCAGCTTCATACACGTCTGTCGCTGAGACGGTGGGGAAGTGAGCCGGTGTTCACCGAGGCGGAGGGTTACTTTGCCGAGATGGGTGCGAAGGTCTATACTCGCCACTGCAAGACGGGGGATGAAGGGGCGTGGTGGCCCTCGAGCGTTGGGGTGATTGACCCGCGGACAAACGGCGAAGACATTGCCCAGCAAATGATTGACCGTGCTCACGCCAACGACCTGCGGATTATCCAGTATCACCGCCATATGGAGGATGAGTATATGGCTGCACAGCACCCCAACTGGGTCTGCGTCGACGAAAACGGCACAACTGTGCCGGCCAGCCGCGGCGACTACATGTGCCTGAACTCGCCTTATCTCGACTACTTCACTACCCGCATGCTCGAACTGACCGAGCGGGGCGCAGATGGCTTCTATTTCGACTCGAAACACATGCCGCCGGATGGCTGCTGGTGTCAATACTGCCGTAGCCGCTTCACAAGTGAGACGGGTCTGACGCCGCCTGACAATCATGATTACTCGGACCCGAATTATCTTCGCTATCTGCAGTTCAAGAACGAGACGATTGAACGCGGCATCGGACACTATATCGAGGAGGCCCACGCCCGGGTTGCAGGCCTGCCGATGCTCATCAGTGTTACTTACGTCCCCTGGCTTCACAACCCGCAGATGCGAAGCCATTTGCCGCGCATAGCGCCCTCGCCGAAGAGCGAATTCGAGATGCCGATTCGCAGGGGCATTAACCGGTTCTTCTGGCAATCAGGTACCAGTATTCCGGTGCCCGAGTGGGACGTTGAGATGGCTTTTGCCTTTTCGTATCTCCGTGACGCAGCGCAAGGCCGTCCGGGACATCTCTGGGCGAACGACACGCGTTCGGTCGAAGAGACGCTGGCGGCTTCTGCTGCGTGTCTTACACACGGTATGATTGCCAATCTTGATATTGGCGAGCCGACGATTCCCAACCCGATGTTCACGCCCGCCCTGCAGATGGGCGAGCGTGTCAGCCGGTACCTGGCCCATACTCGTCCGGTGCGCTGGGCGGCAATTCACTTCAGCGAGCGCGGCCGGGACCTCTATCTTACCGACCAGGAAAATATGTACCGGAAACTGATTGTGCCGTGCTGGCAGAGTTTTCAGGCGTTGAACCGCATCGGCGCACCGATTGGCATCGTTACCGATGAACAGATTGCCGAGAACGAGCTCGATGGGTATAAGGTGCTGGTTCTTGCGATGCCGAACGTGCTCACAGCCGAGGAACAGCAAAATGTCGATGCGTTCAAGGCCAACGGAGGAATCGTAATCGAACTGGCGGAAGATTCCCGCTGGTACACCGAGGGCCAGCAGTCTGCGATACGGGCCGAGTTTTTAAGTAATGTGCTTACCCAGGCCGGTCAACCGCCGGTTTTAATGAGCGGCGGAACTGACGGTGTCCACGCGGTTGCGGTAAAACATCCGGATGATGCCAACCGGGTAGTCGTTTGCGTCACGAACGAATTTACCTGGCTGGGAAAAATGCAGAAAAGTCGGCTGGACGGCGACTACGCGACGGAGGGGCCGGGCGTGCCGCCGGCGCCGGTGACAGATGCGGTTGTTTTCATCAAGGGCCCAGAGCCGGAGTACGTTTTTGATGCGGTCTCGGGAAAAGAACTGACGGCCAGGGTTGTGGGAGATGGGGTGGAAATAAGTCTGCCTGCGTTTGATTACCTGGCCTGTGTGGTGGTCAATTATAGTAAGTTTGGCATTAAGGAACTGGCAGGGCTTGTGCTGCACTGGCCTGAGGACAACCTAATCAGAGGTTCGGAAAGGATTGTGGGCTGGTGGAAATTTGATGAGGGCTCCGGCGCTGCTGCGGCTGATTCGAGCGGCAGAGGCCACAACGGGACGCTCAAAGATATGGATACCGCGAGCTGCTGGGTTAGCGGCACTGACGGCGGCGCGCTGGATTTTGACGGCTCAAGCGAGCGGATGGAAGTGCCGGATTCTAATAACACGTGTGACTTTGCCTTCGAAGGTGGGGTAACCTGGTCGGCGTGGGTTAAGACCACCACCAGCAGCAAAGACCCGATTATATCGAAATCACCTGCCGACCTGAGTAATTCTTCGGGCAACAAGCGGTTGTTTATGGACCCAAACGGTCATATAAAACTGCTTGTCAGCGGGACAAGCGGTGCGGTTGCCTCGGCCGGGACGATAAATGACGGGCAATGGCATCACGTTGCGATGACTGTAGAGTTCGAGACCTCAGACAGTAATGACACTGTAAAGCTCTACATAGATGCAAATGAAGACGGCGGAAGCGCCAATACCCGGGACATCAACAAGAAGGATGACAGTGACTATATCATAATGGTAGGCAGGATTGATGCGGTCATCGACGATGTCCGCATCTACAACTATGTTCTGGATGCGAATGAGATCAGGCGGCTGTATGAGGGGCTTTCACCTGAGGATAAATTGATTTGTTCTCAGTATCCGGATGAGGATATGAACAGGGATTGTAAGATTGATTTTCACGACTTCGCGGTCTTGGCTAATCACTGGCTTGGAGGCACAACACAACAATTTACTCAGGCCGACCGATTTTACTCTCATCGCTTCGTCTCGCTGGCGGACCGGCCGAGTCGGTCGGCTACGTCAGGGGAGTCCTGGCGGCCCTGTAAATCGATTATCGATTATTGAACTTCGAACTTCGATATTCCTTGTTCGGGATTCGATATTCTTCGACTTTGCGGTTAAAAACAGCCGTTTCTGCAGGAACAAGGCGGGATTTGATTTCTGACTTCACCGAAAAAAAACTTGATTTTTGTTCCGATAAATAATACAATTATAATGTCTAAAAAGAAAGAAGGCTATTGTGCTCATTTTTTGAAGGTGGGAAAAATGAAGTGCGCATCGCTGATCATGTTGACATTTCTGGTAACCATAATTTTGCTCTATCCTTCTGCCGCCACGGCTCAAGATTTTATTATTAAAGATGGGGACATTTACCTTTTTTTTGCAGTATCTGAGTCTGTGTTTGGATTTCCAACGCCCAGAGTCGATATGACCGGTGGCCATGTCGGCAATGAAGATTTCCCAGGTAGTGGAATGTTTACCTATGACTCGAGCACACTTAATGTTTCAGGAGGGACCATTGATTATCTTCACACATACAACTCAAGCACAGTAAATATCTCAGGCGGTCTTGTTAGTCATTATAGTTGCTGGGATACCCAGACCATAAGTAGCCACAACTGCAGTACTATCAACGTCTATGACGGTGCTTCCTTGCGGGGTGGAAGTTTTCATCATTTTACACTATATGATTCAAGCACTGTTAATGTTTATGGGGGTGATGTGGTTTTGTTTTTGATGCCATATGACTCCAGCACTGTCAACATCTATGATGGAAAATGCTCATTTGGAATAATCCATCACGACTATAGTACGACAAATGTTTACGGAGGATACATTGACTTTTATACTGATGGTAATGTTCCTGCAACGGCCACAGTGAATATATATGGCTATGGCTTCAACTATAATCCCCAATGGATTAGCAAGCTAACAGGTTTTGGGCCAGACGGCACTGCAATTACATATTGGGGTCTTCCAGATCCATCCACTCATCCCAATATAAACTTAATCCCTGACTTTGTATTGGATAGAGGCGTGGATATGGCTGATTTTGCCGTTTTGGCCTTTGCCTGGCGAAGCCAAAAGGGAGATGTTAATTGGAATCGCTACTGTGACATATCAGACCCAAATGATGATGTTATAGATGAACGAGACCTCGATATCCTTACCAAATACTGGCTGGCAGGGGTTTCCAATTGACTATTGTCTTTAGGTCAGAACAAAGATTGCTTCGCTTCGCTCGCAATGACGACTGGCAGTAAGCACTCTTCAACACCAAGTTTTAAAAGCCGACAAGCTGGCAGCTTGCGGATTTTTCTTTTTTTTGGCTGCTTTCTGTGCTAAAATCCTTCCATTGGAAGCTCGAACACTCTCAAGGACGATATATGGCCAAGTCGAATACAGGAACTTATCTGGATAAGATAAAAGCCGCTCACAGGTATGAAGTGATAGATGCCGACAGCGGACTGAACTTAGCTGGCAAAAAATTCCACTTCATTGGGGCGGGTGGCGTCGGGATGAGCGGGCTGGCGCAGCTTTTGATAAAGAACTCCGGCGTTGTCACCGGTTCAGACCAGACGGCAAGCAATGTTGTAACCGGGCTCTGCCAGAAAGGAGCCGACATAAAAATTGGTCATAATGCCGAGAATCTCAACTCAGATACGGACGCTGTTGTTATCTCGGCAGCGATTAAAGAAGATAATCCGGAATTGAAACTGGCACGCAAAAGGGGATGCAAGACTTACAAATACGCCCAGATGTTAGGGATATTGTGCAACCGCTATGAGGGTATTGCCATCAGCGGCACTCACGGCAAGAGCACAACGAGCGGATGGCTTATCTATTTGCTCAAGCAGGCCGGTCTCAACCCGAACTTTATTATCGGGGCCGACATAACTCAGTTAGGCAGTTCATCCGGTGTCGGAGACAGCAAACATTTTGTGGCAGAGGCCTGCGAATACGACCGGAGCTTTTTGAACCTGAAGCCCAGAATCGCCGCCATACTAAATATCGAGCAGGACCATCTGGACTACTACAAAAATGAGGACGAGATAGTCGAGGCCTTCGGCCAGTTTGCGCTCGGCGTAAAACCGGGCGGGGTGCTGATTGCCAACGGGGAAGATTTAAACGTGGCGAAAGTTATCAGGCAACGTGGAGCCGATTTGTGGTGTGAGACGTTCGGGTTTGAGAAAAACCGCAATTTTTCGGCACAAAATATTCAGCTAAAGGATGGGTTGTATGGCTTTGACATTTATCACAATGGCGAGCTGTTAGGGGCAACGCGAATTTCTCTCCCTGGGAGGCACAACGTCATAAATGCATTGGCGGTTGTCGCGATAGCGGTTAATATCGGATTGGACCCTGGCCAAATACTTCAGTTACTGCCTGAGTTTGGCGGTATCGACCGCCGACTAATGCTAAAGGGGCAATTCGCCAAAATCATTGTCCTTGACGACTACGCCCACCACCCAACGGAAATCAAGGCCTCCCTGCAGGCGATACGACAAAGGTATCAGCCAAGACGGCTCTGGTGCATTTTTCAGCCGCATCAATACAGCAGAACAAGATTTTTACTTGATGATTTCGCGGAAAGCTTTAAGCTTGCCGATGTAACCATTGTGCCGGAGATTTATTTCGTCCGGGATTCGCAGGCCGAGAAAAAAGAGATTAACTCGCAGATACTGGTCGAAGAGATGCGGGCCAACGGGACAGAGGCGGTATTTATCGATGGTTTCGGCCTGATTTGCAATTACTTAAAGAAAAATGTAACTGCCGGCGATTTGGTAGTTACTATGGGTGCAGGTGATATTTGGAAGGTGGCAGATGAATATATTCAGTGGCTTAGAGAAAATAGTTGAAACCAATTATTTGTTGGCCAAGCACACCTGGTACGGCCTGGGCGGGCCGGCTGATTACTTTATCAGGCCGAAAACGATTGAGCAACTCGGGGAAATAGTCCAGTGGTGCAATGAAAACAAAATCCGGATTTACATGATGGGCTTCGGCTCCAATCTGCTCATCAGTGATGATGGCCTGCGGGCGGCAGTGATAAAGCTTGAGCAAGAGAAGTTTAAACAAACAGAATTTGATGACGAAAAAATAACTGCCTGGGCAGGAGCTGAATTGAACAAGCTGGTTTTAGATTGTGTGCAAAAAGGACTTTCAGGTATCGAAGCTCTAACAGGCATCCCCGGCTCGGTGGGTGGAGCGGTAAAAATGAATGCAGGCGGCAACTTCGGGGACATCGGCGCCGCAGTAGAGACCGTCACGCTGATGGATAGCCACGGCAACATCTTTGAAAAGAGCAAGCCGGAACTAATGTTCGACTACCGCAGAACAAACATCACCGCAAAATTCATCTTAAACGCTCAGTTGAAACTGAACACCGCCGACCCTGAACAAATTATGCGGACGGTAAAGGAAATCTGGATTCATAAAAAAAATAATCAACCGTTGAATACACGAAATTGCGGCTGCATATTCAAAAATCCGAGAGGCGTCTCTGCCGGAGCGATGATCGACAGGGCCGGCCTGAAGGGGCTGCAAATCGGCGGGGCAATCGTCAGCGACAAGCATGCAAATTTCATAATCGCAGAAAAGGGGTGTAAAAGCCGAGATGTTATGAGACTGATAGATGCAATAAATCAGAGAGTTAAAGAAAAGTTCGGCATCGAACTGGAACTTGAAATCGAAATCTGGAAATAGAGAAGTTAGCCACTAAGGCACTAAGGCACGAAGACACCAAGAAAGAAAAAATATAAAAAGCCAAAACCCTTAGTGTTTTAGTGTCTTGGTGGCAGAAAATAAATTGAAAATAGAAAATAATAAATTAAAAGTAGCTGTTCTCGCCGGTGGTATCGGCGAAGAACGCGATATCAGTATCCAAAGCGGCCAATGCGTTGCCCAGGCGTTGAAAGAGGCCGGCCTGAATGTCGTTGCTGCAGATATCACACCGGAGAATATGGATATATTGGAAGATAGTAACATCGACGTGTTCTTTATTGCGCTGCACGGCAGATTCGGAGAAGACGGCGAGCTTCAGGAAATTCTTGAAAGAAAAGGTTTGGTTTACACGGGCAGCGGGCCCGCAGCAAGCAGGTTGGCTTTTGACAAAATGGCAGGCAAGAAGGCCTTTAGCGAAGCTGGCATAACAACACCTGCTGTAATTAAATTCGATCCCAAAGCCGACACCGAAGAACTCAAAAATCAGCTCCAGCAGTTTGCAGACAAATACGTAATAAAACCGCTAAGGCAGGGAAGCACGATTGGGGTCGCCATTATTGATGAACCGAAGTTGGCGGTAGCGGCTGGCCGGGAGTGTTCAAATGAATTCGGCGATTGTATGATTGAAGAATTCATCCTCGGAAGGGAAATAACCGTTGGCATACTGGAAAATCAGGCGTTGCCGATTATCGAGATTAGAAGCAAAACCGGCTTTTACGACTATCACGCAAAGTATATCGATAAGCAGACGGAATATCTTTTCGATACGATTGGTGACCCGGAAATGGCAGCAAAAATCCAGGCAGCAGCACTGGGTTGTTTCAATACTCTTGGTTGTCGGGGCATTGGGCGAGTTGATTTTATCTTGGGTGACGATGAAAAAACCTATGCTCTGGAGGTTAATACTATCCCGGGCCTCACAGCTCATTCACTTCTGCCCAAAGCAGCAGCAAAGGCAGGACTTTCAATGAGTGAGCTTTGCCTGAAAATCATTGAGGCAGCATATTCGTCGCTCGTGACTCGTGACTCGTGAGCTGTATCTTGTAAATCATAAATCTCAAATCCTTATGGTGACCAGAAGAAAACGAGCAAGAAGCAAGACGAAGAGAATATCATTCAAGCTCGGCGCATCAAAAAGAAAGAAACGGCGAAAGGTAGCTTACTGGCCGAGCTTGTCGGGCATTTTGAAAGTGTTGGCGGCAGTTTCCGTCCTTGCTGCCGTGGCGGTCGTCTTTGTATTCCTGGAAAAATACGTTAAAGAAAATGTCCCTGTTTCGGAAAAAATTGGCTCTCTGGAATTGTTGGGTGTCCCTACCTGGGTTAACGAAGCGTTGGAAAAAAGGATTTACGCTGCAGCCAAAGCCGGCGATGTGGATTTAAGACTTGATGAAGATGCAGCCCGCTTGGTTCAAACCAATCTTGAGCGAGAAGTTGTCTGGCTTGATGAAGTAAAAGTGCGGATTACTCATAATCGTCTGCTCATCGAAGCCAAGTGGCGAAAGCCGCTGGCTCTGGTTAAATCAGGTCTGCATAAATTCTACGTTGACTCTGATTTAGTTGTGCTGGATTTTGTGCCGATACCGGACCTGCCCATCGTAGAAGTGAAAGGGCTGTCGGCAGCAAGGAAAGTACCAGCACAAGGTGAAGTCTGGCAAAAAGATGACCTTGCTGCGGCTGTGGCTATATTGGACCGGCTCGACCAGAGGGATAAAATCGGGGCATATGAAAAACCGTTGCTTTCTGAAATCGACAGCATCGATGTAAGCAACTTCAACGGCCGGCAAAACAGCCAGGCCTCACATATTATTCTATACACAAAGGACAATACCGAAATTATCTGGGGGGTTGAGCTCGGCACCTGGCAGCAGTATCTGGAAGCTACCGATGAGCAAAAAATCGCCAAACTTTACTGGTATTACGAAGAATACGGCTCGCTGCTGAATAGCGCAAAATATATCAATCTACGCGACCCGCAGGATGACATTCCGCTGCCGATTGACAAATATTAGCCGCTGACAAAGCTGCTCAACGCCGTAGGCAGGTCGGTATAACGATAGGGGATTCGGAACTTCGTACAGAGCGATTTAAATTTCTTCAGGACGGATTCGGTCAATCTGCTTTGAAAATCCGGCGAAGCTTTGCAGCAGAAGATTCTACAGCCGGCAAAGCGATATTCGTAAATGCTGCATTTGCCATCAATATTGTAGGGACATCGGCTCGTCGGCATTGCCTTTATGTTCTCAGCGGCTAAGTTTGCAGCCAGGTACATCAGCTCCGGAGTAGTAACAAACAAACGGTGGTCGAATTGAGCAAAGTCGCAACAGTTGCCGCAGGCGCTGCACTGCCCGGCCAGGTCGCTGTAACGGCGGGTTTGCAAGTCCAGCCGGTTGTAAATCTCAGCTACTCTCTCAAGGAGCTGATTGTTTGTTCCGTGTCCTGCCACCATTTTTTGTTCTTCTTGATTTTTTCTATTTCCTCGAAGCTGTAGAATTTGCCGCGATTGATGCCGGGGCACTTTTGGGCCACTTTGTTCCAGGCATCCAGATTGGTCACATTCTCAGGCCAAAAGGGCCAGATTCTGCATTGGCTCGGCCGAACAGGATAAATCATACATATTTTTTGCCCTCCGTGTAATCCGTGAGGGCCACCGCTTTGCGGGCCTTCGCCTCGCCGAAGCGGGCTACGTCCCCGCGAAAGCGGGAACCCAAATCCGTGGTTCAAAAATATGCAATCTCTTGTACTCGGCTGTTCAATAATCGTTGTTCGCAGTCCGATGCGTTTGAGATATTCCTGCCGCACCTGTTCGGTCGTCTTCTTCAGAAAATCAGCAATGAGTGCAATCTCCGGTCTGGTGACCCAGATATAACCAGTGCCCGGCCCGGCACAGCATCCGCCGCACTGCATACACTCAAAATGCAGACCACCAACGTACCAGGGAGTTTTCTTAACCACAGATTTCACTAATTTATTTTTTGTTTAACCACTGGGCGACTGTATTCACAAACTCTTTTCCGCTCTGAAGCATTTGTTTGGCTTCCGTCTCTGATATAACAAAGGTGTATTCATAGTCGCCTACCTGTCTTTTCTCAAATGCTCGGTTAAGTTCCCTGCCCATTTCTTTCGGAAAGACACCTGCCTTGACGAAATGCTCTCCGAAGGCAGAAATTACCCCTTTATGAGATGAAAATGAGAGATTTTTGGTAAGCAGTACCGCCTGAGCACAATAGAACATAGCATAGTAAGTTCTTGAAACGGAAGATTCGCAATCTCCGTCCCTCAGTAATATCTCCGCACTTTTAAGATACCGCTGCGCGCGTTTAATCAGGGCCGTCGCTTCTTTCATGCTGGCACTCCTTCCCTGCGTATATTCAGCAGCAATGGGCTGTTGACCGAAGCGTAATCCTTCTCTGAGACAGGATAAACTGATATCAACACGCCATAGTTAAGATTGATCTCCGTAACTATATCTATCATCCGGTCTATTTCCTTGCCTGGTACGACATCACTTTCGAGCACAACTGCCAGGTCAATATCCGAATCCTGCGTTGCTTCTCCTATTGCCCAGGAGCCGTAGAGAATGATATTTTTCAGCTTTTTGCCGTATAATCTTTCGGCGCCTTTCTTGAATTCTTTAAGTATCTGGTCTATTTCCATGATTTACTTCCGGTTATTCTGCGTGGTTTCTCTGCTAAAATTATACAGCAATCGGCCCGGCATATCAATCGCTGTTTGCTCGTCATTGCGAGCGAAGCGAAGCAATCTCATATTGAATATCGGATTTCACTTGCGATTATTCCCACCGGACCACTCTTTGAATTTGCCAACTCCGAGGCTCACAGCATGGCAAGCAAAGAAAACTTTCATCTTGTACTGTTCTACCTTTTCGCTCATTTTTAGAGTATTCAAAGCTTCTTGGACTTCTGGAAACCTTACCTTTAAGTCGTCACAATCAAACATCCCACTTACGCGATTTATTGCATTTGGTGAAGGCAGCCGTAGTTTCAGCCAATTTTCTGCATATTTTTTATCTTCCAGTATTCCCGCTTTTCTCATTACTCGTTTTGCAACATTGCCTAATAATACCAAAGCCTTTATATCAGGCTTCCAAGCGGTAAAAATTTCTTTCCAAAACTTCGCTGCTTTGGCCTGCATTTGCTCATCTGGATTCACATTTTCGCCATTACTCTTGTGAGTCCACGGCACCGCATTACTTATGGCAACCTCGTCAAGGCTTAACTTTAGCTTAGCTCCTTCGAAAATTGCTTGCAGCGCAAGTTTAATTGTTCCATTGTCCCATGGCCCAATACCTATCTTTTCCGGTTCATCCGGATAGGGTGGCCTTGGTTCCTTTCCTCCGAGCCGAGTCATTCGTTGAGTAGGCGTCAGTTGCTGCAACCATTTAGCATACCTTTCTTCTTTATTTCTAATAACCTGCGATTCGGCGAGAACTAAAATGCCATTCCAGTTTTTTGGTTTATACGGCAGATATGGCTCAGTGAATATTACGTTTTCACGGGCATCCGCTGTGTATTTTTTACACACCTCTAATAAGGTTTTTTCTTTATCTTTATTCCACACTTCACAATCTCCTATTTTTGCCAGCCTTGAACATTACCACTTCAATACTGCTCCGGTGTCGGCGCTGGTGGCCATTGAGGCGTATTTTGCAAGGTAGCCCTGCGTTATTCGTGGGGCCGGCGGCTTCCAATCTTTTCGTCTTTCAGCTAACTCGCCATCAGATAGTTTTACGTTTATCTTGTTGTTCGGGATATCAATTTCTATTATGTCACCATCTTTTAGTAGTCCTATGGGACCGCCTACCGCTGCTTCAGGACTTATGTGGCCGATGCAGGCACCTCTTGTTCCGCCGCTAAATCTGCCGTCCGTAATCAGCGCAACAGATTCGCCGAGTCCAGCGCCCATAATGTAACTTGTGGGATTTAACATCTCCTGCATACCCGGCCCGCCCTTTGGGCCTTCATAGCGAACCACCACAACATCGCCGGATTTCACTTTGCCGGCCAAAATGCCGTCGCAGGCCTCTTCATGGCTTTCGAAAATAACAGCCGGGCCGGTGTGAGTCAGCATTGGCGGAGCGACACCTGCGGACTTAACCACGCAGCCGTCCGGAGCGAGGTTGCCCGTCAGGATTGCCAGACCGCCGGTCGCCGAGTACGCATTATCGAGCGGATGAATGACCTCCGGATTTTTAATTTCGGCATCGGCTATATTTTCGCCGAGCGTCTTGGCCGTTACCGTCAGACAACCGGTATTAAGAAGGTCTGGAACCTTGCTGATTTCTTTTAATATTGCACTTACGCCGCCGGCCGCATCAACGTCCTCCATATGAAACTTGCTTGAAGGTGACACTTTGCAGATATTAGGACATTTCGCGCTAATCGCATTTATCCGCTGCAGGTCGTATTTGATGCCGGCCTCATTAGCAACCGCCAATGTATGCAGGATGGTATTCGTCGAGCCGCCCATCGCCATATCCAGAACAAGGGCGTTATCCAGCGATTTTTCGTTGACTATATCCAGTGGTTTGATGTCCTTTTCAACCAGGGACATAATCTGTTTGCCTGCTGCCTTGTAAAGCTCCTGGCGCTTCGGATCGACCGCCAGGATTGTCCCATTGCCCGGCAGGGCCATCCCAATCGCCTCGCATAAACAGTTCATCGAGTTGGCTGTGAACATTCCGGAACAGCTTCCCTGCCCCGGGCAGGCTGTGCGCTCAAGTTCCTTTAATTGCTCTTCACTGATTTTGCCGGCGTTGAATTCGGCGATAGCTTCAAATACGTATGCAATGTCGATTATCTTTCCATCTTTTGTTTTTCCGGCTGCCATAGGCCCGCCGGAGACAAAAATCGCTGGGATGTTCAGCCGAACCGCCGCCATTAACATACCCGGTATGATTTTGTCGCAGTTGGGAATACAAACCAGCCCGTCAAAACAGTGCGCGCGTGCCATAGTCTCGACCGAGTCGGCGATAATTTCTCGCGAAGCCAGAGAATATTTCATGCCCGTATGGCCCATAGCAATACCATCGCAGACAGCTATGGTATTAAATTCAAACGGAGTTCCGCCCGCCTGGCGAACCGCCTCGCGGGCAACTCGTGCCACCTTGTTGAGGTGAACGTGACCCGGCACTATTTCGCAGAAGCTGTTGGCAATGCCGATGAACGGCTTGCTAATGTCGGCATCAGTAAGACCGCAGGCACGAAGCAAACCCCTGTGCGGCGCCCGCTGAAAACCTTTTTTAACCGTATCGCTTATCATTTCTTTTCCTTTCCACAAAAATGGTTTATAAAGTAAACAAAAAAGCTCAAAAAGCCGATTTTAACTATTAGCCGAGCATAAATAAAGCAAAATCGGTTGTCTCTGGCTGGGTAGAATGTATAATAACAGTCTGAATTCGCTACAGAATCAAAATTATTAGGGAGATTGAATAATGATGTCAGACAGAATTTTCAGTTGGTTGGCGAATGTTTCAGTTTGCTTGCTGATTCTGACAGCAGGCTGCGCCGGTCCCGCCGGGGACACCGCTACTCTGGCATTGAAATTTACTCCGCAGGATTCAACAACTTATAAGGTGATAACAGAGATGGAAGATAGCGTTAGATTTGAGGGCTCCTTACCAAACGGGATCCCTTCTAAGAAGGGTTCTCGTAATCACAACAGAATCGAAATGACCTTTAGCCAGCGGATACAAGGTATCGACGACGAAGGCAATGCCGTTGTGGAGATTACAATCAAATGGCTAAAATATGTCTCTATATATAGAAACAGTGTCGTCCTGGACTTCGACAGCTCCAGGGAAAAGGACCAGGACAAACCAATGGCAAAGTTAATCGGACAAGGTTACACGATAGAAATTGCACCCACAGGCGAAGTTACAAAGGTTATTGACGTAAAACAGGCAGACAAGGCGGTCAGAAGCGCTCCTTCGCCACCCAAAATAGCATTAAGGTTGCTTATCCCGGGTGTGATTATGGAACGCCACGGGACTGTGACCCTGCCGGTTACCGATAAAAACCAACTACGCACAGGTGACGGCTGGAGCTGCATAAAGGCCTTTGATTTCCGTATGATGGGCTCAAAATCGTATGAACGAATTTATACGCTAAAAGAAATCAGGGACACAGAAGGTCGGCAGATTGGCATTGTCGAAATGAATGCTATCCCAAGCTCGGAAATGGCGGAGCAACTGCACAAAGAACAGCCGATGGGCGATTTTTCAAAGATGTTCGACAACACCGAAACATATACCGGCCGGATGGAGTTGGATTTGAGTGCCGGAAAAGTGGAAAAATATTTTGAAAAACTGCAGTCGGAGTGGATTGCCGTCGACCCGTCGGCTGGACAGGAAGACAAAGAACCTGCTGTGCTGAAAATGGCTGCTACTCGTTTCTACAGTCTTGAGAAAATTGATTAACTCAAGTGCTGGTGATTGGTGAGTAGTAATTATTTGACTATTTAACCAATTAACCATTTAACCAGTGAAAGGAAGTAACATTGAAAACGGTACTAACAATTATTACTACGTCCCTGTTGCTGGGCGTCTTTGCGGGTTGCAATGGCGCTGCTGGGGAAAAAGAACTGTTTAGCGTAGACTTCCAGGAAGCTCAAACATTGCGATACAAGTTTGTTTCCAGCAGGGATATTGAGGTTGACTGGGACCCGACAGGAAGGATGTCCAAATCAAATAAGAACAGGGTGGCCAAATCATCCGAGTCGATGGAAATGGTCGTTGCCTACACGCCTATTGAAGTAGACCCCTATGGCCTCACAACTATCAAGGCAGCCTGCAAATCGGTTAAGGTCAGGCGAAGCTCGCGCGAAGGCCGACAAAAAGACGCCATAGAAAGTCTCTCTGGCAAAACTTTCACGTTCACTGTCGGCCCCACAGGCGAAATAGAAGACTATTCGCAATTAGACAATTTGATCAAAGAAATTGGTAAAAAGGCGTTTCGGCCGGGTAGAGCAAGAATTAAAGAACCCGATATGATAGGTGACTTTCTTGCTACACAGTGGTTCCTGTGGGATTCGGTTTCAAGCATAGAAAAACCTGTTGAAGGTGTATCGGTTGGCCAAACCTGGGGGTCAAAACTGTCCGTACCTACCCCGATGGTGTCACGGCAGGCAAGAGATGTTACCTACACACTTGATGAAATCCGCCAGACCGACAAAGGGCGACTTGCCATGATAAACAGTACTTATTCACTTTCCAAATCCGTGCCGGACGGCTGGCCAATACCTTATTCCGGCAGATTCCAAATGAGCGGGACGTTCGGATTTCTGCAAAGATACAGATTTCTGGATTTACAAGGCCAGGGCGAGGAACTGTTTAATATAGATGCCGGCCGAACAGAGCAGTACGACCAGCAGTACCAATTGAAAGTGGAGGCCGTTTTGCCAATGGGTATCAACGCAAAACCACGGATAACTATCAGACAAAAATTGACAATGCAGCTTCTCGAATAACTGGTAACCATTTAACCAATTACCATAAATAGCGGAGGTAAATGCAGATTGGAACGCGAAAACCTATGGGCACCGTGGCGAATTAAATATATTCAGGGTTTGAGCAAGGGGCCTCAATTTGCGAGCGGCGATTGCTTTATCTGCCACAACTTCAAGAACCCGCAGGATGATGACAAAAATCTGGTGCTGTGGCGAACAGACAAAAGCATTACCATTCTCAATCAATTCCCTTACAACAACGGGCATTTACTGATAGCCCCGGCCCGACATATCCCCGACCTAGAGAAGGCGAGCGATGAAGAAATGCTGGAATTGACCAAGCTGGTCAGAGAATCGCAAAAGGCGCTGTCGCTGGCGATAAAACCTCATGGCTTCAATGTCGGTATGAATTTCGGCCGATGTGCCGGAGCGGGCCTGCCCGAACATCTGCACATTCATCTGGTACCTCGATGGGATGGAGACACCAACTTTATGAGCGTGTGTAGTAACACCGACGTTATCAGCCAGAGCTTGACCGAGCTTCTTGAGCAACTAAAACAGATAAGCAAAGAGCACAACTTTCCCGGCTTGTAAGATAGCATATAGCAGATAGCGTATAGCAGATAGAAAGAGGAAAACTAAAGATTATACGGACACGAAATATGTCTGAGAAAATTGCTGGTTACGCAGTCAGCGAAGAGAAAAGCCGGGGTCGAATGTTTGCAGAAAAGCCGCACCCGTATCGCTCCGACTTTGAACGCGACCGCGACCGCATAATCCACTGCTCGGCGTTTCGCCGGCTGGAAGGCAAGACGCAGGTCTTCACGCCCGGCCTGGACGACTATTACCGCACCCGCCTTACTCACAGCATCGAAGTAGCACAGATAGGAAGGACCATCGCCAAAGAGCTTCGGCTAAACGAGAGTCTCACCGAGGCGATATGCCTGGCACACGACTTGGGACACCCGCCCTTCGGGCACGCCGGTGAAGAAGTCCTCAATGATTTGATGAGCGAATTCGGCGGATTTGAACACAACCGCCAAACGCTGCGAGTGGTTGACCTGCTCGAACATCCATATCCGGATTTTACCGGCCTGAATCTTATGTATGAGACTCGTCTGGGATTGGCCAAGCACCGAAGCACATACGATAAACCGCAGGATGGCGATTTCTGTGAGGCAAACTGTTCTCTTGAGGGCCAGGTTGCCGATATGGCCGACCGTATCGCTTATAACTGCCACGACCTTGAAGACGGCCTGCGGGCCGGGGTGATTAACAGTGAGCAATTAGAAAATATCGAGATTTTCACCGAAGCGCAAAGCCGGATAAACGCTAATGCAATTAAAGACCAGACCATCCGCCGAACAAGAACCGCAAAAACAATCATCGACAAGCTCGTTAGCGACTGTATCGATGTGAGTAAAAATGCTATTGCAGAAGGCAACATAAAAAAAGTTGAAGATGTATATACTGCAAGCAAAATGTTAATTGTGCTTTCACCCGAAAACGGAGCCAAGCTTGTTGAATTAGAGAAGTTTTTACTGGCGAACTTTTATCAGCATAAATCACTGAAACACACAGCGGACAAAGTTAAATATTGGCTTGAGCAACTTTTCGAAAGACTCTGTCAACAACGAGAGCTAATGCCCGGCTATTTTCAGCGATTGTCAGCTGAAGAAGGTCTTCAGCGAACGGCATGTGACTACATTGCGGGTATGACCGACAGCTTTTGCTTGAAAATGCTCAAAAAAATCTAAATCTTTGACTAACCATTTCCTTTCCGTTATCTTTCAGCAATTATGAAAAGATTAATTGCATCGTGTTTTGGTCTTGGCCGGCTGCCACTTGCTCCGGGGACGTGTGGCTCGCTGCCGCCGGTGATTGTCTTTGCCCTGATGTGCCACTTCGACATATCGGCCCTTTTAATATCAATCGTAATGGCAGCTCTGGCTCTGGCTGGGTCTATTGTTTGTATAAAATTTGCACCTGCTGTAATCGCAGCGACCGGCAAAGCCGACCCACGGGAAGTTGTTGCCGACGAATTTGCCGGCCAGGCGGTGGTGTTTTTACCCATTTCATTCTTTAGTGTAGGGACGCTTTCAACCTGTCAAATTTGGGGTACTGCGGCACTTGGCTTTTTACTTTTTAGATTATTTGACATCTCCAAGCCCTGGCCATTAAGAAGGTTAGAAAAATTACCGGCAGAATGGGGGGTATTGTGCGATGATTTATTGGCGGGGGTGTATGCTGGGATAGTCCTGCTGGTTTGCATCAGGTTGTGGATTGCCGGTATTTAGGTTAGGAAACAATAATGACGGTGGAATATTCAGTTGAGATTTGTAGGGAGCTTGAGGAGAAGTTTCGTGGTGCCTGCTTACATCGGCCGATGCGAATTAGACGTTATGATGCGGGCGCCGAATTAGTTTATGATGTTAGGGGTCTTGAGCCGGCAAATACGGGGCGGGTGCATCTGGTTGTTGAGAAGTTTGTCGGTGGCGGCTTTGCCGGGCAGGTGTACCGGGTAAAGGTGCTGGCGATTGAGGCCGAGAATGGGCCGATAGCCGGGCTTGAGGTGGGCGGAGTTTATGCGATGAAGATTCTTATCCCACCTTCGAGTTTCTCTCGGCTGTTTCGTAATGTGCTGTATTGGATTGGTTTCCAGGGGCCATTTCAGCTTCAGGTCAATCCGACGGCGGCAAGGTCCGGGGCGCTCTGGCAGAAATTTATCCGGCGTGGAGCGAAGATTCGATTTGGTGATGAGAAGGCGGTTGTAGATATTTATGCAACGTTTGTGGATGGCAAACTGGGCAGCTGCGGCGAGTTGAGCGAGTGGGTTGATGGGCGTACCTGGCAGCTTGAGGTCGATAATTGGCTGGATTTGTTGAAGCGCTGGCGCAGGGGCAGACACGTTGATGCAGAGAGACTTGGTTCGCCGGAGTATCGGTCCAAGCGTGAGTTTATGGGTAAACTTGTTGGGCTTCTGCACGATATGGGTGGATATGAATTTGCCAGGCAGTATGAGTGGTCGACGTGCAAGAGTCAGCCGAATTGTCTGAAACGCCGAGATACTGAAAACAACTCTTCGGCAGGTTTGGTGGCGGTGGATTTCAAGGCAGGGCTTGCGCTTTTGCCGTTTTTGCCGATGAGTCCGGGGGATTTCAAGCTGATAGCGAAGGGGCTTATGCGGGGCAGTCTGGTGCAGTTCGACAGGGGCGATATAAACAAGCTCCAGCGGTTTGTGGATTCACACAGCGATGAGTTTGCCGATATGGGCCGGATGCTGGAGGAGTTGAAAGCGGCTGATGGGGTGTATCGCGATTCGGTTCCGGATATTACGCAAAATCACATACGGCTGCTCTACAGCCGAAAACTGTGGTCAACGATGTTAGACAGTGCGGTAACCGGCTGGAAAGTAAAGAATCTTATCGACGAAGAGCACGAGCGGAAGCTCCGAAGCAATAATTTTTTAACAATATTATATCTTTTAATGGGAGGGTTCCCATTTTTAGGTACCATCCTGCGGCGCGCCTGGGGGCGAATAGACTGGCGAAACCATTACAGGAGAATCTTGACGGAACAGGGTTACCTTTGGCGGTCTATTCAGGCGAGGATTGCTGAAAAAGTTATCGTCTGGCACAGAGCGGGCAGGGTCAGTCCGGAACGAGCGCTAAGATTACAAGAGCAGCTCTGGCGTTTTCTATGCCATATACCTGTGTCTATCTTACCTGCAGGTCTTCACAGATTTCTGACCGACTGGGCGTTTTTCAAGGATAAGCTTCACTACATCTTCGTTCGGCCTATAAAGCTCTATTTTAGTGCCAAACTTCGCGAGCAGTGGCTGCGCGATATGGTCACAGAGGGTAAGAGCAAGCATATTTTAACCAACCAGGATGCGAAGACAATCCTTGGTCAACTCAATGAACGCTATGTTCAACGTTATTTAATCAGCCTTGTTGTGCACCTCTTGACGCTACCAATTACTCAGATTGTATCGGGCATTCATATTCTTATATGGAACATGATTCATCCCGAAGCAACACCCGTTGAGCGAGCCGCCATGTCCCTGGCGATAGCAGCCATCTATCAGGTCATTCCGATCTCTCCCGGCTCGCTTGCCAGAGGTCTCTGGGCGGTGGGCATAGCCATTTATGATCGAAGCTTCAAAGACTACAACATCGCTGTGTTTCTGAGCTTCTTCAAGTACATTGGCTATTTGGCGTTTCCGATTCAGATGGCGCAACACTATCCTGCGTTGGCGAGGTTTATGGCGGCACACTGGGCTACCGAAGCGGTACACATCGTTCCGGTGTTTGGTGAAAGAGGCGCATTGCTGGAGCACTGGGTGTTTCGCCTGTTCTATAACTGGCCTTTGACGATACGGCGTCGGATGCGAAGGCGGGCTGAACTTCGAGCACAGATGAAGCCGCGATATTGGCACGTTGGCTTGTGTGCTGTTGCTGCGGCCGGAATATCTGGCTTGGTGAATTTTGCTTATTTTAGAAATTTGGGGCAGCTGCCAAGTTTAAGGGATATTTGGTGGCTTGCAGTGATTGTACCGCTGATTTGCGGTGTGGCCGTAACTTTAGGCTGCAGCGGGGCAGCATTGTGGAAACGTATAGTCGCTGCGGCTGTTTGTGGCGTCATAGTTGGCGTGCTTTACGCGGCGGTATCTGCGATGCTGGGATATGATGGCTGGATTGCAGCCGGTGAGGTTCTAACAGGTTGTATGTGGCGGGTATTTGTTTTTGCTGCTCTATCAACCATTGGAGCGATAATTACGGAGCTGAAGCTGCCTGACCCGGATTTGAAGTAAACGTGGCTTGTTTGGTGGCTGTTGCCGCCCAAAAAATCCAGAGCAAGACTTCGCAGGCCAAAAAAACTTTAAGTTTTTCGCCATTTATTGTTGTATTTTAGCAGCTTTTGTGGCAGTTTATCTCTTGCCAAGGGGCAGAATTTGTGCAAAAATTACTGTATAATCAAAATGTTTTCGGTCAGATTCGTGTGTCAATTTGTGTCAATGGATTGATGTAGAAGTGGGGAGTCGAAAATGAAAACGGAAGTCATACCCTCAAAACTAATCAAGATGGCAAATTATAAGTACTCTCGAAAGATACTCACAAAGAAAATCGACAATTACATCTATAAAAATCTGGTCAACGATGATTCAGAGGATTTGCAACAAGTGCGGTTAAAAAAATACCAGTTCCTATCAGCAATGCTGCACTGTGTGATTAGAAATGTAGATAAAGGGTACATTTCAAAGGAAGTTACAAGAAAAATCATCGATGTGTTGGTTCAAAATAATCTTATGGAGGGAGACCAAAGTTACAAGCAGGCCGTTGAAAAATTCAGAGAAAAATATGGCGAACCGCCACCAAGTTTTATCGTCTTCTCTCCTACTCAAAAATGCAACTTAAACTGCATCGGCTGTTATGCCAGTTCAACACCAAAAACTGCTGCTACAATACCTTATCCTTATGTAGATAGAGTAGTCAGCGAGGTTCACGACTCTTGGGGCAGCAGGTTCATAGCTATCAGCGGCGGCGAACCATTTATGTATAAAAGTGAAGATAAAACCCTGCTGGATATCTTTGAAAAATACAACGATATGCTTTTCCTTATATACACCAACGGCACCGTTATTAACGAAGAAGTTGCCGAGCGTCTTGCAAAATCGGCCAATGCCACACCGGCAATTTCGGTTGAAGGTTATGAAAAGGAAACCAACGAAAAAAGAGGTGTTGGCACGCATGAAAAAATACTTAAAGCTTTTGAGCATTTAAGACAAGCAGGTGTTCCCTTCGGTATTTCCGTAACAGCAACAAGTAAAAACGTAGATATACTACTAACCGACGAGTTTTATGATTTTTACTTTAAGCAGCAAGGGGCCAGTTATATGTGGCAGTTTCAACTGATGCCGATCGGCCGGGGTAAAGACGAGATTGACTCAATGGTTAATCCCGACAAGAGAGTCCAGCTTTATAGGAAATGGGAGAAACTGCTTAGCGAAAAGAAATATTGTCTGGCCGATTTCTGGAATAGCGGTGTGCTCACCAGAGGCTGTATCGCCTACGGCAGAAGCGGCGGGTACTTCTACATCGACTGGTACGGCAACGTAACGCCCTGCGCATTTATTCCTTACTACGTTGATAATATTTATGATTTATATAACAACGGGAAAACGCTATCTGATGCAATGTTCTCTGATTTTATGAAAAATGGCCGAAAATGGCAAAAAGAATACGGCTTTGACAACTGGAAAAAACCAAAGAACTGGCTGATGCCCTGTTCCATAAGAGACCATTACGAAATCTTCAGAAATTCAGTTTTGCCAAAAGGTGCAAAACCCGAAGACGAAAAAGCCAAAGAGGCTTTGGAGTCTGACGAATATTTCGAGGTGCTGAGAAAGTATGACGAAGAACTACAGGGTTTAACTGAAAAAATCTGGGAAGCTGAGTATTTAAATGTATAGTCTTGCCATCTTGCGATTTATTACAGCGGGTTATGCCCATTGAAGACGATTGATGTGGTGCCGCATTGAAAGTGCGGCTGCAGGAGAAAGGATATTACAATGGCTATCGAAGCACCAATAAGTAAGTTCAAAAAAAACAATTTTAAGATTGGCATCGCTGGTTGTATTATTGTTGCAGTCATTTTTGCTTATGACGGCTACTTAAGCAAATATGAATGGTCACTTCGTCGCAGTTTCTACGAAGAACACGTCAAAGATGGCAAGCCGGACGATGATATGGTGTTCAATCAGAAGTCTCCTTTTGTTCTTGTTGCCCTTGCTGCTGTTCTAACAGTCTGGTTCTGGGCTATCAAAGATAAAAAACTTCTGGCCGACGAAAACGAACTTATCATAGGCGCCAAAGAGAAGATTGCTTATGATTCCATCCAGAAAATAGATAAAAGCTACTTCGATAAGAAGGGCTTCTTTATAATCACATACAAAGATAAAACCGGCAGTGAAGTCAATCGCAAGCTCAGCGATAGGAAATACGATAATTTAGCAGCTATTTTGGAACATCTGGTGGCAAAAATCAGTTGAAATTATCGAAATAAAATGTAAAATTTAATTAGTTAACCGCAATAGATTACTTTGGTAAGCTGTTGCGGTTTATCTTTGTGAGTATTTTTAAGAGGCAAACGCAAATGAATTGTTGTATTGTCGGATTACAGTGGGGCGACGAAGGCAAAGGCAAGATTGTTGACATTCTTGCTGAGCACAGTGATATCGTCGTGCGGTACAGCGGCGGCGCCAACGCCGGCCACACCGTTGTCGTAGGCGACAGCAGGTTTGCCTTGCACATTCTGCCCAGCGGAGCGATTCGGCCAAATACTGTCTGCGTAATCGCAAGCGCAGTGGTTGTTGACCCGGACGTCTTGATAAAAGGAATTCAGACACTTGCCCAAAAAAATATTACACTAACAAAACGCCTCTTTATCAGCGAAAACGCCCACATCGTCCTGGATTACCACAAAAAAGAGGACCAATTACGCGAAGAGGCCCTTGGCAAAAACAAACTCGGCACCACTATTCGAGGCATCGGCCCATGTTATGCAGATAAGGTCGGCAGAAGCTACACCGTCCGTATGGGCGATTTAAGGGACCTCGAAAAACTCAAAGCCAGGCTGCAAACCATCGTGGACTACAAGAACAAAATCTTTGCTGCTCTTTATAAGGCCGAGCCAATTAGCGCCGATGAGATCTTCGAAAAGTGTAAATCCTATGCCGACAAGCTTTTGCCCTTTACGATTGATACCACTGAATTTCTGCACAAAGCAATCGCCGGTGGAAAATCTATTCTCTTTGAAGGCGCTCAGGGCACACTGTTGGACCTAGACCACGGTACATTTCCGTTTGTGACCAGTTCAAACTCAAGCGCACTGGGTATGCCGGCCGGCTGCGGTGTGCCGGCCAAAATGGTTGATAAACTCATTGGTGTGGCAAAGGCCTACACAACAAGAGTCGGTGCCGGTCCCTTTCCTACCGAGCAGGACAACGAAATCGGCCAATATATCCGTGACAAAGGGCAGGAATACGGCACCACAACCGGCCGGCCCCGTCGATGCGGCTGGTTTGATGCCGTTGCCGTATCATACGCGGTAACTATTGGCGCTATCGATTGCATAGCATTGATGCACCTCGACACTTTGACCGGCTTAAAAGAGATAAAAATCGCCACGGCATATGAAATCAACGGAAAGCAAACTTCCTTCTTCCCCGCAAACACAACCAGACTCTCAAAGGCCGAGTGCATTTATGAAACTGTCTCCGGCTGGGAAGAGGACATAACCACAGTAAGCAATTTTGACGATTTGCCTTTGAACGCTCAAAATTATATCTGCCGAATCGAAGAGAATACCGGTAAACCAATCACAATCATCGGAGTCGGACCGGAACGAAATCAAACTATATTTAGGTGATAAAGTGAACTAAAGTGCCTAAAGTGAGCTAAAGTGCCTAAAGTGTTTGTCATTGCGAGCGAAGCGAAGCAATCTCAAACCTGAGCAAGGAGATTGCCACATCGCTGCGCTGCTCGCAATGACACTTCGTGTCACTTTAGACACTCTAAACTTTAGCTCACTGCCTTTTTATAGCTATGGAAAGCTTCGAAGAAAAAATAAAGAACACCGCCAAACGGCTCGGCCTGAACCCCGAGCATATCCCTCGCCATATCGCCATAATTATGGATGGCAACGGCCGCTGGGCGCAGAAAAAAGGTCTGCCACGTGTGGCGGGACATCGTCAGGGTGGAAAGACAGTTGAAAAAATAGCTCTGCACTGCGTCGACCTCGGTGTCAAATCCCTGACTTTATACTCATTCAGTATAGAGAACTGGAAAAGACCCGAAGACGAAGTTAATTCCCTGATGTACCTCTACACTCGATATCTTGTCGAGATTCGTCCTACGCTGATGAAAAACAACGTGAAGCTAATTCACCTCGGCCGATTAGCTGGACTACCTCCAAGTGTAAAAGCAGAACTTGCAGAAACCATAAGATTGACTGTCGACAATACCGGTATGACACTTGCACTGGCGCTAAACTATGGCGGTAGAGCCGAAATCATAGATGCGGCCAAAAAAATCGCACAACAATACAAAAGAGGACAACTCTGCCTCAAGAACATTGACGAACAGTGCATAAGCCGGCATCTATATACCGCCGGCCTTGACGACCCGGACCTTTTGATACGCACTGCAAACGAAATGAGGATTAGCAACTTCCTGCTCTGGCAAATTTCATACAGCGAATTCTATGTTACAAAAACTCTCTGGCCTAATTTCAAAAAGTCGGATTTGGAAAAAGCAATACTCGCTTACGCAAAACGCAACCGACGTTTCGGCACTGTTAAATTGAGTTGATGCGTGAATGAGTGGATGAGAATGTATACCTCGCAGTGCGAGGTATACCATCCTACATAACGTATCTGCTCATTTACTCATCAACGCATTCACGAGATATGACTATGCTTAAATACAGATTGCTTTTTGGCACATTGATGACAGTATTCTTTACCGCTGTCGTCATTTTCGACGGTTGGCTGGATGGCTCATTAACCACCTGCCAAACCGATGATAGGACAGTGCAAGGAACAATTCTCTGTATTCTTATTGCCGGATTGATAATCCCGGCTCAACTCGAATTGTCAAAACTTGCTGCGGCAAAAAAGCTGAAGATTTTCACCCCCCTTTCAATCATCGCCTCGATTCTTTTTGCAAGCACCTGGTATTGGCAGCAACTCATAGAAACCCCGCCGCAAATTTGCCTGTTTTTCCTCTCTACGCTTTCGCTGTTGGGGTTGCTTTTATACCAATATTTCTGCTACGGCAGTTCAGGGGTAATTGCCAATTGTGGAGCAAGTTATTTTTCTATTATTTACCTGGGCCTTTTAAGCGGCTTCGTACTTGCCATCCGGATTGACCTGGGCATCTGGCCACTGCTGATGTTTATCTTTGTCATAAAGTCTGCTGACATAGGGGCTTACGCAGTGGGGACCCTATTTGGCAAGCACCAATTTTCGCCCGGAATCAGCCCCGGCAAAACCTGGGAAGGAATGACCGGTGCTGCTGTAGTTGCGATGATAGTTGCTGTTCTATTTGGTGTAATTTGTGATATAATGGTTTGGTGGTTGGCAGCGATATTTGGCCTTTGTTTTGCCTTTATAGGCCAGTTCGGCGATTTGGTTGAGTCTATGATAAAGCGAGATGCCAAGCAAAAAGATTCGGCAGACAACGTGCCGGGCTTCGGCGGGATACTGGATATTATTGATTCACCGCTGCTCGCAGCACCGTTTGCGTATTTGTTTTTTATTCTTTTTGAAGCTGCCTGATAACAGAGGGAAATTTTGGAAGTTACCATACAATTAGATTCACCTGACAAGCAACTTGAGTTGTTCGGTTCTGCCGACAGTTACCTTCGCCTTTTGCGTCGATCCCTTGGTGTACAAATTAGCGCTCGCCAGGCAAAGTTGGTAATCACCGGCAGGGAAAAAAATGTTAACAGGGCTGCTGAAATTATCGACAGAATGCAAAAACACGTGCACAAAGGCCACATGCTCACCACTGAAGATATAACCGTTTTTTTAACTGGCGACGATTCGGGCCCAGCCGGCGAGGCCAGCAAGGCCATTACCGTCTATTCGGCCAAGAAGGTTGTTGAGCCGTCCACCAAGGGACAGCTAAAGTACGTTGAAGTAATGCTGGCCAACGACCTTACCTTTTGTATCGGCCCGGCCGGAACCGGCAAAACATACCTGGCCGTCGCAATTGCAGTCTCAATGTTAAAGAAAAAGCAAATCAGGAGAATCGTCCTTGCTCGCCCGGCTGTAGAGGCCGGCGAAAAACTCGGCTTTTTGCCGGGCGATGTCCAGGCAAAGGTAAATCCATATCTTCGTCCACTTTTTGACGCCCTCGAAGATATGATGGATTTTGCCCAGATGAGGAAGTTTATAGAACTTGATATTATCGAAATCATTCCGCTTGCCTTTATGCGTGGCAGAACTCTAAACGAAGCCGTAATCATCTGCGACGAAGCACAAAACACCTCACCTCTGCAGATGTTAATGGTCTTGACCAGATTAGGGCACGGCTCCAAAATGATAATAACAGGCGACATAACTCAAATTGATCTGGATACCAGTCAGAAAAGCGGAATGGTCGAAGCCATTGAAATACTGCGGCGAATAAAAGGTATAGGTTGTGTAGAATTAACACAGAGAGACATCGTACGACATCGATTGGTTCAGAATATCGTGCGAGCCTACAAAAAAAAGGCAAAAAGCTAATTGGTAACCGGTAATTATTTAACCGATTACCATTTAGCTATTCAACCAATACAAATGCGCTTTTTGAAAAAAACCAGTCCGAGACGAGATAAGGTTCGCAAGAGCATGGCCGTTGAGCGGCTGGCGAAAATAAGCCGGTTCGCTAACAAGGAGCGTTTAGTCTCCGCTCTGCTGTGGCTGCTTTTTGTGGGCCTCTGTGCCCTTATCCTTTCGTTTGAACTGATCCGGCGGAGCAGCTATCTTGAAGTGATAGCAATAATAGTCATAGTGGTGTTGATTTCTCTGGCTGCGGCTTTTTATATCCATCACTGGCAAAAGCGAATAATAACCAATCACGCCAGGGCTGTGGCACTGATGGGTTTATTTATTTTATTGTTGGCCACAGCAAAACTTGGTGCATTGCCCTTACTGGGTAATCAGACGGCGTGGGCCACCGGCACCGCCGTCGCAGCAGCCATTATTTTGACAATCGCTTATGACCAGCGTTTCGCAATCGGGATGAGTATGTTCTATTGTCTCCTTGCCTCTTTCGCTGCAGGACCAATGACAAATACTATAGAACCAGCTGGCAAATATCAATTGGTAAATATCAATTTGTTTTTGACAATGGCCGCCGGTGCCACTATCTGCTGTTTCTCGCTGAGGGAAATACGCACGAGAATGAAATTGCTCAAAGTCAGCACTCTGGCAGCAGTAATAGTATTCATAACAGCGGGCTCTTTAGCCTCCCTGGACTTTTTGGCAAAAAAGTCACCCCAATTTATCGGGGATGTTTTTAGCAACGCCGGCTATCACGCAGGTGTCACCTTCCTGGTAGGCCTGCTCATCCAGAGCTTGCTTCCACTTATCGAAAAAATCTTCCGAATAGCAACAAGTATGACTCTTCTCGACCACAGTGACGCGAATCAGCCGTTGTTGAAAAAGCTTGCTATGGAAGCACCCGGGACATTCAGCCATAGCTTGTTGATAGGTTCTATCGCTGAAGCCGCCGCCGAGGCAATTGGTCGCAACGGCCTTTTGTGCAGAGTCGGGGCCTACTATCACGATATCGGAAAAATCAATAAGCCCAGCTATTTTGTGGAAAACCAAATGGGTTCGATGAGCCGGCATAAAGAACTATCACCGGCAATGAGCCAATTGATTATTGTGGGCCACGTCAAGGACGGGATAGAGATGGCCAAGGAATACGCCTTGCCCGTTGTGCTCCGGCAATTTATCGAAACGCATCATGGCACGACACTTGTTGAATATTTTTACAATGAGGCCAAAAAACTCAAAACTCAAAACTCAAAACTCAAAACTGTTGCTCCGCCTTCTGAAAGTGAATTTAGATATTCCGGGCCAAAACCACGAACAAAAGAAGCAGCGATTGTAATGCTGGCAGATATTGTCGAAGGTGCTGTCAGGTCGCTTGGTGAAGTAACCCTAACGAGAATAGAAGCCGTTATCCACAATATGGCTATGAAACGGCTCCAGGACGGACAATTCGATGAATGCGATTTGTCTCTGCGAGAGTTAAGTCAGATAGAAGCAAGTATGTCAAAAGCCCTTGCGGCACACTATCACAGCCGAATCGCATATCCAAAAGCACCGGATGTACCTGAAGAGACACAATCTAAACCCAAGCAAACCGAGCAAAAAAACAATTAACAGTTATGGGGTCTGCTAAACAAGAGCAAGATATAGTCGTTCAAATCGCCAAGAAATTTGATGGTATAGACGTCAATCTGCCTAAGCTTAAAAAACTGGTCAAAACCATCTGCAACCGTTTTACGAGATACGAGATACGAGATACGAAATACGAAATTAGTATTGCAATAGTTGACGAAGACGAAATCCGCAAAGTAAACAACCAATTCCTGAATCGCAACCTTGCTACCGATTGTTTGAGTTTCGATTTGTCACAGGAGGACAAGCACTATTCGAAATCATTCGAGCTGGTGGTTAACGCTGAAAGGGCCATAAAAGAAGCGCATTTGCGAGGCCATTCAAGCGAAGCTGAATTGGCGCTTTACGTAACCCATAGTTTGCTGCACAAGCTCGGCTTTGACGATTCCACGCAGGTCCAGGCAAAAAAAATGCACGATGCCGAAGATGAAATTTTACAACAGCTTGGTTACGGTTCGGTATATAATAGAAGTAGCGGATAGTCGATAGCGTATAGAAAAAGAAAACCAAACACTGCAAAGAAACGCTATATTGAAAGGATGTTAAAAAGTGAGCTATATTGGTTGGGTGGTGTTGTTGATTTGTCTTCTTACCGGCGGTACACTGTTCTTTTCTGTCAATGGCATCGCTTTGCGAATATTCTCACGCACCAGACTACAAGACGCATTAAAACTAAAAAACAAAGAAGAACTCATCAATAGTCTTGTGGAAAACGCTGAAAAGCTGATTTTGACGTGCTCTTTATATCAAATCATCACCAGTTGTTGCATAATATTGTTGTTGCGGAGCATTACCAATTTACACCTTACAGGTATTATTGCGATTCCGATATTTTTGGTATTTGGTGTGTCGATTCCTTATGCATGGGCCAAATATGCAGGCGAAAAAATTCTGAGCCGAACATACAAACTGCTAATGCTATTTGCAAAGATTGCCTCGCCTGTTCTTTACGTCTGCAAATTTGTTGACGGTTTTGTCCGCCGACTCGTCGGCGTAGTCGAGACAACGCCCGAAGAACGACAGGAAGAAAAACAGGAGGAATTCTTAAACGGTCTGGAGCAGCGCAGAACCGAGGGCGTGCTTGATGAAGAAGAGCAGGAGATGATTGAAAGCGTGTTGGAGTTAAGCGACACCGCCGCTGATGAAATTATGACGCCCCGCACCAGTATAGTGTCAGTTGAGGTCAACTCTGATTTGCAGACGATTCTGGAAACTATCAATACGGCGGGCCATACCCGTGTCCCTGTCTATGAAGAAAATATAGACAACATAATCGGATTCGTCTACGCCAAGGACCTGCTGACACAAATCGGCAAAGACCCCGCCGATTTCAAATTGCGAGATAAATTAAGAGACGCCTATTTTGTCCCCGAAACGAAACCTCTCAGGGCCCTGCTCCACGAGTTTCAAAATCAAAAACTGCATATAGCAGTAGTGCTTGATGAATATGGTGGAACAGCCGGCATCGTTACCCTGGAGGACATCCTCGAAGAGCTTGTCGGTGAAATAACGGACGAATACGAAGAAAAACCACCGGAACCCGTAAAGCAGATAGATCAAAGCACAATTGATGCCGATGCGAAAACATACGTCGATGACATCAACGACCAGTTCGAACTGAATCTGCCCGAAGACGAAGATTACGACACCATAGGCGGTTTTGTCTTCTCACATTTGGGCTATATTCCAAAAACCGGCGAGAGCTTTGATTATGAAAATTTGAAATTTACCATTACCTTTGCCGAGCCCAGAAGAATAAAACGTATCAGAATCCACAAAATCAATAATCAATAGCAAATAATCAATGCTAAGCAAAGACCTGGCTATTTGCATACGTGCCGTCGATTATTCCGAAACATCCCAGATTATAACATTTTTCACAAGAGCAACCGGCAAAATCAGTGCCATCGCCAAGGGCTCGAAACGGCCCAAATCAGCATTCGACGGGCCGGTCGAAATATTCTCGCACGGAGAAATCGTTTTTTCGGATTCAACCAGAGAAAAACTCGCAACACTAACAGAATTTGAGCAACAACCGGGTCTTAGTCATCTCAGTAACAACCTGTTTGCCCTAAACTGCTGTCTTTTTGGCACCGAACTGCTGAATAATTTGACGAATGAATACGACCCGCATCCCGAACTCTTTGACAGCTTCCTGCAATTTTTACAGGACGCCAACGAGCGACGAGCATCAAGCATCGAGCATCGAAATGTGCTGGCACTGCTGATACTATTTCAGTTAGCTCTTCTTAAGGAAGTGGGCCTTCAACCGGTCCTGAATGCCTGCGTAAACTGCAAAACGAGATACGAGCATCGAGCATCGCTTGTCCGCCGTAGCTTCGGCGAAGGCGGAAGCATCGAGCATCGAGTTTATTTCAGCAGCTCCGCCAATGGCCTGATTTGCAGAGATTGTGAGAATAGTTTCCCGGACAAAATCAGACTAACCAAAGACGCTGCAGATTGTCTAACTAATTTAAAACTGATTGCCGAATCGAACGAAAAAACGCTAAGCGAAATCGAAAAGATTTTAGTTTACCACTTCACCGAGATTCTCCACCACCCGCCCAAAATGGCAAAGTACATAATTCGTGACTCGTGATTAGCGGTGCGTGATTTGTAATTTTTTAATCGCGGAGGACGCTGAATACGCAGAAAAATATAGCCACAAAAAAGCTCAAAAAACACAAAGAAAAATTAACCACAGATTTCACAGATTTATACGGATTTATTGGATGCAGATTAACGCAGATTTATTTTCCTATGTAGAAATGTTCTTAGACGCGATAGTTGTTTTTTAAGCTTATCATAAATAACTCTCCAGTTTATTGGCAAACCTTTTATAGTAATGGTATCTCCCAAAATTTTAGAAGGTATGTGCTCTGTTTCTGCTGTCTTTTTTCCTGATTTGAACTCAGCTTTTAGCAGTTCCTTGTATCTGTCTAAACCAGTGCAAAATTTCTGCTGTTCATTCTTACTGACTGACAAAGGCTCTGTTTGGGCCCGATCAACAATATCCAGTAACTCTTTTGCCGTTCTGAACAATTCTGAGCTCGGGTCATCACTCTTAATTTTTATGCCTATCTTGAGAAACTCTCTAATTTCGTCCCACTCTTGCTCTAGCTCGGCTTCTCTGTACAACTTAGCTTGCTCTTTTTCATAGGTTTTCCGCTCGGCCTCAGTTAATTCATTCAAGCGCTTAGGCTTAGCACGCCGAAACATCTTATTGAGCTTATTAAGCTCACGTTTACTCATTTGGTCAAAAAGCATCCGATTTTTGAACCTTGACTTTATCCTCGCAAACATCTCGTCCAACTCGGACATCGAATGTCTGTGCTTCTTTGCCTGTTTTTTGTTGCTGCTCATAAATTAGGCTCCAAGTTTTTCATCTTTCAATTTCTCACAGCCAACTGCCGCTCGATACATTCGATTTTAGCTCTTTCCATACTCATAATTTTACTGGATTTTGACTAAAAAGTCAATAATTAGCTCTGTTTTTCCCTCTTTTCCCTTGACAGACACCAGTCAAAAGATGTAAACTATATGATAGTTTTGGAGGGAGCCAAAGCACCAAACAAGCCGAAAACATTAGTTTTTTTGAGAGGTAGGAAATATGAAAAGAGTTAATATCCTTCTTGTAGAAAAAATTGTCATTTTATTATCCCTCATTTTTTTGTCAGGATGCGGGCCATCCTATACAGTGGGGATAAATTCCATAAACTCCGAACCGGCCACACACAAGAAACATTATCTACTTCTGCCAGGTAACGAAAATACCAGTGAGAAAGACCTGGAATTCCAAGAGTACGCTGCTTATATTCATCGTGCGCTGAAAGCAAACGGTTTCGTTCAAGCAAGTAAAGAGAGCGCCCAAGTAATAATCTTTGCTGCATACGGAATCGGCGAACCAATGGCTCAAAACTACAGTTTTTCACTTCCTGTATATGGACAAACAGGCGGTGGAACAAGTTACTTCACTGGAAGTAGTTACGGCAGTGGCGGGTACAGTTCATTCAGCGGAAGTGCTTATTCTCCACCTCAATATGGGGTCGTAGGTTCTCAAACCCATTCGGGGAGCTTTATAACACATAAAAGGTATTTCGTGTTGGACGCTTACGGTGCTGACACACTTAGGAAATCAAATGGTGAAACCTTTGAGCAAGTTTGGAAAACAACCGCCGTCAGCAGAGGGCGAACAAATGACTTGCGACAGGTGCTGCCAGTATTGGTCGCTGCATCGTACCGGAACTTTGCAACAAACACGAAACAAAAAATCTATATCGAGTTATCTCCAAACGACAAAAGAGTTAAGTTTATTAAAGGTTTGATAGATTCTCCCAAATAGTAAAATTTTCCCGAATTCACGATGCTTTTGATAGTCGCAGGTTATTTTGAAAAGGAAAATTTCAGGTCAAGGAAAAGACACTAAAGCTCTTTGAAAGGAAAGTGCGATGATTCACAATGTACCCGATAAAAAAATGTATGCTTATCTTGCAATTTGCGGTTTGCTGCTGTTGTATTTATTTTGAAAAAGCCGGTGCACGATAAACGGGAATGATGCTATGCGTCTATTATGGGATATAATTGCGGGATGGTTTGAGGTTTTTATTGTTGTTCTTGCGTTGTCGGCTATAGCCGGTGTCGGCAAGTTTATCCTGAAACGGCGGCGTAAAAGTAAAGATACTGGAGACTAAAACCAGCCACACTCTTTCTACTCGGCTTGGGTGCAGTGATGGTGAGAAAAGGACATTAACAATGAACAGAAAACAAAAAATCGTGCTCTGGATAGGTATATTTACAATTGTCTTGATGTGTCTATTTCCGCCTTGGGTGATTGTTCTAAGTGTTGGTTCCGACCGTTCCTGGAAAGAAATTCAAAGGTATATGAACAATGAATGTAAGATAACCTATCCATTCCCAAAGAAAACCATAATTAAACCATATTACGGGTTTATACTGGAACCGCCAAGACTACCTTATCGTCATTACGGTCTGCGCCCAAAGAAAACCATCGATTTTCCTTTTTGTTGTTCTGTCAAACCACGTTTTATTGCCTCGTTTATGAAAACGGCCTGTTCTGAAGAGGCCTTCCATCAGTGGTTTGGTAAAAATTGGCTGACTGAAAATGTTTTTATAGACAGATACCTGCTTACCGTAGAATGTGCAATAGCAGCTTTGATTACGGGTGGTCTGCTTTGCACGTTCACAACAAAAGAAAAGTATAAGCACAAAGAGCAAAAAGTAGAGATTAGAAAATGAAAACCTTAATCCTGATTATGGCATTGTCTCTTATTCTGGTTGGCTGTGATGGTGACAGTCGAGAAAAAAATGATAAGGCCAAAAAAGGAAATAGGGTGAAGTATAACCGATTTTGAGAACAAATGTCTTTAACTACACCAGAAAGGAGTATGTTATGGATTTACCACTTATAAAATATCATATTAAGGAATTATGTGGACTTATGGACCAAGAACCCAATAACGATTTTTTTGTCGATTTACATAAGCAATTAGAAGCCCTGTTGAATAGTTCACGACTTATAAACATCAAAGAAGAACAATTTCTGTTGTGCAGACTGAGCGTAAGCGAAGACAAGCCCTTGAGAACCTTCTTAACCAGATTCAGAAGAATCCTGCTTATCCTAATGAAAAGTCTTCGTCAGACTCCGAAGCAAGCAATCTGAAAAGCTCATTAAGTTGCCTTATTTTGAGTTCTTGGTCAAAATTTATAGATTTAGTCATTATTTTTGGGCGTTAAATATATAGTTGTTAATTTTTGCGCTACCACCTTAACAATAAAAACACCCCCCCGCCCCACTTTCAAATGATTCCTTAGACCTTGCTCAGGACAGGCCATCAATGAGAATCAAGCATCCAGTATCAAGAATCGAGCATCACATTCAGAATTGATTAATTACTCTGTGCTCTCTGCTTGTCCCGCCAAAGTCTTGGCGACGGCGGATGCCCTCCCTGTCCCCACGCTTTACTCGCAAAGTGAGTAGCGGGGAGGTGGCCAATTTTTTTGCCTTTTCGTGGCTAATAAATCCGTGAAATCTGTGAAATCCGTGGCTAATTTTTTATTTTTTTGTTGTATTTTGTTTGAAATTATGTTAAAATACCCGCATGTTTGCACTTGTCCGCCATAGCCTTGTGCGACGGCGGAAGCAGGCAAACGTAACCCGCCCCGTAGGGCACGGTCTTCCGGGTTAGCAAACCCAAGTCATAAATAATCATTAGTAAATCGTCTTAAACCCCTTAGGGGAATTACCAACTTGTGCCCGCGAAAGCGGGTATCCAGAATTCGGAGGTGTTCCTCATGGCTACCGAACCACAATTTTGCCTTTTTCCTTTTAACTTTTTACTTTCCAAACTGACCGATCAATCAGTTTGAGTCTTTTTATGCAAAACAAACCCAATTTCCGAAAAAGTCAAATGAACGTAAATAAGGTATTAACAAAGCATTATGAAAATAAGACACTTGGTGAACACGGGAAAAACAAACCCAATTCAAAGCCAATACAAAGCCAATCAAAGCCAATACAAACCCAATTTCCGAAAAGCCAGAATGAACTTAAACTTCTATTTAACAAAGGATTATGAAAATAAATGGCAGTGGAGAGTCAGGAAAAACAAACCCAATTCAAACCCAATCAAACCCAATTTCAAAAGGGATACATTACTGCTCTGCGGAGCGTTGCTCAGAACGAGCGGCAGGGCTAAATATGAGGGATTTACGGTTCTTTTTTTTCGAAGAGTTCCGGCTGGTCGGAGGTGGGTTTTGGCTCCCGCTTCGCGGGGTCCCTCTTTTTGTGGTATTTTAGCTTTAGGTGTTCACAGGCGGTTTTGGTGATTTCTCTGCCGCGTTTGGTTCGGCGGACAAAACCGATTTGCAAAAGATACGGCTCAACCACCTGTTTTCTCAAAACCCTCACCAAAAATATGGAATCAGCCATAGTATCAATACAGTTATTATCATCGCAGCAATACAAGTATATATGAAAATAACTCCACCTTTCGCTATCTTCTTCCGAGTTGAATCAGATATAGTTCCTGCCCACAGGAGGCTAATAAACCAAAGAAGTATCAATCCATAACATCCTATCCAGGTATAACACGCCGTATCGAAACTGATAATATCAAGCTGCCAGAGCCTTAATGAAACCAACGGAAGGGGGACCTGTCCAATAAAGAGCATCGTAAACAAGAGAGGCCATTCAGTATCTTTCTTCATCTCTTACGCCTTTCAATAGTAACAATACTCGATTAAGTTAAAGCTTCTCTCGTCCCAGCCGTACCTTGCCTGTCTATCATGTATTCTCTCTATCTCTACTCTGAGGACTATAATCTTACCTTCAGGAGTTCTAACAGTAACGTAACCGGTGTACTGTCCGAATATACTCGTCTTTATTCCACAGTCTACATACTCGAGGGAAGTGGTTCCGAGGTCTTTCTGGGCCCATCCCTCTATCATCATTTTCAGGTCTTTAGGAATAGCAAGATACACATACACCACGTAGAACATTGCTATTGGTATTCCGATGATGATGATAAGTAGTAGTGATATTTTGATTAGTTTCTTCATTATCTTTCCTCTCTCTACAGGATTAGCCGCAAGGTAGTCATTGCAGAATTCGGTCAATACCGGGTTTATATCGTTTCTTCACTGACGGCCAGCCCACAGGGTATATCGCCAAGTTCTTGTGGTCTATCTCAACGTGCAGATGTAGCGAGTGTTGGCCTTGGTTGAAATGCCTATCACTCAAGTCAAATCTAATCTCTTTCTGTCCACCAGTGGCAAAACCGTCAAGACTTTCGAAACCGTCGATGAGCAAAGAATCCTTCACAGGAAATCTTATTCAAAAAGTTCCGGTTGCGCGCCGGTGCGTTTGTTTTTATGGTACTTTAGGCCCAGATGTCTACAGGTTTTTTCGGTAACCTCTCTGCCGCGATTGGTTCGACGCAGAAAACCGATTTGCAAAAGATACGGCTCAACCACGTCCTCCAGGGTGTCTCTTTCTTCGCCGAGTGTAGCTGCAATCGCATCAATACCGGCTGGGCCACCATCATAAACACTCACCAGCGCACGCAGAAAAGCTCTATCCAATTCGTCCAGGCCTAACGGGTCAATCTGCTCCATCGCCAGCGAACTTTCGACAATTGTTGTACTGAGGACCCCTTTGCCTTTCACCTGTGCGTAGTCACGCACACGTTTTAATAGTCTATTTGCCACTCGAGGTGTCCCGCGGGACCTGTCCGCAATCAATTCCAGCGTCCCATCCTCGCATTTTAAATCCAATAGTTCCGCCGACCTGACCAAAATTGCTGTCAGCTCCTCTGCGTTGTAAAAATCCAGATGATACAACATCCCGAATCGGCTGCGAAGCGGAGCACTGAGTAGGCCTGCCCGTGTCGTTGCTCCAACCAAGGTAAACCGCTTCAGCGGAAAATTTATCGTCTTTGCGTGCAGACCGCTGTCAACGGTAAAGTCAACCTTGAACTCTTCCATCGCAGGATAAATAAACTCTTCGACCGGCGTGCTGAGCCGGTGGACCTCGTCGATAAAAAGCACGTCGCCCGTGTTTATATTGCTCAACAGGCCCATCACGTCCCCCTGCTTGGTCAGAGCCGGCCCCGATGAGCATCGAATATTGGCCTCCATTTCGTTTGCCACAACATAAGCAAGCGTCGTCTTGCCAAGACCGGGCGGGCCGTAAAACAAAATATGCTCCAACGGCTCGGCCCTTTGCCTGGCCGCCGCTATCGCAATGGAAAGCTTCTCCTTGACGTTGCACTGGCCTACACATTCGTCCAAATACTTAGGCCTGAGCGAAACGTTAAAGCGCACTTCCGCCTCGCTCAGAGGCCGTCCGCTTATGATTCTGTCTATCGCCATACTTAATTAAACTTAACTTTGAACATTGAACTTTCAACTTTCAACGTCGAATTATTTTTTCCGATGCCCTGCTGTCTTAATGCTTGTCACGAAAATCTTTATTAGTTCTTCGGTTTCAATCAAGACATTATTTGCTTTATCAACGTAACTAATGAGTTTAAGTCTCCTGATAACTTTCAACCATCTATACGTTTCTCGCAGTTCTTTTAGGCAAATCCTCATCTTATGAATAAAATCATTATTAGACTCAGCCGCTTGAGCTTCTCCGTGATTTGGGTAAGGACTGGTACCAGAACGTAAAAGCTGATTTGCTATATGATTTCCCGTCCTTGTATTTGGCAATGCTTCAACAACCTTGATTATGTTAATACTCAAACTGACCGATTTCTGAATTTATGACTACTGAAAACATCAAACAAAAATGGCCTACTCTGACGATAAGAGTTGTAGAAACAAGAACTTATCGTAGGAGAGGCCATATGATTACAATCGGCAAAATCCCAAAAAAACT
>JAUWAY010000011.1 GCA_030601845.1 Phycisphaerae bacterium
CCAAAGCCACCGGCGATTTGGTCATTGAACCGTGTTTGGCCATGGTAGAGTCCTTTCCACTGCTTGTAATTTGATTTGAGCTTGTTATTATTATTTATCGTCATGACCTAACCTTTTGGTTCAATGTTTTCTACAGAGCACTTTTAAATATAAAACAAGGCCAAAGATAATTTTTGGAGGCGAAGAAAGAATCATGAAACTTGACCCAACAAAAATGAAGGATTGGCAGATTGCCGAAGCTGCCGAGGAAACCGCCAAGCCCGTCAGTCAGCTGGCGGACGAGCTGGGGCTTAAAGACGATGAGCTGCTTCCCGTGGGGCGAATGCTTGGCAAAGTCGATTATCTGAAGGTGCTTGGCCGAGTTCAAGGCAACCCGGTCGCAAAGTATATTGATGTTACCGCTATTACACCGACACCGTTAGGTGAGGGAAAAACCACCACCGGTATCGGCCTGATTGAAGGTCTGGGCAAATTAGGCAAGCGCGTAGTTGGGGCTATACGGCAGCCAAGCGGCGGGCCCACATTCAATATCAAAGGTTCCGCGGCCGGCGGCGGCCTGGCACAGTGTATTCCGCTGACACCCTTTTCTATCCGACTCACAGGTGATATTGATTGTATCACAAATGCCCACAATCTTGCTATGGTTGCCCTGACTTCGCGTATGCAGCACGAGAGAAACTATGACGATGCGCGCCTGGCAAAAAGCAATCTGACGCGAATAGATATTGACCCCGAGAGGGTTCAGATGAATTGGGTGATGGATTTTTGTGCCCAGGCGCTTCGCAATATCAGGATTGGCCAGGGTGGCAAGATGGACGGCTATGAGATGGACTCCGGCTTTCAAATCACCGTCTCAAGCGAGGTTATGGCGATACTCGCCGTTGCCAAGGACTTAAAAGACCTGCGGCAGCGTATGGCTAAAATCGTCGTGGCCTACGATAAAAAAGGAAATGAAGTTACCACGGCCGACCTTGAGGTTGACGGGGCTATGACGGCGTGGATGGCTGATGCGATAAATCCGAATTTGCTGCAGACCATCGAAGGCCAGCCGGTATTTGTGCATGCCGGCCCGTTCGCGAATATCGCCATCGGTCAAAGCTCCATTATCGCCGATATGCTCGGGACGAAATTGGGCGATTACCACGTTACCGAGAGTGGATTTGGAGCGGACATCGGTTTTGAGAAGTTCTGGAATTTGAAGTGCCGGATGTCCGGGCTGGTGCCCAATGCGGTGGTTATAGTCGCGACTGTTCGTGCACTGAAGATGCACGGCGGCGGACCGGCGGTCAAGCCCGGCATACCCCTGAGCGCCGAATATACCAGCGAAAATCTCGAATTGGTTGAAAAGGGCTGTGAGAACCTCGTCGCTCATATCGAGACGGTCAAGAAAAGCGGTGTCCGGCCGGTGGTCTGCGTAAACAGCTTCTACGCCGACACCAAGCCGGAGATTGAGCTTGTGCGCAAAATCGCTGAGCAAAATGGGGCTCTGGCGGCGGTTTCAGAGCACTGGCTAAAGGGCGGTGACGGAGCAATCGAATTAGCAGAGGCAGTGATTCAGGCCTGTAGCGAAACGAACCACTTTAAGTTCCTGTATGATTTGGAAACTCCACTTAGACAGCGTATTGAATTAATCGCCAAAGAGGTTTACGGGGCCAAGGGCGTAACTTATACTGATGAAGCTCTGGAAAAAGTCAAGGCCTTTGAAGCTGATCCGGTCAGCAAGACTTTAGGAACCTGTATGGTTAAGACGCACCTTAGTTTGTCGCACGACCCGGACGTAAAGGGCAGGCCGACCGGCTGGGAGCTTCCAATCTGCGATATTCTTGTTTATAAAGGGGCCGGCTTTATCGTGCCGGTCGCCGGAGCGATTAAGCTGATGCCGGGCACAGCTTCCAATCCTGCGTTCCGGCACATCGATGTAGATGTGAACACCGGTAAAGTCCAAGGGCTGTTTTAATTGATTATTGATTATTGATTATTGGAGAAGCAATGGCAGCGAAAATTATCGATGGTAAGCAGGTGGCCGCGGATATGCGGGCGGAGCTAAAAGCCGAAGTGACGGAACTCAAGCAAAAAGGTATTGTGCCGGGACTGGGAGTTATCTTAGTCGGCGAAGACCCCGCCTCACAATCTTATGTTCGAGCAAAAGAGCGAGCCTGTGAAGAGATAGGGATTTATTCCGATGATAACCGCCTGTCCGCAGACACATCACAGGAAGATTTGATGACACTTGTTGAGAAGATGAACAACAACCCCAAGATAAACGGCATTTTAGTTCAGCTGCCATTGCCTAAAGGCCTTAATGAGGCCGAGGTACTTCTGACAATTGACCCGGATAAGGATGTGGACGGATTTCATCCGACGAACGTTGGCAAAATAGTCGTAGGGGAAAAGGCATTTTTGCCCTGCACGCCACACGGGGTTATTCAACTACTGCTTCGCAGCGGGGTAACCATTGAGGGAGCTAACGTAGTAATCGTAGGCCGAAGCAATATCGTGGGTAAGCCATTGGCAAACATGCTTATTCAAAAAAACAGTAAAGGAAATGCTACAGTAACCGTCTGTCATACCCGCACCAAGGACCTTGCCTCTCACACAAAGCGGGCGGATATTGTCATCGCTGCCGCTGGTCGGCCGAACACAATCACATCTGATATGGTAAAAGAAGGTGTGGTGGTAATTGACGTTGGCGTTAACCGTGTCGAGGATGCAACAAAAAAGAAAGGTTATCGCCTTGTAGGCGACGTGGATTTCGAAGCGGTAAAAGAAAAGGCAAGCTTGATTACACCGGTTCCCGGTGGCGTCGGACCGATGACGATAACGATGCTGCTTTACAATACGGTAGAATCTGCCAAAAGGGCTGCCGGCCTTGTTACATAGAAAGGAAGAAAAGTGGCAACTAAGGTAACGAAAAAATATCCGGTAATCTGGTTGCAGGGAGCAGGTTGTACGGGCTGTTCTGTATCTATCTTAAACGCGGTAAGTCCCAGGATACAGAACCTCTTGTTGGACGAGCTGGTACCCGGCCAGCAGCTTAATTTGCTCTTCCACGCAACAATAATGGCTGGCCAGGGAGAGCCGGTCATCGAGGTTTTGAAGGATACCGAAAAAAATAATAAGGGCGGCTACATATTAGTAGTGGAAGGCGCGATTCCGACCGCCGAGGGTGGCGCCTACGGCAGTATCGGCGAGAAAGACGGCGAGGAATTGACGATTGCCAAAAGCGTGGAAGAACTTGGGCGCAACGCCCTATTGACGATTGCCATAGGCACTTGTGCTGCTTTTGGAGGGATTCCTGCGGCCAAGCCTAATCCGACCGGCTGCAAAGGAGTAAAAGAAGTATTCACTGAGAAGGGGATTAGTACGGCGGTAGTAAACCTGCCCGGTTGTCCTTTGCATCCGGACTGGTTTACAGGAACAATATCGGTGATTTTCTTTTCAGGAGCGCAGGCCCTGAATTTGGACGACCTGGCCCGGCCAAAGCTTTTCTATGGTAAGTTGATTCACGAGAACTGCCCCAGACGTGCGGATTTCGATAAAGGGAAATTTGCTCAAAAATTGAGCGAGCCGGGCTGCCTTTACGAGTTGGGATGTAAGGGCCATTACACGTATGCTGACTGTCCCTTGAGACAGTGGAATAACGGCGTGAGCTGGTGCGTCAAGGCGGGCTCACCGTGTCTTGGGTGCGTTGAGCCGGAATTCCCGGACGGCACGAGCCCGATTTATGAGAAGGTTAATTTTGAGGAACTGATATGGTCACAAAAATAAAGATTGACCCAATAACAAGGATAGAGGGTCACATGGCCATTGAAGCTCTAATAGGCGACGATGGCGTGGTGAAAGAGGCCAAAAGCGCCGGGACCCTTTTTCGGGGTTTCGAGATAATCCTCCTTGGGAGGGACCCTCGTGATGCCAATCGCCTGACCCAACGAATCTGCGGCGTTTGTCCCACCGCTCACGCTACCGCGTCGGCTTTGTGCCTCGATGATGCGTTCGGTTCAATAAATAAAATTCCGGATAACGGTAAACTTATTCGCGCTCTTATTTTTGGTTCCAACTTTTTGCAGTCGCATATTCTGCATTTTTATCATCTTGCGGCGCTGGACTATGTGGATGCGGTAAGCGTCGTGGGTGATACGGCGCCTTTTGTGCCGCGCTACGAGGGCGATTATCGAATATCCGGGGAGGCCAACGCTGAATTGGTAAATCATTACTTAAAGGCGCTGGATATCCGACGCAAATGTCAGGAGATGCTGTCAATATTCGGCGGTAAGATGCCGCATAATGTCGGCATTGTGCCCGGCGGAGTTACCGAAAGACCCACCGAGGATAAGATAACTAATTTTCTGTGGCGATTGAACGAAATACGTGACTTTATTGATAATGTTTATATTCCGGATGTGATAGCCGTAGCGAAGGTCTACGGCGACTATTTCGAGATTGGTAAAGGCTGTAGAAGGGTTCTTGCTTACGGCGGCTTTGATTTGCCGACCGGTAAGCTATTTGAGGGGGGAATTGTCTCGCCGGATTTGCAGCCTGAGCCGTTCGCCAAGGAGAATATCACGGAGGATGTAAAGCACTCCTGGTATGCTGATTCCAGTTCAGGCAAAAACCCAGCCCAAGGCCAAACAAAGCCGGACCTTAAGAAGAAGGAGGCCTATTCATTCCTGAAGTCTCCACGGTATAACGGCGAGGTTTGCGAGCTTGGGCCTTTGGCACGAATGGTAAGCAATTATGTGCAGGGCGACGCCAAGACGAAAGAATTGGTTGATTCGCTGCTTGGACAAGTAGGTGCCGGCATCGATGCTTTGTTTTCGGTGCTTGGGCGTCATGCAGCAAGGGCTTTGGAAGCTAAGCTTGTTGCCGATGCTATGGTCGATTGGCTCACATACCTTGCGCCCGATGAGCCAACAATTGTCGAGAGTGAAATTCCTGAGAAAGGCGAGGGTGCAGGTTTAACTGAAGCTCCGCGAGGCGCAGTTGGCCACTGGATAAGCATCAAGGACAAAAAAATCGACCGGTATCAGGTTATTACGCCTACGGCCTGGAATGCGTCACCTAAAGATGATAAAGACCAGCCCGGAGCGGTGGAACAGGCGATAATAGGTACTAAAGTGAAAGACAAAGACAATCCGTTTGAACTGGTCCGAATTGTGCGGGCGTTTGACCCTTGTCTGGCCTGTTCGGTCCATTTACTTGATGCCAGGGGAAGTGAGTTAGGGGTTTTTAGAGTTGTTTGATATGTCAGTAAAGACAGACTCGATGCCTGATGCCCGATGCCCGATGCCCGATACTCGTAACGACACGTACAGCGGCAAGCGCCAGGTGGAAATCGGGAATCGGGAATCGAGTATCGAGAATCGGGTTTTGGTCCTTGGTCTGGGCAATGTTTTACTAAAAGACGAAGGGGTCGGCGTCCACGTAGCCGGCCAGCTGCAGAAACTGGATTTGCCCGGCAACGTAGAAGTTATCGATGGCGGAACTGCCGGGCTGGATATCCTGCTGTCACAGGAGGGCTTGTATAAACTGGTGGTGATTGATGCGACCAGGGCCGGCAAAAGGCCCGGCACTATTTATAAAACCCGGTTCAAGGCCGCGGAAAAAGACAGACTAACACAGATTTTCAGCAATGCCGAGCAGTCGAAAATAAGCTTACATCAAGTTGGTCTGATTGATGCTCTGGCCGCTGCCGAGAGAATGAGCTGTGCACCAGAGGAAATTGTAATCATCGGCGTTGAACCGAGAGAGATGGCTTACGGGTTAGAATTGACAGAGCAGGTTAAGCAGAGATTGGCAGAAATAGTTGACACGGTGCTTGAGGAAATCAAATAATGCTATTCACACAAAATAAACCAATCGAGGAGGTGCTGGAGTCGCTTGGCACCGAAAAGAATATCTTCTTGTTAGCCTGTAACGGCTGTGCCGAGGCCTGCGGTACCGGCGGGGAAAAGGGGCTTTCAGAGATGGGCGCCGAGCTGGAAAAGGCCGGCAAAAAAATAACCGGGACGTGTTTGGTCGATTTTCTCTGTAATAAAGTGTTAGTAACAACGCGACTGTCCAGAGAAATGGATAAGATACAACAGGCCAATTCCATCGTGGTATTAACCTGTGGTATTGGTGTGCAGGCGGTCTCGGCGGTTGTGGATAAGGTTGTGCACCCCGCCGATAACACCGTCTCATTGGGCGGCCTTGCCGGTCTTTGGCCGTCGGATGAACGCTGTCAGGCATGCGGGGACTGCGCCCTGGATTATACAGGCGGCATCTGTCCGGTTACCTCCTGCACAAAAGGGCTGCTTAACGGGCCGTGCGGCGGTGCTGCCGATGGTAAATGCGAAATTGACTCCGAAAAGGATTGCGGCTGGATTAAAATTTACGAGCGTCTGGAGAAGGTCGGGCGATTAGAAAACTTAAAGAAAATTCGCACACCCAGAGACCACAGTAAGATGCTCCCGTCAGAGCAGCTGCGCAAGACATCGTTTTATGACATAGAAACCAAAACTTAACCGCCGAGAACGCAGAGACCACTGAGAATAAAAACTAAAAGTATAATGTTTTTAAATCTATCTTACCTCTGCGTTCTCCGCGAACTCTGCGGTAAAAGGATAAGGTATGAAACTTATTGAGCGTTTCGAGCAAGGTAAATTCGTAATTACCTGCGAAGTTGGGCCGCCTAAGGGTATAGAAATTGAAAAGGTCATAGATGAGTTAGAGGCCTTACGTAGCAAGGTCGATGCCTTCAATGTTACCGATTTGCAAAGCTCGGTAATGAGGGTTGGCTCACTGGCGACGTGCCGTCTTTTGAAGGACAGGAACCTTGAGCCGATATGTCAGCTAACCTGCCGGGACCGGAATCGTCTCGGTTTGCAGTCGGATGTATTAAGCGCCGCAGTGTTAGGCATTAAGAATCTATTGTGCCTTACGGGTGACCATCCGAAGTTGGGTGACCACCCTGAGGCGATGCCCGTGTTCGACCTGGATTCGGTACAGTTGCTATCAGCAATCAAGGCGCTAATGGACGGGAAAGATATGGGGGGTAATGATTTAGAAGGTCGGCCGCCGGATTTTTGCTTGGGAGCAGTGGTGAATCCGGGCGCAGAGCCGTTAGAACCACAGATTATGAAGATGGAGAAGAAGGTTGAGGCCGGGGCAGAGTTCTTCCAGACCCAGGCAGTTTATGAAGTGGATAAGTTCGCTGCATTTATCGAAAAAGTAAAGCATTTGAAGGTTCCGGTTATGGCCGGGATTGTGCTTTTGAAATCGCCGGCTATGGCCAGGTTTATGAACGCAAATGTCGCAGGCATTTACGTCCCTGACCAGATTATTAATGAATTGGCCGGTGTGGCCAAAGAAAAAAGGGTGGAAAAAAGTCTGGAAATCTCCGCCCGTTTGATTAGAGAACTGAAAGGTTTGTGTCAGGGAATTCATATTATGTCATTGGGGTGGGAGCGACATATACCTGCTGTTCTGGAAATGGCGGGGTTCTGATGGGGCTGAGGCGAGCTGAGATGACAGATTTGAAAACATTGGCTGAGGCGATTATTAAAGGTGACCAGAACACCGCGGTAGAAATTACCAGAGCGGCGATTGATGAGGGCACAGCGGCCGAAAGCGTTCTTAATGACGGGTTAATTGCGGGTATGGACATCATTGGCAGCCGTTTTAAAAAAAATGAGATTTACGTACCTGAGGTACTTATTGCCGCCAGGGCGATGAAAATGGCGATGGAAATCCTCGAGCCGGAGCTTGTCAAAGCCGGTGTCAAGCCGATCGGAAAGCTTCTGATAGGGACTGTGCAGGGTGACTTACACGATATCGGCAAAAATTTAGTGGCAATGATGCTAAAAGGAGCCGGCTTTGAAGTTGTCGACCTCGGTGTTGATGTTCCGCCTGAAAAATTTATCGAGCGGGCCCGAGCCACAGATGTCGGGTTGATTGGTATGAGCGCCCTTTTGACCACGACAATGGTCGGTATGGAGAAGACGCTGGAGGCCCTGAGAGACGCCGGCATTTCGGCCAAGGTAATGATAGGCGGTGCACCGGTAACTCAGGGTTACGCCGACAAGATCGGTGCCGATGGGTATGCCACCGATGCTGCCTCGGCGGTCGATGTAGCCAAACGCCTCGCTTGACCTGGCCAAGGCCGGACAGATGGTTTATGTGTTATCAGGAAACTTAACCCCCGTTACTTGCAGCATTAATTATCCCACGATGATTCTGTGGATGAAAAAGATTGCAGAAGTGGTAATCCGCAAATCCGCCCTTTGCTCTGCTCAAGGGTAAACTCAAAACCGGACGAAATAGTCGAGCAGGTCCTCAGTGCGCCGGTAAATTGAATTAAATTACCGGGGCTGCTGAACAAGCTATCGTGGACTTCTGCGTCTATTTCCCAGAAGCTCTCCTCTGCTATTCCTGGTCATCTTTACCCCTCGTCCACTCCTGGCCGGGACCTCTCTAATCCTGAATTTAGCCACTCCCTTTGCGGTCTTCGCAGCAGATTTCCCCCGTGCCCCGCTCTTTAGCAGTGCCAGGGCGTTCCTGCACGCACTTCTGGTGTCGCGGTTGGCGTGTTCGAGCCCCTGCTTGAGGACCTCTAAGGCCATCTTCTTCATCCTGCCCTGCATCCTCCTTAGCCCATAGGCAGCTGCGGTCTTTGCTTTCCTGGGATAGCTACTCAACAAAGCTTCCTTCAGGATGTCCAACCCATCTTCCTGCATCCAGGACAGATTAAAAGCAGCGCGACGCGCAGATGAGATATCATCAGAGTATAATCTTTCCCTTAGCTGCCCAAGAAGCCTTACAGACGCTTCATCTTTTTCCCGGCCGGAACTTTCTCTTCCTTTTAACTTCATAGAATCACCCTTTAATATCTCAGCAGGCTTAGGCAAAATTCTTAAGACGGTTTGTTGCTGCGAGATACAGCAAAAACACCAGACATGAAGTTCGCTTTTGGATGAATCCGCAAAACATTTCAACAATCCTTTGTTGAACAACGAGGTGGGGGTTCAGTGCTCGTTATGCTTTGAGCCCTCCACGCTCTCGCCTCCTGCTTTTTCTTCCCCTTTAAAGCCAGACTCCTTTAACTTACCACAAATGCATTGGCTCTCTCCATTCAGCCAGGTTCTGCTTTTGGGAAACAGTCACCAATGGATACGGAACAAAATGGAGCGGGACACAATAAAATGGACACTCCTACAACTAGCTTATTTACACCTCTGACGCATTTGTCCTAACGCCCCGGGCCGAAGGTCCTTTCCAACCCGGCACCTGGACACTTGCTTTCCGCTCCGTCAACTCCATCGTACATCTAACAAGAGAAAACAGGAAAGTCAAATTTATTTTGGGGAAAAATCAATGTTTCTTTCCCCGCATCACTACCGCCCAAGCAGGCCAGCAAAAATTCTGTGCATTCTGAGGACATATAAAACCAGCCTTATCTTCAATCTATTCCAAGAGTTACGAAAGATAAAGCCCGAAACTGCTCACTTTGAGTATTCAACAGTAACAGGACTTATTTTAAAGTCAAATATCGCTATCGGCCAAGAGGCAACCATACGGTCATCTCCGAAATTCCCCGGTTGGCCCAGGCGTAGTAAGGTATCAATCCGACCGCTACTTTCTTCGGTTTCTCCAGCATCAATTGTCTGTAGAGCTGATTCGACCAATCAGCTCCTTCAAAAACTTCAGCTTTTCCTTCTAATACCGTGATCCCTCCGAGGAGGTCCCCGTCAAATCGCGGCTGCAACTTGATATTAAGGGGAATTACAATATCGGAAACCTTAACGCCATCAGGTAAATCCGTTGACTCCAGACAGTACACAATCGGGCCACGCTTAATTGCCACCTGATTGCGAAGCTCCTCTATCAATAATTTTGCAACGGTAATATACATCAAGCCCTCTCGAAAGATAAAGAACAATTTCATTTCGACCCGAATTTCACAAGAATTTGTGTTGTAATATCTTTATAATTTTGTAATATTTCGTTCTCTACTAATGATATACTATGAATTGTTTTATTTATTCTGTCTTTTGAAAGGGTTATGTAAATAGCGGCTAAAGTAGATAACGAAAAATGCACCGGTTGTGAATCCTGCGTCCAAGAGTGCCCAAGTGAAGCTATAAGTATGGCTAACGACAAGGCGGTAATCGACGTCGAGACCTGCATCGATTGCGGAGCTTGCGTTGACGCCTGTCCTACTGAAGCAATCAGTATGGAGTAACTCCGGTTGGCCCCATCGTCTAGGTAGGTCTAGGACACCGGGTTTTCAACCCGGCAACAGGGGTTCGAATCCCCTTGGGGCTATTGCTGAGATGGTGAACCGTCTAAATTCGCATACCGGATACGACTGCTTCAAATACTATAGTGCTGTCAACAACGCCCTGGATGCGGGTGGTGTATTTTCTACCCTTTTTGAATTTTATGATATGACCGAGTATATATAGTCTCTGTCCCGGCTGGACGAGGGAACGAAACTTCGCTGAATCTATACCGGTAAAGCCGATAAAGCCCGGCTCTTTATAAATCTGCTTTACAAAAAAGCTTGAAAGCTGGGCTGCGGCCTCGACCATCATCACGCCAGGCATCAAAGGACGACCTGGAATGTGGCCGCGAACCCAGAATTCGTCTTCGGTTACATCCTTATAGCCCAAAACTAAAAAATTTTCCTTGTCATACCAAAGGATGCCGTCGAGCTGCTGCATCTCAAATCGCTGGGGATTGACTTTGCCAATCGCTTCTTTGTCGAAGAGAGGTTGGGCGCTCAGGTCTATCTGCGATAAATCAAACAATAATGGCGGCGGCATTACTGACCCCGATACAGAAGTGCTCTGCGCATTTGAAGCACGGACAGCCCGCCGGTCCCGATGAGCCGGTTATCAGGCGCAAACTGAAGCCGGAATGTGCATAACATTCAGCGGCTTCAAGCACTTACGATGTTTTATGAGGTTGATCTGATTTCAAGAATGCGGTTGCGAACAGTTTGGGCAGCCTGTTTGACTTTCTGCATTTGCTTGCGAACTCGCGTCCCTGCCGCCTTATTCCCGCCTTCGGCTTTGCTAATGTCAGCTTCAATTTCAGTAACTAATGCCTTAAGATCTTCGTACTCTTGCATCAAAGTAATCCTCCACTTTGTGGGTTAAAATTACTATTTGTAGCTCAAAATCGCTAAAAACTTAATGGTCTGCTGCTAATTTGTCAAAGAAAATCGCTTTTTTTGCAAAAAAAACAATATTTTTTTTTAATTTTGCCTACGGACCGCGTTTTTTGCCACCAGGACACGAGAACGCTAAGACCATAGAATAAAAGCAGTTATCAAACATTATTTACTGTCTCTTCGCGTATTGGTGCCTTCGTGGCAAGAATTTAACAAAGTTTTTTGGTCAGTTCTGCGATTCTTCGGCCTCTGCGGCAGCACTGCTGGTTGACCCTTTCGTCAGGTTTGCCAATCGAAACGGGCCCGTAGTGGTCGCCCTGCGGGTCGCCCTGGACGACCATGCCGGCGATGAGCATCGCTTCTATTATACCCATAATTGTGGTTTCATTGCCTCCGCCGATATTTGCGGCACTGCTAAAGGCCGCTCCTATTTTGCCGTCGAGCTGGCCGTGGAAACCGACCGTCTCATCGAACAGCTGCTTAATGGGCCCAGCCATATGGCCGTAATAGGTCGGCGAGCCGACAACTATAGCATCAAACTTGAGCAAATCCTCCGCCTTGACTTTTTCCACCGATTTACATTCGGTCGCCATATCGGCTTCGCTCATCGCCTTGGCCACAATCTCCGCCATCTCTTTAGTATTGCCGCTCCTCGAATAATAAATCACTATTCCCTTCGCCATTCTTAATCCTTTCTATTTCACTCGCAACTTCGCGCTGGTCTTGCAATAATCGCGTAATTGCTCACTAATTCTTTTATGGCTAATCCTTTTTCTTTAGGGGGATTATTTCTTTGCCGAAGCCTTTAGGGATTTTAACCTCAAAGACCTTTTTATCCAGCTTTTTATTAACCTTTGCCTTCAGCAATTTTATCTCGTAAATATCCTCCTCAGTGGAGACGGCAACTACTTTTGCCGGCAGGTATAATTTCTTGTCAATCCAAAAGTCGATAGAAATATAATCATCTTTATAAATCGAGTCTGGCTTTACTTTCAAATGTAGCTGAATAAATGGGGACGGTTCGGTCTCTTCTTGTCCGACCAACTTTATTTCAAACTCTTTCTTTAGGTCTTCGGTTTCGCTAAAGCCGATTATAGGGAAGTTCCTGCGGGCCAAATCAAAGGCGTCCACCGGCTCATTCGGCTCAGCTTGTTGATAACGTTTAACCTCTTTGAGCTGGTAATCGATATGAGTAAGCCAGGTGCCGTCGAAGATATACTGCTCGATGTATTTTTCTTCCGGCTCATCGTCCTGTTTAAGCGTTTGAAAATTTATCCTCAAATTCGATTTTTTGTCGAACTTTTGATAATATAAAACGCCTTTTCTAAAGGTTTGCGATTCAAGTAACGGCTGGCTGAACAGATATTCAATCTGTCCCTGGTATGATTTAAGCTCTGCCGTTTTCTGCTTCAGTTTTTTCAATATCGTCTCAACCAAGTCGGGCTTTACGGTTTCCCGGTACTGCGAGTTTATATCTTTCGTACAGCATTTAGCCCCGCAGATACCCAGCATTGCCAACAGAACAAAAACGGTTCCCTTTATAATCTTTTTGTCCATTAGCTGATTTCCCTTTTTATTTTTTACCGCTGAGGTCGCAGGGTTCACTAAATTTATTTTTTCTCTCTGCGTTCCCCGCGGTCTCTGCGGTTAACTTTTTCCGCTTTCAATAATTTCGAGTATCTGGTCGATCTTTTCAATAGTAAAATCGGCATATCTGGCGAACTCATCGGCCTGCTCGTGATTGGCCAGCAGCACCGCAACGGCACCTGCGGCCCTTGCGCATTGCAAATCGAAAAGATAATCGCCTACCAGCAGAGTTTCCTGCGGTTTGACGCCAAATTGCCGACATATTTGCAACACACCGAAGGCATCGGGCTTGACCGGGCCTTCTTCTCTACCAACGATTGCCTCGAATCTCAACTTATGCTTCTCAGCGACAGCAAGGGCATTGCTTCGCCTGTTGCGCGTCAGTACCCCGATATGGATGCCGGCTTTGCGAAGCGCCGAAAGTGTCCGTTTTGCACCGGCGTTGAGTCGGGATTGCGTTACCGCCCGGCCTTCGTGAAAATGCAGGATTTGCTCGGCCTTTTGTCGCCGCTTCGGCGCCATTTTCGCCATCACCTCCCAAACCGGCCCGGAATCTTTCTCCAGCCCCATCTCTTCACGAATAGCGTCAAAATCAAAGAACGGCCGCGTTATTGTCCCGTCCAAATCAAATATCACAGCTTTAATTGACATATCTTGTATCTTGTTGGTCGTTGCTCGTACCGGGTATATCGTGAAGCGTAGGTCGCACTTTGCGTCATTCTTTTTTGCGGAGAAGTTCAATGACGTACCGGCCGGCCTGGCTTAAAATCCTGCCCTTGCGAACAATTATACCGGTCGGCCTGACAAAATTCTCATTCGAAAAGGGTATCGCCTTTATTGTTCCGCTGGCAAGTTCCTGAAGTATCGCGGTCCGCGGCAATATGCTTATCCCTGAGTTTATCTCCACCGCACGCTTGATGGTCTCAATATTATCGAACTCCATCACCGGCCGGATAGTAATATTATAACGCTGTAAAATATTATCTATCCATATCCGAGTAGGGACACCTTCATCGAAGCCGATGAATCTTTCAAACTGCAACTGATAGATATCGACCTGCGATTCGCTTGCCAGAGGATGTTTTGGACTGCAAACCAGAACCAAGGGCTCGTCCTCAAAGTCATATACATCAAGCCGCTTGTCCCTTTTCGGAACAGCCACTAGGCCGACATCGATATCGCCGGCTAAAACCAACTCATAAATTCTGGCGGCGCTAAAGTACTCAATATGAACATTAACATTTGGGTAGCTGACCATAAATTTTTTAACGTAGTTCGGCAAAGTGTGCATGCCGATACTGAAAATTGCAGCTACATTTATTCTGCTCTCGGCCGAAGATTTCAGAGAATTTAGCTCACTCTTTAATTGTTCATATCTGTCAAGCATATCCTTGGCGGCCTTGTAGAACAACTGACCTGCTGCCGTCAGCTCCAGCGGCCTCTTCTTTCGGTTGAGCAGCTGGCACTTGTGCGCAACTTCCAGTTGTGCAAGCTGTTGTGAAACCGCTGATTGACTCAGAAAATGCTTGTCGGCGGTCTTTGAAAAGCTTCGTAAGTCAGCCAAATCACAGAATATCTTTAGCGTATCTATATGCATTATTAGCCCTTCTAATAGATGTTATTATTATTTAAACTATTGTATTATATCAATAAAAATAGTATAGTTCCTCTATTGTAGTTTTGGTATTAGTTTAACTTATTATAATAGCTGTTGACAACATAAAATCTTATTTTTAATGGAGGCTATTGAAGTGGCTGCAAGCTCTATTATCCAGGCCGTTTACGAACAAGTCCTCAAGCGCAATCCCGGCGAGGTAGAATTCCACCAGGCGGTAAAAGAAGTATTGGATTGTTTGGGCCCAGTGCTCAAGAAGCATCCGGAATACATCAAGGCCAAGATTCTTGATAGGATTGTCGAGCCGGAAAGACAGATTATCTTCCGCGTGCCGTGGCAGGATGATAACGGCAACATTCATATCAACCGTGGATTCAGGTTCGAGTTCAACAGTGCACTTGGTCCATACAAGGGCGGCCTCAGATTCCATCCTACTGCCAATGCGAGTATCCTGAAATTCCTTGGATTCGAGCAGGTCTTCAAAAACGCTCTTACCACCTTAGCCATGGGTGGAGGTAAGGGCGGGGCAGACTTTGACCCTAAGGGCAAGAGTGACAACGAAGTTATGCGCTTCTGCCAGAGCTTTATGACCGAGCTTTTCCGCCATATTGGCCCGAACACCGACGTGCCCGCAGGTGATATCGGCGTCGGCGGCCGTGAAATTGGCTTCATGTTCGGTCAATACAAGCGTCTCTGCAACGAGTTTACCGGTGTTTTCACGGGGAAAGGACTCGGCTGGGGCGGCTCACTCATTCGTCCGGAAGCCACGGGATACGGCTGTGTGTTCTTCGCTGAAGAAATGCTAAAAACGCGCGGCGAGAACCTCGAGGGCAAGGTCTGTACCGTCTCAGGTTCCGGAAACGTAGCTCAGTACACTGTGGAAAAACTCAACCAGCTCGGCGCAAAGGTCGTCAGTCTTTCTGACTCCAACGGCACAATCTATGACCCTGACGGCATTGACGCTGAGAAACTCACCTTCGTGTTGGACCTGAAGAACGTCCGACGCGGACGCATCAAGGAATATGCCGAGAAATTCGGCGTCGAGTATCTCGATGGCAAAAGGCCCTGGGCAATTAAATGCGATTGCGCCTTCCCCAGCGCAACACAGAACGAGATTAGCAGTAACGATGCAAAAACGCTGCTCAAGAACGGCTGCTGTCTTGTCGCAGAGGGAGCTAATATGCCGAGTACTCCAGAGGCCATTGAACAATTCATCACCAATAAAATACTCTATGGCCCCGCCAAGGCCGCAAACGCCGGCGGCGTTGCCACCTCCGGCCTGGAGATGTCGCAAAACTCGCTGCGCCTTCCCTGGACACGCGAGGAGGTCGAGCAGCGGCTACACGATATTATGATTGCCATCCACAAGCAATCCTACGAAGCCGCCGAAGAATATGGCCAGCCGGGCAACCTCCTGATAGGTGCGAACATCGCAGGCTTCGTCAAAGTCGCCGATGCGATGCTCGACCAGGGCCTCGTATAAAAAACGCCCGGTGTAAGGATGCCAAAAGGGCTGTCGTTCTGAACAAAGATTAATTCGTTTTATGTTTTCTATTAGTTTTTTTGCGACGCAAACAGCCAATATTTTATGTAGAATTGATTAGGTAATGCAGACCGTCAATATAAGGAAGGTTTTCCAGCTATAATGAACCCGGTTATCACGCGGGGCCAGATATGCAGAAAGAAAATTGCTCACACTTCTGGGAAATGGTTAATGTTGCCAGCGGTCTGATTGTAATGAAAAAATGTTTTCATTGCGGAAAGGTGTCCACCTGCTTTTGCTTCCATGATAAACTACCTTTGGAACCGTGTTATGAGGAAGGTCATTTCTGGAATTTCGTGGAAGGAGACCCCACCTTCCATTTTGACCTCAAGTGCACCAAATGCGACACCTTAGTGAAGTTTGATGAATTGGTGGGACTAATGCTGTGCACCGGATGTGACCAAACATGTGAAGTGGATATCATAAGGCGCAAACTTGAACCGGAACATACACGCGTTTACATTGCCTTGGGATACCGACCCATTGACGAGAGGAAACAACTTTCCCAAGAAAAAATCTCTATCCTTGAAGACTATTTCAGTCAACAGGGTGAGTCCTTAAAATGCAAAATAAAGATTGTTTCCCACGAAATGGTCAAAAGCATTGATAACTGTTATGCAGAGGTGATTAAGGATGTAGAGGGGCTTTTCATGGTGCCTTCTGAAGAAAAGTGACAAGCGATTTGCCACCCAAGGGAGGCGTTATCCACAAAGCCAGTGCCACTAGAATCAATCGCTGGCTTGGTTAGTCGAAGTCTTTAAATCCTTTCATCCAATCCGGCCATTCATCCCGCGTCGGCCCGGCATCTGTGTCGAACTTTTTATGCCACTTCAACCTCCACAATTGTTTAAGGCCAACGTCTCTGACAGAGAAATCCACAAAAGCGCCGTTTATCTCGCCTTTGTGTCGGTCGATACAGAAAGCCTTCATACCAGGTTCTACAAGTCCAAATTGACACTCGCCGTCATATTCCGGGGGCTGGTCACAATCCTCTGGAAGGCCCCCAAGCCACACGCAATCCAAAAACAGCGGTATATTAGCTCCGCCTTTAACATCGGCACTGCGCCAGTTGTTTTTAGTATCGCGTCCCCAAGGGTCCTTCACCTCCGGCGCCGGATTAGAAACGTAGCCATTCATCCCGTAGCTGCCGTAAACACCTTCTAAACCTAACTGAGCATAGGTCTGGTCAAAGACACCCCAAGCTAAAAACTTTCCACCCCATGGGTCTGGTGCACCTTCAGGGGAAGCCAGTTTCGTCGCCATCGGGCAACATCGCAGGTCGGGCTCCTGATAGTACGGCTCCAACACCTCTGTCCACATCTTTCCGCTGCTGCCGCTGGGAAAATAGCCGTCATTATCCATTGTATACATCGAAAAAATTATCCCCCATTGACGCAGGTTGGACTTACAAACAACTGCCTTTGCCTGTTTCCTTGCCCGCTGCAGTGTCGGCATCAATATCGACATCAATAACGCAATGATGAAAATCACCACCAAAAGTTCGATTAACGTAAAACCCGTTGGGGATCTTTCACCTCGCCAATTAAAAATTTTTATTTCTGACAGCATAAAGATAAGCTCCTCTCTGCCGTTTTCACCCGTATTTTTCTTTCAGCATTTCTCTTTTTTGGTAGCACTGCTCTTTGAACACCGCGATTTCAGCGTCTAAATTCGGATTCGGAGAATCACCAAAAAAAGCATGAATAATTGGAAAAACCAAATCCGGTTTCCTCCTCCGTAATTCTTTCGCCATTGCTTCTATTTTTGCCGTCGCAACACCTTCCTGCATACAGGTAAAAGGTCCAATATGAAATATGCCCGATATATAAGCATCGTTTTTAGGCTTAATCAGGTCGTTCATAAAGTAATAAGCAATTCCCGTGCTTAACGGAGACTCCCCTTCGATGTTTCCGTGATACTCGTGCTGCTCTTCCAAGGTCTCAATTATCCTCATTGGTTTGGGAAGACAATGCCTGCCGGAAAGCACTTCATGAAATGGCTCGGCTATTCTCGCCTCGACATAAGACATATATTTACCTTTAATAAAGGACCTGTTAAACTTTTTCGCTTCCCTTATTGTCCTGAGCAGGTTGAAATCCCTAATTCCCAATTTCATGTCCCTTTTGGAATTCCTCTGATTCATTTGATTTACATAATCTAACCAGTCCGTTACGGGGTCCTTTATCATTTCCAGACCTTTTTCTTCCAACTTTTCGATTACATTATCAGTGCAGGGGTCGTGATGCCTCATATAAATCTCCCCTATGTAAAGAACAAGAGGAAATCTTTGATGCTTGTGCAGATTAGTCTTTTTGAATAGAGCCACAGTTTCTCTGCCCCATTCCACCATCTTTAATGTTTCGGCGCCGCTCTCTATAACCTTTTCTAATTCGATTAATCTTTCTTTTTTTAACCTGTTTATTTTTTCCTTATCTTCAGCATACGGACGGAACCTTAGTGTTATATCCTCCAACAAATCCGACGCATTTATCCCCTTGAATAGTATTTGCTGCACTCTCATTTTCTCCGATGAGCCGAACTTTTGTGGTAAAGGCATATCAAAATAATCAGTTTCCGAAGACGGCCCTGCCACCGGAACTTCCTGGAGTCCTTCCCTGTCCATAAATTCTCTTAACAGCTCTTTGTATTTTCCAAATCTGCAAGGCCCGCTCGTCGTAGGAAGCATAACAAGATAGTTCTCTTCTACGTACTTCTTGCCCTTTTTCTCAACTTCCCCCTGCAGAAAACCAAGTGCATCACCCACAACGCCCTTGAGAGGATGACAAACTTCCGTATAGATGTGCCTTCTCGCAATCTCATATCCTCTTTCCGTATTGGTTGGTAATACCCTGGCATTAATACCAAAATGTCTAAAAGCTGAAGCTCCAACAAAACTTGCATCCCCCATATAAGGTAACATCCAGACCCTTTTATCATTACTTTCCGTCGAGTATTCTCTTAGCTGTATGTTTTCGAGTTCTACTTTTTTTAGCTTATTTTGATTCACCACCCTTTCATGAGCTTCGGTTCTTGTAACAAAAGGAGCATTGTTGGTTTGAGCGTCCGTGAGCAGGACAAGCATAGGCTTATTTGCCGCCTGCTGAATCTTTTCCTCCTGATAAATCTTCAGACTATCCGGCCCACAACCGAAATTCATCATCCTCACAGCAAACAAGTTAGGATGATTTGCCACAAACAGATTGGCCTGTAATATCTTCACGCTCTGGACCCAAAACTCATTGTCCACCACGTCCTCGATAGGAATGTCCCTGAATTTATGTTCCAAGAAGATTTGTGGTATGTAATCCAAGCCCCGGATTTGCGAAAACATAGCTCCCGAATCCGAGCTTGCCTCGGGGTCAAGCAGCACATAATCTCTGCCGATGCCAATATATCCTTTTGCGTTATTCTCTTGAATTCTCTCTAAGAACTTATCTCCCTCTTTATACAGCTCATTCTTAAATTCTTCTTCTTTCTTATCCGCATACTTAATAGCGCCCCTCACCCGGCCCTTTGTGAATCGAAACCCCAATCTATCAAATTCCTGCCTAAACGCCTGAATAAGAAGCTGCTCATCCCCAAAGTGCAAAACGGGATTGATTTGTTTGTTTTTGTCAAGACAAAGTACATCATTTAAAATATATCCTTCGGATTCTGTATAAATACAGTATTTCAAGTTCGGAGGACTGGTTTTCCTCTGTTCAATAAAACTCGGGTTAAACAGGTACTCTATATTCGGATTCTCATTTAAGACAGCGGCATGTCCCGTCGCTAACTTCCTGGCTATACAGAAATCGGTTCTTGAGCTGTCAATTCCTCTTTTCGCTATTTCTTTGTCGGTCCTTGGCGAGACTACGGGCCAAAAGCCGAGTCTCTTCAACAAAGCAGCGCTCCATATCCCTTTCTCACCAAGGGTTGCAGTGCTTCTCTTAATCCCTACTGTTCTTGTTGCGTCTTTACCTTGTTTTGCGGAGGCAATATTTTCTAATAGACTTCCCTGCTCTTTGAAATATTTTTCATAAATTTTATGATACTTCTCAACGTAATTTGTTTTCGGCTTTCTCGCAGCCTCAGAATTTCCCCGGGGACAAAACCCCCCTGTAATTATTTTGTCATCTTCAATAGAAAACACTTCAAGCTCACAGTCTCTCACCCCACAGGATTTCTCCTTAAATAGCTCCCGACAGGGAGTTTTTTGTTTTTCAAAAAGCATATCCACTAAATACCAACCTCTAAAAGCAGATTCATACCTCTTATTTTGCTTTTCTAATTGCCTTATGTTTTCAATAATGTCTAAAGCCTGACCCCACGCCCCGAACATTTCCCTGTGAGGACAAGCCTCTATCTGTTTATCCGTTACCTGCGCAAGTGCAGCAAGAAACGCTTTTCCCAAAGGAGGCCCGCCCTGTGCAGAGCATTTCTCTCCGACATGTTGAGGGCCACCAACAAATTTATGATAATAACTTGCAGCTGTTCCCCTTAGTATTGCAGCAGATATCTCCTCTCTGCTGAAACCTTCCGCCACGAGCCTGTTCTCGTCCATCTCCATGAAAACACCACAGGTCGAGTCAATCACCGGAACTCTGCTCGCGCTTAACGCAGACTCCTGCAGAGAATCTTCTACTTTCAAATTTATAACATCAGCCATATTTTCAAGCGTCTGGCCGGAACCTGCCTGACAGCTGTAATTCATTTTTGCTTCTTTGACTGTTCCATCCTTGGTGAAACTGGTAAACTTCATGTCCTGGCCTCCTACTTCAAAGATAGTATCAATATCAGAGTTGTTGTGTTTAACGCCGAGAGCATGACAGGTAATCTCGTCAGTGATTCTGTCTGTAATTTCTATTCCTTTTTTTGCCAATTCTTCGCCTTTCTTCTTGCTAACCAAAATCTTCTCATATAGTTTTCTTGCGGAACCAGTGGCACCAACTCCCTTGACAATCACTTTGTCCCCGTGTCTGCTCAAGTATTTTATAACACGTTTTAATGAACTTTCGGGATTGCCATAAGTTTTAATATAAAGTTTGTCGAGAAGTTTACCTGTTCTTAACTCAACCAACGCCCCCTTTGTCGTTGTGCTCCCACCGTCAATGCCTATGATAACTTCTGTTCTGTCCTGTATTGTTTCTTCTAAATCTTCGCTTTTTTCATTTACTTTTCCAAGGTATTCAAAAAGAGCAGGGGTAAACTGTCTTTTCCCCCTGCTGTACTCCGCCACTTTTTCAAGCTGCTCAAGGTCAAAAACGAAGCTGTTGTTTTCTTCTATCCCCCTCAATGCTGCGCCTATGGCCGCTATGTTGTGATAATCTTTTGGCCTTTCGATAGAGAGCCCAAGGAAGTGCTCCAGGTTTTCTCTTATAAGGTCATTAGTCAAAACCCCTCCCGTTGCTATCGCATTATGGGCGTTCTCGGGCCCTGTAAATTTCCTCGCTCCGAGAACATCAATCTTATAATTTCTTGCTACCGCCTTAAAAAGCCCCGCTAAATTATCTTCCCTCCTCGCACCTTCATTTTGCTTATGAATTAAATCAGACTGAATAACAACACCGCACCTCGCCAAAAACTCACTTGGCTCCTTTGCCTTTTGAGCTTCTTGCTCTGCTCTGGCAAAAATCTCTTCCAGCCTCAATTGCAGTTTCGCCCTGTTTTGTACTCTATCACTCTCTCGTTCGCAATCATCGCCATTTATTGCAGTATCTTCCAGCTCAGGAAGAGGAATTTCACCTTCAAACATCCTCCTGCACTGCTTTTCTATTAACGTGCCGGAGCCGCCACCACACTTGGTTCCCGTTCTCCATTCTTGAATAATCTTTTTACCGTTTATTTTCCTCAAACCAAAAAAGTATGCATCTTTTGCCCCTATATGGAAAATATAATCTACGTCCGGGCTAATTATCTCGGCCCCCTTCGGGATCGTTACGCTATCAAAATCATAAGTTAAATCTTTCATCACCCTTGGAAAAAACTTTGCATTGCTTCCGGTAAAGGCTGTGTTTTTTATCCGACCTTTGGTAAATCGGCTTACTATGTCCCGCCAGACTTCCTTTATCGCCCCAATTGGATTGGCAAAATGCATTATCGCTTTAGGAGAGTATACTATTTCCTTGCCCCCATTAAGAACAACATAGTGCACAAAGCTGCTTCCAACATCAAAACCTACAAACAGCCCTTTTGTTGAATTTTCCACTGTTTCTTTATCTCCTTTTTCCGTCTCCCCTTCGTTGAATCCCCTGACGATTAAACTCCCGGTCCCACCCTGCAAGTAAATCCGGAGATACTCTGCCCTGTCAGGGTAGTTCGCTGCGGATCTTCTCAAGCATTTTTATAAGTCTTTTCTGCTCAGTCTCTTTGATAACGGCTATTATTTTTTTGACTTCTTTAGCATAAAGCGGCTCAATGCGGGCGAGTAATTTTTTGCCTCGGCCAGTCAGTTTTATGATGTTGTATCTTCTGTCAAAGGGTGAGGCGGTGCGAGCAACCAAGGTTACCTTTTCCATCCGGTCTATCAGCGAGGTTATATTGGCGCGGTTAACAAGCATCATATCGCTTAGTTGTGCCTGGCTCAAGCCCCCTTCGGGCCCACTCTGATGTTGCAGTAGCATCATAAGGTTAAACTGAACGTTTGTCAGCCCGAAAGGCTGGAAAAATTCACTCGCTCGCTTTTTCAGGCACGAAGCGGTATAATAGATATTAAGCAGGGCTTCGTGGGCTAGAAGAGTTATCGGGTTTCTCAGCCCCAATTCGTGTTCCAGAGACATTGGGAAGCTCCTTGATTTACTTATATATTGTTTATGTATAAATTATTGCTTAATTCGCTACTTTATCAATGCCTTTTTCAAAAATTCTTTCGAGATAACAACTATTTTTAATACCACCACCCTGTGCGCAAAATTCTGGATAAACAGTTAAACCTCCTGTTAAACCCCGCAATAATTAACATACTGGTGCTGCAGGGCAACCGGCACTGTTAGTTTCGTTGAACAACTTTAAAGAAAACTTAACCGGTTATCCCCAATAAGTATTGGATGTTTACTCTTGTTAAGTTCTTACTGTAAAGAGCTTTAGTAATTCACTATATTTATAATCTAACAATCTCACAGGCCCTATGACTACTAATACTATTTTTTATTTTTAATATAATATTAATCTATATCATCGCGAATACGTTAATTTTAGGTGTACAAATCTCCTGAGTTTTTTCCTAAAAAAGGGTTGTGGGCTTCAATCTTATAATGTAAACTGGGTGGGTATTTTTCAGGTTTGTCGCGTTGGTATTTTAACCCTTTTCGCATTTTAGTGTAGAGGTTTATATGATGAAGATAAATTTTAACAGAGCAGCTCTTGCCGAGTCACTGGGCTTACTAACCTCTGTTGTGCCGAGCCGAACACCAAAGCCAATACTGCGATGTGTGCAAATTGCCGCTGACGAAAAAGAGGTTCGGATTTGTGCAACAGATTTAGAAGTAGGCATTAACTATTTAGTCTCCGAGGTTCAGGTTGAAGAAGCGGGCGAGGTCATTGTGCCGGCGGACGAACTGGCTGGTATTGTGCGTGAAAGTGTCGACGAAGTTCTGTCGGTAAGGGCGGAGCAGGGCACGTGTGAGATAACAGGTTCTGACAGCCACTTTACGATTTATGGCCCGGAGCCGGGCCAGTATCCAGTGGTCCCGGGCTTTGATGGAGATGCTGATATAAAGGTTAGATTAGATAATCTACAGGCTGGCATTGAGCAGTGCCTCTTTGCCACAGCGAAAGAGAGCACCCGTTATGCAATTAATGGTGTTTTGTGGGAAATAAAAGGCAAAAAGCTGTTATTAGTTGCCACCGACGGCAGGAGACTCGCACACACCAAGGTCAACTTAGTTTCAGCTCCCGATGAGAAAATAGCAGCGGCAAAGATAATAGTGCCGGCAAAAACAATGTCTCTGTTGGGCAAAATAGGCGGTAGCGACAAAGACACGGTTGCTGTTAAGCTTGTTGACAACCAGATACTGGCTAGTTGTGCAGATGTTGTTATAAGTTCAAATCTTGTTGAAGGTAATTTCCCGAAGTACGAGGATATAATTCCTACGGATTACGATAAGAAGCTGACCTTGTCAACCGAGGCGGTGTTAAGTGCGGTTCGCCGCTCGGCACTTTTGACGAGCCAGGAATCCAGAGGTATTAAACTGTCGATTGAAAAAGATAGTTTGATATTTTCCGGCAGGGCCCCGGAGACAGGCGATGCGCAGGTTAGTATGCCGATCGATTACAAGGCCGAGCCAATCGAAATTGGCTTTAGTCCGCAGTTTTTAATAGATGTCCTGCGGGTTATCAAGACGCCGGAATTCGAATTGGAATTAGGTCAGCCGGATAGGCCAGGGCTAATAAAGAGCGGGGGAAATTTCCTTTATGTCTTAATGCCAATCAACCTGGGTTAGTAAATTGTCAATTATCACTGGTCAGTTGGAAATAAAAAAATGGATTCGACCAGACAATTACGCAATCCCGATAAAATCAGTATAAAACAGTTGGCAAAATCAAACCGAAACAGTGCGGCGCACTTAGGTGATGTTGTCAGGAAAATTATGGACGAGAGGATTTCGCCGCGGCAGGCCAAGTTCGGGTCGATAGCTGAGATTTGGAGCCAATTACTACCACCTGAACTTGAGCAGCATTGTAGACTTGCGGAAATAGCCAGTGGACAGCTAAAAGTGGTAGTTGATTCGCCCCCACATCTGCGCGAGCTGCGGTTGTGCACTTCGGAGCTTCTCACGGAGCTGCAGCGCCAGTGCCCACAAGCTCGGATCAGAGATATTAGATTCACCATCGGCCAAATTACGTGTCTTGGCTCGTGAATCGAACCACGAGCCGTTAACAGAGAGATGTGAGCAATGAGATACAAATTATGAAAGACCATCGATACGATGCAAGCAATATCAAGATACTCGGCGGCATAGAGGCGGTGCGCAAGCGGCCGGATATGTACATCGGCGACCGCAGAAGCGGCGGCCTGCACCATTTGGTCTATGAGGTCCTGGACAACTCCATCGATGAAGCATTAGCTGGGTACTGCGACAATATAAACGTACACATCCAGGCCGACGGCAGCTGTATAATAGAGGACAACGGCAGAGGCATACCTATCGAAGAGCACAAAGAGGCCAAGACCAGCGCTCTTGAGGTTGTGCTAACGACCCTGCACGCCGGTGGCAAGTTTGACAGTGACAGTTACAAAGTGGCTGGCGGCCTGCACGGCGTAGGCGTCAGCGTGGTCAACGCCCTGAGCGAATGGCTCGAAGCTGATGTCTATAGAGATGGCAAACATTATCATTTCGAGTGCGTCAGAGGGGCTGCGAAAGGCCACGTGGACGAGGTCGGACCAACCGACAAACGCGGCACAAAAATATCCTTCAAGGCCGACGAGGAAATATTTACTGATGCGGAGTTCGAGTACGACACGCTGTTGAAGCGAATACGCGAAATGGCCTACTTAAATGCCGGGCTGCAGATTACCTTCAGGGACGATAGAGGAGATAAAAAAGAGGTGTTTAAGTTTGAAGATGGAATCAAGGCCTTTGTTAAACATCTCAACGAAGGCAAAGACACCTTGCACCGTAACCCTATCTACTTCGCCAAGGAAGACGCTAAAGCAATGCTAAGCTGTGAGATAGCGATGCAGTACAACGACGGTTACACTGAAAATGTGCTGGTCTTCGCAAACAATATTCGCAATATCGACGGTGGCACGCACCTTTCGGGCTTCAAAACAGCCCTGACTCGTACGATGAATTATTACGCCAGGAGTAATAACCTGTTAAAGAACAGCCAGGTTACAACCGGCGAGGACCTGCGGGAGGGATTGACTGCAGTCGTGGCGGTAAAGCTTGCTGACCCGCACTTTGAGGCCCAGACAAAGGTGCGGCTGACAAATCCGGAAGTGGGTGGTTTCGTTGAGACTACGGTTAACGAGCAGCTTGGCCATTTCCTTGAGGAGCATCCCGCCGAGGCAAAGCGCATCTTAAACAAGGCAATTCAGGCCGCTGCAGCCAGGGAGGCTGCCAGAAAGGCCCGCGAATTGACCAGACGCAAAGGTGCGCTGGGTAGCACAAACTTGCCTGGTAAACTGTGGGACTGCGCGAGCAGGGAAAAGGCCAGTACCGAGATTTTCGTTGTGGAGGGTGACTCAGCTGGAGGCTCGGCAAAGGCCGGCCGGGATAGAAACACCCAGGCCATCCTGCCACTGAAAGGAAAAATCCTCAATGTCGAAAAGGCCCGCCTGGATAAGATGCTCGCCCATGATGAAATCCGAACAATTATAAGCGCTCTGGGAACCGGCATCGGCGCCGACGAGTTCGATTTGACCAGGTGCAGATACGGCAAGATAATTTTGATGACTGATGCCGACGTTGACGGCGCTCATATTCGAACGCTGCTGCTGACGTTTTTCTTTAGACAGATGCCTCAGTTATTTCTCAACGATATGATTTATATTGCCCAGCCGCCATTGTATGAGGTCAAGATCAAGGGCAAGAAGAAATCTATATATGTCCTCAGCGAAAATCAAATGCACAAGCGAATGATTTCTCGTGGCTTGGAAGGCACAGAATTTGTTATCAGAGATGGCAAGGCCGGACAAAAAATCTCCGGCCGCCAGCTCACAGGTCTTGTAAAGGTTCTCGCCGATGCCGAACGCATCATAGCTGTCCTGGCCAGACGCGGAATCAACTTCGCTGACTTCATGCAGGCCTATTATGACCCTGACAAATCATTACCCCATTACCGTGTCCGGATCCAGGGCAAGGAAGAGTTTTATTATGAAAGAAGCGAGTACGAAAAACGCCTCGATGAACTAAAGCCGCGTATCGAAGCCCAGAGCCGTGGCGAAGAGCAGGAGTTGATTGTCGCCGAGGAGCTTCGTGAAGTAGCACGTATCAATCAGATAAATGAAAAGTTAAAGGCCGAGTTTGGCTTGGACTTAAAGGATTTTCTCTTAAAACCTGCCAGGTCTGTCTCTGGCGAGCCGCTGCCGACAAAGTTTCAACTTATCAACGGCCCGGACGAATACGACACCTCCTCGCTCGGTGACGTCTGCTCCAATATAAGGCAGATTGGTGGCAAAGGAATTGAGCTAAAGCGCTTCAAAGGGCTGGGTGAGATGAACGCCGAGCAGTTATGGGAGACGACGATGAATCCCGCTACAAGGGTACTGCTTGCTGTCAAGGTCGAGGATGCAGGCGAGGCCGACCGGCTCTTTAGTATATTAATGGGCGATGATGTGGAAAAACGCCGAAATTTCATCCGGGACCACGCCCTCGAAGTCCAGAACCTCGATATCTAAAACACCTTAAAATCGCGCCGCTTTGTTACTGCCATCGTAGCGACGCATCAATATTGTCATCCCCGCGAAAGGGGGGTTTGTCCCAGCCAGGGCGGGGTGGGCAAACTATTTGGGTTGCCCCGTTAATCTGATAGTGCCCCCGTATTTTATTACAAAAGAAACAAAATTGGCAAGGTTTTACAAATTGTGCCCTTTTCATCACTGAAAAGCGTGCATTTTTGCAAATTTTTGTCAGTTTCTTCTCACTTTTAGCGCCTGTTTTGCAAAGACTTGCTCATTTGATTCGAAAATTTACGATTTTATTAAAAAAATTATGCTTTGAGTCAAAATTTTACTTGACAAGAATTGTTAAGTGTGCAAAATGAGGTTGTTTAGTATCTGTTGAATTAACTCGCAGGAAAAGAAAGGGTGGGATATAAATTGTTCGCGCGATGGAGCGGGAAGGTGACTTGTAAAGCACAACTATTTGGCCTGGTATTTTTGGTTTGCATATCGTCATTTGGGGGTTGTGGCTCATTGGGGGAAAGGACTAGGGGGCTGAAAGACGAGGATGTTAAGAGGACGCCGGCCGAAGAAAAAAAGGCCAATTTACTGAAAGCAATCGACCGTAAATTTGAAGATCCCGATGCACATTTTGAGCTGGGCCAGTTGTATCAAGCTGATGGCTTGTGGGCTCAGGCAGAGTATCATTACAATATCGCTTTGGGTTTTGACCCTGCCCACTGGGGTACCCAGGCGGCAATGGTCAAGGTGTTGCTGGACAGCGGCGATACAGCCAAAGCCAAGCTCTACGCCGAGATTTATATGAACCAGGCATCCGGTTCAGCGGGGGCGTCACTTCAGCTTGCGCTGGGTTTTCAGAAGGAGCAAGTGGATGAGTATGCATTGGACTGCTATCGTCAGGCACTTCACTTGGCGCCGAATTCGGCCAAGATTAACAGACAGGTCGGCTTCTATTATTTGAGCAAGGGTAAAAAGGGACATGCGAAGGATTACTTGACCCGCAGTTTTCAGCTTGATCGCAGCCAGCCGGAGGTAGCCGGCCAGTTGGGCCGACTCGGCGTAGCTATAGCAGTACCGCAAAAGGCCGAGGAGGACACCGGGAAACTCGATAAGACTGTGGAGGAGTCAGACGAAGAATTAACACAAGAAACTAAGAAAAGGAGGAGCGAGTGATATTTGATGCTCGATACTTGTAGTTGATAGTGAGGATGGGTTGAATATCGAGTATTCGGTATTGCTTTTTCATTGCCCTGTGGCGAACGGATTCGCCGCGGGGTTTTTTATTTGTTATTGACTATAAAAATAGAAGATTAGTTAGAGAGGACACACAGAGCTAAGAGAATATCTGATTGGAAATCAAAATTCAGAATTAAAATTATCCAGATTTTTAAAAAAATTGGGGTTTTTTGGATGTTTTTTTCGTGTGGATGTTGGTTTCTGGGGTGAAAACGGGGGTTGGTAGGTTGGCTTGGAGGGGTTGGGTAAAATAGGCAAGAAAAAAGTGGTGAAAATTTGCAAAAATTAGAGAAAAAATGAGAAAATCTGCGAAAATTTGCGAAAATCTGCGTAAAGATTGCGAAAATCTGCAAAAATTTGTAAAAATTGGGGACGGACTTCGCAGAAAAGAAGGTTATCAGGTAAACAGGATATCAGGGTGCAGGATATCAGAAATCAGGATATCAGGAAATTTGTAACTTCGTACCTTGGTGGTAAAGAAAAAATGATCACGGAGGACGCCCCATTAGAAAAAAAGAAGGCACGTTTCTAACGGGGTAAACAGAGGGCGGAGGGCGGACGACGGAGGACGAGTTAATTTATTATTTACTATTGACTATTGATTATTTGGGATTGAGATTCTTCGCTGTGCTCAGAATGACAAGCAAGCGTCGCCCCTTCGGCAAGCTCAGGGCAGGCTTGCCGGCGACTGCTAAACAGCAGATGAAAATAAAAAATCGGTGAAATCTGTGGTTAAAAGAGGGACGAAGATGAGTGGCAGAGGAAAGCCCGTTAGAAAACTCGGGTGGGGCTTTAGACCACCCACCAGAGGAGGGGGCATTCCTTCTAACGAGGTAAAGTTAAGGGATAGTGCCTTCGAGCCAGTGGTGGGCTATCAGGGCAAGATCCAGGATATTGACTATTCCATCGCCAGCGGGCGGGGGGGCAGAGGGCAGAGGACGGAAGACAGAGGGCAGAAGCCAGAAGCCAGAATTCAGAAAGGCAAAGCCAACCACGGATTGACATGGATTGATGCGGATTTTTAAAAGACAGAATTTCAAACAAAGGTCAACAAAAAAATAAAAAGAATTCAACGCAGAGGGCGCCAGATTAGAAAAAGAGAAGATACGTTTCTAACGGGGTAAACTGAGAACGCAGAGAAAAATTTAGCCGCAAAAAGGCACGAAGAAATTAGACGCAGATTAACACAGATTTTTATTTCCATTCTAATTACAGTTTTCCCATTGATTGCGTATATCAGAAAACTCATCGAAGTCACTACAAACAGACTTCCATTTTTCCAGAGGTTCAGGTATTGGTGAGTTTTTCTTTAAGTAATATTTATATAATGTGCAGGCAAGCGACGCCGCAACTGCTCTAATATCAAGCCGTTTTGCAATATCTATGGCAGATTGTTGGTTCTGTAAACTTGTCTCCTCAATTAGACATCCTAATCCAAATGTTATGTCATTTAGAAACTCGTCTGTGGGTGTCTCTGGAAAATCGTTTAAAATGCGAATCCCTGCATTTAATGCATTAACTATATTCGGCAAACATCTCCATTTGATAGGTGAAACTATATATGCCCATATAACAGCAGGAATATCTTTTATTTTGTTAGTATTATGCAATATAAATATTTGATAAATGGCGTTATAGCCATCTCTTATTTTTTCTTCCTGTTTTGATAATATGGCTGTCTCAATTTTATCAAATACAACCTGTCTTTGTTCGGGGAATAGACAGAGACTTGCAGCGTAAGCAGCCACACACGGCACACCATATTCAGAAAGTTCTTTCAACAATCGACTCAACTCTTCTTTTATTGGGGTCTGAGGAGATAATCTTGGAATTACAACACATTCTAATATCCGGGTGAGATTAGCAAATCGTTTTTTGAACTCATCACCAATGTTACCAAAGAAATGTGTATTCTTATCTTTTTTAATGAATTCCTTGTCGGCGTCCCACCATTCCAACAACCGAGAAAATATGGCAATAGCTTCTTGTTCTGACCAATCAATCCCTTTGTCGGAGAGGGGTCTTTTAGTTGCACCTATAAGCTCATCACAAAAAGGAATATCTCCTCCGGTTATGCTTACACCTTTTTCTGCTCTTGTCTTTTGTATTGGAAATTTTTCTTTTGCTACATATTCCTTAAATAATGAAACATGGTCAATATTATCAGGGCAGGGTAATAAGTTTAAAAATGCAAACTTATAGAAATTTGTATTTTCAGGAAAACCCGTTGGCCCTGTTTGTGACCAAAGAATATCAGAAAATTCTTTGACTTGTTTTTTATTTAAACAGTTAAGCCCATACAACTTTGCGATCCTATTAATCGCTCTTCTTCGCTCCTCGTGATTAGCAGAACCTGCTTTCTGCAATAAGGAGTTGATGATACTTTGTTCAATTTGAATGTCTTGACATTTAGCCACAGATTCCTTGTCTATATTAATAAAGTCGAATGGTTCGAGATACTCGCGTTTTGTAACAATATTTAGATCGTTAGGAATTGGAAGTTTTAATAAAAGTGGTAGTCTTGTGTATTGTTCCTGCGAGGAATAAGAACGGAGCAATCTTTCAACTAAATTCCTTATTCCTTTATATTTATGCTTATGGCTTGATGAATAGAGTGCATTTATGAAACTAAGCAGTTTGTCTTTCGAATTGGTTGAACATTTAACGCACAATCGTGAAAAAATTTCCGGTATCACGTTAGCCAAAACAATACCAAAGTTGTCTTTTTGAACCGTCTCACCTCTTTTGATTTCAGTCTGCGACTTACGGAGAACCTCTAAATATTTTTCGATGAGTAAGTCCACTTGTTCGGAGGTCATTTTATAGATGGATTCGCGACCAAATATGATATCAGCAGCTTTGGAATCTCCAGTTCTTAGAAAGGTTGCAGATGACCAATAAGGCGAATAGTTGCCAACTCGTTTCAATGCTCCCACAGCCAGCTTTGTGCCAATCTGAGTACCTGGTATTCTAAAGGGGATGCCAGCTTCCTCAAAGTATCTAAGGAATGAGTATGCGATCAATGCTTCTGTGTCGGTTTGGCCAAGATGATGTGTGCTTGTAACTCGACCGATATCAAATTCATGCTTTTTGCTAGTAGCAGCGATATAAATCGGCTCTCGTTCTAAACAGTTTCCAAATAGCTTCAGTTCCAACCATGGGTCACACTTATATCGCTTAAGGGAATTCCATCGGTCACTAAATCTTTCTCTAATTTCTTCTATCTTATTAAATTGACCATGTCTCAATATTATTGCATTTTTAATATACTGCAACAACAGCATGACAAAAGCTTCTCTTGAGACCAATGAATAATCGTTTGAGACGGGAGAAAGATTGAGATGTTTTCTGATGTTACTTAATGACTTTTCGAGTATTTTCTCGGCCTCATCGATGTCACCTAATTCGGCCAATAGTCCGGCTCGTTTAGCTTCCCAAAATGGAAGTGATTCGTTGACGGGCCATAATCTTATTTGTTCTCTAACATCAGCTATTCTCAGTGAAAATAATGTATAAAGACAACGTTCATGATGCACCTGTGCAATCATTTCAGGTGATATAACTGAATAAAGTTGCTGGATTCGATTGTTTATAATTTCCCATTCTTTAAAATGTCCTTCTTCACGATAATAACGCATCATCGAAATGTGAAGTTCAAGCCATTCTACTTCGATTCTCTCCCAGTCTAAATTCTTGTGTGTCTCTATATTCCTTGTAACCGATGCTGTTTCTATTGTTAATTTATCAGGAAATGGATTGTACTTCTCGATAACCGACTTATAAATGTCAATGTTGTCATTAAAAATAGGACAAAGGCACTTCTCCAGCCGCCAATTTAATTCATAAATAAATTCAATATCAAGAGGTGTTTCTAATTTCTTGCACTGCGGGGAAATGCTTATCCAATATTCTGTGTAAGTCCATAATGAATTACGGCGATCTTCGGGAAGAATAATCCAATTAGGATATGTTTTCCTATTCTTTTTCCATTCATTAATGACATTTCTCAGTTGTTGGATAGTCTCTTTCTGAGTATCGGGATACATAAACTGTTGCTTGCTAGGCCATTCAAGTTGATTCTTAGGCAATGCGAACATCACATCTCCTTTTTTAGACTGGATATAGTCAAAAAAAGAGTTCAGTGCTTTTGTAGGATTCTCTCTCATAGCCGGACAAACAGACATATCCACCAGCGAAATGCCTCGCCGTATTAAGAGCTTTTGTTGGGCGTCTGATAGGTGGTAGATTCCAACTAGGAATGTTTTGGGCGAATTTTCTTTTCCTAAATTATCCTGTAGCCAATCTAGCCATTTGAGAAAATTCGGGTCGTCGCCGGAAAATCCTATAAAACAAATTGTATTTTCTAAAAACGATTGCTGAACAGTATTTACAAAAGGAGCAAAGTCTCTGGGATATTTACGAAAATCTTCTCTTGTAATGGTAAAAGGACCATGAGGAAAACTGCCATGCAACTTAATGATTCTTGGCTTTTTACAACGGGTCAAATCTTGCTTACTTAAGACTATATCGAATTTTTTAGATTCAACATTTACGCAGGCACGTTCTAAAAGTGTATCGTAATTTGTCGTAAAAACGTCTGTCCAAGGTAATTCTAACAAATTGACATGTAGTTCAGACGGCTCGTAGTCCTTGTCAGGAATAGAGTCATACAATAGTCTATCTAATGTTGGCCGATCAAAAGCTGCTTGTACTTGCTCAGCCAATTCAAGAACATTTAAATAGCGTTCATTACTTTCAGGTTCTTTGTCATGAAGTTTTTTATAAAATATGTCTCCAAGTTGATTCCAGTCGGGAAAACTCTTTTGTGAAGGGTTAGTTTTCTTTGCATTCTTGCTGAACCCAGCACCAATCATTACAGCAGCTTGGCCTGACCACAGTCTTTCGGCAATTTCATTTAAATATGGTTTTATTTCTTCCGCAATCCCAAGTATATTATTGTCCATCTATCAATTCTCTTTTGCCTCTGTGCCATCTGTGGCTAAACAAAACTTTCTATCTTTTCCTTACAGATTCTCTCTGTCACTTCGTGCAGTTTTTTGACGCACGGGGCTAATTGCTCCTGTTGCTTCTTCAATACTCGTCCAATTTAGTCTACCGGAGATAAAATGTCAACGTTCTTGTATGGTTCGAGCCCTGCGGATAGTGAAACATTAGAAGCTTTCCGAGCAGGTCTCACTTCCCTTCGATTTTACTCAGGGTAAACTCCCAAGCTCAGTGTAAACTCACTTAGTGAGTCTATTTTTTTCTATCTCACGGGGCAGGGGAGAAGGGGAAAGGGGAAAATAGCGGATAGCGGATAGCGTATAGGGTGGAGCAGGGTATCTGGATATCAGGGTATCAGGGTGTAGGATATCAGGAACCAGGGTACCAGGATTGTAGTAAATTAGAGAATTAGTGAATTGGATACTTGATGCTCCCGCCTTCGCTGAAGCTATGGCAGACAAGCGATGGTTGAGGGCGAAGAATGTAAAAGGCACAGGAGCGATTCGTGAATGGCTCCTACAGTTTTGGGCTGGACAATTGTGCAGAAGAGCAGGAAGTGTTGCCGATATTAGGTTAAAGGACAGAGGACAGAAGACAGAAGACCGAAAAACCTGATTTCTGACTTTATCGGACTTAACAGGGAACGGATAGCGTGAAAGAGGCGAAATCACATAAGGTGGCGATCGAGTGTTTTGGGATTGCCGGGTTGTTGCTGCTTTTGTGCAGTTGTGCCAGTTTTGATATTGGTGATTGGCCGAGCAAGTTTATTTGGCCGCATAATGACCCACCGGCTAATTTGTGCGGCTCGATAGGTGCTTTTTGTGCATATTATTTACTCTACTATATTGGGCCGGGCGTGTTTGTGGTACTGGTTTCGGCAATTTGTTTTCTGGTTATGAGACTTGCCCATCGGTCTGTGGGCCAGCCGGCTTTGCGAGCGGTTGGATTGGGGTTGCTGACGGTGGCGGCTTCGAGTATTTTTTATTGTTTCTGGCCTTATCGGGCGAGCGGTTTTCCGATAGGTTCAGGCGGGGTACTCGGAGTCGGGACGGTACAGTTTTTGCGGAGCCATTTTGCCTTTTTGGGTACCTTGATACTACTTGCAGCTATCTGTATTGTCGGGGTTGTTCTGTTGGCCGATGTTGTTATCGTCACGGCGCTGCGCTGGTTTGGTTTTTTGTTGCGGGGAATGGTTGGCCTGGTGGCGCCAGCGTGGCCGGCGGCTAAGCGACAGTCGGAAGTTTTGGGTCAGATATGGCAAAGATTAAGTGCCAGGCAAAAATCTCTGCTGCAAAGTGCCGATGTTTTGGGTTTCGGTAAGGCTGGTGAGTTGGAAGAGGGAGTTGAAGGTGCAACTGTATCCGCGGTGGGGGAAGGGTCGAGAGGGATGGATTTCCGCTCCCCGATCGGGGTCGGGGACAGGTTTCTCGGAGATGACAGAAAGGACAAGGGTGACAGAAGTGTGCCTGGACCGGGCACGGCTTATTTGCCGGCGAGCTTCGAGGATTACACACTGCCGCCGCTGGAGTTGTTGGCTGAGCCGGAGTATAGTTTTGCTACTGTTCAGGGTAAGGTTGTCAAGTCCAAGGCCGGTGCATTGGAGCGGCTTTTAGGCGAGTTTAATATCAATGCGCGGGTGGTAACGGCTGATACGGGGCCGGTAGTAACAATGTTTGAATTAGAGCTTGCAGCGGGCGTGAAAGTCAGCCAGATAAGCACGCTTGCCAACGATATGGCTCGTGCGCTGGGTGCCGGTGCGGTTCGTGTTGTGGCTCCTTTGCCGGGAAAGCATACGATAGGGATAGAGGTGCCGAACAGCGAGAAAGAAAAGGTTCGTATGAAGGACCTGATACAATTGGCCGGCACCAAGCCGGGGAAGATGCAAATACCGCTGTTTTTGGGCAAGGATTCGGCAGGAGAAGCGCTTGTTTCAGATCTGACGGAGATGCCGCATTTGCTCATTGCCGGCACGACCGGCTCGGGCAAAAGCGTGTGTATAAGTAGTATCATCACAGGCATACTGCTTACCAAGCGACCAGATGAGGTAAAACTAATTTTGATTGACCCGAAGATGGTCGAGATGACGGCGTTTAATACTATTCCGCACCTGATGTCGCCGATAGTTACCGAGACACAGCGGGCTGTTCAGATACTTGAATGGGCCACGGTGAAGATGGATGAGCGTTATGCGCTTCTGGCGGAGGCGAGGGTGAAGAATATTGCTGAATATAATAGTCTGGGGGCGGAGGAGATAATCAGGCGTTTCGAGCCGAGCAATGCTGAGGAGGAGGCCAAGATACCGAAGAGGATGCCGTACATTGTGATAGTAATCGATGAGCTTGCCGATTTGATGATGACTGCACCGAAGGAGATAGAAGCTTATGTTGTTCGGCTTGCTCAGAAGAGCCGGGCGGTTGGTATTCATATTGTGCTGGCCACTCAGCGGCCTCAGGCGACGGTCGTTACGGGCCTGATAAAGTCTAATATGCCGACCAGGGTAGGTTTCCGTGTTGCGGCACGGCTGGACAGCCGAATTGTCCTCGACCAGAATGGTGCCGAAACGCTGCTTGGTGAGGGAGATATGCTGTTTCTAAAGCCGGGAACGAGCGATTTGGTGCGTGCCCAGGGAACTTTTGTTGACGAGATGGAGGTTCGGCGTGTCGTCAAATACTTGAAGGAAATTGCCGAGCCCCAATTCCATCCTGAGCTTACTCAGCTGAACAGACTTGATGTGTCTGAGATGAGAAGGGACGAGCTTTTTGATGAGGGGGTGCGGATTGTTCTGGAGACACAGCGTGGCAGTGTGTCGCTGCTTCAGCGCCGGCTCAATGTCGGCTATGCCCGTGCTTCGCGGATTATAGAGATGATGGCGGCGTCGGGCATCCTTGGCGAATACAAGGGCAGCCAGGCACGGGAGGTTATGATGACGCTCAAGGAATATGAACGGATGCGCAAGCAGATGGAGGCGGATGCTGAGGCGGGTTATGCAGATTTAGCTGAGGCCCGCCCTTCCGAAGGGCTGGCCGAGGACAAGTCGTCGGAGGTTGCTTATGTAAGCGAGGGGCAGCGGGGGTATGTCTCGGTTGATGGGGAGGGCGATTAGCTTGATGCTCGATGCCCGATACTCGATGGGTGGCAGCCTCAAGCGCAGCTTGCCCCTGAGGGGCAGGGGGATGGCCCGTCTGCCTCGCTCGCAATGACATAAAATGGCCAAAATTCAGCATCTTAACCTGTGAACGGTTACTCTGCGGTCAGTTCGAGGTTTTCGGGTTTCAAGTTACTAATTCTACCGGCGGATTCAAAGCCTTTCCCATTTTTGCTGGTTAATGTGCTTGATAGTGGAGCGAATATTGGTTAAAATTAGTAAAGAAATTCTAAGGAGGCCTGGAAAATGAGTACATTCAATTACACACGTCGTGAATTTTTGAAGAGATGTGCAGCGGTCGGGGCGGGAGGGGTTGTGCTGTCGAGTCGGGCTTTAGAAGTCCGTGTTGGTGGTATGCCGAATATTATCGTTATCATCAGCGACGATATGGGATACGCCGACCTTGGCTGCCACGGCTGCACGGACATTCCAACGCCGAATATCGACAGCATTGCGGCAAGAGGGATACGCTTTACCAATGGCTACGTTTCGTGCCCGGTGTGCAGCCCGACGAGAGCAGGGCTGGCAACCGGCCGGTATCAGCAGCGATTTGGCCACGAGTATAACACTGGTCCTCCGCCCGGAGGGCTGCGGGAGGAGGTTGGCCTTCCGCTGACAGAGGTAACGATTGCCGATGTGCTGAAATCAGCAGGGTACGTTACTGGTGTGGTTGGAAAGTGGCATCTGGGAATGTACTCGCATTTCCATCCCTTCAATCGCGGCTATGGTGAGTTTTTCGGTTTTCTTCACGGGGGGCACTCCTATATTGACCCCGGTCTGGGGACATTCAATCCTATCCTGCGTGGGACAGAGCCGGTGGACGAGCAGGAGTACCTAACCGACGCTTTCAGTCGTGAGGCGGTTGCGTTTGTTCAGCGGCATCGCAAGAGGCCGTTCTTTTTGTACCTTGCCTACAATGCCGTGCATACGCCGATGCAGGCGCCCGAACGATACCAAGATAGCTTTCAGCATATTGAAGATCCGACGCGTCGCACTTATGCCGGGATGTTAGCTGCTCTGGATGATGGCATAGGTGAGCTGCTGGCCAAGCTGCGGGAGTTGGACCTGGAAGAAAATACGCTGCTTTTCTTCGTCAACGACAACGGCGGCTCAAAGAACAATGGCTCAATTGATTATCCGCTGCGGGGCAAGAAGGGCTCGATGTGGGAGGGTGGGATTCGGGTTGCCTTTATGGTTCAGTGGCCGAGCCGGTTGCGAAGTGGCGTGACATACGACCATCCGGTCATTGCTCTGGATATTCTTCCGACGGCAGCGGCGGTGGCCGAGGCAAAGCTGCCCGGTGATAGGGTGATTGATGGGGTCAACCTGCTTCCATATCTGACCGGCAGGAACAAAGGTGCGCCCCACGAGACGCTGTTCTGGCGAAAGGGAACGGACTATGCGATGAGGAAAGGCAACTGGAAGCTGACACACGAGGATGGCGAATCTCAACTGTTCAATCTGGCGTCGGATATCGATGAGAGCGAGAATCTGGCAGCTGGACAGCCGGAAAAATTAAACGAGCTGGAAGGGCTCTATGCTGAGTGGGACTCACAGATGATTGAGCCAGTCTGGCAGCGCTAAAGAACGCCGAGGCCAGTGAGAATGTTGCCGGACAGATGAAAGTGGTGGCTGCCGGTCCGCAGTCGCAAGAGATGACAATACCTATGAAGATTAAGGGTGTTGTTACTATTGAAATGGCCGAGCGAAAAAAATAGATGCTTCGATAATTTATTCAATGATTGGCATTTTAGCTTTTCTTCATTGTTATTTTTCGGCCCTCACCATTTTTGGGGGCGAAAAGGCAGTTTTTGGTGCCGATATCGCAGATTCCTTGCTGAAGGAAGAAAAAAGGTTGATTGACTGGAACCAAGCTGTTATATTTTTGCAATTGAAAATGCTCTGTCGCACGGGGTAGAATTAGGAAACTAAAGACTTAAAACTAAAAGTGCAAAAGTAAGTTGAAAATTTAAAGCTTTTGAATTTTACACTATGGCCTTTAGTTTTTGACTTTGAGGTTTTAGTTTCTTTGGGGTCAGCAGTATCACGGCGTGGCCGACTCAAGCCTCCGACGGGGCCAAATCGGGCCGATGCAAGACGGTCTCCGTGACATATTCGTTGTGCATCGTGCGTGCTGTGTATTACGAACAAGAACTAACGAAATACGATGTACGCAGTACGATAATACCCGATGGTGTAATTGGTAACACATGGGCTTTTGGTGCCCACGTTCCAGGTTCGAGTCCTGGTCGGGTAGATTTTTGAATTTACTATTTATTATTTTCTATTTACTATTGAGCAAATTCAAACAAGAAGGACAGACAAGTGGCTGATAGGGTAGCGATAATACTGGCAGCAGGGATTAGCCAGAGGATGAATACACAACTGGCGAAGGTGCTTCATGAGGTATGTGGCCGGCCTATGCTTGCCTATGTGCTTGATGCCTGTCGGCAGGTTGGGGTGGCGAGGATACACATCGTGGTTGGTTACACCGCTGAGCAGGTGAAAGAACGATTCGGTGATTCTGAGGATATTGTCTGGGTTCGGCAGGAAGAGCAACGGGGGACGGGCCATGCGGTTCTGTGCTGCAAGGAACATCTGAAGGATTTTGAGGGTGAGACGCTGGTTCTTTGCGGCGATGGGCCGTTGATTCGGGCAGAGACGTTAAAAACTCTTATAGGAAAGCATCAGGGCGAGACGGCGGTGACATTGGCTACAGCCGTTCTGGATGACCCGACCGGATATGGTCGGATAATCCGGGATGCATACGGCAATATCGAGGGCATTGTGGAACACAGCGACTGCACGAGTGAGCAGTTGGCAATTCGCGAGGTTAACCCGAGCTATTACCTGTTCAATAATAAGGTTCTTTTTGAGGCAGTGGAGAAAGTCAGGCCTGATAATGTAAAAAAAGAATATTACCTGACAGATGCGCTGTCTGTTATCATTGCGACAGGCCATAAAGTTACGGCTGTTACGGCGGTTCGGCCTGAGGAGGCGATGGGCGTCAATAGCAGGGCCCAGCTTTGCGTGGCGAGCAAGATTATGCAGCACAGGATTCAGCAGGAGTTAATGGACAACGGCGTAACAATAGTTGACCCTGATAATACCTGGATTGATGTGAGAGCGCAAATTGGTCAGGATACGGTGATTGAGCCGTTCACATATATTCACGGCGAGGTTAAAATCGGCCGGGGTTGTCGGATTGGGCCGTTTGCTTATTTGAGGAGCGGCACGGCCTTAAAGGATGATGTTGTGCTGGGCGTTTTTGCAGAGGTTAAGAATTCGACTTTGGGCCGGGGCGTTCGAGCACGGCACCAGAGCTATATTGGTGATGCTGCCGTAGGGCAGAATGTTAATATAGGTGCCGGCTCGATAACGGCGAATTTCGACGGCGAGAAGGTGAACCAGACGAATATAGGCGATAATTGCTACATTGGTTCGGGTTCAATATTGATAGCGCCGCTTGAGCTGAAGGACGGCACGCATATAAATGCAGGGACAGTGGTTTCCCAAGAAGACGTGGATAAATTTGGGCGGAAAGACTGAGTGGAAGCGAAAAGGCAAAAGTAAGATGTTTTTGAATGATAATCTGAAGATATTTGCCGGCAGCAGTAATGTGGCGCTTGCCGGTGCGGTTTGTAAGTATTTGGGGATTCCGCTCGGCGGCGCGAAGATAGACAGGTTCCCGGACGGCGAAAAGGTCATCAGGGTCGAGGACGACGTTCGGGGCAGGGATTGCTTTGTTGTGCAGTCGACGTGCAGGCCTGTTGATGAGCATCTGGTAGAGCTTTTAATTTATCTGGACTGTCTGCGAAGGGCCAGTGCCAGGCGTATCACGGCGGTTATTCCTTACTTTGGTTACGCCAGACAGGATAGAAAAGACGAGGGGCGAGTTCCTATTACGGCGAAATTAGTGGCCAATCTGATTACAACTGCCGGGGCCGACAGGGTCCTTGCGATAGACCTGCACGCACATCAGTTGCAGGGTTTTTTCGATATACCGGTTGACCACCTGACCGCCGAGCTGGTGTTGAGCAAGTATTTCCGGGACAAAAAAATCGGGAATCTGACAGTGGTTTCGCCGGATGTGGGTAATATGAAAATTGCGTCCAGATATGCTTCGCATCTGGGCGGGGAGCTGGCGATTGTGCACAAAAGGCGGGTCAGCGGCAGCGAGGTAGAGGCGCAGGAAATCATCGGAGAGGTCGAGGGCAGAAATGTCCTGATGTGCGATGATATTATTGCTACCGCCGGGACGGTGTGCTCGGCTGCCGAGCTGGTCAAAAAACGCGGAGCTGAAAAAATATATGTCGGGGCTGCACACGGCGTGCTTGCAAGCCAGGCGTTAGAGCGGCTCCGAAATGCTCCGATTGATGAAGTGGTGGTTACCGACACGATACCGTTGACTGAGCAGGCCAAGAAGATTGGCAGTATTAAGGTGTTAAGTGTTTCTGCTATGTTAGGAGAGGCGATAAAGAGAATCCATAGAAATGAATCTGTTAGCAGCTTGTTTAATAATCTATGACCAGCGCAGGGTGCGGGATTGAAGCGAGGAAGTTATGGAAAAAGAATTGCTCTTGAAGGCGGAAATTCGAGAACAAATCGGCTCGAAGCATGCGGCGAAGGTGCGAGAGACAGGTCGGATACCGGCTATTGTGTATGGTCATAAGCAGGGGCCGGTGGCTATCTCTTTAGATAGGCACAACTTTGTCGAAGGGCTGCATCACGGCCATCGCGTGCTGGATGTGCAGATTGGAAAGAAAAAAGAGAAGATGATTATTAAAGAGCTGCAATACGATTATTTAGGCAAAGACATCATTCACGTGGATCTGATGAGAGTTGACGTAGCTGAGACGGTTAAGGTAACGGTTCCTGTTGAGCTTAAAGGCACAGCTTGCGGCACACACGAAGGCGGTATTATTGCAGAGCATGCCGACCATTTGGAAATTGAGTGCAAAGTGAGCGATATTCCGGAAACTATTGTTATTTCGGTAAAAGATGTGGGGGTAGGCGATGCCTTGCATGCGGCCGATATTGAACTTCCGGATGGTGTGAAGCTGGTAAGTGATTCGTCAACGCTGCTGGTTACCTGTGGTTTGGTTGCTGCTGCCAAGAGCACCGAGGAGCTTGAGGAAGAGGTGCCGATTGCTCCTGAGGTTATTGGCGAGGCGAAGGAGGAGGGAGAATCGGCAGAAGAGAAGACCTGAAGCGTATCCCGGGTGGGATACGAGATAGGAAAATGGCTGGGATTAACCCCGTTAGAAAATTTGTTTTTGATAGGGTTGTAAGAGGGTAAACATGGATTCTGACGGGGTTAAAATGGTTGTCGGGCTGGGCAATCCGGGCGATGAGTATGTTAATACACGGCACAATGCCGGTTTTAAGGCAATAGATTCGCTGGCTTCAGTCTTGAAGATAGATGTAAGAAACAGGAAATTCGGCGCTATTTTCGGCCAGGGCGAATTTGCAGATAAGAAGTTGATATTGTTAAAGCCGTGGCGGTTTATGAACCGCAGTGGCCAGGTCGTTGCGACGGCGATGGGTTTTTACAAGCTTGGCACCAGTGATTTGTTTGTGATAACCGATGATATGGCTCTTGAGCCGGGCAGGATTCGGCTCAGGGCGAAGGGTTCAGCTGGCGGCCACAAGGGTTTAGTGGATGTTATAGAGAAGCTCGGCACGGACGAATTTGCTCGCTGTCGAATTGGCATTGGCCAGAGCGGCAGAGAAGAAGCCGAAGATTTTGTTCTAAGCGAGCCCACGGAGATAGAAAAGCCGCTGCTGGCTGAGGCGACCGGCAGGGCACGAGAGGCCGTGATTTGTTGGATTGAGTATGATATAGAGCGGGCTATGAACGAGTTTAATAGCGGATAGTAATAGCGGATAGAAAAAGAAAACTATACGCTATACGCTGATAAGGAGGTATTTGGCTTGGAAACGCTAATTAAGAAGCTCTATGAGGCTATGTTTCTTGTTGACTCGGCGCAGGCACAATCGGATTGGGACGCAGTTATTACGACCATCAAAAACATATTGGAAAGGGCTGAGGCCGAGATTGTATCGATTAAAAAATGGGATGAGCGCAAACTTGCTTACGAAATTAACGGGCGCAGCCGTGGGACATACATTCTTTGTTATTTTAGAGCTGAGGGCAGCAGGATCGCTGAGATTGAAAGGGACGTTCAGCTCTCAGAGCAAATTATGCGCGTTTTGATTTTGTGTGCTGACCATATACGCGAGGAAGATATCGAGCAGGCCCCCATTTTGCGTGGTCCCTTGCAGAAAGAACGCAAAATGGGAACCCAAGAAGATACACCTGCCGCACGGGTTGAGAAACGTAAGCAAAAGCCGGCTCAGCAGGCAGCTGAGGAAGCTGAAGCAGGGCAGCTAAGCGCTCAGCAAGAGGTGCAGGAAGCTGAAGAATTAAAACAATCTGTGGCTGAGCCCGAAGGCGATAAAGAATGACAACGATGCCGAGTAACCAGTTTTGTTAGAGGTATTTAATTTTAGATTGTTTTTAGCTCTGAGTTTTTGGTTTTATTGTTTGCAGGGGAGTTTAGTATGGCTAATTTTAATAAGGTTTTTTTGATGGGCAATCTGACCCGTGACCCACAGTTGTCGTATACGCCGAACCAGACGGCTGTGGTTGACTTTGGGCTGGCGGTGAACCGTAGATGGACGGGCCAGGACGGGGAAAAGAGAGAGGAGACCTGTTTTGTGGATTGCCGGGCGTTCGGCAGGACCGCTGAGAATATAAATAAGTACCTGACCAAGGGCAGAGCGCTGTTTGTGGAGGGTCGGCTGACATTTGACAGTTGGACGGCTCAGGACGGCACAAAGCGCAGCAGACACAGGGTTACAGTTCTCAACTTTCAGTTTCTTCCCGGTACTCGGGCAGCGGATGCAGGCCAAGCTGAGCCTCCGGATACCGGAGGGTCTGGTACTCAAGGAGAGTCCGTCGATACGTCCCGTCCCGCGCCGGGACGGGACGCACAGCAGCGTCCTGATGACACCGGCGGGCCGGCCGATGATATACCGTTTTGAATTGACCCAGCCCTTCCTCGGCCCGCCCTTCGGAAGGGCTGGCTGAAGGGCGGGGTTGACTATTGAAAAAGGAAACTGAATTCTCAAGTTCGTAACAATAGAGGACCCGAGTAAATAGACAAGGGAAAATAGTAAATTAATGAGGTAAAAGATGGGCGCAGCAGTAAGAACTCCGTCTTTGCGGGGCGATAAAAGCGTGGGAAGAAAAGCAGGCTCGTCCCGCCCCGCGGCAGGGCGGGGCTCGTCCCGGGCCAGGGGGGCAAGCCCCGGGATGCGCGACCAGACGCAGTGTCGTTTTTGCAGAAGAGTAGAAAAACACGTGGATTACAAAGACGTCGAAACTCTCAGTAAGCTTCTGACCCATCGTGGTAAGATATACTCGCGTAAGCGCAGCGGCAATTGCGCCAGCTGTCAAAGAAAGGTCAAAAGGGCGATTAAACGTGCAAGGTTTATAGCACTGTTGCCGTTTACTACATAGAGCGCAAATGGCTAATCACAAATCGCAAATGGCAACGAGCGATTTGCGACAAGTGATAAGCGACTCTAAGGGAGGCAAGATATGAGGGTTTTGCTTTGTGAGGATATTAAGAAGCTTGGCTGGTTTGGCGATGTTGTTGAGGTCTCTGTTGGGTATGCGAGAAACTACTTGCTGCCTCAGGGTCTGGCAGTTGTTCCAACCGAGGCGAACTTGAAGGCCCTCGCTGAACAGGCGAGCAGCCGCGCCGGGGCAAGGGCCAGCGAGAGGGCCCGGCTGCAAGAGCTGGCAGCAGCGGTAGAAGGAGCGGAGGCGGTTGTCGCTGCCAGGGCGAACGAGGCTGGTGTTCTATTCGGCTCGGTTAAGCCGAGTGATATAGCAGGTAATCTGCGGGAGCAGGGATTTGAAGTTGCCGACGAGGTTGTACAATTACCCGAACATATCAAGCAGGTGGGGACCCACTCTGTTAAGCTTGCTTTCGCCGGGGATTTAACCGCAACCGTCAACGTTGTTGTCGTCGCCCGGCAGGAGGAAACAAATGAACCAACAGACTAAGCCAATTAAAGAAAGTGGTGGGGCTAAGGTCGCCAAGGTTGCCAGCCGGGGTGAATTGTTGGCCACTCGCCATATGCCCGAATCGTTAGCGGCAGAGGCAGCGGTGCTCGGCTCGATGATAATCGACCCGGAGTGCATCGGCCAGGTCGTCGAGCAGCTCGGGACCGATGCCTTCTACCGCCTTGAGCATCGCTATGTATTTGATGCCCTGGTTGGGCTTTACGAGAAGAACAGGGGCGGGCATATCGATGCGGTTCTTCTTCGCGATGAGCTGGAAAAACGAAAGCAACTCGAAGAAGTCGGCGGAGTAGAGTATATCGGCCGGCTTATGGACTCGGTACCGTCCTCGGCGAATGTGGACTATTACGCCGGCATTGTCAAAGATAAACTGCTGCTGCGTGAAATTATTACAGCCGCCGGCGAAATTCTCAATGATGCCTACAGCGAGACGGGCGAGCTGGCTGTTTTACTCGATGAGGCAGAACGCAGGATTTTTGCCGTTACGGATAAGAAAATAAGTTCGGCCGTAGCCGAATTAAAGGATTTGGTAACTCAGGCCTATGAGTTTATCGAGAAGCGTGAGGGCTCGCACGTTACGGGGCTTGCGACCGGCTATCACGAACTCGACGGGTTGACTTGTGGTTTGCAGAACGGTGAAGTGATAGTCATAGCCGGCCGGCCAAGTATGGGCAAGACCTCTCTGGCATTGAATATTGCCGAGTATATCGGAACCCGGCAAAGAAAAGCGGTTGTAATATTTTCATTGGAGACCGGACAGCAGCAGTTAGCTGAAAGATTTCTGTGTAGCGTCAGTGAAATTGATGCGCAAAAAGTCAGAAAAGGAATGTTGGATACCGAGCATTACGAGAAGCTCAAGGCGGCCTGCGGCGAGTTATATGAAGCGCCGATTTATATCGATGACACCTCGACGCTGACGCCGTTGGAGCTTCGCGCCAAGGCAAGACGGCTCAAAGACAAATATGACATCCGATGTATTATAGTCGATTATTTGCAGTTGATGCATCTGGGTATCCGCCAGGGGCGGATTGAATCGCGACAGCAGGAAATCACCACGATTTCAAGATATATCAAGGCGTTAGCCCGCGAGTTGAACATCCCTGTGGTGGTTCTGAGCCAGCTGAATCGATCTCCGGAGGGCAGAGAGGGTCACAGGCCGAGGATGAGCGATTTGCGTGAGTCCGGCAGTATTGAGCAGGACGCTGATGTCGTGATGCTGCTGCACCGCGAGGATTATTACCATCGTGGCCAAGACGATTATCAGCCGGACAGTATCGCTGAGCTGATAATTGCCAAACAGCGGAATGGCCCGACCGGAAAGGTGGACCTGATTTTCAGAGAGAAATATACGCGGTTTGAAAATATGTCTTTCGCCCAGGAGCCCGCCGCCGGCGGGGTGCCGTTTTAGGAGCATTAGACGGTGACTCAACCATCGAACCGCTGGCCCGTTCTTTTCGTTCCTATCGCGGTTGCGCTTTTATGCTTGTGCTGGTCGCGATGTGTCGGGGCGAAGGGTACAGATAGCATTCTCAGAGACCGAACCCTCGGAAGATACGCTGTTACTTCTATCGAATTTAATTTCGTCGGCAAGCACAAGTATAAAGACAAGACTCTGCGGGCGAAACTGGGCTTTAAGCAAGGCGATGACATCGATACGTATCTGGCTGAGGCCTACAGGAGAACCTTTGTTGAATTTTATCGAAAGAAGGGGTTTCATTTTGTTGAAGTGACCCTTGATACGGAACAGTTACCGGATGGCAGCGTGATTTATACAATCAGCGAGGGGCCGAGGGTCAAAATCGCGTCGGTTAAATTTAGTGGCAATAATGCGATAAGGACCGGCAGACTCAAAGGGGCCGTAAAGACTAAGACGACGCAATGGCTTATTCAGCCGAAGTACTACCTCCAAGAGCAAGTAGCTGAGGATGTAATGAAACTGCAGAATATCTATTATGAAAGAGGTTTTCTCGATGTGAACATAGCGGCAGAAGCCCCTGTTGGGCTGAGATTTAGTGAAGATAGGAGCAAAGTCCATATCACTTTCACAATTGATGAGGGGCCGGCTTATACCGTTGGGAAGATTATCTTTATAGGTAACGAGCACTTCTACGAGGACAGACTACGGGCGGAATTGAAATTAAAGCAAGGACAAATCTATAATAGACGAACGGTTGAGTCGGATGTTGAGCAACTCCTCAAACTTTACCACGAAAATGGCTTTATCGATGTAAAGATTCCATTGCCAGCACCCACTTATGTTTCAGAAGTTGGTGTCTCGGTTGTTAATGTTGAAGTTGAAATATTTGAAGGGCAGCACTTTCGGATCGGTCGGATTGATATAATCGGCAATGTTCAGACACAGGATAAGGTTATCCGGCGGGTGTTGGATGAGTATGACTTCCAGCCAGGCCGATGGTACAACGCCGATATAGCCCGCGGAGACGGCACTGGTTATCTGGAAAAACTGATACGACAAACGGCATACACCGAGTCGGCAACTATTACGCCTATCGGCGAGGTGCCTGGCCAGAAGGATGCCCAGGTGAGCATTGTTGAGGCCCAGACGGGTATCGTAATGGCAGGTGCCGGCGTGTCGAGCGACATGGGTCTTATAGGCCAGCTTGTTTTTCAGCAGCGCAATTTCGATGCCAGCGATTGGCCGGAGAGCTTTAGTGAATTTATCACCGGCCAGGCATTCAAAGGTGCAGGTCAGGATTTTAGAATTGCGGTCCAGCCGGGCACGGAAGTCAGCGAATATTCGATTAGTTTTACCGAGCCATACTTGCAGGACAAACCGATAACGCTGGATGTGCTCGGCTTAAGCCGCGTGTGGGAGAGAGAAAGCTACGATGAGGGCAGGACAAAGGGATACGTGGGGTTTGAGAAGCGATATAAAAACCGCTGGCGTAGAAGCATCGGCTTTAGGGCGGAAAATGTTGACGTTGACAATCTCGGGCCTAATACACCGAGCGAAATCACCGCTGTCAAAGGCGATAATGCTTTTGCGGGAGTTAAGTTTGGTATTGGAAGAGATTTGACTGATGACAGGTTTAATCCGAGCAAGGGCCATAATTTTAATGTCGGCTACGAGCAGCTCGCCGGCGACCACACTTTTGGGATATTAAGCGGAGTTTACAGATGGTATGAAACACTTCACGAGGATTTGGCTGAGCGAAGAACTATTTTAGCGACGAAGCTGCTTGGTGCGACCGTGTTAGGTGATGCGCCGCCTTTTGAGAGGTTTTATGCCGGCGGCACAGGTACTTACGGGCTCAGGGGTTTTGATTATCGTGGCGTAAGCACCAGAGGTCTCAATCCGGTCACGTTGAAGCGGCAAGACCCAATAGGCAGTGACTGGGTATTTTTGGCCAATGCTGAGGTAACTGTGCCTCTGGTGGGCGAGGAGATTGCGGCATTGTTTTTCGTTGACAGCGGAACGATTGATACCGGGCGCTGGCGAGCGGCGGTGGGGACAGGCATACAGATACGGCTACCTTGGTTGACCGGGCCTGTGCCGATGCGGTTTGAGTTTGCCACGCCGGTTATGAAAGATGACGAGGACGATGTACGGGTTTTCAGTTTCTCTATGGGTCGGCTGTTTTAAATTGATTATTGATAAGTGATTATTGATGATTGAGGGAAAGGGAATCTTATGAAGATTAGGGCAGTTAGCATTGCAGGCTGTTTGATAGCTGTGGTTGTTTTGTTTATCGGCTTTGAGGGACCCCAAATGTTATCTATTGCGTTTGCCGGCCCTGAATCCAGTCCCTCTGAGGGGCTGGGTGAATATAGCCGGGCCGAGGCAAAAGAGGCCCCCGCCGTTTTGCTTCGCAAAGACGAAGCAGCGGGGGCTCTGAAGATTGGTGTTGTCAGTGTTAAGAGAATCTTTAAGGATTGCAAGGCAAGCGTCAGGTACAGGGCAGAGGCGGTCGCTGAACGGGAGAGATTGAATGCAGAATTGGAGAAGCTTGCCAAAGAGATAGAAGCCGGACAGGCCGGCCTGAAGGCGTTAAAAGTCGGGACAGGAGACCATCTGGCATTGACGAGAGAGATATTGGAGAAGCAAGGCAGCTTGCAGGTCCGGGAGGAGTTCGGCAAGCAGCAGGCAACCTTAAAAGATTATAGATGGACCAGAGAGCTTTATGAAGACATTCTGCGGGAAACCGGCGAGGTTGCCAGGCAAAAGGGCCTGGATTTGGTGTTTGAAAAGGATGAAATCGATATAGCTGCGTTAAGTGTCAGCGAGCTTGGGCTGACCATCGGTACGCATAAATTGCTGTATAGTGGCGGTTGTCCGGATATTACTGATGAGGTAATGGCCCGGCTGGATGCTAAAAATTGATTATTTACTATTGATTATTTATGAGATTGACAGTTGCACAATTGGCGCAGCGGCTTGGCGCTGAGTTAGCTGCTAAGCCCGATGAAATCGACAGGCAGATAAGCGATGTGGGGCCGGTAGAGGTAGCCGGCGAGAAGGATGTTACGTTTATTGCGGATGCCAGGCATATAGACAAACTTGAGAAGTCCCGTGCTGGTGCGGTTATCGTTGCTGAGCGCATCGAGGGTTTGGCTAAGCCGCAATTGGTTGTTAAAAATGTTAGTGCCGCACTAATAGAGGCGTTGAATGTTTTTGCGCCGCAGTTGAAGAGGCCTGTTGCTGGGATTGATCCTACTGCGAAGATGGGGCAGGATGTGAAGATTGCCGAAGGTGTGTCTATCGGGCCAGGTGTGGTAATTGATGATGGTGTCCGGATCGGGCTAAACAGCGTAATTGGCAGCGGCTGCAAAATAGGTGAAAATTCGAGGGTCGGAGAAAATTGCCGTCTTGACAGCAATGTTGTTGTTTATCACAACTGCAAAATCGGCAGCAATGTGGTGATTCAAGCAAACAGCACGGTCGGCTCAACCGGTTTTGGTTATTGCTTTATTGATGGCGCCCATAGACTTATTCCGCACAACGGCGGGGTGGTGATTGAGGACTTTGTTGAGATAGGAGCTAACTGCAGCATTGACAGAGCGAAATTCGGAGAGACCAGAATCGGGGCCGGGACAAAGATAGATAACCTTGTGCAAATCGCTCATAATGTAGTGATTGGTAAGGGTTGTCTGATAGCGGCGCTGGTTGGTATTTCCGGCAGTTGCAAACTTGGCGACGGGGTTGTGCTGGGCGGACAGGTAGGCCTGGCGGATAATGTAAAAATCGGTGATGGCACAATGATTGGTGCCCAGGCAGGTGTTATGAGCGATGTTGGTGCCGGTCAGCAATTGATCTGGACGCCCGCTATTGAGAGGAAAGAGGCATTGCGGGTTATTGGCTCAGTGATGCGTTTGCCGAAGCTGGCCAAACAGCTAAAGCAGCTAAATAACAGGGTAAAAAGACTTGAAGCTGCAAAAGACGATAAAGAGTGAAGCGAGGATTTCCGGTCGCGGTCTGTTTGAGGGCAAGGAGACGAAGGTTGTTTTTCGTCCTGCTCGGCCGGATTCCGGTGTGGTTTTCGTACGAACTGATACTGGCGAGCCGGTGCGAATTAGTGCCGTCGTGACCAATCTTGCTGAGCGAAGCCGACGCACGACGATAAAAAAAGGTTCTGTTAGCATAGAAACCATCGAGCATTGTCTGGCTGTAATCAATGCCCTGGGAATTGACAATCTGATTGTAGAGGTTGCTGGTTCAGAGATGCCGGCTCCGGATTGCAGTTGTGCCGAGTATTTCAAGGTTCTCAAACGCGCCGGATTGGTTGAGCAGACAGAGAGGCGTAGAGAATTCGTTATAGAAGAGCCGATTAGTATTACCGCCGGTGATGCTTGCGTTTACGCCCTGCCATACGCCGATGACGGATTGCATATCATCTACGATCTGGATTACGGTGGTCACACGGGTATCGGCAGGCAGATTTTTGGCTGTCGGGTGACAGAGGAGAGCTTTGAGAAGAATCTGGCACCGGCTCGCACTTTTTTGCTTGAAGCTGAGGCCAAGCAGTTTCAAGCTCGCGGAGTAGGAACACATCTTGGACCTCGTGATATCTTGGTTATCAGCTCGGACGGCCCGATTAAAAACAGTTTCAGATTTCCTAACGAGTGTGTTCGACATAAGATTGTTGATTTGATTGGTGACCTTGCGTTGGTTGGTCGAGCTGTTAAGGGCAGAATTGTGGCCTATAAGAGCGGGCATTCCCTGAATCAGCAGCTTGTAAGAAAATTGTATGAAGCAGCCGGGCAGCAGGAACGCAGGCGAAAGTTCGGCACCGACGCACTTTTGGATATTCGACAGATTGCCAAAATTCTGCCGCATAGATATCCGTTTTTGTTAGTGGATAAGGTCATTGAAGTCGAAGAAGACAGACGAATAAAAGGGATAAAAAATGTAAGCTTTAATGAGCAATTTTTCCAGGGCCATTTTCCCGGCACGCCTATTATGCCTGGTGTTCTTATCGTAGAGGCAATGGCTCAAATTTCCGGCTTATTGTTCGCCCAGAAGCTGGAACATACCGGCAAACTGGCGGTGCTGTTGGGTATGGATGGCGTGAAATTGCGCAAAGCTGTTGTCCCGGGCGATCAACTTGTCCTTATCGCTGAAACGGTCAAGTCGGGAAGAAGAACCGCACAGTGCCGGTGCAAGGCAATGGTGGGCGATTCGGTAGCGGCTGAAGCCCAAATCAAATTTATGCTTGTAGACAATGAGAAGATATAAAAACCGGAGTCTGTCGCTCGTGACTCGTCGCTCGTTGTTCGAATCACAAGTCACGGGTCACGAGGCACGAAGATGATTCAGATACATCCCAGCGCGGTAGTTCATAAGAGTGCTCGGCTGGCCGAGGGCGTGACAATCGGGCCCAATTGTGTTATTGACAGTGGGGTTTCAATCGGTGCCGGTACGGCACTTGATGCCAATGTGGTAATCTGCAAAGATGTCAGGGCCGGAAAAAACAATCACTTTTTTGCCAATTGCACGATAGGGGGCAGACCACAAATACTCGATTTGAATTTGGATGACAAGATCGGCGGGCTGTTAATTGGTGATAACAACACCATTCGCGAGCAGGTGACGATCCATCTGAGCGTTCATCCGGGGGAGTTTACCAAAGTAGGAAATGATAATCTGCTTATGATCGGGGTGCACATCGGACACGACTGCACACTTGAAGACAGAATAGTTATGAGTAACTATGCCCAGATAAGCGGGCATTGTAAGATTGAAACCGGGGTTTGGTTTAGCGGCATAGTTGTGTTGCATCAGTTTGTAACTATTGGCAAGTGGTGCTATGCGGCGGGCCTTGCCGGCGTTAACAGGGATATTCCGCCGTTTCTTACTGTCAGCGGGCATTATCCCCCGAGAATTCGGGGCGTTAATAAGCGAGGTCTGGTGCGAGCTGGTTTGAGTGAGCAGCAGCAGGAGAAGATATGCGAGGCGTACAAAAAGCTGTATCGCCAGGGTGGGGCACTGCTGGAGAATGCAAAGGCCCTGGCACAGGAAGACGGGCTCGATGAGAATGTTCGGGCTATGGTTGAGGCAGTAATCAGAAGCAGTGAGCATCAGTTTGGTAGATACCTGGAGAAGTTTAGAAAGTGAACTAAAGTGAAAAAAAGAATATCGAATATCGAATGATGAATAGCGAACTTCGAAATTCGAGATTCCTTGTTTGATATTCATTATTTATTCTTTTTAACTTTAGGCACTTTACACTTTACAGATTGCGAGATGCAAAATACGAAAATACGTACTGCTGTTGTGGGGGCAGGCAAAATGGGGGCGATTCATGCCAAGGTCTACGACCAGTTGCCGCAGAGTGAGCTTGTTGCCGTCGTTGATATAGATGCCGGTAAAGCAGAGCGCCTGGGCAAGCAGTATGACTGTTTGGCGTTTACTGATTGTGCTGATATTCTGGATAAGGTTGATGCGGTAACGATAGCGACTCCGACGGTAACACATTTGAAGTTGGCGAAAATCTTTATCAAAAACAATATTGCGGTGATGATTGAAAAGCCCTTGGCGGCTAATGTTAAAGAAGGTAGAAAGATTGTAGGGCTTGCAAAAAAACAAAACAGCGTCGTGGCGGTGGGCCATTCCGAGCGCTGCAATCCGGTTGTTCAGGCAATGAAACGGCTCGATATCGAGCCGAAGTTTATCGAGGCCAACCGCATCAGCCCGTACCCATTTCGCTCTACCGATATCGGGGTCGTGTTGGATGTAATGATACACGATATAGATATTATTCTGTCTCTGGCGTCAAGTAAGATTAAGAAGGTCGATGCTGTCGGTGTCGGTGTCGTTGGAGAGGCCGAAGATATATGTAATGCGAGGATTGTTTTTGAGAACGGCTGTATTGCGAATATTACCGCCTCGCGGCTGGCTCTGAAGACCGTCAGGAAGGTGAGAGTATTCAGTCGGCAGGCGTATTTGAGTGTGGATTATCTTAAAAAGAGCGGGATTATCATTAAGGCGGACCCAAATACCAACGTTGTTGAGTGGATAAAAGAGCACAGAGCATTGGGGGATTTTGACTTGACGACAGTGAACTGGCCGGATTTATTACACATCGAGCAGCTTGTCATAGATGATAAGGAACCCGTCCGTTTACAACAGGAGGCTTTTCTCCGGGCCGTTGTGGATAGAACGCTGGCGCCCGAGGTCAGCGCTGAAGAAGGTCTCGCTGCACTGGAATGTGCCGAGAAGATTCTGACCTCTGTCAGGAAACATAAATGGAGCTGATAATTGATTATTTACTGTTGTGACTGGCCCAGCCCTTCCGAAGGGCTGGGTTGGTGCGTGATGAATTTCGGAGCTTTTGTTTTGAGGAGGATATTTTATGGTCAGTAAGTTTTGGTTTTATGTGTTTTTGATAGTGGCGGTTGTTGGTTTAATTGCTGGTTGCGATAAGAAAGAAGGTGTGGCCGAGAAACGAGAGGACCGCAAAGCCGACAAGGAGTTGAAGGATATGGATACAGAAACAAAGAAGGTAAAGCTGGAAACGAGTATGGGAGATATTGTTATTGAACTTAACGGAAAATTGGCGCCGGTAACGGTTAAGAACTTTCTCGGTTATGTTGAAGAGGGCTTTTTTAACGGATTGATATTTCACAGGGTTATATCCGGTTTTATGATTCAGGGCGGCGGATTTACAGCGGATATGCGGCGAAAACAGACCAACCCCTCGATCGTCAATGAAGCGGCCAACGGCTTAAAGAACGACCGAGGCACCGTTGCTATGGCCAGGACCAACGACCCCGACAGTGCTACCAGTCAGTTTTTTATTAATCTTAAAGACAACGATTTTTTAAATTATGTTGAGAATCGCAATCGTGGCTATGCGGTGTTTGGCAAGGTAGTTGAAGGTATGGAGACGGTGGATAAGATAGTAGCCGTCAAGACCACAACACGAAACGGAATGGCTGATGTTCCGGTCAAGCCGATAACGATAAAATCCGCTGAAATTGTACAGGGTGAATAAGATTAAGTTTTCAGTTTTAGTTTGCTGACGATTTTGTGGGCCAGGCGGGTTGACTCAGGCAGGCGATATTTGGTTGTGCAGTCGAGGGTGATTTTAATCGCATCTTCTAATAGGCACTTGTTACCTACCGAGACGAAGACCGGCTCGACATTTGTACGTGTTCTAACAACCGCACCGATTGTTTCGTCGCTCGTGGCTCGTGGCTCGTGACTCGTATGGGGCTTCCAGCTTTTTTTATCTTTCAATAGACTATATGCACCTTTTTCGAGTGGTGGGTCTTCAAAGGTGCCGGTCAGCCGGCTTTTTGCACAGCCAATGGTTGGCTTATCGAAAAATAGGCCCAGATGTGATGCAAGACCGAGTCGGCGAGGATGGGCAATACCCTGGCCGTCGATAATGAATACATCCGGCTCATTTTTTAGCTTTTCTACGGCGGCGATACAAACGGGGGCTTCGCGAAAGGAAAGCAGGCCCGGAATGTAAGGGAAGGCAACTTTTTGCCAGGCGCTTGCTGTTTCGATAACTTCGGTGTCGGGCTGTTTCAAGGGTCCCCAAAGGCCTTTTGTTGTGTTTGGTGCCTTTAAAACAACAGCGGCAGCGATGATTCTTTGGTTATCCTTGCTGAGGGCACAATCCAGCCCGGCAATGAGCTCCGGCGGTCTCTCTATCGCTGTAAACTGCACCTCGCAGGCCAGGCGTTTTTGCAGCTCTATTGCCTGCCGGTTCGACAAATCCCAGCGATGTAAATCCTTTGTTTGCATAGTTTCTATGGATTCCTGCTTGCACCGATGACAAATGCTAAATGAAAACATTTTACCCTCGTGTGACATTTTGTTACAATAGTTAGTTTGGGTTATTGTGGATTTTTCACGGTAACGCTGCTTATAGCAGTAATAAAATAACATGGCTAAGCAAGCGGAAAAAGCGATTAGGATAACCGGGGCGGCGGAGCACAACCTCAAAAATATCAGCCTGAGTATTCCGCGTGATAAACTGGTGGTGATTACCGGCATAAGCGGCTCGGGCAAAAGCTCACTTGCCTTCGATACCATTTATGCTGAGGGTCGCAGATTATATGTCGAGTCGCTCAGTGCTTATGCACGGCAGTTTCTGGAGCAGATGCAAAAGCCGGCAGTGGAGGAGATTACAGGCCTGCCGCCTACCATTGCAATAGAGCAGCGTCGTGCTGGTGGTAATCCCCGCTCGACTGTGGCTACTGCCACCGAGATTTATGACTATTTTAGAGTGCTTTTTGCCCGCGCGGGCCAGCCGCACTGCTGGGTGTGTAGCAGAGAGATTACAAGCCAGCACTCTTCGCAGATAGTAGAGTCGATACTTGCTCGGCCGGAGGGTACGAAAATCCAGATTTGTGCCCCTCTGGTTCGTGGCAAAAAAGGTGAGCATCGGGACATTTTTGCCGGAATACAGCGTGAGGGTTTTGTTCGGGTGCGCGTTGATGGGGCCATTTACGATGTGCGTAATGCACCGCTTTTGGATAAGAACAAAAAGCATAATATCGCAGCGGTTGTCGATAGACTGATTATTAAGGATGGAGTTAGAGTTCGATTAGCTGATTCTGTGGAGACGGCGCTGAAGTTAGCTGATGGGGTGATTTTGGTGCTGGTGGCCGAGCCGGAAGACAGAAAACAGAGCCCCAAGCGTAAGCGAGGGGTAAAAAAGACAGATGAGGGACGAGGGACGACGGACGAGGGACGGAAAACAAAGTGGACGGAGGTTATCTACAGCGAGAAGTTTGCCTGTCCCAGGCACCCGCAGGCCTCGCTTGAGGAGTTATCGCCCCGGCTTTTTAGCTTTAACAGCCCTTATGGTGCCTGCAAAAGCTGCGATGGTCTGGGCAGGATTCTGGAATTTGACCCTGACCTGATTGTGCCGGATAAATCTATCTCGCTGGAGCACGGCGCTATTGATGCCTGGCGTAAGGGTGGTAAGAGAATGAATATTTTCTATAACCGGCTGATTAAGAGGTTTTGTAGGAATGTGGGTACAGTTAAATCTATGCCGTTTGAGCGAATACCCAGAGAGACAAAAAGGATTCTGATGTACGGCACGACTGCCGCTGACGCCAGAAAATATGGTTTCCGGTTTGAAGGGGTTATCCCGAACCTGAACCGGCGATGGAAAAACACGACCAGTGAATACGTTAAGGCCAGATTGCACAGTTACTTTGGGGAGCTGCCTTGTCGAAGCTGCAATGGCGCACGGCTTCGGCCCGAGGCCGTCGCTGTGACAGTAGGTGGCAAAAACATACAACAGTTGAGCTGTTTGAGCATTGAAAAGGCCCAGGAATTTTTCGATAAATTAAAATTGGATAAGGAGAAGACACTGATTGCCACCGGCGTATTAAAAGAGATAAAAGCCCGGCTGAAGTTTATGGTTGATGTTGGGCTTGGCTATTTAACGCTGGACAGAATGAGCAGCACACTTTCGGCCGGGGAAGCCCAGCGAATTCGCTTAGCCACACAGGTTGGCAGCGGTCTGGTGGGGGTTTGCTATGTTCTTGACGAGCCGACTATAGGTCTGCACAAGCGCGACAATGCCCGATTGCTTGGAATACTGCGGCGGCTCAGCCGACTCGGAAATACTGTTATAGTGGTCGAGCACGATGAAGATATTATCAAAAGTGCGGACCATATTATTGATATTGGCCCGGCAGCCGGTGCCCGCGGAGGTGAAATTGTTGTGCAGGGTAGTTACGAGACGGTCATCGGTTGCGGCGAGTCGCTGACGGGTGAGTATTTGAGTGGTAAGAAGAGGATAGCTCTGCCTTATCGGCGACGCAAATACAACCTTAGAAAATGTCTCGAAGTAAAGATTGCTGCGGAGAACAATCTTAAAAATATCGATGTGAAATTTCCGCTTGGTGTATTTAGCTGCGTAACGGGTGTTTCTGGTTCCGGCAAGAGTACGCTCGTGAGCCAGATACTGCTTCGGGTGTTGAGGCGGCGGCTTTACGGGTCTCGTGAAAGGCCGGGCAAACACAAGAGCATTCTTGGCACTTCACAAATTGATAAGGTTATAGAGATAAACCAGTCGCCTATTGGAAGGACGCCGCGTAGTAATCCGGCGACGTATACCGGCGTGTTTGACCTGATAAGAAAGCTGTTTAGTATGACGCGGGAGGCGAAGATTCGAGGGTTTCAGCCGGGGAGGTTCAGCTTCAATGTTAGAGGAGGGCGCTGCGAACACTGCAAGGGGCAGGGAACAAAGAAGATAGAAATGCACTTTTTGCCCGATGTTTATGTAACCTGCCAGGGCTGCAAAGGCAAAAGATACAATCCGGAGACCCTGCAGGTTACCTATAAGGGCAGGAATATTGCCGATATGCTTGATATGCGGATAGAAGGAGCGCTTGATTTTTTTGCGAATTTTCCAGTTATTGTGCGAATATTGCGGACGCTCAACGATGTTGGTTTGGGCTATATGGCACTGGGCCAGCCATCAACGACTCTTTCTGGTGGGGAGGCACAGCGGGTAAAGCTTGCCTCTGAGTTGGGCAAAGCGGCTACGGGACATACTTTATATGTGCTCGATGAGCCGACCACGGGGCTGCACTTTGCCGATATTCATAATCTATTAAATGTCCTGCAGCGGCTGTGTGATATGGGTAATACCGTTGTCGTAATCGAGCATAATCTTGATGTTATCAAGATGGCCGACTATATTATAGACCTGGGACCTGAAGGCGGAGATGCCGGGGGCAAAGTTGTTGCTACAGGCCGACCTGAGGAAATCATCAAAAACAGGAAAAGCTACACGGCAAAGTATTTGAAAGACAAACTCGATGTTTGATGCCCGATGCCCGATACTCGTAACGACACGCACAACGGGAATCGGGAATCGAGTATCGAGATACGAATTATGATTACTCAAACATTAAAATGGGTTGGTGGTATTGATGGCTTTTTAGAGCTGATTGACCAGCGGCGATTACCAGCCGAATTTGTTAAATTGCAGTGTCGGGATGTTGAGGCAGTTTGCGAAGCTATAAAAACGCTTGCTGTGCGAGGGGCTCCGGCTATAGGGGTTTGTGCGGCCTACGGCCTGGTTCTGGGTATGCAAAAGTTGGCTGCAGATGCCGGTTTAGAGCAAGGACTTAAAGTTTTGGTAGAGTCCTGCGAGTACCTGGCCTCATCGCGTCCGACAGCGGCAAATTTGTTCTGGGCGCTGGACAGAATTAAAAACCACGCTCAGAAGTTCATCGCCGAAAATCAAGACGCGACCATAGCCGTGCTGCAGGAGGCAATTTTGGCCGAAGCGAACGCTATTTGTCAGGAAGATGAGTATATGTGCCGCCAAATCGGCATAAACGGCGAGAAGTTTATAAGGCCTGGCGCTGGCATTTTGACGCATTGCAATGCCGGGGCACTGGCAACAGCAGGACAGGGGACGGCCTTGTCGGTGATGTTTGAGGCACAAAAAAAGGGCAGGAAATTCAAGGTTTATGTCGATGAGACCCGGCCGTTATTGCAGGGTGCCCGATTAACGGCCTGGGAATTAAAACAGGCCGGTATTGAGGTAGTGGTTATTTGTGACAATATGGCAGGGTGGCTGATGAAACAGCGGTCTATTAGCGCAGTGATAACCGGTGCCGACCGAATTGCGGCAAATGGTGACACGGCAAATAAGATTGGCACTTATAGTTTGAGCATACTTGCCAGAGAGAACGGCATACCATTTTACATTGCGGCACCGTCAAGCACATTCGATTTGAGTGTAAAAAGCGGAGCCGAAATACCTATCGAACAAAGGTCGGCTGATGAGGTGGTAATATTTGCGAAAACTAAAATTGCTCCTGACGGGGTTAGTGTGTGCAATCCGGCTTTTGATGTTACAGAGGCACAGGATATTGCCGCTATCATTACCGAGAAGGGAGTAATAGAAAAGCCGAACGCTGAGAAAATCGCCAGGCATTTGGGAGGACCGTCGCAATAGTAGCGAAAGGGAAGTATGACTAAACACGACGTTGTAATCCTGGGTTGTGGACCGGCTGGGCTGGCGGCTGGATATGAGATGGCAAAGCGCGGCGAGAAAGTCGTTTGTCTTGAGAAAGATAACATAGTTGGGGGCATAAGCAGGACTATTTGTCGCAATGGTTTCAGGTTTGATGTTGGCGGCCATCGGTTCTTTACCAAGATATCCAGAGTAGATAAGCTCTGGCGTGAGGTTTTGGCAGATGAGTTCTTAAGACGTCGGCGACTTAGCCGTATTTACTACAATAACAAGTTTTTTAACTACCCGCTAAAGCTGGCAAATGCGTTGGCGGGCCTTGGTGTTGTTAACAGCATCGGAATACTGGCAAGTTTTGTCGCGAGCAAAGTTCGTCCCTATTCTCAGGAAAATACGTTTGAGGAATGGGTCTCGAATCGTTTCGGTAAAAAATTGTTCCGGCTCTTCTTTAAGACCTATACCGAGAAGGTCTGGGGCATTCCCTGCAGTCAGATCGCAGCAGAGTGGGCGGTTCAGAGGATTAGGGGGCTTTCACTTACGTCAGCAGTTAAGACAATTCTATTCGGCGATAAACAAGGAAAGATAAAGACGCTCATCCAGGAATTTGATTATCCTCGTCTTGGTCCAGGACAGATGTATGAAGCAATGGCTGAAAAGATTCGACAGATGGGAGGAGAAATTCTTCTTAAACATAAAGCCAAAAAACTGCAGGTGGAAAACAGAAAGATAATCACTGTGGAAGTAGCTGACGAACAGGGCAACAGCAGGATTATCGAAGGAACTGATTTTCTCACAAGTATACCTGTTGATGAACTGGCTTTAGCAATAGTGCCGATGGCTCCGAAAAATGTTGTCGAGGCAGCAGGAAAACTTACTTACCGCTCTTTGCTGACGGTTAATCTTATGATGAATCAGAAGGAAAATTTTCCTGATATGTGGATATACATTCATTCGCCTGAGGTAAAAGTTGGTAGAATACAGTGCTTTAAGAACTGGAGTCCATTTATGGTGCCGGATGGAAATTATTCCTCGCTGGGAGTGGAATACTTTTGCACGGAAGGCGACGACCTTTGGAGTCGTCCTGATGAAGAGCTGATTAAACTGGCTAAGCAGGAGATTAAACAGTTGGGCCTGGCTGACCCTGCTGGTGTTTTTGATGCCTTCGTGGTGAGAATGCCCAAAACATATCCTGTTTATTCGATGGACTACAAGCAGTACTTACAAACAATTAAGAATTATCTTGCAAACTTTCGAAACCTGCAGTGCATAGGCAGAAACGGGATGTTTAAATATAATAATATGGATCATTCGATATTATCTGCTCTTTTGGCCGTAGAAAATATCTTCGGAGCACATTATGATATCTGGGCGGTGAATACAGAAGACCAATACCATGAGCAAGGAGAAAGTAGAGGAATTTAAGTCCGAAGTCCCTGGTCGGGTATGTAAAAGCACACGTATAGATGATACCCATGGGATAGGAATAGGAGAACCTGCGAAAACAGAGAAATATTTCAAGATTTTCGTGGTAGAGGTTCTCCTTGCTTTTGGCATCTATCACTCGGCCCTGTATTTCGGTCATCAGGTAGTTCCGCATTTTGACTTTCCAGCCTTTGCAAAGGTAGGTCATAACATCCTGTCTTTCGAAATGCCTTACAGCTTTAAAAGAGCGCCACTTGTAGGAGTATTGCAGGTTCTTTTGGGCTATATTGTAGGAGGAAAGAGTCCTGATTTTGTCGGCGGCTGGGTGCTTAACTCTTTGCTGCATCCACTTAGTGCCGTTCTATTGTGGCTGGTTGGTCGCAGAATAGTCGGCAAGTCTGCTTTATGGATTGCCGTTATTGCGATAATTAATCCCTGGGTATTACAGTTGTTTACTGAGGCCATAGCGGAAACGACACTTTTGTTTTGTATCCTGGCTACGTTTTATTTTATTTTCAGGCGGTCAAACTGGGCTTATGTTTTTGCCTCGATAACAACGATGGTTCGTTATGAAGGTGCAGCCCTTATTCTCGCGGCGTTTATAATTAATGTAATAGACAGCAAGAGTAAGGAAGAACGAGTTCGGGCCTTTATTTATTCTGTCCTGGCATCGATTCCACTGGCGATATGGATGCTGGGGACGATTTTAAATTGGAGCCAGGAAGGCAGCACATACTATCTCAAGGAACTGGGTGCAGCAGGCGGCGACAAATTTGTTCTGATCGACTACATAAGGCAGATCTGGAAGGTTAGCTTTTGTCCTTTATTTGTGCCGCCTGCGGCTGTGACAAAGAGTACACTTTTAATGACCTTTGGTCTTAGCAGATTATTAGCCGCGGGCAGTTTCACGTTTGGCGTACTTTATGGATTATACAAACGGCAGTGGAATATACTGGCGCTGCTTATATTCTTTGTGCCTTATATGCTCGTTCACGTATTACATTCTTTTACATATCCTCGATTTTGTATGCCTGTGTTTTGGATACCACTTTTGATTTGCTTCTACGGATTGCAAAGCGTGTGGAAGCTGATAAATAAAAATAACAGAATGCCTATGCTGATTGTGATTACATTGCAGGCGATGGTGCTGGCAGTCGCGGTCTTCTGGCTTGTTATGCTTTTGCCGGGTTTGCCGGAGATAGCTTCAATGAGCCGGCGTTCTATTTCTCTGCCGTATGTTGCAATCGGCGTAGTTTGCATGATTTTGTTGGCGAGGATTCTTATTTATAGGGCCAGGTATTTATGGCGTGATATTGTTGTGTCGGCATTGACGGCTCTGGTTATTGTATCCAATCAGTTTGTACTGGTTCAGGTGGTAGGCAATGGCGATCGGGATATAGAGTTCAAATATCTGCTCGATTGGTACTCCGCCAATGCCGAGCCCGGCGCAAAACTCGTGCTGTCAGTACCAAATATTCTGCAGGTAATGGCCCCTGAGCATAAGGACTGTTTCATTCACACTGCGGAAATTGGAGGTGATAATCCAGCTGAATTTGTGCGGCGTTGCTACGAACAGAATGTCACCTATGTTGCCTGGGATTCCAGGATTGGAGTAGGGGTTGGAAGTCGATATTACAAGTTTTGGGGCATAAAGAATATAGCTGTGCTGGCTGAGCCGCGGAGCACCGGTGCGTATGAGTTCATTACGCAGGTAGCGGCCAGCGAAAAGCGTTTTGTAAATGTTTTCCGTCTGCTAAAGCCATAGGCAGGCCCCGCTCCGCAGGAGGAATAATTGTAAGCAGTCTGTCCCTGAGCTGCCGGCAGAAAGAAAATTCAGTTTACAGCGATGACTTCTTTGACCTCGGGCACTTTTTCCTTCAGGATTCTTTCGATGCCCATTTTCATTGTCATCGCGGCGCCGGGGCAACCGCTGCAGGCTCCCTGCAGGCGGAGCTTTACGGTATTATCTTCATCGATTCGGACCAGTTCAACGTCGCCCCCATGGGCTTGTAGGGCCGGCCGAACTGACTCGATTATCTCTTTGACTTTTTCCGGGAAAGTTTTTTCGGCGTTAGCTTCACCGCAACCGCATTTGTCACACATAAGAAATCTCCAAAAGACTTATTTTTGCTCGTATAATTATATCAGCAATTTGGCTTAAAGCCAGCCATTTCTGTACGATTTGAATCCACCTTCGCCAAGGCTTCCGTCTTCGCTAAAGCTTCCGTCTTCGCTAAAGCTACGACGGACAAGACGACGGACAAGATGGCGGATAAAATTGGCTTTGTTTGGGTTTGTATTGGCTTTGATTGGCTTTGTATTGGCTTTGATTGGCTTTGTATTGGGTTTGAATTGGGTTTGAATTGGGTTTGTTTTTCCCGCGTTCACCAAGTGTCTTATTTTCATAATCCTTTGTTAATACCTTATTTACGTTCATTTGACTTTTTCGGAAATTGGGTTTGTTTTGCATAAAACAACCAGAATGGTTGAAATCCGAAATCCTAATATCGAAATCCGAAACAATATCAAA
>JAUWAY010000017.1 GCA_030601845.1 Phycisphaerae bacterium
GCCCCCTTTTTTTGGGGCGGCTTCCCCAAGAGACGTTCCTTGCCTCATAACGCTCCCCATCCCTGATAAACAGTGAAATATACCACTTTTAACGGCCTGTAGTTGCCGTCTTAACCAATACTAAAAGTTGCAAACGCCCAATAATCACAGTGTAACTGAGCTGCTTACACGCGAAACAGAATCTATACTACGCCAAACTCTACTGCAATATATTTTTGTATTTTTGGCATAGCGTGTAGATAATCAATTATCAATAATCCATCATCAATTTAGACTCCGTCCCCGTCGGCTACGCTGTTGCATTAACGGCGCCGAAAAAGTCGCAGCTAATCTCACGGAACAACCACCAGCGACAGAATGTCTCCCCGCCCCAAAAAGGCTAAAAACACCCCTCAGTGTTTGGGCAGGAACAAAGGTTTTACTCAAATTGCCATCCCGGTCGCTTGGGCATGGTATCCCAAATGCAAACCTATAACTGCGCCAAACTTCACTGTCAATATATTTCTTGACCAAATACAGAATTTCCCTTAATCTTTGCTCGTTATTTCTTCACACAATTTCAGTGTGCATCACAGGTCGCGCGTATTCCGTAAGATAGACAAGATAGGCAATACGGAGAAAGTTGAGCATTATCCAAAAAAATCTGAACATCATATTATTCTTTCTATTCTTTCTATTCTTTGCTTCGCTCTTTTTATGTTCTTTATGTTCCGGCTTTGTGTCAACCAACGTTCCGCTTGACCACTTCAGCTATGATGCCATCGACAAGCTCATCGGCCAGGGGCTTATCGACAGCGCTATGGTGACCACCAGGCCGGTTTCGCGTCTCGAAATGGCCAGACACATCGCCGAGGTCATTGAAAAAGCTTAAAATCTCTAACCCTCGCCCTGCGCAACTGCCCTGGATATTCCGTGGCCTTGGCCTATTTAAAGCAGTCTGGTTCTTGACCGAACTGGAAAAAGACAGAACCATCTCTGAGGCAAAACTAACAGGCCTGAGACTCAATTTCAAACCACACCCAACATTCCCTTGTGTCCTACGACGATTGAACGCCCGAAAAGATTAGCCATCCGATCAGAGAACGCAAACGCTTGTTTTTGCCGTACCAGGCGAGAATGTCCCATTGATAGTTGAAGGTTAGGAAAAAAGGTGGCAGCTACGATCCGCTAAATTTGGTAAGATTTGGTAGGAATTTTTAACCTTAATAAAGAAAAGGACCGCCATGAACAAGGAAGATTACCAGATTATCAATCGTAATGACAGCAAAGAATTGGCAAAATTCTTGAGCAAGGAAGGTCAGTTTCTGCTGCCGATGCTTGAGCTGATTGAGCAGGCCGAAGCCGCAGTCGATGAGGTTATTGACGTTATGGGCAGAGCTACCATTGAAGCGATTCTGAAATTATCAGCCCAACAGGTGGCTGGCCCCCAGCATAAGGGCAAGGACACCGGGGATGTTCGATGGCATGGGCGTCAGAAAGGGGTAGTTACCCTGGCGGAGAGAAAATTGCGGGTCGACAAACCACGGTTACGACGAAAAGGCAAAGGCAAGAATTTTAAAGTGGATATTCCTGCTTACGAAGCGATGCAGGTCAACTCACGACTAGGCCAGAGGATGCTCTCAATACTTATGCACGGGGTCTCCACACGGTCATATAGAAAAGTGCTACCTCAGATGGCTGAGACAGTTGATGTGAGCAGCTCCAATGTCAGCAGAGAATTCATTGACGCCAGCGAAGATGCAATCAAAGACTACGTCCAAAACTATTTGCAAAAAGACAGGTACTTAACCAGCACTTAGCAATTATTATTCTCTGAAGTAAAATTCAAATGCCGTTTACGCCATATCATTTTGGGCCGAGTGGCTTTGTTGGGCTGGCACTGCGCAAGTGGCTCGACGTGCCGGTGTTTGTGCTGGCTAATGTGGTTGTTGACCTTGAGCCGTTGGCTGTGATACTGTTGGACCTGAACTATCCGCTGCACGGATACGTTCACACCTTTCTGGGTGGTACAGTGGTTGCTTTGTTCTGGGGATTAATCGCCTATCGGGGGAGAAGTATTTTACAATGGTTGATGAAACTGCTTCACGTATCGTATGAAACTAATTTCTGCAAAATGCTGCTTTCTGCCATCGGCGGTATATGGTTTCATATTCTTCTTGACAGCTTCTGCTGGGAAGACACCCGGCCTTTCTGGCCTCTTAACACAAATCCTTTTGCCAACGTGATAACGGCTGAGACTATTTACCTGCTGTGCACAATCTCTTTTATCCCGGCGGTAATACTGTATATAATTGCGGTCGCATCATATAAGAAAAAATAAAGGTGAAGAGGTTGAAGCCAAAACCTCTTCGGAGGCAGACCAATCCCCGGACTTTAGGTTAGTCTGGCAGGAAAAATGCGCTGCCGAAGGAGGGAGCTTGTCAGATTAAGTACTATCTACTATACAGATAACAACCATCCTATCAACTCGGGGCGACAGGACTCGAACCTGCGACCTCGTGACCCCCAGTCACGGGGCGAAGTCAAACGGTAAAGTCAAACGGCAAGCGCCACATTCATATCGAAACAAAATTTACCACCTCCTAAATTTTGTAAGGCCAGCGGCGGCCACATCCGCTGGCTGGAATAATATTGTTAAATTATTCTCCCCCTCCTACCGGCGGCGGCACAGCACTGGTCATTGAAACTGGGGACTCCATCTGTGGGCTGGTACGGAACACAGCGTCAGAATCCAGCCAATTCTGCCCGCCGGTTTTTTGAAAGGAGATGCAATGAAAGTAATCAAAGAAGCATCCCTGTTAATAGCGTTACTTTGCTGCCCCGAGGTTTACTGCGATGGAGCGGTCCGGATCCAGGCCCACGATGTAAACCTGACAGCGGAGCTGCCTGTAATCCTGCAGGCAGCAAAAAGAAACAACTGCACGGGTAATGACCTTTTAATTTTGCTTGCTATCAGAATGTCGGAGAAAGGCGGCCCGGGCCGAGAGTTTGGGATACTCCATCCGAAGGCCCAGGCACTAATTGAAAAGCAGCCGGAGAGGAGTTTGGAGATACAGGCAGGCTGGGCCGCAGCCACCATTATTAAAAATAGGGGCAGATGGCGGCAAGGCGGCCGACGAAGCAACTTTATAAATTTTCTCGGAAACCGATATTGCCCCAAAGAGGTTGACCCCGAGGGCAATCGAAACTGGAAGAAAAACGTCAGCTACTGGTATAGAAAATTTATAGTTGATGTTGATTGAACATTTTGCAGGGACGCAAAATGAATGATGTAGAAATTCTTAAACAACAGCGGTGGGGAATGCTGACAAACCCCTATTGTCCACCAGTTAAGAAAATGACCAAGCTGAACGAGTTAGAGGTGGTTGATCACTTAATACTCATAGATATTCTCAATGATGGTCCGCCTTTCGCAAACGCCGAAATGAAAAAGTGTCGCGAGCGGTTTGTAGAGTTTTGCAAAGACCAATACAAAAACAGGAATTGATGTAATGCCGGTAAGGGATACAAGCCTGATAGCTCTGGAGCGGATAAAGAACAAACTGGAACCGGATGAGCAGGCAGTTATTGAAATTCTGGAAGAGATGGGTCCCACTCATGACCGGCGCATCCTGGAGGCCCTCAACCAGAAAGAGCAGGCCACTCTCAAGCCCAAAAGACAAAAGAGAAAATGGGAAATCAACTCGGTAACAGCTCGCAGAAACCACCTTTTAAATATGGGCCTGATAATTGACCTGGGTTCACACAAGGGGACCTGGCACGGGGACAAAAAGACTTATCATATCTGGCGATTAGGAGGCGACATACGTGAACCGATTGGCTGGAAGCCGGTAAAACTAAAAGTTGAAAGAGCTCCCAGCCCACAAGAAATTCAACAACGCAAGGAACATATCCGGCAGATTCGCCAATGGGCTGAACAACTAATTTTAGAAAAAGTCAGCTTCCATGAAGCGGCCTGTACGTTAGCCGCACGCCGGCATTGTTACAAGAAACCAAAACCACAGGAGGCCTTACTTTTTGCCTGAAGGAGATTTGTGCATGGATACATATCGAATTACAGATTGGTGGCGATATGAGGTCACGGAGAAAGGACATATCGCTAAAATTGATACCCCACTTGAGCAACTCAGGAAAAAACCCTTAGAATATATACGATGGACTAATTTTGGACATCGTCTTGGACCCGCCTTTCGCAAACTCAATAAAAAAGCGTGGCCTTATGGACCTGGTATTGCAGAGGCCACATTTGGTATTTTTGGCAAATGCCTGGAATTGGCGGCAGATCAACAACGCGAATACCGCGGCTGGATACTTGATGAAAAGCAAAATCCTGTAGATGCCAAAGCAATTGCCGAATTGCTGGAATGGGATGTTGATGTTGTAACCCGGGCAATGGAGATTTTATGCTGCCCGGAGATCCAATGGTTAGAATTTAAGCCGTTTTCCCCAATTTATCGGGAACTCCCGGTAAATCCGGCAAATCTGGGAGCTTTATCGACAAACGTCCCGGCTAAGCATCCCGGTCTCTTTCAGAACGAAACCGAAACCGAAGTAAAGAGAAATAAAAACGAAACTGTCCGGGAAAATCCGGACAGTCGACCTTCGGCTTCGGATTTTCCCCCATCTGTTTCGGCTTCGGTCTCGAAAACTGAACTCGGCAAAAAACGTAACCAGGCTACTATGCAACTTGCCGAGATTTTTCGCCCACAAAATCAGTCCGATGGTACCACGTTAAGAAACATTATTGAACATCTCGAAATGGGTATCTTTGCAGAAAGATTCAACCCGGAAATCTACGATGCAATGCTTGAGGTTGCACATCAGTGCCACAGCGCCCGAAAACCCATAGCTATGTTTGTTCAGGCAATGAAAGATCCGCGATTTGGTTACAGGCCGGAACGCAAGCGTCTTATTAAAACAGACATTTCTCGAAAACGGCCGAGTCGTATCGGCCAATTATTAACCCCTCATTAAGGAGACAAAAATGAGAAAGTGGATGTTAACAATGGTAGCAGTCTTGATTTTATGTGTGGGATGCGTAACCTCCGAGGATCCTGAAACCGGAAAGAAGAAGTACTCGGTGGATCCGAATGCCGCAGAGAAAGTCGAGGCCAGCGTCGAGGCCGGCATTACCCTCCTGAAAGTGCTGTCAATAGCCTGGCCCCCTTTATTGTCTGTAGTTTCGATAGCGGGCGGCGGGTTGGCTGTCTGGCGGAAAGCAAAACCACAGATTACAAAGGCACAGAGCGAAGCAGAGATATATCACACCCTTGGCAGCGTGACAGTAGATGGCATCAACGAATGGAGAAAGCTTTTCCCTGAGCAGTGGGAACAGCTCAAAGAAGAGCTTGATAAACTCAAAGACAAAGCATTATCACCTGAGGACAGGAAGAAGATTGAAAACCTCATACGTGGGTTCCGCGGCAAACCACCGAAAGAGTAATTTACAACCGCAATCGCAACCGGGCTCCGTCTGAGAGACGCCGTGACGGGCGGAGCCCATTTGAAACGATGAAAGGAAATATTTTATGGAAACTTATCAAGAGTTGCAATTAACCGACATTGTAACATCTCCGGACAATCCCCGGATCATCAACGACAAGGCCCCTGGTTTTCTCGAGTTAATAGAAAGCATCAGGGCCTTGGGCGTCATAGTTCCTGTCCACGTGCGGATTCATCCAAAGCAAAAAGATAAATTCGAACTGCTGGCCGGCGAACGCAGATTACTGGCTGCCGCCAAAACCGACAGGACTACAATCAAAGCCATCAATCATGGTAGCATCAGCGATGAGCAGGCCTTTGAGATTAGCTTTGCCGAAAACTTTGCCCGGGAGGACCTGACCCCGCTTGAGCAGAGCAAGGCCGCCAATATTCTGCTGCAAAAATACAAAGGTGATGTTGAGGCCGCTGCGTCAAAGCTGGGCAAGTCCGTTCGCTGGATTTTACAACGAATTGCAATAGACAAGAATCTCAGCAAGGATTGGAAACAGGCCATTGCCGACGATTCAATGCTGGCAAACTGGACTGCTTCACATTTGCAGCTTATAGCAGCGCTGCCGAATGATTTACAAGACCGTTTTTTGGCAAATGAGATAAATTATGCAAATATGGTTCCAACTGTGAAGGAGCTTGAAAAAGAACTTGCCGATCAGTTTCACCTATTGAGCAAGACTCCCTGGATCACAAGCGATCCCAAACTGTTGAAAGATGTCCCGGCCTGCACAGAATGCTCAAACCGCAGCAGCGCCCGGCCCGGACTTTTTGACGACACGCTTAATAAAGATACTATCAAGAAAAACGACAGGTGTCTGGACCATAATTGTTGGGGCGAAAAACTCGCTGCTTACATCCAGCAGCGAGCCATTGAGCTCAGGAAGCAATATCCCAACCTTGTCTTTGCCGTTATGCCCGATCAGTCCCTTGGTTATTATGAACGACAAAATCTTTCACAACAATTCGGCTATATTATCAACGAATGGAAATCATCAAAGGAAGATGCAAAAGATGCCCTGCCGGCACTGGTAGTATTCGGCAAAAATGCAGGTGAGCTGCGTTGGATCAAGCCGATCGGCAATGCAATCGGCAAAAAAGACAAAAAACGTTCCATAGGTTCCGATGGCAAGCTAAAACCTACGCCGCTTAAACAGCGCCGGGTTATGCTCGATAAGAAGCGTTGGTTTGTAGTGATTCGCGAGGTCATCGAGGAAATCAAGAAGCTTAAGGTTAATGATATTGCTTGCGAGGACAAGATTTTCACGGTGATGCTTTTTGCAGCCGTTTTCGGGACCGAACAGAAATCACGTAGGGCGATTGACTGGAATAAATTTGCCGCTTTTTTCAAAAAAGCCGGTGAAGATTCTAAACAAAACAGGCAACTGGCATTAGTTGAACTATGGGGTCAGGTCTCAAAAACTCTGCAGGAACGCCTTTCGTATTGTGATGCAATTTCGCAAACACCGGACGATCTGATAACAGAAGTTCAGGGATTGGGTGAAGTGATCGGCATTGATGTAACGGCCATCTTCAAAAAGGTTTCACAGGAAGTTTATCCGGAACCGAAAAGCTGGAAGAACCTTAATGCGAACGGCTCGCCGAAAAAGAAGAATAAGAAAAAGGGAATATCTAAATGATTACCAAACCACTTACAGATGAGCAGTTGTGGGGACACCCTATACAAAAGAATGAAACTAACAACAACTCAGAGGATTGGTGTCCCTATAAAAAGCGAAAGTGCTCTTGCTGGGACCATGGTTGTCAGGTGGAGTTGTGTGTTGTTGATATTGCCGAAGCACAAATTACTATGCAGATGTTTTTGGAGGCCGAATGATATGACCTGGTTAATCGCGATAATCGCTTTGATTGGTGTTTTTTTGAATGTCCAGGGCAAGTGGCAGGGTTTTCTATTCTGGCTTATCTCCAATGCTTACTGGTGTTGGCACAATTTAACTATTGGCGAGTACCCTCAGGCAGTATTGTTTGCGATGTTTTTTCTCCTGTCGGCTTATGGTGTCAAGTTATGGAGAAAGCCACAAAAGCCATCACAGAATGTAATCAATTTTTGTAAGCGGATACTCGGGCTCAAAGATATAAAAATTATGGAGCGGAGAAAAGTAAACTGGTTATTTGAAGAAGCGAACAAGATACTGTGTGGCGGAAATGGGGAAGTGGGACATAAATGCAAGTAATTTATAGACCTTCAGGCAGGGCCCGGGAATTTTCCCTTCTGGCAATAAATCACTACAGGGGTTGCTCCCACGGATGTACTTACTGCTGGGTGCCGGAGGTAACACACAATCCGGATTTTTATACAAAGCAATCGGCCAAGAAAGACGTGCTTTTACATCTGAGAAAAGACGCCCTGCGGATAGCCGGCACGGACGAGAGGGTTTTGCTTTGCTTTAGTTGTGATCCATATCAACTGCTCAATGATGAGCTCAATCTGACAAGGGAAGTGCTCAAGATACTCAGGGCAAATAATATACCTTTTCAGGTATTGACAAAAGGCGGCATGCGGGCGGTACCGGATTTTGACCTATATGGTCCGTATGATGCCTTTGCAACAACGCTGACTTTTCTGGATGAGGACATGTCCAGGGAAATGGAGCCGGGAGCTGCATTGCCGGAAAATCGAATAAGGGCCATTGAGCTTGCAAGACAGAAGGGCATAGAGACGTGGGTAAGCCTGGAACCGGTAATAGACGCAAAACAGTCGCTGGAAATCATCAAAAGGACCCATGAGTTTGTTGACCTCTACAAGATAGGCAAACTCAATCATCGGCAAAGCACAATTAACTGGAGACGGTTTGGTATGAAGGCCATTGCCCTGTGCCGGCGGCTTAATACGGACTACTACGTTAAGAATGACCTGGCACAGTACCTGGATGGCTTCCCGTTTTGCAGTGTAGATAATCGAAGAGTTAAAAGATAAATGTACCATCCCAGGAAACAGACTAAACGTAAAAACATCATCACCTGGAGCAAAGTTCTTACTCTGGATGAAGTCGAGATTTTAAGCGACTATTTGATTCGGAAGGCTGATTGTTTGAAGGGCAAAAAACACTTACTGATGTTTGATATTTTAATACATACCGGCTTAAGAGCCAACGAGCTCTGCCGGCTGCAGGTTCGGCACACACCTTCAGTATTAGGCGTTGATATGCTTGAAGTCTACCGGGGCAAGAATCAAAAAGACCGCACTATTTCGATAAGTTCCCGATTGGCCGATGCAATCATCAATTATATAGCCAAACATCGAAGCAATACGATGCCGCGGCATCTTCGACGCAGCGATGTGAACCAGCTTGTCTTTTATAACGAAAGATGTAAACCATACACCCCAAACGTACTGTATCTTTTGTTTCGTAAGGCGGGGGAGAATGCAGGTATTCCCAAGCGGATTCATCCGCACATGTTTCGACATACTTTTGCAGTGCAGGCCCTGCGGAGTGGGGTTGATATTTATACTTTGCAGGAGTTATTGGGTCATGGTGACATATTAACTACCACGCAGTATTTGCGGTTTATGAACACCCAGCAGAAGGAGCTCGGCAGCAAGTTGGATTTTCCAATTGGTCAGTGGAGATTTACTTAAAAATGGTAACCAAAACGGTCAATAACTCATTACTTTATAGAGTTTTAATGAGTCTTTTAGTATTATTACTTGTAAGCTCTGTATTTGTAAGGCATTACAAAAGGTATAGGTGCGGCAGTTTCTTGACGAAAAAAACTGACCGGACACCTCATGTCCGGCCTGGGCATTTCACCTTTGTTTCTGAATTAAAATCAAGGATGACCGGACACGCAAATGTCCGCTTTGTCCGCTTTTTCAAATCCATCCCTTTATTTGGGTCAAAAACGATACATTGTGCACACGTTCACAAATACGCAAATAAAGGACTTACGAACGCTGCAAATGGGCCTATGCTGCGCACAAATTGTCTTTTGGGTCCTTCCTGGAAGATATGGTTGATTGCGGTAATCAAGTGCAAAAAGTCAGCGAATTTTTGGGTGGAAAATCGATGTCCGGTCGGGGCAAATTGTGATGATTTGATATGGTGACATTGTACAAGGAAAGGAGATGTGTTCGATGGAACGACCAGAGATAAGTGTGGAAAATATTAATGTAACAATTTTTGAGCTGCGAAGGCAATTGGCCCGGAGGCTAAAAGAAAAAGGTGCTGGGAGTTTTTTGTCCACCCAAGAAATCTTAGGCTGTGTTACCGAGGAATATTTCGAGTTGGTAGAGGCAGTTAGATCATCTTCGAGAGAAGCAGTTTTAAGCGAGCTTTATGATATAGCTGTGGCGGCTGTGTTTGGTGCGGCTTGTATTGAGAGAGGGAAAGTGGATTGGTGAGATGTATTACGGTAACGGCAAAAAGGTAATGGCTGCTGCGGTCAGGATTGTCAATCGCTTGCGAGAGACGGATGCAACTCTGCGGCTGCTGATGAAGGAATACCGCTGTAGTTATAGTGTTTTAATGCGAGCTGTGCGTTCGCAGATTTCAGAAGAAGAGTGGGAAGGTATTCGCAAGAAGAAACTTACCCAGGGAAATGCAAAGTCAGGCACACGATTTCAGAAAGGGCATATTCCCTGGATGAAAGGCAGAAAAGGCATACACATGTCACCGGCCACTGAGTTCAAGAAAGGCCGGGTTGCACGAAACTGGCGGCCGGTAGGGATGATTGTAATACGACACGATAAGCTGTTCCGCTGGCAGAGAAAACGCAACTACAAAAATGGCGGCAGGCGATTAGGCAAGCCGAGGCGGTGGATAAAGGTCAAGGACGATGGGCGCCCGCAGGATCGCTGGCTGCCGTATGCCCGGTACCTGTGGCAGCAGAAATATGGTGCGGTGCCGAGGGGGCTATTCGTTGTGCACAAAAACAGTGATCAGATGGATGATCGAACAGAGAATTTGATATTGGTCAATCGCAGCCTTCACATAAAGAAAAATGAACTTCTCAATCCGGACATGCGGCCTCGAGCGCATAAGCTCGCCTGTATCAACAGAAAGAAAAACACAATAATCAGGAAACAACTTGATGAGTATTACGGTCAGCAGCTGAAGCTGTTTATGTGTATGGCCTGTGGAGCTGAGTACGAACAGGATCAGGTACCTGTTCAATGCACAAAATGTCAGGGCGGCTGTTTTGAAACAATAGAACGAAGACAAAAGGTAATGGTTTAATGCAAATTGGTCTAATAGATATTGAGCCGAAGATTTTTAATACTGCCTATATGCAGATTGGGACGTATCACAAATTACACGGCGACACTGTCGAGTGGTGGTCCCCGCTTACGGACCATCAATTCGATTTTGTCTGTTGCAGCAGCTTATTTGATTATACGGACAAATCGGAAGTGCCTCAGCGGGCGATCTGCGGGGGGACCGGATTCGATGTCACCAGCCAGCTATTGACACCTATTGAGCGATGCGACCTGGACTACAGCATATATCCGAAATGCAAAACATCGTATATCTGGTTTAGTCGGGGCTGTATTCGTAATTGCCCCTGGTGCGTGGTCCCGGAAAAAGAGGGGAAAATACAATCTGTCTCGCCGAAGAATCTCAATCCGAACGGCAAATATATTACGGTGCAGGACAATAATTTCTTTGCCAACCCGGACTGGCCGGCGGCAATTGCCTGGCTGGGCGAGCGGGGCTGGCCGGTTGATTTTCAGGGGGTGGATGCCCGCCTGCTTAATAAGAAGATGTGTGATGCGATGTTGACACTTCGTCATCACAAGCAAATCAAAATTGCCTGGGACGATCCACGCCAGGACCTCGAGCCGAAACTCAAAGAGATAATTCGATTTATCAAGCCCTGGCGATTGATGTGCTACGTATTGATCGGCTACTGGTACAAAACAGAGGACATGGATTTGCATCGCGTGGAAACCCTGAGGCGGTTAGGCATAGACCCTTTTGTGATGCCGTTTGATAGAAGTGATTTGTATCAGCGGGCGTTTGCCCGCTGGGTGAACCATAAAGGAATATTCAAGTCTATGAGCTGGCAGCAATACTGGAATCGTGTCAGGCAGAGCGAATCTGTTGGTCGGGGCTGGAAAGTGAGATGAATGAACTACCGATAAACCAAATCATTTGTGGCGATTGCCTTGAAGTTTTACCTAAACTTCCGAAGGTAAAAATGATATTCGCAGACCCTCCGGACAATTTGGGCTTAAAATATGATGGCTTTGAAGATTGTTGGCCAAGTTACGAATCTTATGCCAAATGGCTTGGACGTATTATTGGTGCTGGATTAAGACAATCTCAAATATTCTGGTTATCATACAATGTTATATATCAATCTATGATTGTTCAAACCTCAGCAGATTTCGCAAAAGAAATCGGTTGTGGTTGGCGGCAATTTATTTGGCGATTCACTTTTGGACAACATAACAAGAGTGATTGTGGCAACGGCTACCGCCCAATTCTACGAATAATGCAACCAAACGCAAAGCTTTATCCTGATGCGATTCGAGTACCTTCTAAAAGACAAACTCTATACAACGACAAACGAGCAAACCCTAAAGGTCGTGTTCCTGATGATGTTTGGGAATTCTCACGAGTTTGTGGCACATTCAAAGAACGGCGCAAATGGCATCCAAATCAGCACCCAGAAGCCCTGATAGAACGGATTGTTAAATTCTCTTGCAAGCCAGGGGATTTGGTTATTGATATGTTTGCAGGGACGGGAACGGTGAATCGAGTATGTAAACGATTAGGGGTCAACTGTATCGGCATCGAGATAAGTAAATTCTATTGTGAGCAAATTGCCAAAGAAAAACATATCCCAGATGGCCTTATTTGAGAAGTGAATAACCGGCGGCGGGGAAAGGAAAAATCTGATTGGTAGCCGTGAACAAATAGATTTTGAGACAGGATTAGAAAAAAGAAGCAAAATGCACCTGTCTTATGATGGCAGGCACGAATACAGTGATGAAGAGACGGAATTGCTGATGGCCGTTGATAAGTGGCGACAACACAATCGGCATATACCAACAATCTGTGACGTATTAAAAATTATGAAGGATATGAGATATGAGAAAGTTGAGCGTGATAGTGATAATTCTGTGCGGGCTGCTACTTAGCGGCTGCCGGAGTCAGGAGAAAAAGCCAGTTAAAAAACAGCCATTGGGAAAATCGGGATTGTATATTTTTGAGGTTGAACGATGAGACTCTTTGATGAGAGAAACCTTTTCAGGGCCTATCGTTATGCGGAGCAAGGTGGACAGGCATTGCATCTGTTTGAAAATCCAGGCATCTATCCTGGAGCTCCGCAAGTCTTTAAGAAGAGCAAGAAAGCCGGTCATTTGTTTGACCGGGATATGATCAGGCTGATAGCTACTGCACGCATGCTGGGACTTAAAGTAATAAAGGTCCACCGCAAGGGAACAAAAAAGCAGCATATAGATTTGTGTGGCAGACCATTGCTGAGAGCGATTGTTAGATGCAAAAAATGAAATTAACAACAGAACAAGTCAGAGAGCGGTTGCATAATAAATACTGTGGTCCGGGTATTGTTATACTTAATGAAGTTAGAAGCACAATGGGATTTCGTTATTGCACAACGGCTGATGCTTTAGTTTTTCATGTTTGGCCGAGCAAGGGACTTGAAATACACGGCTTTGAAATAAAAGCTACCCGGGGTGATTTGCTCAAGGAGCTGCAAACGCCAACGAAAGCGGAAAACATCAGTCAGTATTGTGATAGATGGTGGTTAGTTGTTGGCGATGCCTCGATTGTAGAACTGGCTGAGTTGCCACCGCATTGGGGATTGATGATACCTTATGGAAATGGATTAAGTATTAAGAAATCTCCTACATTACAGGAATCTCTGCCGATGGACAGGGGATTTTTTATGTCTATCGTGCGCAATATGTATCGACATAACCCATCAGCAAAGGCGATACGAGAGGCAAAGCAACGGGGCTATGATGAAGGATTCGAAGAAGGCACAGAAAAAGCCCTGAGCGACATAGGCGAAGCCGGGGAAATAATTCAAGCCGTACAGATATTTGAAAAGGCATCCGGACTGAAAATAACAAGCAAATGGAGCGTCGAAAGTTTAGGTGAAGCCGTTAAGGCATTGCAGGACAGAGAGAAGGTGGAGGACTTTATTACCATGCTGGGATGGCAGCAAAAACAACATCAGGGATGTGTAGACGCTACTGAGCAAACACTGATTGCGTTGAAAAAATATCAGGCAGAAATGGAGCAACAATGAAAGAAAGACCAATCATATTTTCAGATGATTCGGTTCGAGCAATCCTCGAGGGCCGAAAGACACAGACGAGAAGGGTTATAAAAATACCAGAAGGTATTGCAGCAAAATATGAATACAAAGGTGATGATGGTGGCAATGAACTTCTGCCAAAGCAGTCAGGGCATTATTGGATGAATGGATATGCTATGTGGCGGCCAAAACTTTGTCCTTACGGCAAAGTCGGTGACAGGCTGTGGGTGAGAGAGACGTTCGCATATATGCAAAATCTTGAAGCATGTGCCAGAGCAGGTGAGCCTTGCGAAATAGCATATAAAGCCGACCAACCAAAAGAAGTATCAGATGAGGATTTGCGAGAAGTCTTTTTTTGGAAGCCGTCAATCTTCATGCCGAAATGGGCTGCACGGACCTGGCTGGAGATTACGAATATCAGAGTGGAGCGATTGTGCGAGATAAGCGAAGAAGATGCAAAAGCTGAGGGGGTTACTCCAGAAAATTTAATGACCGATTACGATGATGCGACTGATTATCAGCGATACAAATATTCTTTCAAAAACTACTGGGATTCGCTCAATGCCAAGCGCGGCTTCGGCTGGGAGACGAATAACTGGGTTTGGGTGATTGAATTTCAGAAAGTAGAGCCACAGAGGACACAGAGTGCATAGAGATAATTCCAAGCGGGTTTACATAGTATATCGGGGCTGATATGTATTTGGGAAATGTCGAAAAAGTGATGGCTGAGGCGGCCGAGATCGCCCGGCAATTCAGGGATGATGGTGTTAGGTTCGAAGAGCTCAAAGAAAAATATCATTCGAGATTTGGAATCATCAAACGTGCGATTCTTACAAAAATATCAATAGCCAAGTATCAACAATTAGTCAATAGAAGACGAAGTCATAAAGGTAAACATCAGCTGAAGATATTACGGACGTCTAAGCCATATCGCCCCCCCAGACTACCGCCGACAAGATTTGTAATGAGAAAACAAACAGCTAAAACACCAATGTCATCGATATTGTCACCCTTTACTTATACCAACGGCTATGAGCTTAATGTCATCGACGGCGGCAAAGGGGACATCAAGATCGAATTAGGCAATTCGATAGAAAGCTGCAGGGCGATTATCTTGCCAGTGAAAAAAGCAGAGGAGCTGCAGCAATGGATGAAGATGCGAAATATTAAAAAGAGATGAAGATTGAGCCGAAAATCCGGCAGTTTCGATTGAGCCAGGAGTAAAAAATGAAAAGGATAGAAACAGAAGAAGCGGTTTATACCTGGAGGCCGCGAAGAAACACTATTGATTGGCGTGGTGATGAAAGACATTATTATAACGATGGATATTATTACACAGAATATGGTGTGATAAAACTACTTTACTATCCTCCAGATGCAGTAGCAACTATTGATTACAAAGGAAAGATGTATCGTTTGAGTACCCACCAAAAGGTAACAAGACTCGGGTGGGCAAGAATAGCGAAACGATGGGCAGATAAAATCTGGAAGCCAAGAAAGGGTAAAAATGGAACTGAGCGAACATATACTTGTAGAAAAAACACCTGAAGGAGAAGAAGATTTTCAATTTCAATTTTTAGACATGCTTGCCGGACGCATAGCCATAGAATATGAAATTTGCGGAGAGACCTTAAGAAAGCTCATAATAAGGGCCCACAAAGAAGCTCAAATTGTAAAACACAAACGAAAACCAACCTGTAATGAAATCGAAGAGCAGGCGTATAAATTAGCAAAAGAGATGAAGTCAAGAAAGGAGAATTGAGTATGAAGTACAAATTGAGTATGAAATTAAGAAATAACTAGGGCAAGGTAAGGCGGGGCGTGGATTGGCGAGGCATGGCAAGGCGAGGTTTGGCGTGGCGGGGCCCGGCAAGGCAAGGTAAGGTAAGGATTTTTTTGAAAGGAAAATAAAATGAAGATATGGCACTTAAAAATCAAAAGTGAAACACCAATAATACTAAATGTTCGTAAAAGAGAATCGGACATTGAAAAATCGAAATTGACCAAAGATGAATTGGAGGAATGGGAACTGAACAAGAAGAACTGGAGCAGAAAAGCAGAATTAAATAAACAAGATGAAGTTGTTGTTCCCGCAAGGTGGTTCATGTGCGCTTTGGAGGAGGTTTGCAAGCGCACAAGGATGGTTCCTCATTTTGCGACACGTAAGACAGAAACTTATACAAATTACGTCCAGATTTTTACAGTTATATCCAATGGAAAGCCGTTGTGCAAAAGAAAAGACTTACAACCCTATGAAGCTTATACCAATAAAACCCCTAACACCAAAAAACGTTCTATGATTTGGACGATTCGCCCAATGGTAGAAAATTGGTCGGCTGAATTCGACATTATAGACCCAATGGGAAGAATGAAAAAAGAAGAATTGAAGCAGCTGATAACGTATATGGGATTGTATGTTCGCATAGGAGATAATCGAAAACATAATTTCGGAGCGTTTTCATTAACAAGCTTAACTCTAATTAAAGAAAAGGGACAATTCAAATGTTGAAAGAAAAAAAGAAAAAGTTACAAACGATTTCACTTGATAAAATAGAGGAGTATTTTTCTCTAACAAGAACAGAATTAGCAGAAATTAAACCTGAAGTTTTGCATCATTTGTCCAAAATGGCTCGGTTAGGTATGCAGTTTGAAAAAGAAATGAATCTAAGTAAGCGAGCTACAGACATGAATTTTATCAGAGTAGGCAAGCTGGTATCTCAGAACAAAAAAGAACTGATAAGGTTTATAAGAAAAAATCTACCAGAATACAAATAACATTATTAGTTCGAGTGGTTTGGTAAGGTGCGGTCTGGTGCGACATGGTGGGGTCAGGAGCGGCATGGCGTGGTCAGGCCTGGCAAGGCCGCGAAGCAAACGGACATACCGGACACTTAAATGTCCGGTATGTCCTATTATTAAGCTAAAAACGAGGAGAAAATGTCTAAAGCGGACATTAGGGTGTCCGCTTAGTTTTTTAAATCAGAGTAATCCGTGAAATCCGTGGTTAAAAATAACAAAGCGAAGCGGGGCAAATCCCAGATTGCGGCTGAACAGATCATCAAAACCCAGAAGGAAGCCGCCAGCTATGCAAATGTCAATACCCGCACAATTCGGCGATGGGTCAAAAACGGCATGCCCCGAACGGAACAGGGCTTCTATATCAAGGGCATGCTCGATTTCTATAAAAAAAACGAGGGGACAGCGCCCGATGAAGATAAGCTCCGTCAGCAAAAGGCGGAGGCGTCCCTGAAAGAGACCAAGTTCCAATTGGCGGAATTGGAACTAAAGTTCAAACAGGGTGAGTTCTTAAAAAGAGAAGATTACGAAAAACAACAGATTGCAAAGATCATCGCGGTAAAGAGGGCACTGCTCGTACTCGGCCGAAAGATAGCACCGAGAGTGGCCAAGCTAAGGAACATAAGGGGCGTGCAGAAAATAATCAACGAGGAAGTAAGGAATATAATCGAGAGATTCGCAAGGTAAAGACAGAAGTCGGAAGACAGAGGACAGAAAAATCTATGAAATCCGTGGTTGAACAATCTGTTTGGTCGGAAGCTGAACGGAATGCCTGGCGGCTGCCGGCGGAGCTGACGGTAAGCCAGTGGGCGGACCGGCACCGTGTTCTGGACCCGCGCTCGAGCGCTGAATCCGGGCCCTGGAGGACGGACCGCACAGCTTACCTGCGGGGGATTATGGATGCCTTCAGCGATCCGGAAGTCGAAGTTGTCGTTGTACAAAAGCCACCGCAATCCGCCGGCACCGAGGGTATTCTCAACATGATCGGCTACACTATCGACCATGACCCGGGGCCCGCCCTTCTGGTCGAGCCGCGAGACGAAGATTGTGATTATGTTTCGGAAAACCGCCTGAAGCCAATGATAGAGGCAAGCAGCGCCCTGCAGTCGCATACGACGGGGCGAATCTGGGACCTTTCAAAGGATGAATTCCACTTTGACCGGATGACACTTTATTTTGCAGCATCAAATTCACCGGCCGGCCTGGCGGCCAAGCCCATACGCTATCTGTTTCTCGATGAGGTAAATAAATACCCGCCTTTCACAGGTAAAGAGGCCAGCCCGATTGACCTGGCCATCAAGCGGACGATAACCTACTGGGACAGAAAAATAGTTATTATCTCCACACCCACGACTACCGATGGCCATATAACTATAATAATAGGGAAAACAAGGATCCATGACCTTTATATTCCCTGTCCACACTGCGGCGAGTATTCCATCTGGAAATTCGAACAGCTAAAAATTCCGAAAACGCTGCGGGACCCGGACAAGATTCGCCAGACAACCGGCGAGATTTATTATGAATGCGAACACTGCAACGGCAGGATCGATGAGATACGGAAAGATGAGCTTGTAGCAAAAGGTAAATGGGTCGCTGAGGGACAGAAAATCGATGCCGAAGGAAATATAACCGGCACCGCAAAACGCAGCAAGCGCCGCAGCGGTTTTCGGTATTCCGCGCTGATTAGCCCCTGGGTTTTCTGGACCGAGGTGATGGCCCAATGGTTCGAGGCAAATACCGAGGAGGGAATCGCTATCGGTAAATTGCTGGACTTCAAAAATTCCATTCTTGCCATTGCCTATACGGAGACCGCCATTAAAACCGAGGTGCAGGAACTGATAAAGAACAAGGGTGAGTTCAGCCGGGGGACCGTGCCGGATGACTGCCTGGTACTGATGGCGGGCGCCGACTACCACGAAGATGCACGCGGGATGGTGCGAATCGATTACGAGGTCAGGGGGTTCGGATATGGGGAGAGAAACTTCGTAATATCATCGGGAGCTGCACATAGCTGGGAGCAATTAGAGGCCGAGGTTTTGTTCAACCCGTTTCCCTGGTCAAACCCTGATGGCCCCCGGGGCACGGAATCGGAATTAGCGGTCATGCAGCTTTTTATCGATTCGGGCTACAAGCCGGATGAGGTTTACAGTTTCTGCCTGCGTCACCCGGCTATATGCAAGCCGACCAAAGGTGCATCGAGCGCACAGCGGACACCGCTGGTCATCACCAATCTGGAAAAGACAACGGGACATCGCCGACGTCAATACCGCGGTATGCAACTTGTTATGATAGATACGGATTTTTTTAAGAACAAGGTCCACGGCTGGGCATCGCGCCAGCCCGGCCAGGCCGGCTCGACAGAGTTCTATGCCGAGATACCGGATTACTATTTCCGCGAGTTCACCAATGAGCAGAAGGTAAAGACCCGCAGCCGATACGGGCAAATAATATGGCGATGGAAGCCGGTATCAAGCGGCGCTGCCACGCACCACTTAGATACGGCGGTCAATGCCGCGGCGGCGGGATACTTTCGACGCGTGCAGTACCTGCGGCGTCCCGCCGAGCAAAGACAATCAGCAGCGGCGGTAACAAGACAACCGGTCAGAAGGAAAAGACCAACAAAACGAACACATCAGGGATTTCTGGACAATTTACCAAGACTGTAAATCGTGCCCCGTGACCCGTGACACGAGCGACGAGCGACGAATATGAATGGATTTCTCGATAACCTGCCGGACCTGGGGATGAAAAGCAGAAGTCGGAAGACAGAAGGCAGAAGACAGAGGACAGAGGACAGAAGTCAGATAATAAAAAAAGGTCTGCGATGCCCGCGATGCGGCAGGATGGCGGAGAACAGTCATCAATGGAAGACCATCAATACCATAAGACTTAAGGGGCTTATTAGACGTTACAAAAAATGCCGGTTTTGCAAAAAGATTGTCAAAACGAAAGAGATTATTGAGTGAATTAGTAAATTACCTAATTTAACATTTATGCTACATATAGCAAATTTTCCCCAAAATCCGCATTTCCCCCAAATTATTTGTTGACTTCGATTGTGCACAGTCGAATATTTAAGTAATTACAATCTGGTACCAGAAAACTGTAGGCCGTACGGGGCCGTACACCGTACGGCCTGTTTTTATCAGGATAGCCACAGAGGGCACAGAGAAAAATTGGAAGGAGCTTATTATGCCAATGGTAAAATGTCCAAATTGCGGAAGAGAAAGACTGGTGGTGGAGGGTAAACGAAAGAAGTGTCGAAAATGCGGAACGCCTCTGACATCCGTTATGGGTTACCCGGCCACCCCGGAAAACAGGGCAGGCCCGGCAGCCGAAAGCGAATCGCAAGCCCCGTCAACGGGGCAAGTCGATGAAGCAATCGATGAAACACTCGAGGATGCAGTCGAGGAGCCGACAGACCAGGAGTTTCAGGAAATGACCAGGGCGGCACTTCTGAAGTTCGCAAAGGATTATGGTATCGAGATCGATCCAAAAATGAGAAAGAAAAAAATACTGGCTGCGATAAAGGACGAATTATCGAAGCCGGATTTGCCGGTAGAGTAAAATGGAGGAACGTTCATTAGCGCAACAATTGACCGATGTTGATGAAGCTATTCAGCGGACATTGAAGGCGCTGAGCCTGGGAGTTGGAGACCGAAATATAACGCGCTCAAATCTTAGAGATTTACGAGAGGAGCGCAAAGATATTCTTAACCGAATTGCCCATGAGTCAGGCGGCGGCCGCAGGGTAGCGGAATTCTAACTATGCGAAACAGAAAAAAACAATCTTTTTCAGTCAGGACATCCGAGGCCATGGATGGTGTTGTCCGTATTCTTTCACCGAAGGCCGCATGTAAGCGAAAGGCCTATCGCTTCGCCTACGATGCCATCGATAATACCCGCACCCGAAAGAAACGAACGGGACTGGGCGGGACCGCCGACAAACACCTGTCCGAGAGAAATCTTTACAGGCTGCGAGAGATATGCAGGGACATGGGACGCAATAATCCCTTAATCAAAGGACTGCTGCTGCTGGAACGCCACACCGTTGTCGGCTCGGGAGTGAAAATACAGGCCAGGACAGAAGATGATGAGCTTAACAAGGACCTCGAGGCCGCCTGGAAAGAGCAGATGCTGCAAAGACCCTGTGATGTCACCGGCCGGTATAACTTCGATAAGTATATCGGTATCAAATTTTTCAGTTACCGGCGGGATGGCGATGTGGCAACCGTATTTACGGACGACCTGCTGCAGGGAATCGAAGGCCAGCAAATCGGGACGCCCTGGGGGAAGGCCGAGGCCAAATACTTCGATGTTGTCAACGGCATCGCATTCAGTAAAGAGACAGGCCGGCTGCTCGGCTATTACATCGGCAAGCAGGACAAGTGGGGCTATATAAAAATAGCAAACTACAAAAAATATCCCGCCGAGTTCGTGCATCACATGTTCGACCCCGAACAGTTCAGCCAGTCCAGGGGAGAGCCCATCCTGACCAGCTCTATTAACTTTATAGATACGCTCTGTGATTACATCGATGCCGAATTAGTGGCGGCTAAGGTAAACGCCTGCTTTAGTATGTTCGTCAGTCAGGAATACTCAGACATTCCAGAGCCGTTTGCACAGGGTATAAGCGATACCGGAGAGGATGAGTTCGGTCATAAACTGGAGAAATTAGAGCCGGGTACCATTATGTACGGAAGCCCCGGAGAAACGGCAGCCGGTATCGGCCAGACCAGGCCGGGTGCGCTGTTCGACCCGTTCGTTAGAAGAATGCTGACTTTCATAGGCCGGCCGCTGTGCCTGCCACTGATGCTGATTACACTGGATTTTCAGGGTGCCACGTTTATGAACGCCCGTATCGCCTACCAGAAGGCACAGGAGGAGTGGCAGAGACAGCAGAACGTAATTATCAAGCCATTTGTAAGCAAGGTGTGGCGGTGGAAATTGCAGCGATTACTGGACACCAAACAGTTAAAGACACAAAACGATAAAATCTTTCGACATGAGGTCATCTGTAACCGCTGGCCCTACGTGGACCCGTTCAAAGAAGCAAGGGCGGATGAGCAGCAGCTCAAAAACGGGACCACGACGCGAGCGCTTATCTGCGCCAGACAGGGACTGGATTTCGATGATGTTACAGAGCAGCTGGCAAAAGAAAAAGAGAAACGAGATGAAAAAGGTCTGAAAGAAGAAAAAAAGCCAATGGCAGGGAGATAAAGATGCCATACCCAAATGAACATTCAGCAAGATTGCATGACCCGAAACGGTTCGAACCGAAATCTTTTCGCAGAACAGACGGCGGCATTCTATACGGCAAAATCAAGGTGCCAAAGACAATCGCTATTATCTGGGGCAAACTCAAAGGTAAGGCCAAGCCATCGGACCCGCCTATCGCCCAGGCACTGCGGTTTCCAACCAAGTACTGGACGGCTGATAAGGCGAAGAGCTGGCTGAAGAAGAATAAAATCAAATACCTGCAGTTTGAGCCGGCGGCCAAACCAAAGATAAAACAGACCGACAGATTAGAGCGATTTAAGAGACAGCGATTTGAGGACCCGAAGGACAATCCCTTTGTCTTTAGCCAGCCCGGGACGGTCGAATTTGTAGACAGCAAATCAGACGGTGATAAAAATCATATCCGTCTAACGCTCTATGATGGCTCAATTGTCAGACACTGGTACTGGGGTAATCTTGCCTTCGAGCTGTCAACGATGAAAATGGCCAAGAAACGAAACCCGGTACTTTACAGCCACGACATCAATCAGAGAATCGGCTATGCGGACAAAGACAATGTACAGTTCGAGCCGAAGTTTGTGATGGAAGGTGAGCTCTTAAAGAATTCGCCGAAGGCACAGGAGGTCAAAAACGATATGGTCGAAAAATTTCCCTTCGAGGCATCTTTGGCTTTCGATCCCCAAAAGTCAAACATAGAATTTGTCAAAGATGGTGACCAGGTGGAAGTCAACGGCAAAGTACTCAAAGGGCCGGGGACGGTGATACGAGATACCGTAATTAAAGAAGGAAGTATATGTGTATTCGGTGCGCTTAAAAATACGAAGTCACAGGTATTCGAAGTTATCAGTAATCAAATTGTAAAGGAGAACATTATGTCAGAGAAAGAAACAGAAACCATCCTGACCATGGAGACCTTCGCTGCCGATTATCCGGAATTGCATCAGGAGCTCATCCAGCAGGGCAAGGCCGAGGGCAGACAAGAGGCCCTGGAGCAATTTAAGAAGATTTCCGAGGTCTGTGGTGAGGACCATGAATTGGCGGGCAAGCTCTTTGCCGAAGGCAAGACAAGGCAGGATGCCCTGGAGGCCAGGAACGAGAAGCTAAAAGAGCAGCTCGAAGAGGCCTCCAAGCAAAACACGTCGGTGCCGGCCGCCGCTGGGCAGGAATTTACCGATGAGCAGACACCTGACAAAGATAAGGATGCTGAGGGCAAGCCGGCCACGTGGGAAGAGACCATAAAACAACAGATGAAAGAGACCAGCTGCAGCGAGGCCGATGCTGTGCGGTTCTGTGTGGGAGAATATCCGGAGCTGCACAAGAAGATGCTCGATGAGCAGCCAAGAGGAAAAATCTAAAAATAAGAAGTGAAAATAGTTTGGTGATTGGCGAGCAGTAATTGACTGGCCAATTAACCAATAACCAAATAATAATTAACCAAAAATGAAAGGATAAATTATGTTTGTAGAAGGACCTAAACGTGAATTTACCACCGGCGAGGCCCTGGCCACCCGCCGAAGGGTCAAATTATCAGGGGCCACTATTATTTATGCTGATGCCGGCGAAGATGCCATCGGCGTAACCGAATATGCCATCGCCAACGGCGTGGTCGGGGCCGTGCGAATGATTAACGACAGCGGGACGTTCGAGGTTACGGCCGCCGGTATAATTTCGGCAGCCGCCGCCATTTACGGGGCTGCGGATGGCAAGGTCTCTGCGACACCGAGCGGGCCTATCATCGGACACGCCATCGAGGCGGCAACCGCCGATAACGACCAGATTGAGGTCATACTCTACGCGGTGCCGACCACGTACGTGCGCACGGCGTCGGTAACGTTGACCGCCCAACAAATCAAGGCCCTGGCAACGACACAGATAGAGCTGGTCGCTGCGCCCGGGGCCGATAAGTTTCTGGAGCTTATAGCGGCCACCTTCATCTTGAATTACGGTTCAGAAGTATTGGTTGAGCCATCAGCGCCCGATGAGCTCCAGATCAAATACGTCGATGGTTCAGGGCAGGCGGCAAGTGCAGAGCTCGATGCGACAGGGCTTATCGATGCAGAGGCGGACACTATTCTCACCGCCCTAGGAGCCGCCTTCACGGGAGTCGCTGCGGCCGGCCTTGTCAATAAGGCGCTGGTCCTCGACAATACGGGAGAGAACTATACCGGCAATGCAACCAACGATACGACCCTTACGGTCGTTTGCACCTATGCCATCAAAGAGGTGGGATTAGCTTAATAAGCAGCTTGTTCTTTTGAAAGTTCATATCGGGCAAAAATAAAAAGGCGGCTGGTAGGAGCCTACCCTCTTATCAGACTGCCTTTTTTGTTGCCCGTAAAATGTGAATAAAAACTTTTTTTAAGGAGAAATAAGATGCCAAGACCAACGAGCGCAACCACATTACAGAGGCCGGACCTGAAGGCCCTTCTAATGGAATTCCTGGAGAAGCAGGCGGAGTTCATCGGTATCAGGGCGCTTCCCTATTTCGATGTGGAAGAAAAAGAGGCGGAGTATCCGGTCATTCCGGTAGAGGCCCTCTTAAACGTGCCGGACACGAAGCGCAGGCCCAGGGGCAATTATCATCGCGATGATTACGAGTTCGAGACCGATACCTACAACTGCGTGGAAAACGGTCACGAAGAGCCGGTGGATGAGGTAGAGGCCAGAATGTACGCCCGATTCTTCGATGCCGAAGAGGTAGCTACCAACCGGGCCATGGCCACAATTCTGCGGACGCAGGAGAAACGTATTGCCGATATGCTCTTTAATGCCGGCAACTTTACCGCCCACGCCATAACCAACGAATGGGACAATAATCATTACAGCGACGCTATCCCCATTACCGACGTCAACACGGGCCGGCAGGCCATCCACGATGCATGCGGCCTGGAGCCGAACGCGTTGATTATCCCCTACAAGACCTTCCATCACCTGGGCCAGATGAGCCAGATTTTGGACAAAATCAAGTACACCTATTCCGCATTGGCCTGGGACACCATTGGCCCCAAGGTCCTGGCTGAGGCGTTTGGACTGGACCAGGTCCTGGTCGGCAAGGCCATGTATAACGCAGCCAAGAAAGGACAGAGCGTTTCCCTGTCGGCCGTATGGGACGATGAGTATGCGATGCTCTGCGTGGTAAAAGATGGCAAGGACCTCAAAGAGCCGTGCGTGGGCAGGACATTCCGCTGGACAAGGGACTGTCCGGAGAACGTGCTGGTCGAGAGCTACGAAGAGCCACAGACCCGTTCGGAGATCATCAGGGCCAGGCAGCATACGGACGAGGAGATAATCCTGACGGCGGCGGCGTATCTCTTGAGCAATATTACAACGTAATCGCAATATTCGTTTGTGGCTTTCATCGTTTCAGCCGGGCGGTGGTTTACCCCCAACCGCCGCCCAGCCTGTAAACCCCGCCCCTCCGGGAGAGGCGGGGTAAAGTACAACGCCATTTTGAAAGGGCTGAAAATGGACGAAGATAAGGCCCCGCCTTGTGCTGAGCATAATGTACGCCTGAAGCATTTAGAGAAAAGCGAGGATGAGCAATGGGAGGCAATCAATAAGCTGCGCAACCGCCCGCCCCTGTGGGCGACGGCGGTCATATCGCTGCTTACCTTCCTGTTGGGATGCAGCGTGACATACGCAGGCCTGCTTATGCGAATAACGGGAAAATAAAAATGAAAAAACTGCTCATATATCTGCTATCCATCTTCTGCATTCTGTCCCCTGTTACGCAAGGGGCGTTCGTTCCCATTAGCCCGCAGCAGTTCAACGATGCCACGTTCAGAATCTTTGATAATACCGACCCGACGAAACGACTGGCATTTGAAGTTTCAGGCATCTCAACAGGAACCACCCGAACGTTTACTCTGCCGGATGCAAGTGGGATGCTTTTACTTACCGATTTAACTTCGGGCTATTTATGGGTCGGCAGTGTTTCCAATATAGCAGCCGGCGTGGCTATGAGCGGCGATGTTACAATCAGCAATACCGGGGTTGCCACAGTCGCGGATGATTCGCATAATCACATTATTACAAATATAGACCCCTTTACCGAGGCACAGCTTGAAACGCAGTTGTCCGATGTAACCAATGTCTTTACAAATAATGATGGGGCGCTGGAAGATGATGATGTCACCCTTGCCGATGTTCAGTCGGCCACGAGCAGTGATTTTCATAATATCGGCGGAACGGATGATGATGTGCCGGAGTCCGGGGATTTCGGAGCCGCCGCCGATTTAGAAGCCGATGGCTCCTTGTCGGTAGATGTAATAGCGGCAGCCGAAATGGCGGACGCCGATCACGGAGAGGTATCCTGGTCGGGTGGAGTGGCATCTATTGACGCTGATGTAGTCGAAGTGGACAGATTGAGCGATGTGGATACTGTAGCAGATGCTCCGGCAAGGGACGAAGTTCTAAAGTGGAATGGCTCAAACTGGGTTCCGGCGGCTTATGGTTACACATTTGAACTTACGATAGCTTCATTTAGTGATAATGAGAATGCTACTCAGCTGATAGGTTCCGGGGTCTGGCGGGCTTATCCCGGTGATGTGATTACTTTCGATGCCACTTATAATAACGGGCCGCCCGATTCGGCAAGTATAGCTATCACAAGCGACGATGGCTCTTATACACCATGGGGAACAGACCCGTTGGTTATGGATTCGCCTTATGCCCAGAAGTCCACTACGGAAAATACCAATTATCCAACGGTTAAGGACAAATATGTAAGGTTTACTCTGACTGCGGTCGCGGGTGGAGATAGTCCGACCGATGCGGAAACCGTTACTTTCAGAAATTATATCTGGTACGGTGACCCGGCAAAGGCAAGCGGCTTTACCGAATCGGACGTTGAGGGTGAAACGAGCATATTAAGCAACGACCAGACCCGCAGCGTAACGATAAACGCCGGTGCGGGCGAATATCTTATGTTCGCTTTCCCGGCGACTTATACTTCCCTGCCCGTGGGGACCGATTACGAAACCGACGGTGATAACGGGACCGGCTTTGTTTTCAACGGGATTACCTGTGCCTGCATCGAGGATACGACGACTTTATCGATAACGAACAGCGCTGGGTATACGGAAAACTACAAGGTTTATGTATCTACCACAGCCGAACTTGGCAATCATACTCTTACCACTTATACGAGCACGACAGAGATAAATACAATTTACTGGGGCGAGCACACGGGAACAGATGCGAACGAAGCGGTCATTGAAGGTATGAACGGCGGCGGCTCGGCCGGCTCGAATGACAATACCCGAACGTTTTCGGTGGCGCCGGGAGCGGAGGAGTATATATGGTTTGCTTATCCCAAAAGACTGGGAACAGTAAGTATAAGAGATGATGATACAAAACTTCCACTGGATTTATATGCTTCTTCGCCTCAAACGGTGTCTGTAACAAATTCCAACGGATGGTCGGAAGACTATTACGCATACCGGTCAAAATATGCGAATTTGGGGAGTATTAATATTGAAACTTATTAAGCAAATATTATTTTTAATTTTTCTATTTTACTCAACTGCAAATGCAACTGTTAGTGTTACCGGCGATTTTGCTCCGAAGAACGATGCCTTCGACCAGCTGATTCAGTTTGAGTACATAGGCACAACCGGTGGGGCTAATTATTCGCTCTATTACGGCGTGGATGGCTCCGGTGCCAATCTCAGCCAGGATGTTCTTAATGAAATCCTAATTGGCACCGCCAATTATCTCCTCGCTGTAGATGGAGCAGCTAAGGGCTATACCTGGAAGAACCCTGATGATTTTTGGGATGATTTGATTGATATGGTTTTAACTGACGGACAGATTTATGTAGGTAATGCTTCAAATAACCCTGTATCGGTGTCGATGAGTGGTGATGCTACAATCAGTAATACCGGAGTTATTACTGTTGCAGATGACAGTCACAATCACGTGTACAGTAACATAGACCAAACGTCTTCCTCTAACTGGAGGTCAAGGGTAAGCGATCCAACAGGAACTGGTGCTTGGGTGTTTGGGACTTCGCCTGCCTTGACTACTCCTTCAATATCAACTTCTCTAACTGTAACAGATGGTACTTGGATTGGTCTTGGTCCCGATGCCGGAAGGATTTTGTTTGATGACCTGGCCACTGATATAATTCGTATCAGAAAAGCTGATGTTTATTTTATGGGTGGCATAGATGGGTATCCGATGATTAGGGTATATGATAATTCAGTTGGAAGCCCTTCATATTTGCGATTTTATGCTTACAACGGTGAAGGACGTTTTGAGACAGCAGGTGATGCTCCAGGCGCTTTAGCCTTGCAGTCAAGTGCTCATGCAGATGTTAAGTATTTTGGTGCAGCTACTTCTGGTGAAACACGAGAAATGATTATCACTGGATGGCGGACAGGAGATGCAAAAAGATACTTATATGTTGGTGTTGGTGTAGATGCTGCTGATACTGCAAGTTTTGATGGCCTGGGTACCTATTTGTTTGACGGTGTTATAAGGTCTCCTGACAGATTCTTGATTGATGGGGTTACATCTACATCTTATGATTATGATTTGACTGCCGACGATGTACTTTTTGTCAAGTGCAATGACGATGCAGCAAATGCTACTATTACAAATGATGGAGATGGTAGCAACGGAACCTTAGTTGACCCGCCCAATCACGATACACAAGATGTATCTGTGGACAACCATCTTGTCAAGCACTTTGTCTTCAACGGCACTGATGAATATATAACTATGCCTGATCATGCAAGCTATGATTTGGGTGACGGGGCCGATGGAGCAATAAGTCTCTGGTTCAAAAGAGACGGTGCCCCTCCCGTAGGTGAGCATATGATAAACTTTGACGATAACCAGGCAGCAAGATGGGCTATTTATACAGTGGCTACCACCGGCGAAATTAAAGCAACCTTTAGAAGAGATTCTGACGAAGCCCTTATTGGTGGTGCATCATTAACATCATCAGCCGGTTTTTTGGATAATGCCTGGCATCACGCTGTGCTTAATTACGATGGAGCGAATATCAAACTTTATATCGATGGAATTGAAGAGGATTCTAAAGCTGAAGCCAGCGCGACTATCAGCACTATAGAAGGTACAGGCCAAATCGGCAGACATCCGAGTGCCGCTAATACATACTGGCAAGGAGGACTCGACGCAGTAATCGTTTTTGATACCAGCCTTACCGCCAACGATGTAAAGGCTCTATACAATATAGGCAGCGGTACAGAAAGTTTAAGCGGGACTCTGACTTATAATATAAGTGCAATTGGTCCAAGCGCAACTATACTCCCAAATTATCTCCTACCTGATGGAAGTGTCGTAATTGAAAAGGACTTGGAAGTTCAGGGGATGATTCGTGGGTCAGTAACTCTACCTACTGGCGACCTTGAGATTGATGGATTTGTAGATGCAATTGATGGTTTCAAAGTAGACAGCGAAATGGGTATAACAGATACGATATATTTCACGGACAATGATGCTCAAGAACACGAAGTAGTTATTGTAGGTGGAATTATAATAGAGTGGAATGTTGACTAAAGGAGACAAATTATGAGAAAAATTATTATCTTAGCTACAAAAATCGTTGCAGCAATTGTGATTGTATTGGTGGGGATTACTTTAAGCTACACGGTAATGACCGCTAAAGCAGGAGTTGCATTTGCTGCATCCCCTCAACCATTGGAAGTTCAGATTGACCCGAATACTGTTGTTGCACAAATAGATGCTGACACATTGGAAATTACTGTGGTATCCAGAACACAGAAGGCAGAGCTGTTGGAGCAAAAAGCAAAACTGGCGGGGCAAAAGAACAGATTACGAGATAGAGTACAGGAATTACAGAAACGACTTGATGCGATAGATGCGATGCTTGCGGTTTTTGTTGAGAACTAAATATGCATGGCAAATCCAACGAAAATAGTAACATTCTATGAAGATAAAACTGCCTCGGAAGGTTTTACTCTTAATGTGTGGTTACGAAAAAAATCGAATGGTAATGTTTATGAAGGTAATACTGATGCTGGTGGAGATGAGAACTGGCATGCGTGGGTCAATGCGGATGTACTCAAGTACTCAATGCCGTTTACCTGGTACGGTGGGAAACTTTATATACGTCCTTTCCCGACGGTCAATGTGCCAGTGGATGATTATATTATTGAGATTACATTGCAAGCGGGTGGGTCGCCAGCGATAACCGATGCGATGTTGGGAGGTGCACTAACACCATTAGAAACAGTGCTTATGACAGATGGGCTGGACAATGTAAATGCGACAGAGCCGCCGGCTGACATTGGCAGCTGGAACTTCAGGCAGAAGCTGCTCTGGCTGTATAACAGGTTTGCTTATAAGCATACCTGCAAAAATGATGATTTCTTAAAAACGCATCAAGCTGATGGGACCGAACTGACAAAACAAACGACAAGTGAAGTAAGCGGACTTCAGACGGTCGAGAAGATACAGACACCGTGAGAATAATATTTGACGAGTATAGTGTTTTAGCTCCGCCGTTTACGATCGGAAAAGCTGTTCGTATCTTTTGTTCTTTAATAAGCGGCGGGAGCAAGCTAAGGACCTTGATTATGGCCAACTTTTTATTGTGTGCGGATATTATCGCTTCAGGAAAATTAAGCGCTGATGTTGCAAACGAGACGAAACTTGAGGTAAGTACCGAAAACCAGCCACGGCTTACAAGCCAGACCGCTAACGAAACGAAATTAGAAGCGGATATTGATATTAAGAGGTGCAGTTGATGTCAAACGAGATAAATATTTTCATAGCGACCGACAATCTCATTCAGGTCACGGAGTTAAAAGATGCCGAGGATGACAGTTATATCGACGATGCCACGATAAAGATGGCGTTGTTCGAACAAGAGCCGATACACCCGGATGCGGAGGAGGCGGCAATAACGGCAAATGAAGGCAGTAAAACCAAAATTAAGATTTCTGGCCACGGACTTACAACCGATGATTTTATCTATATCGAAGGCAGTCAAAATTACGACAGCGACATAACCGCCACACCCGCCGAATACCCGATTGATTCCGTGCCGGACAAAGATCACATTATCATTGTGGCGGCTTTTGTGGCCGAGACCTTCACGGGCGACGAAAATATTTACGTGGCGGTCCGAAAGGGCGATGCCTGGCCGATTTCATTGACACACGAAGATGGCGATGCTGACGGCTACTACGATGGGATCCTGCCCGACACACTTAAAGGTCTTACCGAATACGGCTCATCGGACAGTATTGTCTATTATCTGTTTGTTGAGATTGTCAAAGGAACAAGTAAACGTACTGAACGGCTGAAATGCAGGGCGGTTTATCCGCCGGTTTAACTGGTGAATGATGGCTAACGAATTTGACCAGGCGTTGATTGATAGTACGGACGATTTTCTAACGACCTTCGGTGAGACTGTTGTCTACTGGCCAAGGACAGGTAGCAGCCGCGAGATTACGGCGGTTGTCGGCCGGGACAGACCCGATGACCTCGATGGGGCCCCGCACGGCCAGGCGCCGAGATTGACTATAACCGTTGCCAATGATGAAACTACCGGGATAAGCAGCGATGAAGTCGATAAGGGAGGTGACAAGGTCGCGTTAGCGGTAAAGATCGGTGAGACAGCGCAACAGAGAAGAATTACAAAGATTCTTAGCCAGGATGCTGGAATGATGAAACTGGAGCTCAGGTAAATGGCGGAACAACTCGTTGAAATAAAATACGATGAGGCCAAATTGGCCCGGGTCCGCAAGATGCTGCGGGACATTCCGCAGGGCATGCCCCGGGTGATGAGCAAGGCCATTAACAGGACCGCCACATCGGCCAGGGCCGAAATCTCCCGCAGGATCAGCGGACGGGTCAAGATAAACATTTCCGCAGTTAAAAAAGGAATTGCCCTTCACAGGGCATCTTACAGCCGCTGGCAGGCCGTTCTGGACCTTGTTACCAGGCGGATTCCCCTGATTAAGTTCGGGGCGAAACAGCTTAAAACAGGTGTTTCATACCAGATTAGTAAGCTCGAAGGACGAAAACGTGTTACTGAACCGCCATATCCGTTTATTCAAACGATGCCGAGCGGACACAGGGGAGTTTTTCGAAGGCACAGACCCACAACAAAACGTCTGCCGATTATACAACTGTTAGGACCTTCGATAGGGGCGGTCTTCGAGGGTGCGGGCAAAATTGCAGCCGATGTGCAGCAGGAGACATCCAAGAAGCTCGAGAAAAATATCGATGACCAGGTCAAATTTATATTGGCAAGAAGATAATTATGAGCATACCGGTAATCGAACATATTGCTGAGGATATAAAAACGGCCATAGAGGGCATCACAGAAGCCAACGGCTTTAACCAGGACCTGACTGCAATCAGACCTAAACGTATTGTATTTGCCAATACTATTCCGGATGACCTGACTGTCTTAATTGTGCAGGCCGATGAAACCGAAGGCGAAAGTCCGGTGGGGACAAAAGAATGGATACAGGCCTTTATAATCATGGCCCTGGTCATCGACAGCGATAAGGCCACCGACTCCATCGATACCCGTATCAACAAGGTCAGGGCGGATGTTGAAAAAAAATTAAAGGAGGACCCTTACCGCGGAGGTCATGCCATCGATACCGATATTGATTCTTCGTTGATTTTTGATGTTGAAGAATTTAGCGGTATAGAGATAAGGGTCCTGGTTACATACCGCGTTCAATATGATGACCCGTATACTCAAAGTTAAGGAGATAAAAAATGAGCATGTTAACGAGAAAAAAAATTATACAGGCCAAGATAGAGGCCGAGAAGGGGACAAAAGAGACCGCCGGCTTTGCGGACCTGCTGGTCTATGACCCCAACATCCGGCCTTCAGCTCCGTTCGAACCGCGCCGGGGACCGGGTAAATATATCGGCAATTCCGTGGCAGGGATAGTGCAGGAAAAAAGCGGAATCCTTACCTGTTCAGCCGAATTACGCGGCAACGGCACCAATGCTATGGATGCAGGATTATCAGTGCTGCTTCAATGCTGCGGGCTTAAAAATACCGCAGAAACCTACCAGGTCGCATCGGCCGTGGCGGACCATAAAACCTGTACGATCCAAGTATTCGAAGACGGTAAAAAAAAGGTCCTTTACGGTGCTATGGCAAATCCCATCTTCGAGGGTGAAACCGGCAAGCGGATGATGTGTAATTTTGAATTTAAGGGCATCTGGGATACACCGGTGGATGAAGCACTGCCGGCCTTTAGCCCGGGTACGGAAGCGCCGCCGATACTGGCAAACGGCACCTTCACGATAGGGACCGCAAAAAAAGTGAGCCGGGTCAGTCTGAATATGGGCAATGAAGTAGTATTGAGAATGGACATAAATGCAGCCAGCGGCATTGCCCACGCGGTCATTGTCGATAATGACCCGGTACTTTCCTGCGATCTCGAGGCGGAGCTCGTGGCCGCTTACGACATTCACGGTATCTGGCTGGCCGGCACCGAGGCGGCGGTGTCGTTGGTTTTAGGCAGCGGGGCCGGCAAACAGATTACCTTCACCATACCGAAGTTTCAATATCGAGAGATACCGGAAGGTAACAGGGACGGCATTCTGATTTATGATGCTACCGGCCAGTGCAATCACGACAGCGGAGATGATGCGGTCGCCATTGCCGTACTAACGGCATAGTTAATTGGTTAATTGGTTAACTGGTGATTGGTTAATTAAAAATCAGGAGAAATCCTATGAAAATGGATTTAATTCGCAAGGCGATAATCAAACATCGCGGCGGCCTGGAAAATGCAAGTGACAGTCAGATAAAACAGATCTGGGACTCGCTTTCTCAAGATACCCAGGAACAATACTTAAAGGCTTTGGAAAAAGAAAGGAAGGCAAAAGATGCCGTTAGCGACGCGTCCAGACGCAAGATATGAAACAGTACTCACGACTGATAAGCATTTACCGAAGGACAAACAGCCGGTGTTCGTTTTTCGGTATTTGAGCGTTATCGAGTGGCAGGAAATTGCCAAACTTAACGATAAGTTTGAAGGAACTGCCAACGCGGACGAAATGATTGATTTGGCTTTTCAGGTGATTAAAAAAACCCTGTGCAGCTGGCGAAGTATGAAAACGACAACAGGCAAGCAAATTCCTTATGAGCCCGAAAAACTCAAATCCATGGTCACTTTGCAGGAAGCTACGGAATTGATGATGGCTGCGGTCTCACAAAGACCGTCCTTAGAGGATAAAAAAAAATTCGACTCGCCATCGCGGTCCGGTTCGGGCAAACGTGTAAAAACTGTAAAGGGCCGAAAGCGTGCCAAGAAAAACCGACGGAAGTAACACCAATAGAGATGGACTGCGTCAACTGCGGCGGCAAGGGATGTATCGAATGCGAAGATACGGGCAAATTCGCGATAACAAAATGTCCATTGGAATTTATAACAACCGATGTTTTTGAGCTTATTGCATTGGCAGAGTTATTTGAAAAGGGACTGCCGCCGGTCGCGGGCGGAGTGCTGGACCAGGCCAAAATCTTTGTCGATGCAGCAAGATTTGTTTTTCAAGAGCAGCGATACTGGAAAAATAAATTAGGGATATTTAACTAATGGCAACACATAGTGTCAACGTGGTTGTGAAGGCCAGGGACGAGGCATCAAGGAAATTCGGCGTTATCGGAACGGCCGCCGTAGTTATGGGCAGGGCCTTCAAAAGCGTGGCTAATATAGCAAGAAGCGCTCTTGCAGTGGCATTTCGGGCGGTTAAGTATGCAGCACTGGGCCTTGCGGCCGCTTTTACGTATTGCACATACGCAGCTATAAAACAGGAGGCGGCGGAAATTGAATTGGCAAGCGCGCTAAAAATGACCGGCAAATACAGCGATGCTCTTATGCAAAAATTAAAGGCACAGGCGAGCGCCATACAGGCGGCGACCGTGTACGGTGACGAGTACGTGTTGACCTTGATGCGAATAGCGATGAGCCAGGGCGTGACAGCCGACAAGGCGGCCGAGGCGGCCAAGGCGGCCATTGCATTATACGAGGGCTTTGGCGGTGGACGCGGCAAGCCCGAAATTTTTCTACGTTATTATATCGATGCCATTCGGGGGACAGGTAGCTCGCTGGAAAGTTACGTGGGCGTGCTGCGAAATGCAAAAACCGAACAGGAAAGGCATATCGTGCTGCAACGTGCCCTGGCAAGTGGCTGGGACGTGGCGAAATCAAAGGCCGAATCCGCGGGCGGCGCTCTAAAACAAATGAGAAATAAATTGGGTGATATTGCCGAAACGATTGGTCGACCGTTTTTGTCAGACTTAACTAAATCTGCAAAGGCAGTTAAAGACTGGGCTATTGAAAACGAGGCAAATATAGCCTACTGGGCCGAAAAAACCTATTCCTATGTAACATTGGTAAAGGACGTATTTTTGGATTTTGTTAATTTTATGAGGGAGGACTGGCGGGCAGGAATAGGCGTTGTGTTTGATTGGTTTCTTAAGCTGCTCAAGGCCACTTTCGAGTCGGCAGTTCTTTTGGCCATCGCCGGGGGAAAGGGGATATGGAAGGGCGTTAAAGAAGGTATTTTAGGAGGAAGGGACCATGCCACAGAAAGACGGACAGAACAACTATATTTAGGATATGCCAAAACCCTTCCTGCCGGCAAGATTGCCGAAGGGTTAGGACCTCCATTGCATAGAACCGCTATGTATTGGGAGCTTCGCGAAGAAGCGGAAAAACAGCTTCTAAAAGAGAAAACCAAGAGCATTCTCGGGGAAACCCTCGATGCCGTAACCGACACATTCAAAGAGGCCTTAAAAGGAATTTCGCAGGACATGCCCGCCAATCTGCGAGAGCAGGTAAACCAGGCATGGGAAGAACATTTAGGAAGACTCAAAGAGATTGGTATGCCGCCCGGTAAAGGAGCTGCCGCAGCTGCAGGTGAAATAGGAGCTCCCTCTATTTTCTCTATGGCCGCCGATACAATCAAAGACCTTGTTTCCGATATATCACGGAAATTACCGGCGATGGAAGCACGATTTTTGACTTACTGGCCGGGGGCAAGATTCGATTACACACAACAAACCGCCATCAATACCAAACAGCAGTTAAAGCTGACTGAAAAACAGTTTAAGGCCACGCTAAAAATACAACAGGGAATTGAAAAACTCAATCGTTTGCTGCTGCCAATGCACGGGACGGGATTAGTGGCGTCGGCGCTGGCATAAAAACAGAGGGCAGATATACGAAATGGCTGTTATTGATGTAAAAGAAAGCTGGGAAGGGCTGGAAGCCGACCTCGGCAGGGAAGAGGCCTCGGCACAGCGCCTGTTTACCGTGCAATTTGATACGGCGGATAATCCTTTAGCGAGACCATTTCTGGCCCTGGAAGCTGCGGTGGGAGACGTAAGAATTCCAAATATATGGGAAAGACACCCAATAAAAAACTGGCTGTTTGTTCGCAATAAAACTCCAAGAGAGAAGGGCCCTTTACTGTTCGAAGTTACGGTTACTTATACGACCCTCTCTTTTGCCGGCAGAGACCAAAACTTAGACCCAACAGCAGATCCGCTTTCGCAACCCTGGGAGATAGAATGGACTTTCGCAATGTCAAACGAGCCCATTGATGATGATATTTACAATCGCCCTATAACCAATTCTGCAGGTGAATCGTTTGACCCTCCGATTACCAGAGATTTTGCAGATCTGGTTTTGCGTATTCGACGGAATGAAGCAGTTTTTTCGCCCGGCAGGGCCTACCTTTATAAAGATACTATAAACAGCGATTGGATTTGGGGCTTTGCGCCGGGAAGTGTGCGCTGCGTTGATTTTAGCGGCCGTAGTGTCAGGGCGGCGGATTTGTTTTACTGGCAGGTGAATTATGAATTTCAGATACGAAGAGATGGCTGGAGAAGGAGATGTTTTGATGCCGGCTACAGACAGCTAAATGCCGCGGGTGATGATTATGAAAACATCAAGGATGAAAATGAAGATCCTGTAGCACAACCATGGGCATTAAACGGACAGGGCCGCAAATTATCGGCTTCTGCCATTCAATCTGGCATAGCGTACTTTAGATTTTTTAATATTTACAGGGCAATTCCCTTCTCTTTTTTAGGACTATAAAAAATGGCTAATAAAATCTGGGTAGGAACCGACAGCGGAAACGAAGGTGACTGGGCCACGGCCGCCAACTGGTCGCCTTCAGGCGTGCCGGTAAATAGCGATGATGTTTATCTTGAGAATTCGAGCCAGGATGTTACAGCCGGCTGGGCACAGTCCGCGGTAACATTAGGCAGCTTAAACATCGAGCAGACATATACCGGCAAAATCGGAGATGACAGCAACTATCTGCAAATAGGGGCAACCATTGTCAATATCGGCCAGCATACCGGTCCCGGGACACCGGTCGGTTCCGGCCGGCTGAAAATCGACCTTGGCAGCGCTGCATCAACGGTTGTGGTGCATAATACGGGCAGCCCTACGGATACCAACAAGCCGGCGGTGCGGCTGAAAGCCAATCATGCCAATACGACAATCGAGGTCCGCAAAGGAAGCGTGGGCGTGGCGGTAGAGACCGGCGAGACCACAACCGTCAGCAAGATAACGGTCAGCTACGTAAGCCAGGTCAATTCCGATGCCGATGTCTTTATCGGCCCGGGCGTTACACTAACCACGTTGGAGCAAACAGGCGGCGACTGTGTGTTGGAATGCGCAGTGACAACTATCAATACCAGTGCAGGGACTTTGACTACATCCGGCAGCGGCGCGATTACAACATTGAACGCCAAGGGCGCCACCGTTAATTCCAGCAGCTCGGGAACAATAACCACCTGTAATATAACCGGCGGGACCGTTGATTTTACCAAGTCAGCAACGGCACGAACGGTCACCACCTTGAAATTAGAGGCCAGCGGGGCCCTGAAATACGACCCGAACGTGCTGACCATCACCAATAAGGTCGATTCTGACAATCCGGTTACTTTAACAGCCACAGCGGCGTAACCAAAAATGCAGCATCATGTATTAACACAACGCGGTATGGAGCAGCTCAGGGAGCTCTGGCACTGGTATCAGCGCAATAAGAATCCACGTCATCGCCTTCGCAAAAGAAGCATTGGTATCGGCGGCGTCACGACGGCCGCCGTAGAGGGTAAGATTGTTCAAGTCCATTCAGAGGCGGAAGGAGACGGAATATATAATTGTTATGAAAAGATTGTTAATGCAACCAAATGGATTGATGAAGCCGGTTCTGATAAATTGGTAGATACTTGGATTAACATAAAAGTTTACAAGCGAAATGACACGGTAAGTTGGGGTGGAACCAGATATAGATCTATACATAATAATAATCAAAATAACGAACCCCCAAACGTTGTCTGGTGGGAGGAGATTGAGTATCTCGAAGTTCTCAATCTATTGGAAAATGACCCCGAAGAAACATACAAAGAATGTCTGGCCGAAGGCGACAGGCTTAAAATCTGGAGCATAACTGATAATGTGAAAAATAAGCAATGGGTAGGAATACCCATGTCCGGCAGTTTTGTTCGTATGGCGAAAACAACACAGGATGCCCCGGCAGATACAAAAATCACGGCCAACTTGATAGGTAATGACGGTGTAGAGATTACAGCAGGTCTGGGTTCAGGAATTGATGTCTATTGTAACATAAGGGGCACTCATAATCTTGATGTTTCCTTGCCATTATTGAAGGACGATGATGATATTCTCGTAATGAACATTCAGGGCAAGTGGTGGTGCCTGGAAACTTTCAATGTCGGACAAACCTGGAAGGCATACTGTAAAGTCGCCGCAGGAGCAGCAGCAACTATTGTATGTTATCTTGATACGGATGGTACAGGAATACAAATAACGGTTAATTGCAGTATTGCGGGCGGCGGAAATCTGAATGCTGCTGTGCCACGCTTGGCTGATGGTGATATGATAATAGTCTCGAAAATGGGTGATGATTGGTATGGTCCTTTATTTAATGCTTCGCAGGATTGTTCGTAATGGTACAAGTTGGCTGGGACACATCAAATTTGAAAGTTTTAACAGAAACAAACGGCATAACAAAAGTTTGCACAAGCTGTTGTGGTTGTCCTGATTCCATTGATTTAACATTTTCAAGCGTGAGTGAATGTGACCCTCCTGCTAATTGGCCTAATAATTTGAATCAATTATGGAATTTACCAATATATCAAGATAATGCAACTTGGTGTTATTATCTTTATAATCCCGATCCAGGGAATGATTGGTTTATTTTTGCTATTAGATGGAAAAGTACTAATGTATTTGAAGTTGGTGCACGTTTAGATATTAGTCCCCCAGGTTGTTATTATTGTTTTTTATATCCGCCTGCCGATTACGGTGACCATTCAATGAACAATTGTCTTATCTTGTCAGATTGTAATGGTGTAGTTCCTGCTCGTTGCGGAGGTGGCCCGTGTTATGTAAATGGATATGGAGGGTCAGTTATCTGGTAATACCAATATGGTTTGTTGCGGCAAAATCAAGAACATAGCCAGGGGCTATACAAGATTGGCTGCCGATACGATCGGCCTTACCGAAAAATACGAGTTTACTGATGGCCGGGTACGGATTTGCCAGAAATGTGACAGAAATTACTGGGTCGGCAGGACTTTATGGTGCTCGATTTGCAAGTGTTTTATCCCTGCCAAGGCACGGGTTAAGGATGAACATTGCCCGGAAGGCAAGTGGTAATGCAGATGACAGAAGAAGAAAGACAACAACAGCATGATAGAATCCGGCATTTGGTTGAGCTAAACGGCCGGCTCAGTGATATTGACCAGGAATTCAGCCGGCTTCGCAATGAATTTGTCGAAGCCGATAACCAGGGACAATTTATTGCAGAGACCGAAAAGGTAATCAATCGCTTAAAAAACGATATGTTCGTAACCTACATCGCGGCCGACAGCACGCTTAATTCTCAATGAGTGGATTCAATAAAGATTTTCTATATGGAATAATGCCTTCTTAACTAAATCTGGTTTACAATCAATAACGTACTCAAAATATGTGAATTTACCTGGTGCCAAACCACCATCAATAGATTTAATCACATAGTGACGTTCAAAAGCTAAATCTTTATCGATGGCATCTTTCAAAATACAAGTGGCTTCACAGCCATTTATATGATGATTGCTAATATTTGTGATTTTTACTTGGATCCCTATCATTTCTTGCCCATAAGTCTTGGTTGTAACAACCTGAAATTTTAATGGATTAGAAATAGGAACTTTTTTTGCGTTTGTAGGAACTTTTGGTTTGTCTTGTTTAAATTTTGATATTTCTGCTTTAGCTTCTCTAAGCTGACTGATCAGATGTCTGATTTCTGCTTTAGCTTTTTTAAGTTCACCGGCCAGACGTGTAGTTTCTGCATTAGTCTGGCGGATATTCTCTTTTAGGTTTTCCTGTAATTGCTTTATCTTATCTTCGGCAGCAGCGATGGCACTCTTGGCGTCTTCACTGTCTGGCATTGCCAAAAATGTAGCACCTACAAAACCAACGATAAAACACAATGCCCCCGAAATGATTGCAATCAATAAAGGTCTCATTTTTTAGCCTTTTTTTGCTTTTTTTCTGGTTTTTTTGACTCAGGAGCCACGGATGCTTTATTTGTTGCTATGCCACGGGCCTCAGCCATGGCTTTTAATTTATCCTCCGCGGACTGTTTGCTGAATAGAACCAAACCTGCCGAAAGAATGTTCCCTAATCCCAAATGAACAAATTCATTTTTAATCTGTTGTGCAATATCGGTAAGGTTAACTGTAGTTTTAGCCATAAAATAGAATTTTACAAAAAACTTTTACTCTTGCAAGTCTTTATTGTATAAATACTTATGGTATATTTAGGTTCCCATCGGTATAATATAGTATATTTTTATGTTGACTTATACCGATATACAGTTAGGATTTACATCGTAATAAATCAGGGTTTTATATGGCAAAGACAGACAATAATCAAAAGATCGCAGTTTCTGCCGAAGTTCCCATCTCCGTGAAAGAGGCCTACAAAAGGTGGTGGCAGGAAAAAGGGTTTGCCTCCGAGGCCGATGCCCTCCGCTGGCATATTCGCAAGGTTACCAACTTCGATCCCGAAAGTCAAGAGAAATCTGCGGCCGAAAATTAAAAAATGACAAATTTAACAAAACCAATCAGCCGGGTGGCTCAGCCCATAGGTGATGGAGTAATCAGAGAAGCCGGCAAGCTTCGGCAGGTGGTTGTTACATTGCAACCTCCATACATTTTGAAATTCAGAACCAAAGGTTGCAAAAGATCATATTTCTTAACCTATGCGAAATGCTACACGATGGCCGTTAAAGCTCACGTGGCCGCCGCTAAGCGGCTCAAAAAGAAAAAAAGGGTTAAGGGGGCAGGGTAAAAAGCAAAAATGGCAAATAAAACGATAAGCGGCACATCGGCCAGGGACGAGGCCAAATCGGCCAGGGATGGCTGAGATGTGCTTCTGAAAGCTCTTTGAAAATTTTATAGGGAAACGTGGCGCGGTCTTGACAGCGGGGGGTTAATAGTATAAATTGTCATTTGTGGCGCTTGCCGCAATAACCTGATGAAGGGAGGTGGTATTTATGTCAAATCAGACAGGCAAGCCCAGAACGCTGTCAAGTCTCATTATGGACTATCTCGCCAAGAATAATGCCATTAGCCGGTCGACAAAGCAGCTTACGATGAGAGCTGCCAACTATCTTATATTAGCGGTCGGCAACTTAGAAGTAGTCGATTTCGACCTTGCTGATGCCGAGGACTATCAAAACTGGCTTTTAGGCAAGTACAGCCCGGCAACAACGAATATCTATTGCAAGACAGTTAGACCGATTTTTCGCTGGGCTGTCCGGCACAGGAATATTGAGGCCGATCCATTCGAGAATCTTCGGCTCTTAAAGGTAGCAATCAAGCGGATTCGCATCTATAGCAATGCTGAAGTGCAGGCGATACTTGATGCCGCCCTAAATGATATGTGGCGATCGAGGATTATCACGGCAGTGTCGGCAGGCCTAAGACGGGGCGAAGTATTGAATCTTACGGTCGATGATATTAACTTCGAGAATGGGGTTATTTACGTCCAGGCCAAAAAGGAATCGCCACTCACATGGTCCTGGCAACCAAAGGATCGGGATGTAAGAACGTTGCCCTTGGCACCGCAGCTTAATAATTTGCTGGTCAAACTGATAACCGAATTGCCGGTAGGACAGCCGTATCTAATGCTGACCGAAAAAAGATACTGGCATCTTCAAAGGTTGCGGTTTGAGAGTTTAATGAGTGGTAGGATGCGGGAATGTCCGGATGAGAACTTTTCGAGACCGTTTAAGAAGATTTTACGCCGTGCCGGTATTAAGCACGGGACTTTTCACGACTTACGCCGTACCTGGGTAACGTGTCTATTAGAAAGTGGCCTGGAGCCCCATGCCGTACGGGAACTCGCAGGCCACTCATCCGTAGAAACAACAATGCGATTCTACGCCGGGCACAGTCGCCCAATCATCGACAGGGCAAGAACCGTGGCCCGAAATCTACTCGGGGCGACAGGACTCGAACCTGCGACCTCGTGACCCCCAGTCACGCGCGCTAGCCAAACTGCGCCACGCCCCGCCTAAACAACAATATACTAATAAAAAACAAATTATGTAACAAGCGTTTTTTCGGACATTCTCCACGCAAGGCGGATTTATTTATCCAAATCAACAATCTCATAATCCTTGCAGCCCAGGTCTTTTTCAAAAGCGTAATCAATTTGAATTGATTTATCCGCAGAACTTATATTATTGAATTTGCCGTGAGAATATTTGTTTGTCAGATCCAAACTTGCTTTGTCAACAGCCACTATGTCATTTGCCATTAATATCCCTATATCATCCATAATAGGCTCTTGCACTGTCCTAAGGCAATCGCAGTCGGCGGTTATATTTTCAAGCACATTAACAAAGATAATTTTACTTTTCACTAATCTTATAACTCCATCGGCGTAATCAACTATTTTTTTCTGCAACTGCTCACTTGTCGAGCCGTGCCATGGTATTTTTACAGCTTTCTCCGGACAGACAGCTATACACATTGCACATCCTTGGCATCTTTTGGGATTGATTTTTGCTTTTTCCTTGGTTTTTTTGTTAATCTCAATTGCGTTTGCATTACAATTTTCCAAACAGGTTCCGCAACCGATGCATTTTTTAAGGTCTATTGAGGGCCTTATATCTGAATGCATGTGAAGTTTTCCCGCTCTGCTTCCAAGACCCATTCCAAGATTTTTAAAAGCTCCTGCCAATCCTGCTGCCTCATGCCCGGTAAAATGTGTAAGCACTATTATCGAATCGTATTTTGTAAGCCCTTTCCCCAATTTCACATTCTTTGCCAGACCTTTATCTAACGAAACCTCAACAAACTCCTGTCCATTTTCTCCGTCAAGTATGTCAATAGGAGCAAAATTAAATCCATGCTCTTTTGCTATCTTAATATGCTCTGTTGTATTTGTTCTCGAACCCCTGTAAAGAACGTTACATTCGATAAGTGTTGCTTTCCTGACTGAAGAAACAACTTTGTCATAAACAGCCCTGACTAAATCAGGCTTTAGAAAAGTCACACATCCTCTTTCTCCAAAATGGAGCTTAATTGCAACGTTTTCTCCCAGTATAGAACGGTCAATTTGTCCAACGATTTTTTCAATTTTTTTAGACAGGTAAACTTTTTTCATAATCAAGATAAGATAATAAGGCCATATAAATGCTGGACTTAGGTATATTATACACTTGTTTTTTCAAGTATCCAGCCAAATTTTTCCAAAGATGTCTTGACAAAGTTAGGCAAGGCTAACTATACTGGAAAAAGTGCATAACAAAGGGGAAAAGCAGTGGTTGCAGTAAAAAGTGGCAAATTGAGTGCCTCTTTGGAAGATTATCTTGAGGCGATTTTTAATCTGGCCGGCGAGTCTAACGTGGCTCATAGCAAGGACATAGCAGAATTGCTCGATGTGTCCAGGTCCTCTGTTACCGGTGCTCTGCGGATTCTGAAGAAAAAGGGGCTGGCCAATTATAGGCCATACGATTCTGTTACGCTTACCGGGGCTGGTCGAGCAGCGGCGGCCGAGGTTGTCCAAAAGCACAATATCTTGAAGTCTTTTCTTGTCAACATCTTGGGTGTCGATGTGGACATTGCCCAGCGGGCCGCCTGCAAAGCTGAGCATACGCTCGGGCCGGAGGTTATTGCAAGGCTTTTGTGTTTTATCGAATTTGTGACCCGAAGCAGCAAAAATGGTTATGACCTGGCAGATGAATTTAAACAATTCTGTAAAAACAAGCTGCAAGATAACAGGGTTTAAGTAACCGGATAAGCGAGAGAACAACTTATGGAAGACAGGCAAACCAGACCACTGTCGACAGTCAAAGCCGGCGAAACGGTAAAGCTGGCTGGCATAAAGGCCGGACGAGGTTTGAACAGTCGGCTGGCTTCGATGGGGCTTGTGCCCGATGTTGAGATAACAGTCGTGAGGAACAGACATCCCGGACCTTTTGTGATAAGCGTGAAGGATTCCAAAATGATCTTGGGCAGGGGTATAGCTCATAAGATTATGGTGTTATAAAACTTAGCAATTAATGTTTAAGGCGGTATTTTTTTTTGAATATATAGTTTGGTATGCCTGACTTTTGGACTTAGCGTTTCGTAAAAGATGGCTGAGATTATGAAGAAAATCACTGTAGCGTTAGCCGGTAATCCTAACAGCGGCAAAACCACTATATTCAATATGCTCACCGGCGCACGCCAGCATGTAGGCAATTACCCCGGAGTAACAGTGGAAAAGAAGGAGGGATTGTGCAAATATGCCGGATTCGAAATGACAGTTGTGGATTTGCCGGGGACATACAGCCTGACGGCCTATTCAATTGAAGAACTCATTGCACGAAATTTCATAATCGGTGAGCAGCCGGACGTCGTGGTTGACATTATTGATGCCTCCAATATTGAACGAAACCTGTATCTGGCAACACAGTTAATCGAAATGAATGTGCCATTGGTTTTAGCATTCAATATGAGCGACATGGCCAAGCAGAAAGGTTTGCTTTTCGATATCGAGCAGCTCTGTGAGCTTCTCGAAGCGATGATAGTTCCAACTGTTGGTAATAAAGGCAAAGGCAGAGTAAAGCTGCTCGATGCTATTGTTGAAACAGCTCAGCGGGGCAAGAAAGAACGCACTCACATAATTCATTATGGCAAAGAAATTGAGGAAGAGTTGGAGAAGGTAGAAAAACTGCTCGCTCGTGAGCACGAGCTGGTGGAAAAATATGGTTCGCGATGGCTGGCGGTTAAACTGTTGGAACAGGACAGTGAAGTAACTGCTAAAGTGCACCGCAAAGAAGTTCTCGATGCTGTCACCGCCGGTACCGAGCATCTTAGAACTATTTTCGGTGATGAGCCGGAAATCATAATGGCTGACCGGCGATACGGTTTCATATCAGGTGCGTGTCAGGAAGCTGTTAAGAGCACTGTCGAATCGCGTCACAGTAGAAGTGATATGATAGATGCTGTTGTAACAAATCGCATATTGGGACTGCCGATTTTCCTGATACTGATGTATTTAGCTTTTCTGCTGACATTCAAGATAGGTGAATATCCGATGGGTTGGCTGGAGCGATTTTTCGACTGGGCAGGTACAACGATAATCGCCTTTTGGCCGGCAGGGAGTGAAAGCTGGTTCAAATCCCTCTTGGTCGATGGCGTAATAGGCGGTGTCGGCGGTGTGGTTGTGTTCCTGCCGAATATATTGTTGCTGTTTTTAGCAATTGCGATTCTTGAAGATTCGGGCTATATGGCCAGGGCAGCATTTATTATGGACCGCATAATGCATAAGATTGGCCTGCACGGTAAAAGCTTTATACCAATGCTCATCGGATTTGGCTGCTCGATACCCGCGATTATGGGGACACGAATACTTGAGAACAGACGCAACAGATTCACCACCATAATGGTGATACCATTGATGAGCTGCGGGGCCAGACTGATGATTTATGCACTGATAATACCCGCTTTTTTCACGGAAAAATGGCGCGGACCAATGCTGTGGCTTATCTATCTGATAGGAATCGTTTTGGCGATTATTTGTATTAAGGTTTTGCGACTGACTGTCTTCAGGGGCGAAACCACACCATTTGTTATGGAGCTGCCGCCTTACCGTATGCCCACTCTAAAATCTGTCTGTATTCATATGTGGCAAAGAGGCTGGATGTTCTTAAAAAAGGCGGGCACAATAATCCTTGCTATATCGATTATACTTTGGGTAGCGATGAGTTACCCGAAACCGAGCCGGCAGTCCCTGGCAGGTTTGAGCTCCGAGCAGGCCCGGCAAACCGCATTGGCCTATTCGGTGATTGGCAGGATAGGACGAACAATCGAGCCGGCACTTAAGCCACTTGGTTTTGACTGGAAAATTGGCACGGCTCTTATCGGCGCAACCGCCGCCAAAGAGGTATTTGTCTCACAATTGGGGATAGTGTATGCTATCGGTGGCGCCGACGAAAAATCGCACACTTTGCGGGAAAAATTGCAGGCAAACTATACGCCTTTGACAGGGTTTTGCATAATGCTGTTTTGTTTGATTAGCACGCCTTGTGTGGCCACGGTTGCAATGACCAAACAGGAAACAAATTCCTGGGGCTGGGCGCTGTTCCAGTTCTTCGGACTAACCACTCTGGCTTATGTGATAACACTCATTGTTTATCAAATCGGCAGTTTCATAGCAGGTTAGAAACACAAAGAAATCAATCATTTTCGGATTATTTTTTGAGGTAAATTTTTAAAAAATTGGGTTTTTGGGTGAAAAATGGGGGTTGGTTTTGGGGGTAATCGTTATTTTTAGAACAAAAATGGGGGTTGGGTAGTTGGGTTGTACGGTTTGGGTAAAATAGGTAAGAAAAAAGTGGTGAAAAGTAGAGAAAAGTAGAGAAAAAATGAGAAAAGTAGCGAAAAATTGCGAAAAGTAGCGACAAAATTGCGAAAAATGGATACGTTTTGTGTAAAAATTGCAAAAAATGAACACAGACCCAAGACTCAAGACCCAAGACTCAAGACCCAAGACCCAAGACTCAAGACCCAAGACCCAAGACACAAGACACAAGACACAAGACACAAGACTCAAGACCCAAGACCCAAGACACAAGACACAAGACACAAGACACAAGACTCAAGACTGACGACAGAGGACGGAAGACGGAGGACAGGGGTCAGGGGTCAGAAGACAGAACTCAGAGGGCAGAAGTCAGGGGTCAGAAGTCAGAGGGCAGAAGACAGAGGACGGAAGACGGAGGACAGGGGTCGGGGGTCAGAAGACAGAACTCAGAGGGCAGAAGTCAGGGGTCAGAAGTCAGAGGGCAGAAGACAGAGGACGGAAGACGGAGGACAGGGGTCAGAAGACAGAACCCAGAGGGCAGAAGTCAGGGGTCAGAAGTCAGAGGGCAGATGACAGAGGACAATATAACCACATCCATGCTTCGCTCCTTAGGAGCTACGCAGGACAAGGAGGACATAGAGAACTTAGAGGATATTCAATCAAAAACCCGAAATACGAAGCACGAAATCCGAAACAAATTCAAATGACAAAAATGTGAAATTCAAAAAGAGAGGCTCTATGCTCACTTCGACAAGCTCAGTGTAAACTCCTCTCGTGAATCGTGACTCAATGATGGATTTCGTATTGCGTCCCTTCGGCTACGCTCCCTCCTTCGCGGATGCTTCGGAGGACAAGCAGGACAGGCATGCGTATTGCGTATGTCGTTAGCGGAGGACGAGGGGACTGAATTGAGAATTTAGAATGGAGAATTTGTGAATTGACGGATTAGGAAATTTTGGGTAGTTTGGTTTGAAAGTTGGATGCGGGAAAATAGATACTGTCCCTAGTTTTTCCAGGAGCATATTATGAGAAAGCGTAACTGGTTGGTTGAAGATAATCTTGTTGCTCTTTATATAGCCTTACACAAATATAAAGACCTTAGGTACGAACTGAAAAAGATTAAGAAAATCATTCCCCATAAAGGGTTCCCTATGCGTATTCAAAATTATCTAGCGATAGATACCGATGGAAGAAAAGGCCTTGATGCCGCTTTAGAATCGCCATTGTTTAATGAACTTTATAGTATCTTCAAAGATTTCAGTCAGAAGAAATTTGCCCAACTTGTTAATTCCATACTGGATGTAAAATCAAAGATAGATAACAAACAGAATTAACGAACTGCTAAAATTAAATTTGTGGAAGACGGAAATTGCGGTTATATTTCGTATTGCGTCGTGCGTATTGCGTATGTCGTTAGTGGAGCCCTGCGGGGCTGTTTTTGATTTGACGGATTAGGAAATTTTGGGTGATTTGGTGAGGACCGGTAGAAAAGGCTGTTTTTGACGGAAAAACCGCTTTATTGTATTAAAGAAATTTAAAAAAATAATGAAAGAGTTGTTGACAGAACAGAAGGGATATCTTAAAATACATATGATTTTTAAGATACTTAAGATTTGTGAAGGAGACATAAAATGTCGCGGATAATGCGGTTAAGTAGTTGGAAACAAATGCGTGAGCTTTTAATCAGATTTAGGGACAAGTATCTCAGATACTATGATGTTGCCAAAGCCCACAAAGAGGCTACAAAAGAGGTTGCAGAAAGCTGGAGAGTAGAAAATTCCGTGATTCGTGACCTTTGCTTTAGAAGACTGAACCTCGACAGCATTGATAAATTTCGTGACCTGCTTGAAAAATGGATAATACAAGAACATGAGCCACTGAAATCTATTTTGATAAAGCATGCTCCCCCCGTTGTTCACGGTGAGGTCGAACAATTTTTTCAGCAGAACAAATTCTTGGGGATTCAGAAAGCAACGGTTCGAGACGTTTCCTCAAAAAGACTAAATATGAAAAGATTAAACGCAGTGAAGGAAAATTTCAGCTTTCAACTCGAGCCAAAAATTGCAAAGAAGCTGAAGGTGCTATCAGTAATGGAAGAAACCTCCACGTCCGATTGGCTTGCTAGGCTTGTACCAAAAGTAGTAGAGCAGAAATACATAGAATGGCTTCGTAAACAACATTGAGATACGCCGCAAGAGGAAAGATAATCAAGCCCACAGAGGAAGAAATGGTTCGACAGGCTCACCATCCTGAGCAAGGCCGAAGGACAAATTCGAATGAGCAAAATACAAAATCGGAAACAGCCAGTGAGGGCGATGGCAGAAGACAGAGGACGGAAGACAGAGGACAGAAGAAAATATTGGTGGCGGACTTTCGGCTTTAAACAATTTTAGTAACGCTAAGAGGAAGTCTATATGTAAAAAGGAAAAGTATGCGGACTCATTCCTCAAGAGGCTTAGTGTGTGCCTCGATGCGAACTGTAACTTTATGATGCATAATGATAGTAGTAAGGTCACCAAGATTGATTCGGCCCAAGAGGCAGAGGAAAAGGTGGCAACGATTTTTAAAGATGCGAGAGAGATATTCGAATACTTTAATGACCTTTACAGGTTGTTGGTTATTTAAGGAGAGATTGATTTGGCTGATAAAAACAAACTCTTTGAGGTTTACGAGAATATAAGGCCAATCTTAGAAGCTGAGAATTTTGATGTTTCTCCTTATAAGGAGATTGACTACGGCTTGCAATTTGCAGTATCTACCCTTAGCTGGTCAGGTATACTTAGAATCTACCAGAACAAAAAAGGCATTTTAAAGATCGACTATTCACAACTGAAGGGAGGGCCGACTTTAGAGATCCAACATTTGATAGAAGGCAAAAGAATATCAACTGACTCAGTCAAATTGGCCAAGCCAGACGTTCGCTTAAATTTGCCCATAATTGGCACCGATGAATCTGGCAAAGGAGACTATTTTGGTCCGCTCGTAAGTGCCGGTGTCTATGTTGATGAGCGCTCTGCGAAAGAACTGATTGTATGTGGTGTTACGGACAGCAAGAATCTCACGGATAGCAGGAATTTGGAGCTTGCTCGGGATGTGGCTAGAATATGCAGGGGACGTTTTGCAATTATTGAAATATCTCCTGAAAGATATAATAATTTATACGAGCAATTTAAAAAAGAAAAGAAAAATTTAAACACATTACTCGCCTGGGGACATGCAAAAGCCATGGAGGAGATTCTTTCTAAAGTGGATTGTAAAGTTGCAATTGCTGACCAATTTGCAGATGAAAGGTTTATTATTAGTAAACTCCAAGAAAAAGGTAAGAGTCTAAAATTGATACAGATGCCAAAGGCTGAACAGAACGTAGCTGTAGCAGCAGCATCAGTTCTGGCGCGAGCAAGGTTTTTAGAAAAATTATCTAAACTGTCAAATGAATACAAAGTTAACTTACCTAAAGGTGCGTCTCAAACCGTTATCGAAATTGCAAAAAAATTTATCGATATGCATGGCAAGGAGTCACTTCGAAAAGTGGCGAAATTACATTTCAAGACAACGAGTCAGGTTTTTAAAGGATAGTTAAGACTCAGCATCCTGGCCAATTAATGGCTTGGCTATTGCCCGTATGATTGGCTGTTGAAGTAAGGACAGAGGGCGGCCTTCTCGCAATGACCGCGCATCAAATTACGCAGTGTGTCAACCGAAACATAGGTAACAGTTTATACCGACTACATGGGTAACACTTTTTTGGGTTTATGTTCGCTTATCTCCGCAGCTGCGGAGATAAGCGGCCGACTTTTGGCCGGCTCTATCTGCCATTTTCTATGGTCTATCTGGCCCAGTAAATAACTACAATACCATAACAAACTCACATCCTCATCTACCTGTTCAATACCAACATATTCGCCATGCAAACTCTCGGTCGCAAATAAACGTCTACCTTTATACATTATATCACCATGTAGATAAACTCGCCTGATCTGCATGTGATCCGGATAGCTCACCTGCGACAAACGAGATGGAAATTTTCTTATTGAACCGCGATAACACTCCAACGGAGTACGCATCTCTAATGCTTCATGAGGCCGATGCTCATTGTACTCCACACAAAATTCATTGAACCGCCTCTGCTGCTCTCTCAGACTCCGGGCTGGCGGCCTGGCAGTATGCTCCTTCAATGTCTTGTGCATTCGCTCATGACGGCCGTTCTGTTCTGGATGGCCTGGTTCGATTCGTTCCGGATGAATACCCAGACGAATCCACCAATAGGACAGTCGGCTAAGCCCGCCAAGACCACGAGAGGAGAACGGC
>JAUWAY010000008.1 GCA_030601845.1 Phycisphaerae bacterium
AACCGTCCAGCGATTCCGACCTTCAGGAGCAGAAGAACATGCTGTCGCGATCAAATGTGCCTCAGCAACACCATCCAGTTTCTTTGCACGATATGCACCACGATTGCCATGTTCCATTGCTGCATCCAAACCGTGTTCGAGAAGCCGCTTACGAAGACGTTCAACGCTCTTTATCGTACAATCAAAAGCATTGGCAATGTCTGCATCTTTCCAGGCAGGACCTTGTGGCCCCTGGTCGGCCTTCAGCAAGATACGGGCATGTCGCCGTTTGTGTTCCGCCATACGTTCGGCTTTGATGATGTTCTTGAGTCCAGAGCGTTCTTCACTTGTCAATTCAACAATATATTTTTTCATGTTGGCCTCCTTGCAGAATTAAGGAATTAACTGTTATGTTAATCCTATCGGCAAAAAGGCCTAACAGACTTTATTCCGTGGATGCTAGGAGCCTGTCGGGGAACCTGTTGAGGCACAGACGTTTTTGGATCGTTATTCCTCGCAGGATTCGTGTGTCGCCACTTCTTTTGTCTGGCCAGGCAAAAGAAGGTCAATTGTGCTTCTATCCTTTCACAACTGATCCCACACGATAGACCAGAGCCTATGGAACCTTATTATTTGTGCCGTTAATCTCGTTGAGTGCGCGGTTGGCCACACGCACAATATACTTGTTAGGCTGCTTGCGCAACGCCTTCTTCAATTCATCCTCAAGCGGCCTTGCCATTTCGTCGATCTCATCGAGCACAATCGCCGCCTGCAATCGCCCCCACTGATACTCGCTGTTCAATGCGGCCGCCAGGACAGCGAATGCCTTCTTGGGCCTGTTTATCCGGCAAAGCGCCCTTGCCGAGGAAATAGTCAAGAAACGACGCGAAGCCCGAAAAGTCCTCTAGAATCCGCAATCAGCGCGCAGTGCCGCGGAGCCTATTCGGTCTCTCATGACGCAAGGTGATTAGGGACGCACCTGTATTGCCTCTTTCAACCGGCAATCTACTTCTTCCCGAAACATCTCACCGTTCCATCTGTGATCGAAGCAAAAAGCCGCTTTTCCGCCGCGATTAACCCATCAAAGACAGGCGCCGAATCGAGTTCGAGCTCAGCCAGCTTCTTGCCGTCTCTTGCAGATACAGACCAGAGCACGGCGCCTTTACTGCCGTCAAACGAGGCAAGAGGGTCTTCGTCGTCCAGAACATCTTTCGGGCCCGCGACAAAAAGTGTCTTGTTCGCCTTTACCATTGCCCTGATCCTGACAGGTAACCACGTCATCCATTTCGCAGGCTTCACTCTTAAAAAACCAACACCCTTGTCTTTGTTCTTTGTAATTGCGTCGAGTGTATCCAGATGTGGAGCGCCCGTGATTCTGTCTTCAGTGGGCGCGTCGTGCTTCCTGTTGCTCTTGTTTCTGGCCATGTGATAGTCAGGCAGCCATTCAACAGGCTTCCAGTTCTCTTTTCCCGATATCAACCCCGGTTCATTGTCATTGTCATCGGCGACAAGGATATAGCCTTTCGTGGCCGGGAAAAACATCGGGCTATGACGGTTTCTCGTCCAGAATACCTTCACGCCGTATGTGAGCTCTTCATCAACCACAAGCAATTGACCGCTTTTGGGCGCCTGATTGGCCAGGTAATAGCCGGGCCAACGATCCGTGTTCATCCAGAAGGTGCGGTTGTACCATTCGTCATCGAGGAATCCGGCTGTCGAGAAGACATGACTGCCGAATTTTCTGTCGCCGAGTAATGTTATGGTGGGCAGTATCTGTCTTTCGAGTTTGCAGTTGAACTTTAACTGCATGATATAGATGTCGGCCCCGTCACTAACGAGGACATCATTTCGCGAGCCTTCCTGCCAGTAAGCGTGCCCGAACCCCTTTGTGTGATCGGCATAGGGACCCTCTTCGCGCGCTTGATAGAGCACCTTCCCGGACACCGGATCGAGGCCGTAAAGATGAATGCCACTGTCCAGAAACGTTGAGCGTCCGGCGTTACAGTACACGACCCCGTCCTTGAGCAATAGACTGCCGTTCACGGGCCAGGCGGATTCAACCTGATTGAAAGCGCTTATCAGTCTCTTGTATGGGGCAGCATTGAATCTCCAGGCCAGTTCACCATCTGATTCACGCAGGCAATACACCTTTCCGTCCGCGGCCCCGAATATGACAAGCCCGCTATATATTGTGGGCGGGGAATCCACCCGTCCACCCGCCGTAAAGCTCCATAAACGCTTGCCATTTGTCGCGTTCAGAGCGTGTACGGTATGGGTGTCAATCGAAGCGACAAGGAGTTTGTTGTTTGCTACGACCGGTTGAGAGAGCCGGCCGCCGATTTCTATCTGCCATAACTCCTTTACCCCGGGCCCAACATGTGTCTTGCTCGTGCCATGACGCTGGATGTCATGACGGTACATCGGCCAGTCGTCAGCCTGTGCCCTGGAGGCGCCGGATTTCCTGTTTTGAATCTCCTGGTAAGCCGGGCCTTTTTCGAGTCTTGTCTCAAACTTGTGGCCCGAATCTGTCGTTTTGCCCGCCGGACCGAGCGCGGCAAATCCTAGAAGCTTCACGCCGGGCTGGCAGAAACATTGGTCGGGAGGCACATAAACCATTCCGTTGGCCGGCATGATCCCGTAGGTACACACGCCACGAAGCCAATTGTTTCGTGAGTGCTGGTCGTCTACGAAGTCCATGTATTCCAATCCTTCCATGGCGCTGATGATGTACCTGGTTGTTGCCTTGTTGCCATAGCAGCGATGATGATGCTGTGGGCTTCTCAGGGTTTCGGTGGATATCTTCTTCTTTACCTCGCCTGTACGCAGGTCGTAGCCGGTGCCGGCATAATCTCTCCACACAAGGCCGTTAACGATGAATATATCCCTCCGTTTGCTGCCCTTCTTATCCTGCTTCTTCCATAGACTTCTGCCCTTCCCGGCGGAAAAAGCCTGCATTTCTGTGCGGGAGGACAAGACAACAGTTCCGTCATGCGCGGTCACCTTGTCCGCGTTTTTGATCTCCGGTATGCTGGACCATACTTTCTTGCCGCTTTCCAACTCCAGGCAGATGAGGCTGTTCTTGCTGACGCAGAAGACTCGCTTATTATGGATTGCCACTGTGTCACCGCCGCGCACGCCGTCTTTCTCCCACAGTTGCCGGCCAGAATCAACTTTTATGGCGACTAATGATTTCGAGGCTACCAGGAGGATTCCGTCACTGAGACGCAGAGCGCTTGCCCCTTCCGTGCCTTTACAGACATGGAGTATCTTTCCGGACGAAGCATCAATAACAGAAACCGGAGCGCCCTGGCCAAGGGTGAAATATACCCGCTCTTCATCCGCAACAAGCAGATCCTTGACCTCTTTCGGCACAGTACTGCGCAGGCCTCCTGTGAATTTCCAGTCCGCGCCCTTCAGGTTGCTTAGCCATGTCTGCCAACCCCACTTAGGGATGGGGACCTTCCACAGGAGCACACCGTTGAAAGCGTCCCTGGCGATAAGCGACCACTTTGCCGGAAGCCTTGAATCACTGATACCTATTGGCCCTTCGTCGAAGGTATAGAAGATGCGTCCTCCCGATGTCACCAGAGCGTTGATTCCTGAAGGGACCTCATGACTTCTCAGCCATAACGGTTTTGCGACCCACTGCATGCGCCGCGGCGGCCCGGAAACGGTATCATTCGCGACCGGGTTATTACCGGCGTCATGCCGGTAATGGGTCCAATCGTCAATCTCCGCGGGGCGGGGTTTCGTGAACATCACGAAACCACCGCCAATGGCTGATAGTTGATGGTTGATGGTTGACAGAAGCTGGTCGTTTGCCTTTTTTTCGATAACGGCGATGCCGTTGGGCACAAGGATACGTTCGATTTCTTTTCCTGAGACCTGCGACGGGCCACCTGACACCACTACCAGATTAACGAGATTTTCCGCATAAGGCAGATGCTGACCGTTAAAGTCGCTTACGGAGACCTTGCCGTAGATGCCAAGTGATTGTATGTGTTTGCGGGCCTTCTCAACATTCTTCGGATCGCTATCCAGCCCGCACACAATATAGCTTTCATTGGCATGCAGGGCGGCAGTGAGTTCTCCATCACCGCTGCCAAGATGCACAATCAGCCCGCCCTTCACCCCGGCCGCTTCAAGAATGTCCGTTGCCGTATCAGCATCGGTTACACCTGAATACAAGCATGTGACGGCAAGAGTCACAGCAACCAGTTTAGTGTATGTTCTCATGCAACAGTTCCTTTCCCGTACGCTCAGGTCTCGTTTTCTGATACTAAATCTTCCGTCTCCCACAGGTCGATCCACAGTAGCAGCACAAATGACGATATTCCCATAACAAATAGAATTCCGCCAATTGTGAACATAAAACCGCCGCCTACGGCGGTGTTCGTGGTTTTAAAGGGACACACGTCCCGCCTGCGGCGGAAATACCGTTCAAAATCGTTCAAGGTTCAAAGGCGTTCAAAGTTACAAGTTGAAAGGGGCATGATCACTAACGCCCCGCGCTCTCTATCGGCAAAACCCCGCAACGGACTACAATTCCTACGGAATTTCGTCCGTGGACACGCCAACGATATGCCTGCCATCGTCGCTCTTGCGAAGCTTGATAATAACCGGGGGCCCTGGCCGTGTCTAGAAACCATCCGCCGTCGGCCTTGTCCAGGTCGGCCTTGCTCGTTTTCCGGGAAAGCGTCTTCCCGTTGACCGTTACCAGACTGGGGACTTTTTTCATATACATCTTCAGCCTGTAAGAGATGTCCGCGGAACCGTTGATAGTGAAGGTAGCGCCCTTCGCTGACTCACTGCAGGAAAAGTCCGTCGGGGGAAGGCCCGTGTAAGGCTTTTTCCGGCCTTTGTATACCCTCTGGTCTCCTGCCATGGCGAATGAGCTATTGCCGGAAGGACACACCCTGACAATCAGGGGATCCATGATCGAACCCATCCAGGTCTGGTTTTTGGTGCCGGTGACCTCGATCATGGGAATAATGGCCCCGGCCTTCATGAAGAGGGGCAGCTTGTCCATGGGAACGTCATAATCCTTTATGGTCTTCCCTCCCCGGTAACGCTCGCCGGACCACCAGTCGATCCATTCACCCTTTGGCAGATAAACGTCCATGGACGTTTTCCCTTTCACTTCGGGTGCCGTTAGAATCCAATCCCCAACCAGGAATTCAAATTCTTTATCATATACCCTGACGTCGTCAGGATAATGCAGGACCAGCGGCCTTCCGATGGGATAACCTTTCTGGTGGGCCAGCTTTGAGTAAGTCCAGCGGTACGGGTAGAGCTGAGTGTAAAGAACAGCATATTTCCGATAGATATCCTGATATTTCTTTTCAAATTCATACACAGTCTTTTTCGCCCCCGCGGTCGCGTCTCCGGCGATAATCAGCTCCATGATCGGGGAAACAGCGCCGAACTGAGACCACCTGGCAAAAATATCATCGGCGTTCCACGGGTCAAACCCTCCAACATCCGAACCCCAGAAGGCAAAGCCGGTTATACCGTAATTCAAGAAGGCCATAATGTTTGCCTGAAGCCCACCCCGCTCTTTTTCAAACAGGTGGTCGCAGTCGCCGGGCCATTTACCGGAAACATACTTTTGTCCCCTGTTGGCAATTACGCGCGGGAGGGTGACGAAATCGTCACCGAAGACTTCATGCCAGGTTTCGTAATAGCCCTGGATGGAAAAATATGGGGCTATGCTCTGCAGGTTTCCCCTGTCGAGTTTGTACATCTGCAGATTATTGTCCCTGATAAAGGCCTGGGCATCGGATTTTAGTTTAGCAGTACCCGAGGCATCCATTATCCGTTCAAAGTCGTTCTTTCCGGCGTACTCCCACTCTGCAACCCAGATGCCCAGCTTATATCCCATGGCAATCACATCAGCGGCCATTTTGCCGCCTTCAGGATACCGTACCGGGCCCCAGGCAAAGGGAGGCGGTTTCTCCTCCATTCTATCCGGCTTGTCGGCCATTGGTTGTGGAGGCGACCAGGGATTATCGATAAACATGAGACCGGTCGGGATGCAAGCGTCCCGCAAGCCCCGGGCATCCTTATACACTGCCCGGGTAGTACCCGAGTTCAGCCAATACCAGGGCGCAAATACCGCCCAGGGCGGAGGCAGTGCCGATCGGGAAACATGCTCGGTAAATCTGCCAATGACATCCAGCAAATCGGGCCCGTAATAAAAATACCACAGCATGGAGGAACCCTTTACATAGCCTTTTTCATCAGGGCCGTAGCTGCTGATAATCCTGGGAGAGGAAATAACTACAGATTTTGAGGAACTGAAATCAAAACCGACGGAAAGATAGTTGTCCACCAGGACCCCGTATCCCCGAGTGCTGACATAAAAAGGAACATGGCCGCCCTGATCGGGAGTCCCGCCGTCGTTAGCCATTACCAGCTTATGGCCTTTCAAGTCCAGTGACTTCGCATTCCAGATCTTGCCCAACCCGAAAAAATGTTCGTCAGCCGATGAGACAAAGGCATCTCTGGTGTCACAAGCAGTGCCCGGTACTCTCATCCACACGGAAAACACCCGGGGGTTCCGGAAGGTCACATAAACAGTCATGATAGCGATTCTCTACGAGCGAGGGTACGGACAAGAGTTCTCTTTTCATTAAGCAGTTGTTTCGAACCATCGGGCATATGGCGAAGGATAAAAAGGAACTTTCCATCGGCATTTTCATAACGCAGGTCATAGCCATATGGTGGTGTACCGCCCATCCAGCAACCGGTTTCAGATTTTGAAAGCAGCCCACGAATTGTGACCTTTGATAGGTCCTTGGATTCCTGCCTGGCCTGCCACTGTTTAACAGGTCTTAGTAGGTCATCGGTGGAATCACCGTTGAAGTTTTCACTGACATAGCGGACTTCGACACCATTGGTGCGGAGTAAATGTCGGTAGTACCCAGCCTCATCATTGTCTACGCGCCCAAATCGCTTCACGTCATAAACCACGATAATATCGAATCAGTAGGTCGGGCTTTCAGCATCGTGAATCATCTGCTGAAAAGCTTTTCTGCCAAGGGTGGATGTGCCGCTTATGGCATCATCAATGTAGAATTTGACGAGGCGAAGGCTGTGTTCGGCGGCGTATGCTTCCAAGGCTTTCTTCTGGTCTGGGATGGATTGTTCTTGGCGGTCGGTTGACCGGCGGACGTAGCCCACCGCACGGTTCTTCTGGCGGGTATTTGTGTTATGTCGAGTCATGTAAGTGGCCTCCAATAAAAGGTTTATGTTTATTCTATAGAGGCCTATTTGGGCAGATATAGCAAGTTTATATCGAGGTATTTGCCCGGATATTTGCGAAATTATCCGCCTTTTTGGCGTCTTCTGGGCCGATTTTGGTAGGGGGAGCGATTATTTCTTGTGATCCAGCAATAGTGGCAGTATTCGGGTAATATTGGGTGATCTTTGGGCTTGGTTTACAGCTTATTTTCGATGAGATTTGGCCGTGTTACGTTTTCCAGTTTGCGAGATTATTGTCTTGTATTTTCTTTAGTTTTTTGAATGCTCTTTGTTTATTAAGGTGAAAATTTCCCAGAGTTTATCGCGTTCCATATCATATGCTTTAGAGCTTGTGATTGATTTCCTGTCGGCGCGATCAGCATGTCCACCTCTCTGAGGCGGACAAAATATAATTCTTTACCTCACAAAAGTTTACGTTGTTGCAAGTCAAAAAAGACCGGACAAAAAGGACAAAAACTCTGACAACTTGTACCCTGTCAGGCCCCCAGTAGGCATCACGGAAGGTAATAATAGTTGCTGATGGGATGTATCTCCAGAAGCGCATATGATGCCCCCGCTATTGTGGCAACATCTCTATGATTTAATGACAGGCACTTACGCCTGTTCTTGAATTTTGTACCCAGGGAAAACTGTAGCAAAAATCTGACAAATTTTGCATCAGTACCAGTCTCAGAGCAGGCCAGGGCAAAAAGTAGGAAGAATTGTCATTGCTGGCGCTTCTTCACACTTCAATTTGAGGGATTGTCATTCCGTGCTTGATGTGGAATCCAGGCCCTTCCGTAATTCTGGATTCCTGCTTTCGCAGGAATGGCAATCATCGACCGAGCTGTGAGAGAGCACTTAGGGCATTTCCAATTAAATTTGCATGGACCTAATATGCCGGTGGCGAAAACCTGCGGTAGGCCCACAAGCTAAATATTTGTTTTTTTGGATATGTACCTGTTATTCGACCAATCCTGCCTCGTATAATAAATTCGGAGAAGCACTACTGTATTTCCGATCGAGGCCCATGGCGTCCTTGTCGGCAGTGACAGGAAAGTCGGAAAGCTTTACAAGGTGGATGTTGACAAAAGCGATGAGCATTTTATGATGGAGCCGAAAGAGCAGTTTACTGCGGTGAAGGACATTCGTTTTTAGGAATATCAAAAATCAAAATGCGAAATGCAAAATTAAGGAATTCGTCCCTAAGGGACTCCACAATTTTATTTTTTAATTTTTGAACTTTGATTTTTCAGGTAAACGTTTCTATTGAGATTTTTGAGAATAGTGATGGTTGGTAAATGGGATATCAAGTTACTACCGCCAAGTTTTTCGCCCTGGAGAGCTAAAGAGGCGCATTCGAAGGGGACGTTTCGGACGGCCAATTCAGCGTTTGGGGGCCCCAAGCAAATAGCGGTGTTAATGAGCGGCGGGGTCGACAGCAGTGTCGCTGCGCATTTGCTTGCCGAAGACGGCTGGGAGGTACTTGGTATTACAATGAAAATACCCGTATCGTGCAGCACAGACAAGCGCAGCTGTTGTGGGGCGGACGCTGCGTTTGTCTGCAACGAATTAAATATCCCCCACTACTTTGTCGATGTTACCGAAGCTTTCCAGCACCTTATAATAGAACGATTCTGTCAGGCCTATGCAAGGGGCGAAACTCCAAATCCCTGTGCTGACTGCAACACGTTGCTGAAATTTTCATTAGTGTGGGATTTTTTGCAGGAAACATTCGGGATCAGCTACTTGGCCACAGGTCATTACGCACGAGTTGTCAAAACTGATGGCCTGGTGCGGCTTGGTCGTGCAGAGGATAAGGGCAAGGACCAGAGTTATTTTCTTTATGGAATTGCGAGAGAAAAGCTGGGGAGGTTTGTTCTTCCTTTGGGCGAGTTAACAAAAGAACAGGTTCGCTCAATCGCTGCTGAACTAAACCTAAGTGTTGCTGATAAGACTGAAAGCATGGAGTTGTGTTTTGCCGGAGAAGGTGATTATCGAGCGGCGTTGACTGTCACTGAGGCGAATCAGGATGGTGACATAACGGATATGCAGGGTAAAAAATTAGGCACACATAAAGGGATAGCAAACTATACGCTTGGCCAAAGGCGTGGTATTGGTTTTGCCGGCGGCCAGCCGCTTTATGTTGGCAGAATAGATGCCCAGACAAACACCATCGCACTTGGCACGCGGGAAGAAGTAAGCTGTCGCACTGTCAGGGCGAATCAGATAAATACTCTTATACCTGAGGAACTGGTTACGGATAAACAACTCTATGGTAAAATTCGTTCATATGGAGTGCCCCGAGCTTGCAAAGTTATTGAAGTTGGCGAAAGTGATATGACGGTTGAGTTTGACGAGCCGCAATTTGCGCCGTGTCCCGGCCAAAAACTTGTTCTGTATAACGGCGATGATAGTATCATCGCCGGCAGCACAATAGTATAGGGGGATAATTAAGGGCAAATGGATTGGTCTGGATGCGGCTTTTAAGAGCGCCGGGTTGGGTGGCTATGGTCCCGGACATATTGCTCTGGCAATAGGCAATGGTGAGCCTGAAGACTTCTTTAATTTAGTCACGACCCTTGGGCGGTTTGAAATCAACAAGGCAATAATCAGCAGAAAATAACGCCTAACGGATTCGCCGGTCATTATTGCGGGCAGGGCTCATCGTCCAGGATACCTTCGAGCAGGAGATTTGCCATCACCGGGCCATCGTCAGTCATAGTCACCCATACTATATGGTCGAATCGGCATTTAGCCAGGGTCGGTTCCTTGCCCTGCGTTCCACCTGTTGTAGCTAAAACATAGTATCGCCGGCTGTTGTGCACAGATTTATCATACCTGTGCTGGTGTCCTGAAAAGACGGTGTATGGCCTGCCCGCCAGCAGCGACTCGAACTTGTGCCAATTTTCTTTACCTTTGTCGGTGTCAAACTTTTCGTCGGGCTTCCATAATGGCTCGTGCATAAATACAAGCGTCCAGCGAACTTTGCTATTATCTTTGAGGACTTTTCGGAAATACTCAATCTGTCGGTCACCAATACAACGTCTATAAGGGTCCTCAGTATTGGCGCAGAGGAACAACACATCGTGGTAAACGAAGTGATAATAGCTTGGGCCGAGCCGTTGATGCCACTTTTTAGCCATCACTGGATTACTAATATCATGATTGCCCGGCACATAAAAAAACGGCATTTGTAATCGATTCACTAACCCATCAAACTCGTCCCACATAGTATTTAATTCGGCGTCATCCTCGGTGTAGCCTTGAATTAAATCGCCGATAGAGATAACAAACTCAGGTTTTAAGAGGTTCAACTTCTCTACTGCATCTGCAAAGACGCCCGGCCGATGCCCGCCGGTTCGGTCAGAGACAATGGCAAATTGGAAATTATCGGCCTTATTGTATAAATTCAAATGGGTCCAGGGATTGGCCTGTTCGGATACCTGAATCTCTAAGTTTTGGTTAACGCCGGCACAGCCAACAAGAACAATTGCAAGAGCGATGAAAACAAAGTTCCTCAAGAATCTCATAGTTTTTCTCCTTGGAAAGCGTAAGAAGCAAAGCGAAAAATTAAAAACTGTGGAATTTATTAGTTTTTCGTTTTTAACTTTAAGTTTTCAGTTTTATTCAAACCCGACATCAGCCAGGACAAATTCGACATTGGTATTTCCGCCATAGTTATTGAGCTGCGGCTGATATGCAACATTGAAGAACTCGTGCTCAAGCAGCTTCTTCTCCAATTTACCGAACCGGAAGCCAATGCAGCGGACCGAGGTTTTATTATCGGTTATCGCAAGCTGCAGGTGTTCAGCCCTTGAGCCGCAGGTTCTCGGTGCGGAGGCAAGCCGGACACCTCTTGTTGCGAAAATTGACCTGGGGTTACCCTGGCCAAAAGGCCCAAGCATCTGCAACTCGCTGACGGTTTCTTTGGTGAATTGGCCCAAGGTGGCTACTGCGTCGATGCGAAGCTTGGCGACCACATCGTTGTCGGTGAGGTTTTGTTTTGCATAATGCTCAAATTCGGCTGCGAATTGTGGGATTTTTTCGGTTTCAATAGTTATTCCGGCGGCCATTTTGTGTCCGCCGAAGTCAACTAAATATTGCGAGCAGGCTGAGATTGCGCTGAGCAAGCAGAAACCTGTTATCGAGCGACCGGAACCCTGAGCGGGGACGCTGGCGGTGTTAATCATAATTGTCGGACGGTGGAATTTGTCTACTATTCGCGAGGCCACGATGCCTATCACGCCGGTGTGCCAGTTTTCACTTGCAAGAACTATACTCCTTCGGTCGGGGTGGTTCAGGCCCTGCTGAACTATCAATTCACAGGCCTGTTTGAATATTTTTCGCTCGCATTGCCGGCGCTGGCTGTTTTGCTGTTTGAGGTACTCGGCTATTTGGGTCGAGCGAATCGGGCTATTGCTTGTTAAAAGCTCCACCGCCAATCGTGCGTGTCCCATCCTGCCTGCTGCGTTGAGCATTGGTGCAAGCCGAAAGCCGATGTGGTAGCTGTCAAGTCCCTGGCCTGTCAGGCCTGCAGATTCAACCAGGGCCTGGATGCCGCAGAGCTTGCACTCCGGCAGGGCTTTCAGGCCATAGCTCGTCAGCACCCGGTTTTCACCCCTGAGGTCTACGACGTCGGCGATAGTACCCATAGCCGCAAGGGTGGTTGCATTTATCATAAATTCGCGTAATGGCGATTCAAGCCTTCGGCCGGCATTGTATTCATTAGCTATCGCCCAGGCCAACTTAAAGGCGACCATTGAGCCGGACGAATCCTGATTTGCGTAGGACTTCTCCAGCGCCGGGTGGACAATGGCGACGGCCTTAGGTAATTCGTCGCCGGGCTGGTGATGGTCGGTTATTATCACTTCCATACCAAGCTGCCCGGCAAGTTCGGCTGAGCTAAATGCGGTAATACCACAGTCAACGGTGATTACGAGCTTGCTGCCGGCCCGAGCCAATGACCGGATGGCTTCGGCGTTTAGCCCATAGCCTTCCTCGATACGGTGTGGTATATAGTAGTCAACATCTGCACCGAGCAGTGTCAGAATCTGCCACAGAATTGCCACTCCTGTAATGCCATCCACATCATAATCACCATAGACAGTGATTTTTTCCCTGTTTTTTATGGCCCGCTTGATTCGCTCTACCGCAGTTTTGACTCCCGGCATTTGCTCCGGCGGTATAAGTTCTGTCAATTTCGGTCTCAGGAAAACTGAGCCGGCCTGGACGTCGGTTACTCCGCGATTGATTAAAACCTGCGCTAAAAGTGGTGAGACCTTCAGTGATTTAGCAAGCCGGGCAGCACGGTCGTCCGCCGGCTGGATTACCCATTGTTTTTTCTGACCTGCCAAACGCTTCTTATCACGTTTAGTTTCTTTTTGCATCCGTGCAGAAACTCGCATTCCGTTTCAATCCTCACTCACAACTGATAGTCAACACTCAATGATAGATAATCAATAGTCAATTTTCAATAATCAATTTTCAGGCTCTCATATAAAAGCCGCCGTTGACGGCGATATATTCTCCGGTGATAAAGCCGGCCGCTTCACTCGCCAGGAACAGGACCGCTTTTGCTACGTCTTCGGCGGTGCCGTTTCTGCCGAGTGGGTTCTCTTCTGCAAGTTTTTTTCTGCGCTGTGGCGAGCTGTAGCGCTCGTGGAAGCGCGTCTCGATAATGCCCGGCAGGACGCTGTTGACCCGGACGCCGTACGGGGCGAATTCCTTTGCCATAGAAATAGTTTCGGTGGCGACGGCTGCCTTTGCGCCTGCGTAAAAGCCCGAGCCGGGGCCTCCGCCGGTATGACCCGCAATTGAGCCGATATTGACGATGTTACCGCGGCTGGCTTTCAGATACGGCAAGGCCGACCTTGTCGCCAGAAAGACACTGCGGACGTTGGTGGCATATATGTCGTCGTGGAAATCTACCGTTGCGGTCTCGAAGGTATGCCTGTCGATAAGGTCGCCGGCATTATTGACGAGGATATCGATACCGCCTGCTTCTTTGGCGAACTGCTCGACCATTTCGCCGACCTGCTTTTCCTCGCGCATATCCGCACGAAGCAGGACGCCATCGCTGTTTTTCTTTACCTGTTCGAGTGTCTTTTCGCCGCCGGCTTTTGTTCTGAAGTAATGGACTCCGACGAAGCAGCCCTGCCCGGAGAACATTATTGCCGTTGCCGCCCCGATTCCACTACTCGAGCCGGTTACTAAAACCTTCTTGCCCTTCAAATCCTCATAGACCATTTTTATTTACCTTTATTCCTCTTTTTCTTCCTGTATTTGGTCGAGTTGCAGGCCAAAGCGGTCGAGCTTTTTCTGGCCTTCTTCGTATTTACCATAAGCATTTCGCAAATGTGTGCCGAGGATGTCCCAATTCGAGAGAAACTCGACAAAGCCGGCGTTTAGCTTTTTGAGGTTCTGGCGGATTTCGGCTGCCTGCTTTTCTATCTGTAGGCCGTGCAGGCCCATCACCACCGTCATCAGGTATGCGTATAAAAGATTCGGCGAAACCGGTATTACCTTTTTATCGAGCGCGAACTGTAAAATATCCTGCGTCTCGCCGGCGTACTTAATAATCGTTTCGTAATAGACGTTCTCGGCAGGTATGTAACAAATCGCAAAATCCAGTGTGCCCTCAGCAGGTCTGATATAGTCGGAGGCGATCTTGTCGATATGGGCAGTTACATCTTTCAAGAACTGCTTGCGAAGTTTGCTTTTTTCGTCATCGGCCTGGGCCTTTGTGAGTCTTTCAAAACCCGGCAGCGGAAACTTCGCATCGATGGGCACAGAGAAATCGGCCAGTTTAACAAGCGCATCAACCATTTTGCCGTCTTTGAAGGTGTATTGTAATTCGTAACTATTTTCGGGTAGGATTTGCGATAGCAGATTTTCCAGCGACCATTCACCCATCTGTCCTCGCAGCTTCGGCGAGCTTAAAATATCCTGGAGCCGTCTGACCTCGGTCCCTATCTGCATCATTTGTTTGTTGGTTCCCTGAAGCTCGCCAATCTGGCTGTTTAGCTGGCTGAGCACCTTCTGGCTGGATTGCAGAGACTGGCTGAGGGTTGTCTGGCCAGCCTGCAGAGACTTTTGTAAATTCTCCGTAGTTTTATCCTGGGCGGCTTTGAGTGCTTCTAATTGCTGCTGCAGAAGGCCGATGCCCGCCGCCTGGCCGGCAATCTCCTTTCTGCTGGCAAAGCTGGTGCTGATGAGCCAAACTAAAAGCCCTAAAATAAATATAATCAGAACGATAACTACAGCAGCTAAAATCGATTCCATCTTTTTGCCCTTATAAAAGCCGCTCTGATTATAGATTCTCTGGAGGCATTCGTCAAAGTAGTTGCTATTTATCAGCTCAGTTTTTATGATAAAAGATTGATTTATGGCAAATTATCATCTGGTAATTTTGAAAAGGCCCTATTTAGAGGCGGTATTAGCCGGCCGAAAGCAAATTGAATCGCGTTTTATCAAAACAAGACGCGCGCATTTCGGGCGGGTGCTGCCAGGTGACAAGTTGTTTCTCAAGGAAAGCGGTGGGCTGGTCTGTGCGATAGCGAGCATTGCGGCGGTCAGAAATTTCACTGAACTGACACCAAAACGAATACTCGAACTCAAAGAGCAGTACAACCACCTAATCTGCGGCAGCAACAAATACTGGCAAAGTAAAATGGATTGCAGGTTCGGCTTTTTGGTCTGGCTGAAGGACGTAGAGCCAATCGAGCCGATGCGAATCCACAAAAAAGACTGGCGGGCATGGGTGGTCTTGACTAAGAAAGAAGACTTCGGCCTGTTGAAAATGGGCGCTGTAAGAAAAGCCGAAAAGATGCAATAAATAGCTTTTTGCATATTTTTCGAGTTTTTTAAAACTGCTATAAATTCACTTTCTCCACCCTGCCTTTATCTGTTAAAATCCAGCATGTCAGAATAGAAATAAGGTCTAATTTGGAAAGCAGCAGAAATGTTGAAGAAAATTACCGCTGGTATTAGAGCAGGGTTTGTGTCCGGAGCCAATGGAGAGGCGGCCGGGGCTGGAGATAGATTAGGCCAAGAAGACAGCTTGGGTACCGGTTGACACCGCACCAGGAAAATAACTCAAAAATAATCTAAGCTGCTTTCAAGAATGTTTGTACAATTTGGTAAACAATAGTCCTCCATAATGTGAATGGAAGTGCTCTAAGACCTGCTTTTTGGAGATTAATGCGATGAAAGAAAAGCACAATGAAATCAATAGAAGAAGTTTTTTAAAGACGATGGGTGCCGCAGGGTTAACCCCTGCTTTTGCAGGGGCGACAAATGTATTTGCTTCGGCTGATGCGTCAGCTGGCCCAGATACTGCAGAAAAAACACAAAAGTCCAAGTTTCCCCAGGTTCCGAGACGGAAATTAGGCAAAACAGGTATTGATGTTCCGTGCCTGTCTTTTGGAACATTCCAGGTTAACGTTGACAACCAAATCCTGTTGCGAAAGACTCTCCAGTATGGTGTTGATTATTGGGACACAGCGTATAACTATGCAGGGGGAAATGCCGAGCTTGGCATAGGTAAATACCTGTCGAGGAACCCGGATGTCCGAAAGAAATTGTTCCTTGTCACCAAGGCCTCAGGTGTAAAAGGAAAACTAACGCCAAAAGCTGCAGTGGAGACAGTAGAGGAACGCCTTGCGACCTCTCTGGAAAGAATGAACACGAATTACATTGATTTGTATTATGGTATTCACCAATGTCCCGACCCTGCACGATTGACGGATGAGCTAAAGCAATGGGCCAAAGATGCAAAGAAACGGAAACTGATACGGTTTTTTGGTGTAACCACTCACGAGAATATGGCCCAGGTTCTTGCCGCTGCGTCCAGGCTCGACTGGATTGATGTGATAATGCTAATTTACAATTTCCGATTGATGCAGGATAAGGAGTTGAACACTGCTATTGAGGCGTGCCATAAAGCAGGCATCGGCCTTATCGCTATGAAGACTCAGGGACGTAGCCAAAAAATTGAAACTGAAGAGGACAAAAAACTGGCCGAGCACTTCCTGCAGCGAGGTTTTACCGAGGCCCAGGCAAAGATAAAGCTTGTATTGGAAGATAAAAGGTTCAGCTCGGCCTGTGTAGGGATGCAGAATGTTGCTTATTTGGATTCAAACGTCGCGGCAGTACTCGATAAAACCAAACTTACCCAGGCCGATAGGCAGGTTCTCACCGAATACGCCCGCGCAACCTGTAGTGGTTATTGTGCCGGCTGCGCAAATATCTGTAACTCGGCCCTGCCGGATACGCCTTATGTCGGTGATGTTATGCGGTATCTGATGTACTACAACAGCTACGGCGATAGGGATATGGCAAGAGAGCTATTTGCTCAGATTCCCGCCAAGGTAAGAAACAAACTGCTCAGCATCGATTACAGCCTTGCGGAAGCTCGCTGCCCGCAGCATCTGCCGATAGCTAAACTGGTCGCCGAAGCTGTCAGCAAGTTAGCCTGAGGGGTATCGCAATCAGAAGCCAGAGGTCAGAAATCAGAAGTCAGAGCTCTGTCTTCCGTCTTCTGTCCTCTTGAGAAGGGGTGCTGTAAAAAAAAACCCGGAAATCAAGCTTTTTCCCACATTTTTGCAAAATTCTCCTGAAAATCGCAATAAATTTGGTTTTTGAATTCGTCTTTATCTTTGGAAATCCAGTATGGCAAAACAGAAACAGAGTTAATTGAAAAGATGGTAGAAATGTTAAAGAAAATTATTGGCGATCTGGGAGCAGCAGTTGTGCTGATAGCAAATGAAAATCTTACGGCACTGCGAACTCTTATCAAATATCTGACAAATTCGGTTTCTAAGCCGGCTTGTGTACATAAAATGCAATATAACAAGACAAAATAAAGAACCAATTTGGAAAGGAACAAAAAATGTTAAAGAAGATTATGTTAGTTATGGTGGCAGTTGTTGTGCTGATAGGGGCTGAAAATCTTGCCGCCCAGGAAAGAAGAGGCACGCCCGAAGCAGAGCCGCAACAAAGGCAGGCCCGGCAAGGCTGGCAAAGCCAAAGAGGCCAGACGCGGCAACCCGGCAGAGAAAGGTCAGGGCAGGAAGCTGCACGCAGGCCTACGGAGAGCAGGGGTACCCAACAGAGGCAGCAGCCAAGGGCTGGCAGAGAAGCTGGTCGCGGGCCTGCAGAGGCTTCGCGTGGTAAGCCCCAGCAGTTTGGCCGCGGACAAACCCCGCCCTCACCTGCTATACAAACGGGGCTTGCCGGATGGCTCGATGAGCTTACAAAGGCCTATCGGGAAAACGACAGGGAAAAGATGGGACAATTACTCCGGAGGATGAACGAGGCCAGAGAAAGACTGCAAAGAGCAAGAGGTACTCTTGGCGAACGTCTGCGAGATTTCCGTAACAGAGCCGGAGCAGCCCTTGGGGCTCCAAAGCGAGGACAAGGGTTGCCCGGGACAGACAGAGGATGGCCCGGCATAGGTAGAGGATGGCCTGGCATAGACCAGGGACGACTTGGCCAGCTTCGTGGCTGTCCGCACGGAAGATGGCAGGGCCTCCAATCTAGAGGTATAGGCGGATGGGGTCAGCGTACTCCAGGCAGAGGTATAGCCAGGCCGGGTCAGGGTTTTCAACACAGAGGCAGATGGGGCCAGGGTATTCTGCGCAGAGGCGTAGGCAAGCCGGGTCCTGGTGCGCCGCCCCAAGGCCCAGACAGGCCGGGTCGAGGTTTCCAGCCCAGAGGTATGAATGCCCGCAGACCAGACGATGTCCCAGCTCCAAGGTGAGACTGGCAGAGACGGCCCGCAAAACGGAAACGCGTAAAGCGTGAATGTTAAGTAAAAGCTATTTTGCGTTGTGATGGGATTTTGTTATTACTGCCAGTCACTGGGATAATAGACATATTCAGGCCCAATGTCGAACTTTCTGCACAGCGATTCAGTTAGTGCCTCTGTCCTTTTTATCTGGCAGTCGGTTGGGCGTGCGGTGTTTCTATCGGCGACAACGCAGATGCGGATAGTTTGTCCGCTGCCATACCAGGTTCTGCCCGGTATAATTGCCCATTGTTTTTCCCACTTTTGGGTTGGTTTTATCTGGCCATCGCCGCCACCGAGGCCATTGTACACACAGAAATGGCAGTTGATATCATCGGGGTTTGCCAGGCCGTTCAATGAAGCCAACTGTTCTATGTTGCCGGCCTTGGTACCACTATAGTAAATCTCAATGCGGTTCCAGCGGTCGGGAGACTGAGCAGCACGACTTTTGATAGCTTCTTGGACAGCGTCAAGACGATAGTAGCTGTAAAGACAAAAGGCTGGCGCCGAGGGGGGATTATTACCCAGGGCCATCAAGACTATCGCCCCGGATGTCATCGAAATCAGTAGTGCTGCTAATACTTTCGCGACCCTTGGCTGATTCGACATAGTCTCGTCCTTGAAAAGTGCTTAGGGTTCCCATTTTGCGAAGGGCTCCCCAAACGCGATAAAAGGCGTTTGGGGGACTCCACAAAATGCGGCCCCTTAAAAGACCCACAGGTGATTACCTGTGGTGGGCACGATTACCTTATATAGCTAACATCGGCACCTGCCAACAGATTACTCCAAATTTTGCCAAAAATTTTATAATTTATCTTCGCCGACTCCAGAAGCCGCAACTTCCTGCGAAAAAGGAGGGGAAAAATCCTCAGGGATTTTGGAACGCTGCAAGTTTCTGTAATCTTTTAAAGCAAACACCTCACAAGTAGCCTGTTATAAATATGTTGATTTATAGAACTGGAATCTGTATATTCCCTTGGTCAAATTAAGTGCTGAACAATGAGCGTCTATATTGACGACATAGAAGTAAAGGTAGTTAGACTGCCGGTCTTATTAGCTAAAGGAAAGGTGCAAAAATGGCATCAGAATCTGGTTCGAATTCCCGTTTTCCAAAAAGTTCACAAAATGGGGCCCCCTCCCACAAAGGAAGGTTTCGTTCGTTATCTGCCGAGGAAATCGTCAAGCTAACCAGCCAGGGCTGCGGTTGCGATGATTGGGCAAATGTGCGGGTGGCTGAAGGGTTCGACGCGGAGAAAGTAAAGTCAACGTGTTTCTCCGGAAATGTAAAGTTAGGCGTTTTTGAAGGGGATGTGTTTTTTTGCGGGGGTGTTAAGAAGCCGGCCGGTATCAGTAACGCAACAATCCATAACTGCACAATCGGCAATAATGTATATATTAACCAAATCAGAAATTATATCGCCAACTACCGCATAGAAGATGACGCGATAATCGAAAATCTCGATTTGCTTGCTGTCGAGGGGCAAAGCAGCTTTGGTAACGGCACTGAAGTTACCGTTGTCAATGAGGCCGGCGGCAGAGAAATACCGATTTACGACCATCTCTCAGCTCATACCGCTTACATAATAGCATTTTATCGGCACAGGCCGAAAGTTATTGAAAACCTGCGGAAAATGATCGCTGCTTACACTGCCTCTGTCAGTTCGTCTATGGGCGTCGTGGCAAAAGGTGCAAAGCTTATCAACTGTCGAATCATCAAAAACGTCAAAGTAGGTCCCGCAGCCGTTTTAGAAGGAGTGAACAGATTGGAGAACGGCTCGGTCAATAGCTGTCCGGAAGATCCGGTTTATATCGGCCCGGGAGTTTTTGCCGAAGACTTTATTGCCTGCAGCGGCTCGAAGATTACCGACGGCACAATAATATGTGAATGTTTCGTCGGCCAGGGCACAGTACTGGCCAAGCAATATTCCGCGGAAAACTCCGTGTACTTCGCTAACTGCGGGGGTTTCCACGGTGAGGCCTGTTCGGTATTCGCCGGACCATACACGGTTACACATCACAAATCCACATTGCTTATTGCCGGTCTGTTTTCCTTCTTGAACGCAGGTAGCGGAACAAACCAGAGCAATCATATGTACAAGCTGGGTCCAGCCCATCAGGGCATCATCGAACGCGGCTCCAAGACCGCCAGTGACTCATATATACTCTGGCCGGCAAAGGTCGGGGCGTTTACAGTTGTGATGGGCAGACATTACAAAAACTCAGATACTTCAGACTTGCCTTTTTCATACTTGATTGAGCACGAAGACGAAAGCATTCTTGTGCCTGGCGTGAACTTGCGAAGCGTAGGCACCATTCGAGACGCCCGAAAATGGCTAAAGCGCGACAGACGCAAAGACCCGGTGAAACTCGACTATATAAATTTCAAGCTTTTAAGCCCATATACGATTCAAAAGATGCTCAACGGCTGCCAGTTGCTCACGGACCTAAAAGCAACATCCGGCGAAACGTCAGATTACTTTACCTACCACAGCGTCAAGATTAAGAGCTCATCGCTGGACAAAGGCATTAAATTTTACCAAATTGGTATCGATAAATTCCTGGGCAATTGCCTGATTAAGCGATTGGAAAACAAGCAGTTCAAAAGCGTTGACGAACTTCGAGCGGCGTTGTCGCCGGAAACCAACATAGGGGCGGGCAAGTGGGTGGATTTGGCCGGTATGTTTGCCCCCGAACAGGCAGTGCAAAAAATGCTCGATAACATTGAAAACGGTACTATTAGCACACTGGAGCAGATGACAGAAGCTTTCAGGTCGATGCACAACGAATACCATCGATACGAGTGGGCCTGGGCGGAAAACGTATTGCAGCAATGCCTGGGTAAAACGGTCGACAAAATAACAGCAGACGACATCATTGAGCTGGTAACGAAATGGAAAACGGCTGTTGTGGAACTTGACAATATGCTGTATGCCGACGCCAAAAAGGAATTCGCCGCCACTGCACAAATCGGGTACGGCCTTGACGGGGACAAAAAAACAAGAGAAGCCGATTTCAAACAGGTGAGGGGGACACTTGAAGAAAATAGTTTTGTTTCTGAAATCCAAAAGCATATAATCGAAAAAACCAAACTCGGCGATGAGCTTATCAGCCGAATGGAAAGATTACGTTAGCGGCAACTACATTAAGACTTTTGCAAAAATAGGAAGGGAAAAGGCAGGGCCTTAAAAAGGTTCGTCAATGTCGCAAAGGAAAAACATCAGTCGGCGTAAGTTTCTCAAAAGAGCAACCGCTGCAGGTGTGGTGGCAGTAAGTTTTCCGTATGTAATTGCCTCGTCCGCATTGGGTAAGGCTGGCAGCATCACGCCGAGTAATAGGATTACACTGGGCTTCGTCGGCCTCGGCCAGCACGGCACTAAGGTAAATCTGCAGAATTTCCTTGGCAATGCGGATGCACAGGTTGTTGCCCTCTGTGACGTGGACCGGGAAAGTTCCGGTTACTTTGGGGGGCGAGCCGTCTTCGGACGAGAACCAGCGAGAAGGATTGTCGAAATGCACTATGGACGGGCAAGCCAATCGGGCACATACAAAGGCTGCTATATAACCGCAGATTGGCGAGAGGTTATCGCTTGCGACGACATCGATGCGGTGGTGGTATCGACCCCGGACCACTGGCACGTTCCAATCTCAATCGCCGCCGTCAAGACCGGCAAAGATGTATACTGCGAAAAACCACTTACCCTGACCGTCACCGAAGGTCGTCTCTTGAGTGACACGGTGCAGCGATACAATCGGGTCTTGCAAACCGGCAGCTCACTTCGCGCCAGCGACACTTTTCACCGCGCCGCCGAGCTTGTGTGCAACGGACGGATCGGCCGGCTCCATACTATCTGGACAGATCTGCCGGAAGTGTATCCCAGGGGCAAGGTGTACCCCAATGCCGAGCGCGATACCCTGCCAATGCCGGTGCCGGAGGGTTTCGACTACGATATGTGGCTTGGACCGGCGCCGTGGGCGCCGTATACCAAAGGGCGGTGTCACTGGAACTTTCGCTGGATACTGGATTACTCCGGCGGAGTGCTGACGGATTTTGGCGGCCACTATATCGACCAGGCACAGTGGGCCAATGATACCGAATACACCGGGCCGATTGAGATTGACGGCAAGGGAGAGTTTCCCAGCAGCAGACTTTACAATACCGCCAAAAAATTCAGGATCGAGTACAAATACGCCAATGGCGTCAGACTGATCTGCAGGAGTAAATACTCAGACCTAGTAGCTTCTATAAAGTACGAAGGGACCGAGGGATGGATTATGCCTGGCAGGCGAGAGCTTATGGCGTATCCAGAGTCGATTCTGGACTCCGTTATTGGTCCGAACGAAACCCATCTGTACACGTGCCGACAGGGCCCGGAGCGTAACTTCCTTGACTGCGTTCACACACGCAGGCAGCCGTTCTACCCTGCGGAGGTGGGTCACCGCTCCACCACTGTCTGTCACCTGGGCAACATATCAATGCTGCTGGGGCGAAAATTGAAATGGGACCCGCAGAAGGAACGCTTCAACGATGAGCAGGCCAATAGAATGCTGTCACGGTCGATGCGAAGTCCGTGGCACCTGTAATAAGGAGCATATTTTAAGGAGAAATTTATGAGAGTAATAATTGAGCCGAATTACGATTTAGCCGCCAAATGGACCGCCAACTATGTCGCCAAGAGCATAAATGAATTTGGCCCGAGCGAGGCCAAACTTTTCGTGTTGGGTCTGCCCACTGGCTCTTCGCCGATTGGGGTGTATAAACAATTAGTGGAACTTTATAAGGCCGGAACGGTTTCGTTCAAAAATGTTGTTACCTTTAATATGGATGAATACGTGAACCTACCCGAGGACCATCCTGAAAGCTATCACTCATTTATGGATAAATACCTCTTCAAGCACATAGATATCCCAAAAGAGAATATCAACATTCTCAATGGCAATGCGCCGGACCTGGAAGCCGAATGTGCCGGCTATGAAGAAAAAATAAAAAAGGCAGGCGGCGTTAAACTCTTTGTCGGTGGTATAGGGCCCGACGGCCATATAGCATTCAACGAGCCCGGCTCATCATTGTCGTCAAGGACACGCATCAAAACGCTGACCTACGACACTATCGTAGCCAACTCACGATTCTTCGACGGCGATATTAATAAAGTTCCCAAAACCGCTTTGACCGTGGGCGTAGGGACCGTTATGGGTGCCGAGGAAGTTATAATTATCGTCAACGGCCACAATAAGGCCCGTGCATTGCGACACGCCATAGAAGAAGGTGTAAATCATATGTGGACAATCAGTGCCCTGCAAATGCACCCGAAAGGTATTATTGTCTGCGATGACGAAGCCACGATTGAGCTAAAGGTCGGCACGGTAAAATACTTCAAAGACATAGAATCGGCCAATCTCGACCCGGCAACACTGCTGAATCGTGCCCCGTGACTCGTGTCCAGTAATTCGAGCAACCGGTCACGGGCGAGGTGGCACGGGTGATGGCTCTTTGCCGGGTGGATAAATGATGGTTGCTTTTGCCTTTAGCGAGTCGACATATTGCATAGAAAGTTCGCGCCTCTTTTGCTGCGTTAGTCCATTTATAATCTCGTTTTTGGCCTGCTCAAACGTTATAACTTCCGGGTCTTTGTGGTCGGTAACTTTTATTATGTGATAGCCAAATTGGGTTTCCACGACACCGCTGACCTCATTCACATCCAGCGTAAAGGCCACATTGGAGAACTCCGGGACCATACTGCCCCTGCCAGTCTTCGGGAAGAAATCTAAATCGCCGCCACCTGCCGCTGAGGGGCAAGCCGAGTTGGCTTTGGCTAATTCGGCAAAGTCGGCTCCGTCCTTGATTTGGCCGAGCAGGCCCTTGGCCTTTGCTTTAGCCCTGGCCTTTGCCTCGTTGGGGTCGGCGTTGGGGTCAGTGGTGTCAGCTTCTATGAGAATATGACTTGCCCTGACCATCTCGGGCGTTTCGAACTGGCTTCTATTTTCAGAATAATACTTCTCTGCATCATCTTCTGTAACGTTTATCTTGTCGCCAAGTTGGGCCTCCATAAGTTTCTGATAGGCCAGTCCCTTGCGGGCGCGCTCTTTAACATCGTCAAAATTTTCACCGTACTTCATTACAAGAGCTTTGAAATCTTCCAGCGATAACTTCTGCTGGGCAGCCATTTTCTTGAGCTCTTCGGTCACCTGTTGTTCGGTAATGACTATGTTGGCCTCTTTTACTTTTTCATCCAGCAGCGCCATTTCGGTCAATCCCTTCAGTACCTGCTCTCTGAGCTGTCTTTGGTATTGCTGGACAATGGCAGGCGGCAGGTTTGCTAACTGCGTGGCCATTTTCTTAAGCCGTGATCCAAGCAGCACTTCTATCTCGCTTTCGGTAATATCGACGCCGTTGACTGTAACGGCAACACCGTTCAAATCCCGAACATCGCTGCCGGCAGGGCTGTTCGGTTCAGCGGCAGCGGCATTAGTTGTTACAGAGCTGGCAATTAAGCCACAGGTAGTAAGAAATATTACGGCCTGGGTAGAAATTCGCAATTTAAGCAGATAATTTTTCATAATTTGCCCTTTTGTGGGTTTAGGCGTTTAAAAGCTTTTCTTGAAGAAAAATCCGAACAAATCATTATTCCATCAAGAAGCAAATAAGTCAACATTTTATTGCAAAAAAGGCCTGGTCGCGTTGCTTCCGGCCTTCGTAGCCGAAGCTGCTTCGGCGGAGTAGGCACTGTGCTAGCAGCATAGGTGGCCCGTTTGAATCCGCCTTCGCCAAGGCTTCCGTCTTCGCTAAAGCTTCCATCTTCGCTAAAGCTACGACGGACAAGACGACGGACAAGATGGCGGACAAGATTGGGTTTGATTGGGTTTGAATTGGGTTTGAATTGGCTTTGTTTTTTCATAGCCCTTAGCCGCATTTTTCTTCATAATCCTTTGTAAATACACACTTTGCATCAATTTTGGCTTTTCGGAAATTGGGTTTGATTGGGTTTGAATTGGGTTTGTATTGGGTTTGTTTTTATCGTCATTGTTCATAGTTATTTGTTCATAGTTCATTGTTTTAACAGGGCTTACGTTCATTTGACTTTTTCGGAAATTGGGTTTGTTTTGCATAAAAGAGGTCATAATTGGTTGACAAGTTAGGCTGGATAGGCGGTTTGCGAGTATTGCGTATTGCGTATTGCATAGATCGTAGCCCAAGGTTGCATCTGGTAGTTTGAAATCCGAAATCCTAATATCGAAATTCGAAACAATATCAAAATCTAAATGAGCCAAATTCAAAACTTTGCCTTTCTTGCCTAGCTTTCCAAATGCTGGTTTATGTGCGTGTATCTGCTGATACGAAAACGTGCGGTTCTCCGCGTGCTTGTCGCTCCTGGCGGGATTTACCCCCAATCGCGTCTGTATTATACCAAAAATTGGCTATTTGTTCAATAAAAATCTAACATAATCGTGAAAAAAATTAAGCCACATCCATGCTTCGCTCCTTAGGAGCTACGCAGGACAAGGAGGGCACAGAGGACTCAGAGAATCCAATAATATTTAACCACAGATTTCACAGATTTGCACAGATTTAAGCTTTGGCAGGTTTGTTGTAAACAAACCTGTGTGTTCTTGGCCTAAAGAGTTTCCAAAAGTAAACTTTTTACAATCTTTCGGCCTCATCCACAGTCCCATAGGGACTAACACCAAAGCAAAAATTTTTCACGCAGGAAAGCCACGCCCCGCCCACCAGACAAGGCGGGTAAACTACGGCGGATAAATCTCGATGCTCGCTTTTAAACAAAGACCCGCCGAGTAATCCTTCGGCAGGCTCAGGACACAATCGGCGGGCTAAATATTATCAACTTTTGCGCTTTGGCCGTTGCTTAGCGGTATCTCTTTCATTATTCTCTCTTACCTCTGCTAACTCGTGGCTGTCCCTAGTTTCTTGATTTACTTATTGTTTTTGGTCATCTTTTAGCTTTTTATCTGTTTCGTCTGCTATTAACTTCTTGATACAGTAGTCTATATAGCCCGTATGCATAATACAATAGGAATAAATACAGAAGGCTATGAGTAAGCAGGTTGCTACTAAGGAGGCGTTATCTCTTCCAATGCTTGGGTTTATCGGAAATAGAATGTAGCTGTTTACAGCAATAAAAAAACCGCAAATCAAGGCCAAAGGGATTGCCGACAAGAGATTTATTACTGGTCTTCGCAAAACTACATACCTAATCAAAAAGGGTAATAGTAATGCAAACAGAAACAAAAGGATATGGAACAGCACAAAATACCAAGGCGTTCCTTCCGGTGGTTCGTATAGTGTGATTATTTGTGTCATTGAAACTGTCCTATTTTTAGAAAAGCTTGTAGGGTGCGATGTTTCGGACCATTTTAATTATATCGAGTCATTCTCCGACAGAATATCAGCACAGGCAGGAAATCTGCCCATCCTACAAACCTAAAACAATCCACCGATGCTTCGAATGATGAACACCGCACAATCAATTGCCCGCTGTACAAGTTCAGGCTCCGCATTTTGCACTCCATGGGCATCGGAATATTCACGGCGAAACGCTCCCAAAACGTATGCTGCTTGATTGACTGCGCCACGATGGTTGTTCCAGATCTTGTTGATTTCGTCCGCCTTCAAACTGCTGATATGTGCTTTGAAATCTTTAACAATCGGATTTATCTGATTAGTTATCACAGATCGTGCTTCAGCTTTTGCAACCTGTTCCATTATCTTTCTTATTTTCGGTTCTTCGAACTCCTCGGTGATCTTGGTGACCAACATATTCTCTATGTAATTTGTTCCAGATCTATACGCCTTCACGAGAGCCACCACGAGAAACACCACTGAAATAACCGTAAGAATACTGAAGCCACCAAAAAGGAACTTCCTAAGCCTCTTCCAGATCTTGCTAACAATGTATTTCTCCTGCTGGGGTGTTAAAAGGTTGCGGTCTGGTTCTCCGCTGGAAAAATCGGCCCCGCATTCGGGACAAGCAACAAGACGGTCGTCGGTTGTAATCATACCACAGATTGTGCACTTCCTTTTCATTCGCTACTTACTTGATCCAAGTGCCCAAAATAATAATATACAAACCTTACTAACAGTCCCGCTTAGGTATTGTAAAACGGACTACGGCGGATAAACGTTAGTTTATTGTGGTTTTTAATTATACTTATTTTTGGCAAAGACTGCAAAGAAAAAAATGCGACAAAGATAACGAGAACCCCCGGCAGTGCCGGGGGCTAACAATATATAAAAACCCCCCGCAGTGCGAGAAAAAGAAACCCCTTACGATGCAAGGGGCTAACAAGAACCCCCTCGCAGTGCGAGGGGGTGGTTGCGCTCCCTTAGGGGGCAGGCAGAATGACAATCCGATTTACTATTTTCTATTTACCAATTACAATTGAGTTTGTTTTTTGGTGTTTTTTGCTATTTTTTTGAAAGAATCATTGTCTTTCTTTCCTCAATTTTTTAAGATACGGCCTGTCTCGATAATTAGTCAGTTCAAACAAAGAGCAAGATATGAGATACGAGATGACTTCGGCGAGCTCAGTCGAGCCGCGGGAAAGCTGTGGTCTTTTCGGTATTTTTGGGGATGCTGAGGCCGTCCAGAAGACCTATTTTGGTCTGCACAGCCTTCAACACCGCGGCCAGGAGTCGGCAGGAATCGCCTCCAGCGATGGTGAATTTATCCGCTGTTATACAGGTATGGGGCAGGTAAGCAGGGTTTTCCGCAGTGGTTCAGGTCTTTTGGAAAAACTGGCGGGGGCGTCGGCTAATCCAATAGCGATCGGCCATGTGCGGTACTCAACCACAGGTTCGAGCAGCCCTGTTAACAGCCAGCCGCTTTTGAGCGAGTACTCCTACGGGCAGGTGGCAGTGGCACATAACGGCAATCTTATCAACGCGCAACTTCTGCGGGACGAATACGAGGCATACGGCAGCATATTCAAGACCACTTCGGATACCGAAGTAATTACTCACTTGCTCGCCAAGCCGACCCACGTCAGCAATCCCGACTCACTGGCCCATATATTAAACCATCTGCAGGGTGCGTATTCGCTGCTGTTTTTGTTTGCTGACCGTATCGAAGCTGCGCGGGACCCTTACGGCATCAGGCCTTTGTGCGTTGGCCAGACGGAAAAGGGCTCTTACGTTGTAGCCAGTGAGAGCTGTGCTTTTGACTTAGTAGGGGCGAAGTTCATTCGTGAAGTTGAGCCGGGCGAAATCGTTCGGCTTGACGAAAAGGGGCTTTCGAGCAGATTTTTTGTCAAGCCCGGGACGGTCACGCCGGCACACTGTATCTTCGAGCATATCTACTTCGCCAAGCAAAACTCACTTTTATTTGGTGAAAATGTGCACGAGTTCAGGAAGAAGCTCGGAAGAGGCGTTGCAATAGAACACCCCGTTGATGCCGACGTTGTAATACCCGTCCCGGACTCGGGGACATCGGCGGCAATAGGATATGCAGAACAAAGCAAACTGCCCTTTGATATGGGGCTGGTCAGAAGTCACTACATAGGCAGGACATTTATCTCGCCGGACCAGAAATTAAGAGAACTGGAGGTCAAACTCAAGCTGGCCGTTGTAAAAGAAGCGGTGGCCGGCAAACGCATCGTAGTGGTGGATGATTCAATCGTTCGCGGTACAACCACAAGAGGCAAGATTAGAACCCTGCGTCAGGCAGGTGTAAAACAAATCCATATGCGAGTCAGCTGTCCGCCGCTAAGATTCCCCTGTTTTTACGGTGTGGACTTCCCCACCAAAGAGGAACTTTTAGCAAATAACCGCAACCTGGAACAAATCAAAGAATTCCTTGAGGTGGACAGCATCGGTTATTGCTCGCTGGAAGGGCTGCTGTCTTGTGCATCGCTGCCGGCAGAGAGCTATTGCACCGCCTGCTGGACCGGCAAGTACAAAATACCTGTAGATGTCGCGATGAACAAGTTCGCTCTGGAGCGCTAATAAATGCGTATGTTTGATGATTGGCCTCAGACAGATGAGTAAATACATCAGCTACGAGCAGGCCGGCGTGAGTATCGACGCCGGCGATGAAATGGTCGAGCGAATCGGCGGGTATGTTGCCGGCACATTCGGGCCGAGGGTCATTGAAACCAAAAATGCCTTTGTGGGGCTGTTCCGGCTGGACTACGACGAACGGCTCTTCAAGAAAAATTACAAAAGTCCTGTCCTTGTGGCCTGCACCGATGGCGTGGGCAGCAAAGTCCAATTAGCCGGCAAAATAAAAAAGTTCGACACCGTCGGGATTGACCTGGTTGCGATGAACGTCAACGATATGCTCACCGCCGGCGCCGAGCCGTTGTTTTTTCTCGATTACCTTGCGGTTCACAAGCTGGAGCCGAAAGTAATCGCCGAGCTGGTAAAAGGCGTTGCCGCCGGCTGCCGACTGGCCGACTGTGCCTTGTTAGGCGGGGAAACCGCTGAAATGCCCGATACGTACTCCAGGGGCGATTTCGATATGGCCGGGTTCGCCGTCGGGGTGGTCGAGCGCAAGAAAATCATCACAGGCAAAAACATACGTAACGGCGACGTGATACTGGGCCTCGGCTCAAGCGGGCTGCACAGTAACGGATACACCCTCGTTCGCAATATCTGTTTTAAGAAAGCCGCTCTTAAAATGACCGATACTTTGGATGAGCTCGATGGGACGGCATTGGGCCAAGTGCTGCTGAAACCAACGCGAATTTATGTTCGGCCGGTAGTGAAACTCTTATCACAATACAAGGTCAAACGCATTGTCCACGGGATGGCCCACATTACCGGCGGGGGGCTTGTGGGGAACATTCCGCGAGTGTTGCCGAAAGACTGCAATGCGGCCATAAAGAAATCGAGCTGGCCGGTACCGAAGATATTCACATTTTTGCAGAAGACGGGCCCCGTCGAAGAAGAGGAGATGTTCAGGGTCTTCAATATGGGCATCGGCTTTGTGCTGATAGTAGCCGAGGATTTTGCCAATTCGATAAAAAAGAAATTGACCAGATATGGCGAAAAGGTATATCGTATCGGCAGAATAACGACCGGTACCGGCAATGTAATCCTTAAATAGCTCGATACTCGATAATGACATTTTGTGTTTTGAGACAGTCCCTTAGCGGTGTCGATAAAATTTAATATGGTAAATCACAGACATATCTTTAGGAGGTAAAAATGAGCGGCATTTTTGGAGTAGCATCGAAGAAGGATTGTGCAGAAACCCTTTTCTACGGCACCGATTATCATTCGCATCTGGGAACCGAGTACGGGGGCATAGCGGTGCTCGGCGAAGGTTTCACCCGCCAGATACACAACCTCAGCCAGAGCCAGTTCAAGTCAAAATTCTATGATGATTACAAACATATCAATGGCAACAAGGGCATCGGTGTTATCAGCGACTATGACGAACAGCCCATCTATCTAAACTCCAGATTCGGGCCGTTTTGTATAGTAACCAGTGGATTTGTGGAAAACGCCGAGGATTTGGCGCGGCAACTTCTAAGCAAAGGGATATCTTTCAGCGAGGTAAGCAGAAGAGCGGTCAATACCCCGGAGCTGATGGCAAAGTTAATCAACCAGGGAGGCGATTTGGTAGACGGCATCGAGAAGATGTTTGAGCAAATAGAGGGCTCCTGCTCGCTGCTGCTGCTGCATAAAGATGGGATATATGCAGCAAGAGACAGATTCGGATACACGCCGCTCATTGCCGGCAGGCGCCAAGGTGCATGCGCGGTGACCGCCGAGACCAGCGCCTTTCCAAATAACGAATTCGATGTCGTAAAACAAATTGAACCGGGAGAGATAATCCTGATAAACGAAGACGGCATAGTGCAAGCAAGCCCGGGCGGAGCAAATGTAAACCAAATCTGCGCATTTCTCTGGATATATACCGGCTTTCCCGCATCAAATTATGAAGGAATAAATGTCGAAACGGTCAGGGAAAGATGCGGCCGCTGCCTTGCAAAACGCGATAAGGATATTAACATTGACCTGGTTTCGGGCGTTCCGGACTCCGGATGTGCCCACGGGTTAGGATATGCGATGGAATCAGGCAAACCATTCAGACGTCCCCTTGTTAAATACACTCCGGGATATGGCAGAAGTTATACGCCACCCTCGCAGCAGAGACGCGACCTCATCGCGAAGATGAAACTTATCCCCATTAAAGAGGTGATCGAAGGTAACAGCATTGTGGTGTGCGAGGATTCTATCGTCAGAGGAACGCAACTCAAGAACTTCACTATAAAGAAACTCTGGGATTGCGGCGCCAAAGAGATACATATAAGGCCTGCCTGTCCGCCTTTGATGTTTCCCTGCCGGTTCAATCTCTCCACGCGCTCTATTGATGAGCTTGCCGCCCGCAGGGCCATTCGCTCTCTGGAAGGTAGCGACCTCGAAGATGTGTCGGAATATATCGACCCAGGTTCTGAAAAATACAGAAAAATGGTGGAATGGATCGCCGGCGATTTGGATGTATCGACGCTGAGGTATCAGACTGTGGACGATATGGTTAATGCCATCGGCCGACCAAAAGAAAAACTCTGTCTTTATTGCTGGACCGGCGAATGTCCTAAAGCAGCTCGCCCGAAATCAGCGATAGAGATAGTGGATATAAAGAAGCCGTCCGCGAAGAAGACAACAGAAACAAAGGTTGCAGTCTAAATAGGCAGAGTCACCAGAGGAACCGGCAAAGTAGTCCTCAGGGACCCCAAATAAATTTTCAGTGGTGAGTGGTAGATTGTTCACTGTTCCGGCCCGCCATAGCAGCTCAGAGCACCTGCATTGAGCTGGTCACACATAATAACCCGGATTTCCCATATAAAAATGGCGCATTCGACACAGGTTTGATAGTATAGAGTCTATGGAACGGATTTAATCGAGTTTAGGCCATTAGAAAAGGAGAACCCAATGGGTGAAAGATGCACGGCCAGTTCTTCCAAAGCGTTGGCATTGTGAGCGATAGCACCTCGCTCGACGATTTTTCCCTGCATATCCATTATTACGAAATCATGCTTGTATCGCGACCAATCGAGACCAACGATAAGCATAGTGAAATCCTTTCAATATTAAGTTATAATTTAGGTAACGGACGAATCATTCGTCAGCGGCATCCCTATGAAGGCCCTGTCGTTACAGACGGGCGACTCGGTATCAGCCGTTTGCGAATGTCAGGATGTGGCGAGCTGCCCATTTAGGCCCTCGAAGGGCAGGAAATCCCGGGCCCTACCACGTCCCGGTCCGCTTGCCTTGCAGCCGCTGCGCAACGGCTGCAAGGCAAGTACTAATCTTATGGCAAAGAACTATACCAATATCAAGAGAGGATTAACTCATAGGGGAATGTAGGATTCAAATGCACAACATAAACAAGATGATCACGGTTGGCCTCATTCTGGCGTTTTCGGTCGGTTCGAGTGAAATAAGTGCGCAAGGACCGCAAGAAAAGACAAACACGTATTGCGCCGCCGACTGGCCCGCCCAACATGCGAAGTGCCGCCCTGTGCCGTTGCGTCAGGTCAATGTCTCAGGTTATCTGGGCCAACGAATCGAACGAAACTTGAGAAGTGTTCTGCTCGGCCTTACAAGCCCCATTCCCAAAGGCTTTGAGGCCAGAGCCGCAGGCAAACCATTGCCGCCCGAGGCCAATCGCCTCGCAGCCGATTCAGACCTCTACAAATGGCTGGAAGGCGCCTCGTACGTGTACGCACGAACCGGCGATCAGAAGCTGAAGAAAGCCATTGACCAGATTGCCGCGTTGATCCTTAAATGCCAGCATGACGACGGATACATAAATACACAGGTTCCTCCGAAAAAGCGGTTCGATCCAAGCGTTCGGCATGATCTTTACATAGCCGGCCATTTCTTCGAGGCCGCCACAGCTCACTATCGCGCCACCGGCGAACGGAATCTGCTGGATGCCGCCTGCCGTTGGGCGGACTACTTGATCAAGGAATACGAGAACGGTAATCCATACTTCAAAAAAGCCGCTTTGAACGAACACTCAGAGTATGAGCTGGGACTCCTTCGCCTGTATCGCGCGACCGAAGAGGCCAGGTACCTCGATTTTTCCGTCATTCTGACGAAGAAATTGTGCAAAGTCACGCCCAAAGTGGCAGATATCAAAGCCGGCGGCGGACTCCACGCCGTCCGTGTAGGCTATCTGCTGGCCGGTATGGCAGACCTTTACCTTCAGACCGGCAGTGAAGACATGGTCCGGCATCTTCCGGGTCTGTGGAAAGAGCTCGTGCAGACGCGCATGTACATAACAGGCGCCATCGGCTCCCACGGTGAGAGCATCTCAACAACAGCCTACGATCTGCCCCACACGCGCGACCACCAGCATCGCTCGATGGGGGAAACCTGTGCGACGGTGGCCATGATCATGTTCTCGTGGCGCATGCATGCCATTACCGGCGAGAGTCGCTGTTTCGACGTGATCGAGAATGCTCTTTACAACCACTATCTCGGCGCTATTGCACTGAACGGTCTCGGGACATTCTACTACAACCCTATGCGGGTGGTGGGAGACCAGAGCGAGAGAACGGACCATTGGCACCGCCCGGCCACAGCGCGATGTATGCTGCCGAATATCAACCGGACAACATGCTGCATGCCTAACTGTTGGCGCTTTCTCGGTGCTCTGCCGGAGTACGTCTTCTCTTATGACAACGAGGGCTTGTTCATTAACCTCTACACTGAAGCCAAGGTGAATCATACCTTGGCTGATGGCAGGCAAGTATCCCTCTCTGTTCAAACACAGTACCCGCACAAAGGAGACGTCACCGTTCGCTTTGACGGCAATCAGCCAACGTCATTCAAGCTGCGCCTCCGGATTCCCGGCTGGTGCGAGAAGGCAGCCGCAGAATGGCCGGGCCGGAACAAAAAACGTGCCGAAGCAGGCGACTACCTCGTCATCAATCGCACGTGGAAGAGAGGCGATACAGTTCACCTGGCGCTTGAGATGCCGATTCGAATGATTCTTCCCGATCCTCGCGTCAAGGCCAACGCCGGACAGGTCGTCTTTGCCCGCGGGCCCGTGCTGTTTTGCCTGGAGCAAGAGGATGTGGACTTCCCCGTGGAAGAGGCAAGCGTTACCATCAAGCCGCAAGATCTCATCAAGCAGGTCCGCCTTGAGTGGCATCCGGAACTTCTGGATGGCATCCACGTTCTTCGACTGCCCGGACTCGCTGGCGGCAAACGGGTCGAACTGACACTTGTCCCCTGGTCAGTACGGGCAAATCGCAGCCGGGACAGCCGCTGGGTCATCTTCCTCCCGCAGGCCGAGACACCCGGCTGAGACATCTCGCCACAGCAGTCAAGCTGCTGTTGGATGGCGAACACCGAAGATAACAGCCGAACCCATCGCGCCGGGCGGATGCGGAAAATCGCGCCGACTACGCAAACCGTTGCCCTGTGAAGAAGGGCAACCGAGCCTAATCACCCCATAGTCTTGACCGGCATCAAGCTGGTTGAAAAATCCAATTGTCTGTATCTCGAAATCACACTCGACAAAGTCTGGGCACAACAACAGCGTCAAGTGGTAACGACTGCTCTGCTCGGTAAGGCCAAGATTCCCGATCTTCCCTATGAACAGCCCGACGGCACGGTCCTGATCGAGTCGCCCCCGAAGAAGAACGGCGGCACGTACACCTTCACCGTCACCGACGTGGTAAAGAGCGGCCAGACCTACAACGCCTCGCTCAACGTCGAGACGTTCGATACGATTGTCGCACCGTAAAACCGCGGCGAAAACTCAAACCCTCCAAGGGGGCAAGCGATTCTTACCCAACAAAATTCGCTTGCCCCCCTTTTTTGGTTGATGCCAAGAGTTGCTGCAAGACTTGATTCTCAGACTCCGGACGCTGGTTGAGGTACGTCAAAGAAATGATAATCAGTGGTCGGATTTGTGTTTTTGCTATTATGGCGGCTGAAATATTTTCGAAATGAAGTTGGAAAGCTTGAGATTTCGAGACAGATTTGTTATTCTATTAGAAAAGAGGCTCAGCGGTGTAGGTGAGCAAGGATATACAATGTTATATGGGAAATGTCAGATTAAGGTAAGATCGAAGTCACCGTTATATTTCGGCATAGAAAAGGAGAGAGACATGAGATTTAAGTGGGTTACCTTGATTGGACTTATTTTATTTGCTCACTCGGCTTTCGCCGTATCGGCCGGCGAGATTCTCGAACGCTCTGGAGTACGCGGCGGATTGATCGTTTATGTGGGCCGCTGCGACGGCAAGACTCTCGCCGATCTTGGGGCGGGGGAAGGATTCCTGCTTCACGCTTTGGGGCGGGATGCGGCAGATGTGAAAAACGCTCGCGCATACCTTCTCTCCGAGAATCTGTATGGAAAGATTTCGGTGGAACTTTTCGACGGTCGCACTCTTCCCTATGCCGAGAATCTCGTCAACCTGCTTGTCATCGACGACACGAAGGTTAAAATCGACCGGGAAGAGATTCTGAGAGTGTTGGTTCCCAACGGCGTCGCCCTTGACCACGGCAGGAAAATCATCAAGCCGATTCCTTCGGACATCGACGAGTGGAGTCACTTCGAGCACGGCCCGGAGAATAATTCGGTTGCAGCCGATACGGTTGTCGGTCCTCCGCGCCATCTGCAGTGGGTATCCGGACCGCGATGGCTCAGAACACACGAGGTGCCCTCGGGCATCACTTCCATGGTCACCGCCGGCGGCCGCCTTTTTTACACTTTCGATGAAGGCCCCATCGGAATCTCCGACGCGCGTTTGCCTGAGAAATGGTCCCTGATCGCCCGGGACGCCTTTAACGGAACACTGCTCTGGAAGATTCCCCTTCCCAATTGGGGCTGGCAGACCTGGAAGAGCGAGTACAAGGAAACTTACAAGGACTCAGGTTGGATAAGAACAAGTGGGTTCCGCAGCAAAAATCCCCCGGAGTACTTGAAGCGGATGGTGGCGGATTCCGAGCGTTTGTACTTCACGCTGGGAAACGCGGCGCCCGTAAGTATTATTGACGCGGCCACCGGTGAGGTGATCGCCGCCTGTAAGGGCTCGGACAATCCCTCTAAATTGATCCTTTGCGGTGGTGTCCTCTGCGTTCAACTGCCCGATGGGATCATCGCCTACGACGCTCGCACCGGCAAGGCGCTCTGGAGTAAAGAAATCCCCAATGTGAAATCGATCGCAGCTCACGGTGAATCCCTGGTCTACCACCGAGGGGGGGACGAACTACATTGCGTCAACCTGAGAACAGGGGACAAACTTTGGAGCTCCGAACTCGAGATTCAAGGCCGCCTCAAGATATCCGCCGGGAAAGTCCTTTCCGTCGCAAGTTCGGACATGCAGGTTTTCTCTCTGGATAGCGGCGAGAGCATTTGGCTCAATCAGAAAAATCCCGGCAAGAGCGCCGGCAAATCGAAACGATCCCAAACTTACATCATCGATAACGTCATCTGGACTGGTTACAAGGGGGAGAGGGTTGATCTGAACACGGGCAAAGAGATGCCTACTTTGAATGTCGCTGGTTTGTGGAGTCCCCAGCATCATCATCGCTGTTACCCGAACAAGGCGACTACCCGCTATATCATTGGCGCGATGGAGGGCATGGAGTATCTTTCGCTGCGGGACGATAACCATTCTCGGAACAACTGGGTCCGGGGCGCCTGCTCCCTGGGGATCATGCCGGCAAATGGTATGACTTACGCTCCGCCCGATCAGTGCTTCTGTTCCGCCGGCGTGAAAATAGTGGGCCTGAACGCCCTTACCGCGGCCCGGGAATTTCCCAAGGTGGAGGCGGCGGAGAAACGTCTACTGAAAGGGCCTTACTATGGCGAGGCGCTCGTTGACAAGGCGAAACCGCAATGGGCGGCTTATCGTCACGATTCTCTTCGCAGCGGATCGACCTCGGTCAAGGTTCCGGCCAAGTTGAATAGACAGTGGCAAATGCAACTCGATCCTTCCATCACACAGCCGGTTGTCTCCGGCGACAGGCTTTTCATAGCCTCGCGCGACACCCACACGGTCCACGCGGCTGAAAGAGATTCGGGGAAGAAACTCTGGAGTTTTACCACCGGCGGCAGGGTGGACTCATCCCCGACGCTTTGGAAAGGATTGATCCTCTTCGGCTCGGCCGACGGTTATGTTTACTGCCTCCGCCAGAGTGACGGAGGGCTTGTCTGGAAGTTCCGCGCCGCGCCCCATCAGCGCTTGATCCAGTCCTTCGGGCAGATCGAATCCATCTGGCCTCTCCATGGTTCGGTCCTTATGCTCGACGACCTTGCCTATGTCTCCGCGGGCCGTTCAACCTATCTCGACGGAGGCTTGTATCTCTATGCCATAGAGCCGGCCACCGGGAAAGTGGTCTATCAACATCAGGAGATCGGTCCTTACGAGGATCATACCAAAGATTTCGGTCACTCCTTCTGGAGCGAAGGTTCCCGCAACGACGTTCTGGTCAGCGACGGGGATTCGATTTATATCATGCAGTTGCGGTTCGGCAAGGATCTCAACCCCAATCCCGCGAAGACCGAATCTCTCCTGGGCGACCGTAAAATGGGGCGACATATTTTCAGCACCGCGGGTTTCCTCGACGGCGAGGGGTATAATCGCACCTTCTGGATGCACAGTAATATCTGGCCGGGTTTCTATTTGGCCAACCAGGCTTCCAAGAGCGGCCAGTTGCTGGTCTTCAATGAGGAAAACACCTTTGGGGTGAAAACTTTCTGGACACGCAATCGGCACAGCCCGATGTTTTTTCCGGGGTCCAGAGGGTATCTGCTCTTCGCCGACGACAACGACAATGAACCTATCCTCGTGGGCCGCGACGAGGGAACCCCGATTACCTGGCTGCCCGAATTCAATATGCACAAGAGCGGTAAACCTAAAACGGATTGGGGCCCCGAACTGAGTTCCGCCCCGCGGAAAAGCAGCGTGGACGCCTATACCTATAACAAGGACAAGGGAATCGGTTTTACCCGAGTGAAGAAACCGAAGTGGTCCGTCTATGTTCCGATTCGGGTGCGGGCGATGGTGAATACCAAGGAGAAACTCTTTGTCGCCGGTCCGCCCGACGTCCTGGACGAAAAAGACGATCCTCTTGGCGCTCTCGAAGGCAGAAAAGGCGGCTTACTGCGGGCGGTCTCAACGGCTGACGGTTCAAAACTCAGCGAATATACTCTCGATGCACCGCCTGTGCTCGACGGTCTGATTGCCGTCGAAGGGAAACTGTACCTCGCAACACGCGATGGTAAGTTGAGTTGCTGGGATTGAACAATTCGAGCCGGACTCGAATGGCAAACATAGCATTAAAGAAGAGGCCCAGCGGCGAAGCTGAGCAAGGATATACAATGTTATACGGGAAATGCCAAAATAAACAAGATATTAGGGTGCTTCTGGACGCTTTGCTTGGCCGTCAATATGGTAGATTGCGGGGAAACTGCACCTAATGCTGCAAGACCGGCTGTTTTGAGAAACTGCCGTCTGGTTTGTGTTCGCATAACTATTGGCTTTGCTCTTAATCGAGTCATCAAATAAAAGATTCTATTTGTATCAACTTTATTTGCCTCTGGGCACTGACCAGGAAAACGGCTGGGGAGCGTTAGGGAATGGCAATTGACAAAAAAGTCTGCCGCTGGCAGGCATTTTTTCAAAAAAGACCTTGTCAGCAAAGTCAACGAGTGTGCGCCAATCATCTTCTTTTTGAGCATGACCACCGGCACGAAAATAGATGCCGAGTTTGTCATCGGCTCCTAAAAACTCGAACACCGGCTGGGCGCCGCGGTGCGATTGCTGAGTACCGTAAGGATTGGCCCATAGATCGCCAAGTGCGTCAATAGAAATCATCGCCCGTGGAGCAACCATCGCTTTGAGAAAATGCTGGTCGAATGGGAGCTTAGTCTCTTTGTCAGCGAAATCTCGAAAGCGTGGATGAAACCAATACTCAAATCTTTCCGGGGCTGTTATGCGCTCTAATGTTTCCGACTTTTCACCTTGAAAGCGATAGCAGCCCGCGCCACCACAACCGGAGCCGTTTGGCACAACCAGGGCAATTCTTTCATCAAGGGCACCTGCCAGCAGTGCGGTTTTGCCGCCGCGCGAATGGCCGGTAAAAGCGATTCTTTCTTTGTCAACCACATCCAACGTCATAAAGTAATCAATGACACGCATTCCTCCCCATGCCCACACGGCCAGAGTAGCCCAGTCATAATCCGGGTAAGCCGCCTGAGCTGGTCCGACAGTGTTTTTCTGGTCCGGGTCAAGATCTGTTCGGGCATAATCGGCAACGATATAGCCACGCCTAACGATCTCATCAGCTATGGGTACGTTAAAGATACCGCGGTCATTTTTTAGAATGACCGGAAAGGGACCCTCCCCTTTCGGAATGACCATACCGACATTGATTTTAACTTCTCTTTCAGGTCCCATCGAAAGGAGAATATGCTTTTTGGTCGCGCCGCCATCATAAACAGTTTCGGATGACAATTCTTTCGCAATAATATTTTTATGTGCTGGTGGTATATGCCCGTACTGATAGTACAGCATCATCGCTTTAATTTCCTCGCGACGTTTGGCCCAATCGGTTTTGTTTTTGACCCTGGTCCCGTCATTCATAACAAATGGGTCAGGAAGTTCCTTGATATCAGGCAGCTTATCTACACCGGGCATGTCCACAACCCCGGCTGGATTGGTGCCGGGACAGGCGAACATTCCAAGCAAAAGCAGTATTAACCCAAGGCCTCTTATCTGATTTATTATTGTGTTGCGGTATTGTCTGACCATAACTATAATGTTACCACCAAAAATCTAACTGACATTACCTATTTAGTTTTAGGGCCTCTAACAAAAGTATTTGTATTTATGGTGCGCCTCTTACACACAGATACCATTATAAAAGCCGAACAAAATAAAGAAAGGGGTTTCATAACCGCTACTTCTCATTCCGACTTTTGCGACGAAACTGCTAAAGGCAATACAATTATATGTAATTCAAGCTGCCACGCAATCAATTACAGGGCAAAATATTGCCTTTTGGCGCAAATCCTGTAATAATACTGGGTATGGAAAAGGCCGATATACCGGTTGGAAATCACAGGGATTTCGCTGTAGAATAAGTTGTCGTGTTTTGGAAACGGATTTAATTAGGAGATAACAGATGAACAGATTTGCTTTAATCATTGCGCTAACGACTTTGCTTGTTTCAACAAGCGCATTTTCCCAGAGGCCCGGCGAGTTCAGAGGCCGACCCCAAGAGGATATTGAACACCAGAGGCGTCTGCGCAATATGGAGATGGGACTGCGAGGGCGTCACGCCGAGCTGGAGGAGCGCGAAGCGGAGCTGGAGGAAGTCGGAGCGGTACTGCGGCGGCGAGAAGCAGAACTTGATAGGCATAAGATGGGATTGGACCACCATCGAAGGGCACAAGGACATCCGGCTTGTTGCCCGCACCACCGCAAAGGAGCAATAGTTCCACTTCTCATCATCTGTTTCGTTGTCCACATCCTTGTGTCGGTTTGGGTTTACCAAGATATACGTCGGCGTAAGTCCGGTTCCGGTATATGGATAGTGGTCGCGCTTCTGACCGGGCTGTTCGGGGCATTGGTATACGCCATCGTTCGCGTTGGTGACATTCGCCGGGAGGAATCGGCAGGGTAAAACAACGGCAGGCCTCGGCAAAGTAATCCTCAGGGGTCCCAAACGCGATGGATAGCGTTTGGGGAACCCTCAACTAATTCGTCGCTCGGTGCCGGATGCTCGACGTTCGTAAGAGAGAAATTGAGTATCGAGATTGATAAATGGGTAGAGCTCTCAGTAAGTTTGCTGCGGCGGCGGTAATTTACGCCGGCTTCGCGGTCTATCTCTATCAGCCGCATTTCAAAAACTTTGATAAACTACAATACCTTATGCTCGTAAACGCAGCCCTGGCGTCTCTGGGCTGTTTCGTGCTGAGCCGGCGATGGGTAGCTTCGTTTGCCGGTTCATTTTTTGCCGGAGCAATCTACGGCTTTGGGCCATTTTCACTTGGGCTGGCTGGTTACCACCCGCTGGCAGGTCTTTTAGCTGCGGCGGTGCCATGGCTGTTCTGTCCTGCTGTGTTCGGGCCTAAGGGCAAATGGCAATGGCTGCGGATACCACTTTCGGCTCTGCCGTTTCTGGCAATGGTGGCATTGTTCCAGGTATTGACCTACTACCGCTTATTTGTCATTCCAACGCAGAGCAGACTGCATTTTGCCGATTTAGCCGGCCTGTTGGCTCCGCTTGTTATGGCAGGCAGAACTCCGTCTCTGCTCGGCTTTTACCATATCCCAATAGCAGCATTATTGATGGGCGCTTCGATGCTGTTAGCGGCTCGGCGATTCGGCGTAATGGCAATTTTTGCTCTTGGCACCATATTGGCCTTTTGCAAGCCCTTCTTTAACGTCAGCCCGATTATCTGGCTGGCTATTCCTGTCGTGTGCTGCTCGGCCCTTGCAGGTGTAGGGATGCAGGGACTTGTCTCAGCTGGCTCTGCCGACAGAAAATGGATCCTCTTAACCGCAATAATTATGGGCACGCTCGCTATTGTAACACTACTTTTCGCCACAAAATACTTTCAGGTTTTCGCAGGTCTTGCGTCAGGATACGCCCGGCTTTTCGTTCAAACCGCTGTGATGTACGTGCTCGGCGCAATTGCAGCAGCTATCATCTTCTTTATGGCTCGTGCAAAACTGCGTCTGCAACCGCTGCGGTGGGCTATTCTCTGTACAGCTACTGCGGTCGATATATTCTTCGGCGCAACGTTTATCATTGACAGGATTCTGTGAATCCACCCTCCGTAGCAGAGCTACTGCGGAGGACAGGTCGAGTCACGGGTCACGAGCTGAAGGTTTCGCGTTCGATTTGGCCGAGGTAGAATCGACCATCTTTGCGCATAAAATCAATGATGGTATCAAACTGCTGGTCTATGTAGCGAACTTCGTTGCTGACCATTGCGACGGCGATAACCGCAGATGTTTTATTGTCCTGATGGTCAACCTCGGCGATGGAGATATTGAACCTGCTTTTCAATCGGCCGATTAAGCTCTTGACAATACTTCGCTTTTCCTTCAGCGACTTTACCCCCTGCATATGCAATCGCGCTTTGAGCAATCCAGCAATCATTATGTAACCCAAGAACTTTGAAGTGCCTAAAGTTTGGAGTGTCTAAAGTGCCTAAAATGTTTACGACTCTCGTTTAAGGTTGTGGATGCTCGTATCGAAGCTCGTAATAGAAGCTCGAAGCTTGTTTTTTCCAGCTTCCAGCGTCGGGAATCAAGCTTCGATACCAGCTTCGACACCAACAAACGAGTTTCTTTAACTTTAGCTCACTTTTATTTTCTTTATGGCTAAATTATAGGTTCTGGATGAAAAATCCGAAATAAGTATTATAAGTAATTTGGGAAAATTTTTGTTGCAATATGCGTTGTTTTTGCTAAAATGTGGTGTTTTAGGTATTTCGGAGAGCTGTAGATATGAAAAAAGGAATACATCCAGAATACGATAAGGTTATGGTTCATTGCGGCTGTGGCAATACGTTCCAGACCCGCAGTACCGTCAAAGAGATCCGGGCGGAGATATGCTCGATGTGCCATCCGTTCTACACCGGCAAACAGAAGTATATTGATACCGCCGGTCGAATAGAGCGATTCCAGAAGAAATACGGCACAGATTACCTCAAGAAGGCCAAAAAAGACCAACAACAATAGCTTATTTCCTGTGTATAATAGCGTGTGGCGTTTGGCGTTTAGTTTCCCTTTTCTATCCGCTATCTGCTATCCGCTATTTTTTACTTTCAGAGGACCGTATTTATGGCTGAGGAAACAGACTCACTTTTAGTTAAACTCCAAGAAATTGAGCAGCGTTACAACGAAATCGAGTCGTTAATCAGCGACCCGGCCGTTGTAGATGATTCTGCCAGACTGGTATCGCTATCCAAAGAGCAGGGCAAGCTGAAAACAATCGTTACAAAATACCGCGAATATAAAACAACGATAGCGGGCATTGAAGACGCCAGAGAGATATTAGAGGATAATACGGCCGATGAAGATTTCAGGGCTCTGGCGCAAGAAGAACTCAGGCAGCTTGAAGAGAAGAAAAACAGCTTGCTGGAAGAAATCAAGGACACATTAGTGATGGCCGAGGAGAAGGGTGTCGATTCGGTGATAATGGAAATCCGAGCGGGTACCGGCGGGGAAGAAGCGGCTTTGTTCGCGCGGGACTTATACAATATGTACACAAAATACGCTGAGGGCCGGAAATGGAAGGTTGAGCAACTTCATTTCAGTGGCACTGAGATGGGCGGATTTCGCGAGGTTATATTCAACGTTAAAGGCCCTGGCGTATGGTCGCAATTACACTACGAGGGCGGCGGCCACCGCGTCCAAAGAGTGCCGGAAACCGAATCACAGGGCAGAATTCATACCTCAGCGGCAACAGTAGCAGTGTTAGCTGAGCCGGAAGAACTCGATATTCAGATAGGGGCCGGTGATGTTGTCGAACGCGTAAGCAGGTCAAGCGGGCCGGGGGGACAAAGTGTTAACAAACTCAGTAGTGCCGTTAGGCTCGAGCATATCCCAACGGGAATTACCGTTAGTATGCAGGACGAGAAGAGTCAGCATAAGAATCGCGCCAAGGCCTGGCGGATTTTAAGAAGCAGGATTTATGAATACTACGAGGGCCAGAAAAGGGCCAAGCGGGACCGGCAACGCAAGACTATGATTGGCTCAGGCGACAGGTCTCAAAAGATAAGGACGTATAATTTCCCGCAAAATCGCCTGACCGACCACAGAATTAAGCTGTCGCTTTACAGTCTGGATAAGATAATAGCCGGCGATATGGGTGAAGTGATTGCAGCACTACAGAGTTACGACAGACAGCAACGATTGAATAACTTATAACTTTTTTCATTTTGAGAACTGTGGGAAAAAATGGTTGCAGCGTCACAAAAAAGGCTCCCGACCCCTCTAATTTCCCCCTTTAATTTCCCCCTTAATTTTCCTTTTAGGAGTGATACTATGAGAGCTGGAAAAATTTTGTCAAAGATACTGATCTTTCTCGGGGGTGTATTTACCGGTTTTGCCATCATAATTGCGATCGGGGCAATCATTGATTATCTGTGTCCGGAGATGGCCTTGAAATTGACAAACAATCCCACCAGGATATTCGGGTCAGTAAAGGTGTGGGTACAGAAACCTCCGCCCTCTGAAAGGACACACCCTCTTATTCAGGGAAAGGTGCACAAGGAACTCTGGATGATGGTGGATGATGAACCATTGGTTTTAGTAATTCAAGGTCCCGATGGGCAGATCAATGATTTTCACCTGTTAAAGAACGAAGAGCAGGCGATTCTAAGTATGACGCGTTCGGGCTCTTCAGGTAAGTGGGGTCCGGTCTACTACGGTGAGGGTGGAAGCAAGGGTGTTCCCCAGGGAGATGTTTATGTGGATATTGATTTTGACGGGCGGTTCGATTGTAAGCTTACTATCGCTAACAATGGTGAATTACGCTCTCGTTATATATATGTTGATAACATTTTAGTAGAGGTTGACGACTTTAGTATCCGCAAGAGGAGCGCAAAAATAGGATCAACTGAATACCTGTTTAGTTTGGAGTCAGGCTGGCACAAAAAGTAGTTGTTTAGGCAATCGTACAAGCGTCATCAACAACGAACTAAAGGGGTCGGGAGCCTTTTTTGGGTTTTTTTCTCGGTCTTCCTCTTGGTCGCAGCGCTGATGTCAGTTCCAATCGTGTGACGGTTTGTGTCACCCATTGGTCACTGCCATACGGACGGCCGCGTTTAGTACAGTTGGTCAGTTTTTGTCGGTTACGATCAGGCAAAGATTCATTTGCCAACCGGAGGGTTATTGTATATCGTAACAGTTCGCGAGCTTTTTGGTACATTGTAAGATCGGATTGGATATGATTGTTGTTGTTACCGGGATGGTTGGCGTTGACAAGAAAAGCTATCTTCAGAGAGTCTGTCAATTCGCTGCTGAGAGAGACAAAGAGGTGCTTCTGTGCAATGTCGGTGAAGCGATGTACGCCGAGGCGCCTGATATACCGGACGGTAAAATCCTGGACATACCAATGAAAAGGCTGAATTCGCTTCGGCGCAGCGTTTTCAAAGACATTATTGTAAAAGCCGATAAGGCCCCCAACCTAATTGTCAATACTCACGCCACTTTCCGCTGGCGGCACGGTTTGTTTCCTGCGGTGGACTTCGACCAGATGCGCCAGCTCGGCGCCGATATGTATATCTGTCTGATTGACGGCGTAATTGCCCTGCACACCCGGCTCACCGGTGAACACTCTATCGAACACAGTTTGAAAGATTTAATTGTCTGGCGGGAAGAGGAAATTATCGGCACGGAAATGCTGTGCAAAGGCATAGACGAAAAGGTGCCTTTTTACTGCCTTGCTCGCGGCGCCGGAGAGGAAACTATCGAAACGTTCTACGGACTGGTCTTTGACGGCCTAATCAAAAAAGTGTATTTGGGTTTTCCTATGACCGCGGTCGGCGATATGGAAGATGTCAAAAAGCAAATTGACGACTTTCGTCAATCGATGAAACGACTCTTTATCTGCTTCGACCCGGGTGATTTGGAAGAATCATATTTGCCGTATAAGGCCCGACAGGCGGTCCGGAAGGGACTGGATTTCGTGGAGGTGCCGGCTCTGGGACAAACAGTCCGATTGGATTTACGCCAGGTTCAGCAGATTGAACGCGATATTAACAGCCAAATATACGCGCGTGATTTTATGCTGATTGACCAGTCGGATATGATAATCAGCTTTATTCCGACACTGCCCGACGGGCGAGCTGCGATATCCAGCGGAGTGGAAAGAGAACTCCAGCACGCTCACGAAGCAGCCAAAGAAGTATATGTCATCTGGACGGCAAAGCAAAGGCCTTCGGTGTTTATTACACAAACAGCAACAAAAGTCTTTGACAACCTTACCAGCACGGTAGAGTTTTTCAAAAAGAAAAGATACATAAAAAAGTGACAGTCACGGATGAAAAACAATTGGCGGGGTGTATTGACCATACGCTGCTCGATGTTGCGGCAACAAAAGAGCAAATCAAACAGCTATGCCAGGAGGCGCAAGGATATGGGTTTTATTCGGTATGTGTGAATCCTCGCTGGGTGGCTTTGGCGGCAGAGCAGTTAGCCGGCTCATCAAAAGTAAAAGTGTGCGGTGTAATAAGTTTTCCGCTCGGCGCCGATTCGACCAAAATCAAAGCTGCTGCGGCCAGGGATGCCATCTTTGCCGGAGCCGATGAGATTGATATGGTTGTTGATTTGGCAGCGATAGTCGATGGCGACTCGAAATATCTGACAGAGCAATTGCGGGCGGTATTGGGTGTTTGCCGCTCGATGAGGCCAAGGGTCACGCTTAAGGTGATAATCGAGTCGGCGGCTCTGAGCAAAGAACAAAAGGAATTTATCTGCCGAATCGCAGAAGCGTGCGGCGTTGATTTTATAAAGACAAGCACAGGCCTGCACCCTGCCGGCGGAGCGACAGTCGAGGATATAAAGCTAATCAAGCAAACGGCGCCAACTTGTAAGGTAAAGGCAGCCGGCGGAATCAAGACCGCAAAACAGGCCATTGAAATGTTAGAGGCAGGGGCGCAAAGAATAGGCACTTCCTCAGGGGTGCAGATTATAAACCAGTTCAGGGCGGGAGAACTACAATGACGACAGGTACAGTCGTCGGGACAGATAAAAGTATTGTTTGCAAGCTGCACTATAAAAAAATCTGCGCACCAATAAATGTGCCGGCTCTAAACGAGATATTTGCCGGACGTAAATCGGCGTCAATTCTTGGCGGTAATGCGGCCAAGGCAAATGCAGACGGATTCAGCTATTGGGCTGCCGAACCAAAAGAAGTATTTGAATTCGGAGCGGGACAAAAAGAGCCGTTCAAAAAGCTACAGCGAGCTCTGGATAAATACAAACTCAAGCAAGATTTCAATCTGGATTCCCGCTTGTGCGGGAATGACAAAAGTGGCGAAGAAGAGATTCTTCGCTTCGCTCAGAATGACAAGGGGGCTAACGGTTTGCCGAAAGGGATTTTTTGCGGCGGATGGGTCGGGTTCTTTAGCTATGAACTCGGCAGGTATATCGAGCGGTTGCTGAAGACAACAATAAATGACCTGAAAATGCCACTGATTCGATTGTGCTTCTACGACCGCCTTATTGCCTACGACCACATTGACCGAAGCTATTGGCTAATTGCCTTGCAGTTAGCGAATGATATTGAAAAGCCGGAGGAAAAATTAGCTGCCCTGGAGCGGTTGTTGGCTAAAGCCCAGGAAACTTCTATACCACCGCCTGCACCTGCCGACCTTGATAACATAGATTTCTCGCAAATTCGATGCAATATGGATAAAGATTATTACCTGCAGACGGTCGAGAAAATAAAACGCTATATCTACGACGGTGATGTTTACCAGATTAACTTTTCACAGCGATTTGAATGTGATTACGATGCCAGACCCATAGACCTTTTCCACTGGCAGAACCGTTACAACCCGAGCGGATATGCGGCGTACATCGACGGCGGCAGTTTCCATATCGTCAGCGCCTCGCCTGAGATGTTTATAACGATTGCCGATGGCATTATCCGAACCAAGCCGATTAAAGGCACCCGGCCGCGAATCAATGAAAATCGCCCCGCTGGTTCACAGGCAAAGCAAATCAATAAAAAAAGTTTCGATGAACTGGTCCGCAGCGAAAAAGAGCAGGCGGAGCTGAATATGATAATTGACCTGGAGCGCAACGACATAGCTAAAATCTGCGAACCTGGGACAAGGAAAGTGGTTCAGCCGAGGACAATAGAGCTATATCCGACAGTCTTTCATGCTGTGGCAACCATAGCCGGCCAGCTTCGCAACAAAATTACATTCTGCGATTGTCTTATGGCAATGTTCCCGGGCGGTTCCATTACCGGCGCTCCGAAAATCCGCTCGATGGAAATCATCGACGAAACCGAGCCGACAGAAAGGGGCGTTTATACCGGCGGCATCGGCTTTATCGGTATCGATGGAAGTGTCTGCTTGAATATTGCTATACGAACGATTATTATCAAAGACCAAAAGGCCTTTGCGCAAACCGGCGGCGGCATAGTCGCAGACTCAAACGCAGAAGCCGAATGGGAAGAGACAATTACAAAAGCAAGAGCACTGCTGGCAGGAATAAATAGCGTGACGCGTAAATGAGTAAATGCGTGAATGAGTTAACGCATCAACGCATTTACGCATAAACACATCAACGAGATAAGATGGCACAAAAAGTTTTTTTAAATGATAGGTTAGTCGATATCAACAAGGCCTGTGTATCCGTTACCGATAGCGGGTTTTTGTATGGAGCAGGTCTTTTTGAGACGATGCGAAGCTGCAACGGAGTGGTCTTTGCGCTGAAGGACCATCTTGATAGATTGTTTTTCAGCGCAAGCTCTTTATCAATAAAAAATACTTATGACAGAAAATATATCACCGACGCAATCTACAAGGTCCTGCAGGCAAATAAATTAGCCGATGCACGTCTGCGGCTGACGTTGACCGGCGGCCCAATGGTCGAATCGGACGAACAACGCAAGGCAACACTGCTTATCACCGCCGCGAAATTGCAGCCCTATCCAGCCGAATACTACAAAAACGGCGTTCTGGTGGTGCTTTGCCAGTTTAAGCAAAACCCAAGCGAGCCGATTTACGGACACAAAACGACAAGCTATTTCTCGCGTATGATTGGACTAAATCTGGCACATCAAAAAAGAGCAGCGGAGGCATTGTGGTTTACCGTGGACAATCGCCTGGCTGAGGGGTGTATAAGCAATGTCTTTCTGGTCAAAGATTCGATTCTCTATACTCCGCCGATTGGGACGCCGGTACTCGCAGGCGTGGCGAGAAAGACTGTCTGCGAAATTGCCATAAAAAATTCCATCAAACTGGTCGAAAAAGACCTGTCCATAGACGACTTACTGGCCGCCGATGAGATTTTTCTGACGAATGTGATTATGCAGATTATGCCGGTAAGGGCGGTGGAAAAACATACGGTAGGTGACGGCAAGCCCGGGGCGATGACTGAAAAACTGCAAAAGAATTTCGATGAGTTTGTTAAGGACGAGTGCAGGAAAAGCAAATGAAGATAAAGGATATTGTAAAGGCAATTGACAAAATAGTTCCGCTTGAATTGGCGCAGGACTGGGACAATGTGGGACTGCTCATCGGCGATGCGCAGCGGAATGTAAAAAGTATTCTGCTGACTATCGATATAACCGGTGAGGTTGTCGCCGAGGCAAAAAGACTAAAAACCGATTTGATTGTAAGTTATCATCCGGTGATATGGGACGGCCTGAAGAAAATCACCACTGAGGGTCAAAGCAGCGTTGTCTATGATTTGATTCGAGCCGGCATTTCGGTCTTTTCGATACACACCGCTCTGGATTCGGCCATAGGTGGTGTAAACGATGGCCTTGCGGAGATTATCGGTATTGTCGATGGTAAGCCGATCGGCGATTATGTCAAGAGCGCTGCAGGTGATAATTACAAACTCGTTGTGTTTATTCCCGTCGAATCGGTAGCGAAAGTTTCAAATGCGGTTTTTGCCGCCGGTGCAGGCCAAATCGGAAGCTACAGTAACTGCAGCTTTCAAACCGAGGGGACGGGCAGCTTTTTGCCGTTGGAAGGTGCAAAGCCAGCTATTGGCAAAAGGGGAAAATTAGAGAGAGTGCCGGAGATAAGATTTGAGGCGATTGTGCCGGCCGGGAAACTGGCTAATGTAATAGCTGCGATGAAAAAGGCGCACCCTTACGAGACACCGGCCTTTGATATTATCAAACTTTACAACGAGCAAAGCAAATTCGGCCTGGGCAGAATCGGTAAATTAGCTGAGCCAATGCGATTGAACAAGGTTATAGAGAGAATAAAAGAATATACTGGTGCCAAAGCTGTCGGAATAGTCGGAGACGACAACCGGTTAGTTAAACGAGCGGCGGTTTGTGCCGGCTCGTGCGGCAAAATCATCAATGCGGTTATAGCAGAAAAATGTGACTTGTATCTAACCGGTGAATTAAAACATCATCAGGCTCTTGCCGCACAAGAAGCTGGCGTCACCTGCATCTGTTTGAGCCATACCGTCTCGGAACGGTTCATATTAAAAAAATTCGCCAAACAGTTGCAAAAGCAAATAAAACAAATGACAATCAGGATAAGCAAAAAGGATACGGACCCATTTAAGTGGAAAAAGCTATGACAGAAGAACAACAAATTGCAAATGGCAAATCGCCGGGCGATAACCGATTTGCGACGGGCGACGAGCTGACAGTTGAGTCGGTGGTGGAAGCGGTTCTCTTTGCCAGTGATGAGTCCCTGACGGTGGCTCGACTGGTAAATATTGTGGGTACAAACGTAAAGCAAATCCGCCGGCACATTAAAAATCTCAACGACAAATACCAGACCGGCAATAACGCCTTTAGAATAGAGCAAATCGCCGGCGGCTATCAAATGCTGACCCTGAGCGTTTACAATCACTGGCTAAAAAAACTACTTCGGGTCCGCAGTGAAAGCAAACTAAGCCCTGCGGCACTGGAAACGCTTGCGATAATTGCGTATAAACAGCCGGTTATGCGGGCCGACATCGAGGCCATAAGAGGCGTTGCAGTCGGCGAGCTCATCCGAAACCTTATGTATAAAGGACTGGTTAAGATTGTTGGCCGGGCAGAAGTCTTAGGCAGACCGATGCTATATGGCACAACAAAAAAGTTCCTGGAGGTCTTCGGCCTAAATTCCCTCAAAGACCTGCCAAAAGTTGAAGAACTGAGAAAACCGGATGAATTAGTTGATTAGCAAATTGGTTGATTAGTGAATTAGTAACTAATTCGCTTACACGGCGGTCTTGCCAGTCTGGAATTTTTTCAAGGAAGGTTTATCAATTATGAGAACTGCATGTCGAAGTGCACTATTTTACGCATATTGGTCCCTTATGTTAACTATCATCATGGTTGACTTGGCTGCGGCTGAGAACTGGCCTGGTTTCAGAGGGCCAACGCGGCAAGGTATATCCCATGAAACTGGTATCCCTGTTAAGTGGAGCACCACGTCGAACATAGAATGGAAGACGCCGATCCCGGGTGAAGGCTGGTCGTCACCCATTGTTTTCGACAATTATGTGTTTGTGACAACGGCGACAGATGCAGGTGCCTCATTTCGTTTGTTGTGCCTCGACCGGCTAACCGGAAGCGTCCTTTGGGACAAAGAGGTGCTCCGACAAAAACCCGGACATAAGTCGAGACAGAACTCGTATGCCTCGTCCACGCCGGTGACCGATGGCCAACAGGTGTATGTGCTGGCTTTCGATGGAAGTCTTGCTGCGGTTTCAATGAAAGGCACTGTGGTCTGGACTAACCGTGACTTTCCCTATTACAGCGAACATGGGTTAGCAGTTTCGCCGATTGTTTATAGAGACCTGCTGATTGTTCCTTTTGACGGCAGCAGTGCCGGCCCGGACAAATACCTCGGCTGGCAAAAACCATGGGGCCAGGCCGTCGTAGTTGCCCTGGATAAAAATACTGGAAAGGTACGCTGGAAGGGGCGGCGAGGCCTTTCTCGCATCGCACACGTCACACCGCAGATCCTCACCGAAAATGGCCATGACCAGCTTATCAGCTCTGCTGGCGACGCTGTACAGGGATTCGACCTTATAACTGGTGAGAGGATTTGGACGCTCTCTAATCCGGGCGAAGGTGTAGTGCCTTCTGTTGTCATTGGTGATGGACTCATCTTCACGACCTCTGGATTTGGCCAGCCCACGATTCGTGCCATTCGAACCGGAGGCAAAGGTGATGTCACCCAGACTCATATTGCGTGGGAGTCGCCGGATGATGTTCCGATGATACCGTCGAAACTCTACGTTAAACCCTACCTCTTCTCAGTCACCGAGGCCGGCGTCGCTAAGTGCTTAAAAGCAGCAACCGGTGAGGTCCTCTGGAGAGAGCGTCTGGCAGGTCGCTTCTCGGCATCGCCCATCTGGGCTGAAGGCAGGATTTATTTTCTCTCGGAAAGAGGCAGAACTACGGTAGTCGAAGCAGGACCAGAATTTAAGGTCATTGCCGAGAACGAGATCGAAGAGAAGTGCTGCGCCAGTCCCGGTGTTTCGCAGCGCCACATTTTCATCCGGTCGGAGAATAATCTCTACTGTATCGTAAATTCACTCAAAGACCTGCCTAAAATCGAGGAGCTCAAAAAACCGAATTAACCAAACCAAAGACCCTTAGTTCGGCAGCGTTGCTTTCCAGGTGAGCAACTGGCTTGAAAGGTTCTGGACAATCTGAGACTGGCTGTCGGCTAAGTTATTCAGTTCCGTCGGGTCATCAGGTATATTGTAAAGCTCCAAGCGACTGCGGTCGGGATTCATCAGCAGCTTCCAGTCGCCGTCGCGGATGGCCAGCATCGGGCTTTGGTTGAGGATATGGCCTTTGATGCTGAAACGCCACTCCCACATTATCGGCTTGGTCCGAGGGCGAGATGTGCCGAGCAGTATGTCACTGACGTTTTCACCGTCGGGATTCAGCCCCGCGGGTACCTGCACGCCTGCAAGCTCGCAGACAGTCGGCAGGAAATCCACGCCGGCGATTACAGAGGTGTCATCCGTCCTGCTGGCAGGTACGTGTCCCGGCCAGCGGACGATAAACGGCTCACGGACGCCGCCTTCGTAAATGCTGCGTTTTCGGCCGCGGAACGGACCGGGGTCCCCGACTCCGCTGTGACTGGCGTTTCGGATATGGATGTCTTCGGGGCCGTTGTCACTGGAGAAAATAACCACCGTGTTTTCAGCAAGTCCGAGCTGGTCGAGTCTATTAAGGAGCCGGCCAATTTGCTCGTCCAGGTTTGTAACCGAGGCATAGTATATTTGCATAGCCCCCTTGTAAGGCACACCTTTCGGGCCAAACTGGCTGTAGGGTGCCATCTGCTCTTCAGTCGGATGTAGCGTCGCGTGCGGGACCAGCGTCCAGGCATTCAGGTAAAAAGGATTGGTCTGATTTTCTTCGATGAAGCGGATTGCCTCGTCAACAATCAGGCCTGTGGACTGGGCCCGGAAATACGGCTCATACAGCTTTGTGTCCCAGGTTGGGCCGTTGGAAGTCGTGGTGCGATGGTCGTCTATCCCGTAGGCGCCGGGGTCAGGTGCGTCGGAACTGCCGCCCAGGTGCCACTTGCCGAAGTGACCTGTGGCATATCCGGCCTGTTTGAGCAGCTTGGTAATTGTTGTAACCTGCGGGTCGAGATAGTTCGGCATACCACGGCTTTGGTTTTGCTCGACGGATGCAAAATGGCCGTGAATCCGATGGCGAGCAGGATAATGGCCGGTCATAATTGCCGCCCGGCTGGGCGAGCAGACCGAGCCGCAAACGTAAAACTGTTTGAATAAAGTACCCTGCTGGGCGAGTTTATCGAGATTTGGTGTTTTGATGTTAGGGTGGCCGTAACAGCCGAGGTCGCCCCAGCCCAGGTCATCGGCAAAAATGAAGATGATATTGGGCCGGCCGGCGCTGAGACGCACCTTCAAAGTGCGATTCGACAGCACTAATCCTCCTACTCCGACCGCAGCGCATTTTTTGAGAAAATCGCGGCGCGTATAAACGTATGAACTCATATTCTGGCCTCCTTTTTATCCGATGTTTTCCATATAACCTCTATCCAGATGTTCCAGCACCCGGGGACGGTGGTAATGTGGGTTTGCCTTTCAGATAGCCCAACGAACAGAGAAATTCGTCGGCGGCACGAACAGTTTCATTAAATGAGCTGTTATCCTTATCTCTTCCGTAATTAAAAAAGCCATGACCCTTGCCTTCGAAGGGGACAAGGCGGCAAACGTTGCCGGCTTCCTTCATCGCCTTGCAGAAGCGCTCCACACTTTCAAATGGGACTTTCTCGTCAGCAGTTCCGTGAAAGATAATGCAGGGAGGAACACCCTTCTTGACGTGATGCAGGGGCGAGAGTTCCTCCCATCGATTCTTAAACCTCTCATCTATACGCCTATTTTCCGGTATGCTGCCCAAGTCGACTGCCGGGTTGAACAGGACTAATGCGTTGGGTTTAGAACTGATACTGTGGTCTTCATTTTCTTCTTCGAGTCCCTCAATTACGGCGGTGCAGGCTGCCACGTGACCGCCTGCTGAGCCGCCTGCTGCGACGATTTTGTTAGGATTGACGCCAAGCCAGGCGGCGTTGGCCCTGACCCAGCGGATGGCGGATTTAGCATCGATAACACATTCGAATGGTGATGTACCGTGTCTGCTTTTTACGCGATATTCAGCGGAAATCGCCACCATTCCGCGAGAGGCGAAGTAATCAGACTGGTGGTAAAACTGTGTAGGGATGCCGCCGGTCCAGGCGCCGCCGAAAAAGAATACTATGGCTGGTGACAATGTTTTCGCATCCCGATTGGCCGGCTCAAATATATGCAGTTTTAATTCGGCTTCGCCAATGGTTTTGTATATCACCAGCTTCGGCTTTATAGTGGTTTGTTTGGAATTTATTTGCTGCCCTGAGGCCGCTGCTGAAAATACAATACCTGCTATGCAGGCCAATGATATTGCAATAGTACTTTTCATCTTTTCGACTCCTTTATAATTTTGCATTAGCTACTCGCTATTCAATTTACTAGTGCCCTGGCACGAGCCATCCGGGGGACACTATTTTAGTGTCTTTTTGGCCGATTCCAATAACAAAAACTGTTTTTTAGCGAGTGCGTTTTCTCATCTGCTTACCATTGCGCCAGGGGCTTTAGTTCCACCGTCTTAACAACATTGCCATCCTTCCATACTGGTGAGAGCAGAACGGTAACCCGCACACTGCCTTTGGCTTCTGGCAATCGCACCATAAGCCGCTTGACACCAATATTGCGTTTTTCTGGCGGCTTTTGCTCGGCTGAAGCAACCACAAATTCCGCATCGGCAGGAGAGAGCACTTTCGCAATGAGCTGTTTACCATTGAGAGTAAGTACCGCAACTCCATTTTTCCTGATGACAATATCCGCATCCGTTGTCATACCCCAGACCACCTCGCAAGGCTTTTCGAGCTCGAACTCATCCTGCACAAGCATCGCTCGTCGGTTCTGCACCATTGCAACCCCTCGAATCGTATACTTTGAAAACTTGTAGTAGGCGCTTGTCAGATCAACAAGAACCACCGGGCAGACCCCATTTATTGCAGTCTTAATGAAGCTGGATTTTGCTAAGGGGTCCTGACCCTCACCGCCCATTAGCGGGACGTTGTGACTGGCCGAACCCAAACGGTAATAGGTCCACCGCTTACCTTCCTTCTTTCTGTCCCAGTAACCGGGCAGGTTATAGTTGTCCGAGCCGAGGTCGCGTGCCCATCGAACGCCGAGGGCGTCGAGCTCGAAATTGCCCAAATCGAGATGGCCGTGATTGACCTGGTTGAAGCCGGCCTTGACACCAACAAACAGCGATTCGGGGTCATCCCAGCCGCTGCGGAACACCACCACCGGCACATCACCACGGAAATAATGGTCGAGAGCTTTGGGGTAGGGCATATTGGCGGAAGGGGATATATACCAGACCACGTGTTCGGGACTGGCATCGTATTTTGCAAGCACGGCGTGCTCGGCATCAGCAAATAACGAATTGTTGTAGGTGCGCGCAAGCCAGAACATGCACGGCATAGGCCTTCTCGAGTTTTTTTCTCCGCTGTCGGCGAAGTTCAGAAACTGACCTGTGGGACCGGCCGTCCATATCGGGAACAATCCCGCCTCGGACAGACCCGTGATTTGCGAGAGGCCGAAGTCTTTGCCCAGAGCGGTATGCAGCGCCGTTAAGCCGTAGGCGGTGTATCGCGTGGCATAGTGCCAGTAACCGGGGCCTTCCGGCCACGCCCCATCCGGCCCGTAGGTCCGAAGGGCGGTTGGCAAGGCTGCCACTGCCTTGGGAACGATGAAGCGTGCGAACTCGGGGTCGGTTTCAGCGATGGCAAGGGCCCCTATCAACAGTCCGCCGTTGCAGACCTGATTCCAGTTATACCGGGCCAGGTTACCATTGGGCCTGACCCACGAGGTGCCTATGCCGGTTTCTCTGCTTGCGCGTCCGGTTGTATAAATAGTGCGTTCTTTGGTGTATTGCTCTATGCCAGGTTTCAAGCCGAGCTCGATAAGGCCGGCTCTAATCTTTCTGCGAGTTGGCTCATCCAGGTAGTGGTAGAGCCAATCATAGCCGACCCCCACGGCATGTGACATCTCGGCTGTGTCGAGGAAGTGCGACGGATTCCAGTCGTCAAAGGCACACACAGCTAACAGGTTTTCTGTGGCCCTGGCTGCATACTTCTGCTCGCCCGTCCATCTCCAAGCCAGGCCAAGGGCGTAAACCCGGTTGAGGCATTCACGACTGACGTAAAGAAGGCGCGGCCCAATCTTGTCATAAGTAAGCATCGGCTTTTGGCAAGAGGCATCAGCATGCTTAAGGACATCCCGCACATACTCTTGTAGAGCTTTATCTTTTTTATGCAGTTGCTTAAGGCGTTCCAGGTCTTTGTCCTTTAACATCAACCGCGGGTGGCTACTATCGAGTGTAGCCAGAATGCCGGCCGGCTCCACAGCGACCTTCTCATCCGCTGCCAAAACGCCGTGGCAGCAAAGAAGGACGGTTGCCAACGTAACATATAGCGACACCATTTTACAATTTTTCTGGGTTCCCATTTTGCAAGCTCCCAAATGCAAAAAATGCTCGTAAAAAGTGCACTGCGATTTTCAACATTTCTTTTACAGGGCCAACTCTGTACCTTCCCGTCCGTAGTCGTCCTCGTGGCGGTATTGGTCTTGCGCTTTCCACTCGCCAAAAGACACTACAAGCATCCGAAAGGGCTTGTCCTCGGCCCAGAACCGATGCTTAACACCCGGCCGAATAAGAAACTCGTCATTGGCACGGGGATGATGGACCTGCCCATCCAGTGCCAGACCGGCACCGTCATCAAGGAAGTGAAAAAGCTCGTATCGAAGTTGGTGCGAATGGAGGCTGGACCGCCCGCCAGGCCGTACATACGTCAGATCAACCGAGCAGAGCTGGTTGCGCACCACCATTTGGATATGGCCCCAGGGCCGCTCCGATTTGATGGTCTGTTGTCCGTTCCGTGGATCAGATTTGTTCACAATCGTTGTCCTCAAAGCGAATTCTTTACAGCTTACTCTGGTATCGTCCGGAATTTCCAAACTGTCACTATTTTAGGGCATGGAAGGCCGATTTCAAGAACAAACAGTGTCATTCTTCGGCTGGTCTCTCAATCAAAATTGCAGCCAGGCAGGGCAAGAGTAAACAGGGAGTATCGAATGCGGCCAGTTGCAGCAATAAACGCCCGTTTCTGACTTCGGACGGGGCTACTGCAAAGAAGCTTGTGAAAAAAACTGTGTTTGAGGATAGCTTTGATTGACATTACATCAGGTAACGGTATATTCCAGGGAGGGAATTGCTGAAGGTAAGGTTTTATATTTATGAGTTCAGATAGTAAACAAGGCCCGATACGGGTGTGTTTCATTTCACCGAAGGCGTATCCGTTGTTTAATCCCAATGTCAAAGAAGTACTCGGCGGTGCAGAGGTTGACCTGTATTTTCTTGCAACGGAGCTGGCAAAGGACCAGAATTTTGCGGTCAGTTTCATTACGGCTGACTACGGGCAGGAAAAAACCGAGATGGTTGAAGGCGTCAGCATTATTAAAAGTGTGAATTTTAAGAAAAATCCACTAAACGGTGCTCTCAGAGTTTGGCGGGCAATGCGCCGGGTTAATGCAGATATATATGTTTTGAAAACACCTTCACCCGGCACCCCACTGGCAGCATTTTTTTGCCTGCTGCACAACAAGGTCTTCGTTTATCGTACTGCCCACGAGTGGGAATGCAACGGGACGTATCTCAGGCAACATCGCCTTCTTGGCAGAGCATTTTCGTGGTCACTACACAAGGCGAGGGTTGTTCTTACACAAAACAAAATAGATAAAGAGAACCTGCAGCAGTCTATCGGTGTTTCCTCGATAGCAATACCAAACGGGCATCGCCTGCCGCGGTTATCTCGTCAGCGGCGGGAAATCATACTCTGGGTTGGTCGAAGTGCTCGGTTTAAGAGACCGGGACTTTTTATAGACCTTGCTGAAAAAATGCCCAGCGAAAGATTTACTTTTGTTTGTCAACGAGCGACTGGCGATGAGGATTACGATGCGCTGGTGGCTCGGGCGGGGGAAGTTGAGAATTTGCAATTTATCGAGCGGGTGCCGTTCGGCGAGATTGACAGCTACTTTCAGCGTGCGAAGGTTTTTATAAATACCAGCGACTCCGAGGGTTTTCCCAACACCTTTATCCAGGCGTGCAAGTGTGCGACGCCGATATTGTCGCTTAACGTAAATCCTGATGGACTTTTGACCAGATACGACTGTGGGATTTGTTGCGAGGGTGATTGGCAGCAGCTTCTAAGTTCGCTGAATTCCATCCTTTCTGAGAGCCGGGCCGACCAGCTTGGCAAAAATGGGCGAAAGTATGCCGAGCAAAACCACGATATAGAAAAAATCGTCGAGCGATACAAAAAATTATTTATCGAGGTAAAAGAAAAAGCACGGTCTGCATTGTTGCAAAACTAATTAAATCTTAGGATATTACCAGGACAAGCTATGATAAACTGGCGCAAGCCCATTATAGGCGCAGCCTTGCGGATAGGGGGTCATCCGGTTTTTAAGAATCTAAACTTCTTAAAGTCCATAGAGTACAAGTCGCCGGAAGAATTAAGGCGATTACAAGATGAAAAGCTCGAGCAATTGCTGATGCACGCTTATGAAAACGTTCCTTACTATAGCAAGAAACTCTCCGAAGCCGGTGTCGTAAAGAACAAGAGCATAATCTTGGAGAATTTTCACAGGATACCGCCACTGACGAAAGAGATAATGCGCCGGGAAGGAGAGAATCTGTATTCAAGGGATTATAAAAAGCGCGGCTGGTACCCTAACTCATCCGGCGGCTCAACCGGCGAACCCGTGCAGTTCATTCAGGATAAAAATTATCTTAGCTGGGCTTACGCAGGCAGGTTTTTATACAACTCCTGGGCAGGCAAGGACGTTGGTGAGCCGGAGCTCAAATTATGGGGCTCCGAGCGAGATATCTTTTATGGAGCCGAAAAAATTTCAACGCGGCTGAGGCGATGGGGCTTTAATACGATTTTGTTAAACAGCTTCCTGATGACAGATGAGACTATGGCAGAATACGTTGAGCGATGGAATCAGTTCAAGCCGAAAATGGTTGGGGCGTATACCAGCTCAATTTTTGAATTCGGCCGGTATGTTAAGCGTTCAGGCGCAAAGATTTTCAACCCTTCTTCAATTATATGTACAGCCGAGACGCTTACGGAAGATGTTCGAAGATTTATTGAGGAGGTTTTCGGCTGCCCCGCCTTGAACCAGTACGGTTCACGAGAGGTGGGCGTTGTAGCATCTGAATGCCCCAACAAGCAGGGACTTCATACCTTTCTTTTGAATAATAAGATTGAAATTCTCGATGAGAATTTACAGCCCTGCCAGTCGGCCCAGATGGGTGATGTCTATGTTACCACATTAAATAATTATTCGATGCCTTTGATACGCTACCAAATAGGAGATACTGCTGTCGTATCAGAAAAAGAACGATGTAGCTGTGGAAGAAGTTGGCCGCTAATAGCGGCGGTGACCGGTCGAATCAGCGACCACTTCAGAACCAGAGACGGCAAACTCATCCACGGGGAGTATTTCACACACCTTTTTTATGGTAAAGCAGAAATCAAAAAATTCCGTGTTATTCAGCATGACTATGATGACGTTGAACTCCTTATCGAACCTGCCGGTAAAATCAGTAGCAAAACTCTTAAAGATATCGAGGAGAAGATACGGCTTGTATTGGGTGGTGAATGCAAGATTTCAGTTAATGAAGTCGACGAGATTCCGCGAGCATCAAGCGGCAAGTATCTCTACACAATAAGCGAAGTTACCAGGGAATAGACCTCAGCACCAGTAGGAATGTTGATAGTAAGACTTAAGGCAACCTTAAGTCTTTCTATTCACGTACAATTCATAGGTCATTTGTTAGCTTCAAAAGCGTAAATGCTTTGCGTCTTTGGGACCTTGCTCACCCGAACTTTCGAAAAGCCAGCTTGTTCCAGCAATGTAACTATATCATCTCGGGAAAAATGTTGGACGTGACCCACTTGATAAAATAACCAATGATATATCTTGCTTAAGAAACGCTTTGGATAACGCAGATTCTTCAATAGGCGCGTTAAAATATGCGGCTGATGGCTCTGTTCACCTGTATCACAACTTTGGAGGATGATTATATCTCCGCCCTGGGTTTGCAAGCAGCGATAGGCTTCCGCTAATACTTCTTCCGGAGTAATGCAATGGTCTAACGTAGATTTAATCACGCATGTGTTGAAAACGTTATTTTTGTACGGAAGTTCCTCTCCAAAGCCTTCAACGAAGGTCATGGGCAGACTAAATGCTCTCTCGTAGTAATCGTGGTGTACTTTGTGAACTCCTCGCAAGAATCTCTCAACCCCAGGGTCGTGAACGATATAAATATCAGAACTGCTTGGTTCCCACCATTGCCTGAGCAACCCCCATCCACCACCAATGTCGAGAACATTTCCCTTCAAGTACCTCCTCTCTTTAAAGAAAGAGCCAAAGCTTACGAAATTCGCGTCAACATATTCCCTTGAAAATATGCTCTTAACCTTTGTATAATGGTTGAATCCATGTTGCGCTCTTTCCCACTTAGATAAATCATCTTTTCCGAATAGGTCGGTTGCTTGTGCAGTCACTTCTTTGCGTCTTATCAAATCAGGAGCTTGCGAAAAATCAAAACCTGCTTGCTTGTCCTTTTGAAATAATTCTCTTATATCTTCTTTGTTTCTCATGATTTCTTCCTTCTTTCCTAATAATGCTTTAAATATTATACTATGCAGCATATAATGTGTCAAGCGCGGATACTGGGATATGAAGAGAAGATTAGAAAGGCCGGTGGAGCAATGAGTAAAGTTGGCGTAATGCAAGAACGGTGGGACTATTTAATAATTCTTGATGCCTGTCGATACGACTACTTTGAGCGAATCTGGCAAAACTATCTGCAAGGCAGCCTGGAAAAAAGGAAATCCATAGCTTCTACAACCATTGAATGGAGAAATAAATCATTCAGAGAATACCATCCTGATGTCATCTACATCTCCGCCAACCCGTACATAACCTCGGTCGCTCCCGTAAAAGGATTCTCTGCAAAGGAGCATTTCTACAAGGTATATGATTTAGTGCTGAACAACTGGGATAGCCGGAAATGTACTGTATTGCCCGAAACAGTAACTAAAAGGGCGATCGACATCATAAACGCCAACAGCGACAAAAGAGCCATCATTCACTATATTCAGCCGCATGAACCATATTTGGGCTGCGCTGCAGCGGATGTTTCTGTGAAACGTCCCCAACCGAGGCAACCATGGGCCCTCGAGCAAATCGATCAAGACAGTACAAAATTTAAGATTAGTAATTGTATCCTTAAAACACTTTCCGGCATACTTTACTGGCTGGGAATAAGAGGCAATCTTTTGATTTGGAGGTTGAGGGAATTTATGGCAATGCCACCTGCAAACCCTATGGACGCAGTGAGAAGAGAGTATGGCAAAGAGTTGTTAAGGCAGGCCTATAAAGAGAACTTAGAGATTGTCTTAAAACATGTGGCTACACTCGTGGACACTTTACAGGGGAGGATTGTGATAACAGCGGACCACGGCGAAGCGCTCGGCGAGAGGGGCTGCTATGGACATTGGAGTCGAGCTCGGATTAAATCGTTAGTTGAAATTCCCTGGCTTGTCATTGACAAGGCCCGGAAGGTTTCCGAACCCACAGAGAAAACCGCTGACAAGAAAAAAGAGGAAACACAACCTTCAGAGCCTTTAGATAAACAGACCAATCAGGAGGCCAAAAGAAAAATTCAGGAAAAATTAAAAGCACTTGGCTATTATTAAAACCTGTTATCTCTACTGTTCTTATCCTTACGATATATCGCAACATGCGTTTTACTTCTTTCGCAGAGTAGCATAGGCGCACCTTTTGAATCCGCCTTCGCCAAGGCTATGGCGGACAAGATTGGGTTTGATTGGGTTTGAATTGGGTTTGTTTTGGCATTGTATTGGCTTTAATTGGCTTTGTATTGGCTTTGATTGGGTTTGTATTGGGTTTGTTTTGGGTTTGTTTTTCCCGTGTTCACTAAGTGTCTTATTTTCATATTCCTTTGTTAATACCTTATTTACGTTCATTTGACTTTTTCGGAAATTGGGTTTGTTTTGCATAATTAAGGTCATAATTGGTTGACAAGCTGGGCTGGATAGGCGGTTGGCGAGGATTTGGGCTTCAGTAGCCATTATAAATCATCCTGATTTATTATTGATTTACGATTCACTATTCACCATCGACTATTTTAGCCTGTTAGTTAGATATATATTATACAATGAATTATGTTATGTGTCAAGTAAAATTTTTTATTAGATACTCAAACTGACCGAATTAAAAGAAAATATTGGCGTAAGTGCTTTACGTATGAGGATTAAAGAATCGTAGGGATAGGCCAGAATGCCTACACTATCGGTTAAAACACAGAAAATGAGAAGTCCCATCCGAATTTGAATTGCCGAGAGCTTAAAAAAATCCCGAATTTTAGGAAATTTCTGTTGACTTCACGATGATTTCGTGTATAAAATACTTGCAAGCAAAAAGGTCAATAATTATTTCGCTCGTAGCGATGAGAGAAAATAGGAGGAGGGCAGACACTCGTATTATTCCTGCCCGGGTTTTTCTCAATCCATAGTCTTTTCGAATAAGAACGGATTCTGTAGTCAGCGTGCACAAAAAGTTAAGGTTAAGTGCATGTATGCAGAAAGCGTCTATCTGTTCAGGCACACTGCGTTTAGCGTTTGTGGGATTTCTGCGCAATTCGGCGGTGCTGCGCTGGTAAAGGTAGCGTGGAAAGTTAACGGCCAATTAGAAAGGAGAAAAACGATGAGAAGTAGAAACGGAACAATTTGGGTAATAGTAATGGCTTTGGTAGTTACAGGTACAGCGTTTGCAGGTATAGATGATGGTTTAGTGGGCAACTGGCCTTTTAATGGCAATGCAAACGATGAGACCGGCAATGGGCATAACGGTACGGTTTACGGTGCAAGCCTGACGACAGACCGTTTCGGAAACTCTAATAGTGCCTATAATTTTGACGGAGTAAATGATTATATAAACATCTCTGATTCCCCTGATTTAGATTTTGGCCCCGGTGATAGTTTTACTCTTTGTACGTGGGTTCAATATACAACTTCAGATGATGTCAGGATTAACCAAAAGTTTGGTAAGTATTCGTACAATGGTTATGGAATGTTTGTAAACAGTGATGATTATACTATAGGAACTGTGTCATTTAGAACCTGGTCTGCCAATCCATCACACACATGGTATGATGTAAAGAGGACACATCATGATGGTAATTACAATGATGGGGAATGGCATTTTGTTACCGGCGTGAGAGACCAGTCCACCGGCAAAATGTACCTTTATGTTGATAGTATAAAACGTGATGAAGTTACAGAGGGCATCAGGGATTTAAGGAATACGAACTATTTACGTATTGGAACATATTGGGATGCTAAGGGACGTTTCTTTGAAGGTAAGATAGATGATACACGCCTATACAACAGGGCCTTAACCGGGCCCGAGATAATGGAATTATATCAAATCCCCGAGCCAGCGACGGTTTTGCTTCTTGGCTTAGGTGGATTAGGTTTGTTGAGAAAACGCAGGTCATAGCCGAATTTAGAATACAAAATTCAGAATAGGCCGTGAGCGTGATGCTTGTGGCCTTTTTTTTAGGCACTTGCTTTTATAGAACCGTATCAGTACTATAGTAAAGCTAAAAGGCGGATTAGTATTGCTAAAGGTTTTTGGACCCTATGATGAAACTTGTTTTCAAAAAAAATGAATATATAATATATTCTTGCTTAATTATTGCTGCGAACGAAAGGTTGTTGGAAGTATGAAAAGAAGAGTTCTCATAATAGGAATTGACGGTGGCACATGGAGCATTCTAAGAACGGCTATTGAACAGGGATATATGCCATTTCTTAAAAGTCTTTGCGATGCAGGTTCCTATGGGATTTTGAAGTCCACAATCCCAGCAATAACCCCCGCAGCATGGGCCAGCTTTCAGACAGGTATGAATCCAGGCAAAACCGGTATTTTTGACTTCTATTTCTGGGATATCAAGCACAAAAAGAAGCATTTCACAAACTCACAAATCCTGCAGGGCACAATATGGGAAATAGCGAGCCAACACGGCAGGAGGGTTGGCGTCATAAATGTGCCGGTGACATACCCACCCAAACCCATTAACGGCTATATGATTACTGGTTTTCTTACACCTTCGGATGAATCTGAATTCACATACCCTGCAAACTTAAAGCGCGAATTGTATGACTTTATACCTAACTATCATATTCTTAGTTTTAAGAACGTAGGTGATTTGGCAGGTAAACGATTCAAATCATTTGTTCAGGAAATGACTGAGAACATTGACAACAGAGCGAAAGCTGCTGAATTCATCATTGATAAAGAATCGCTGGATGTATTAATGGTGCACTTTCAGGCGACTGATGGGCTGCAGCATAAATTGTGGGCTTATATGGAAGAAGGACAGCCATCGTTCGATACAGAGAGACGTAATTACATTTTCAGTAACTTTTACGGACATTTAGACCAAAAAATTGAGCAACTGAAAAAAACATTCGTAAAGAAAACCGACACTGATTGTGTTACCTTCATCATCTCTGACCATGGATTTCAGCGCAATAAAAAACGCTTTAATCTGGGAAAATGGCTTCATCAGCAAGGGTACCTACATTTCAGTCAAAAATTCTTCTGGCTTGCATTTGTAAAAGACCTGCTTGGGAAACTTGATGTGCTCAATTTACGCAAATACATAGCCAGGAGGCTTAAATCGCTAACTGGGAGAATGCCCTCCAGCCAAGTTCCCATTTCCTGGCAACGGTCCAAAGCTTTCTCAGTCGGCAGCAGTAGCGAAGCCTCTATATATCTGCTTGAAGAAGATGAAGCAAAATATCAACAAACCGCCTCCGAGCTCATAGCCAAACTTAAAGAAATAAAAGACCCCGAAGATGGGACTCCCATCGTTAAACAAGTTTACTATAAGGAGCAAATATTCAGCGGGGACTTTCTAGAGTTTTTGCCTGATCTTATTATTGAGCCCGCTGATGGATACAGCTTAGTCGGCTACTACAAAGCAGATGTTGGTCTTTTCCAAAAGATAACTGTGAAGGATGACTTTCACGTTGGTAAGCATCATATAGATGGTATCTTGGTTGCTGCCGGTAACCACATTAAACACCTGGAAAATATTAAAGCCCATATTTCCGATATGGCACCAACGATTCTTTATTACCTTGGGTTACCCATAGACGAGAATGTCGATGGCCGAATACTGAAAGAAATTTTCCCCCAACAGTTTCTGAACCAACAGCGGGTCTTCAAATCCTCACAGGAAAAGATGAAAACAACTGGCAGAAAAACCGGTGAGGTTCACTCAGAACATGAGCAGCACCAAATTGAAGAAAGGTTAAGAGACTTGGGGTATTTGTGATCGGTAACCGGTTTTTACGCTCTTCATCTATCACTTTGAATAAAAATATCGTTGGGTAATTAATTCTTGCGGGCCTTCGCCGTATCTGTTGGAACGCAGCAAAATTCAGATAATGAAGCTTCAATCAGCCAAAGTAATATTTGTCCTCTCTGTGAAATCACCCAAATCTCTGATTGCCAGCAGATTCTCAACCACTTCGGAAATATATGATGAGCTAGTCTCCACTAATCGCAAATCTACCAGCCTAAATACTCTGAACCCGCTGGAGTGTAGTATTTCAAAAATGTCCGTTGTCGAATAGCCATAGTTTATAAAATGGCTTTCCCAGGACTCGATATACACGCATTTTGTTTTTTTGAGAACCTGGTCGGCTCCTAAAAGTACAAACTTTTCGTAACCCTCAACATCTATCTTCAAAAAATCTACCCTTTTAACTATATCATCAAACAAGCCATCCAATGTTTCAACGTCGACGTTTATCTCTCCTTCTGGGACAATTTGATTCTGATCATCACGAGTCACTTTATCCGAAATTGCTGCTGTGCCTTTTCTGTCTCCTATAGCCACGTTGAATGCTTCAATGTTTGTAAATTTTCGATTTAGAAAGATATTTCCTTTGAGAAACTTAAAAGTAGTCGGATGGGCTTCGATAGAAAATACCTTGCCTTCTTCTCCCACAATGGAAGCAGCTTTTAGAGTTAAGGTGCCGATATTCGCTCCTACATCAATGACGATATCATTTTTTTTGAGATAATTTGCAAGGAGGTTTTCATCAACTTTCCGGAAATCCAGATTATACCAGTAACCTGTAGAAGTACTCGAGGGATAAAATCGCAACTTAAACGTACCTTTATCTATAATTATCAGTCTGCAAAGGCCAGTTTTCCATAATAGCCGGGATATCAAATATCTTGTAGGTTTGTCCTGTTCCCTTAGCGTTCTCATGTAATGGGCAATTGTTTTCCTTTTTTTGGCGCTGCTCATGATATCACCTGTCAACACAACCAATCTCTAATAAGCGCCCACAGTGTTCAGGTGCTGGAAGCCGTGAGATTACGGAAGTGTAACGCTCGAGATGCCCATTTAAGTAATTCAGCCACCAGTCACGCAACGGTTCTGGAACAAGGTCCGCCTTTTCACGCAGGCGCTTAACTCCAGCATGAACTCTTTCTTCTTTACCCCTCACTGACGTTCGGGGCTCTGTCATCTGTCTTCTGTCATCCGTCATCTTTCATCTGTTCTCTGATAGGTCCACCGCCGTGTCACCTGTCTTTCAAATCCTAAGCGGTATCTCGCGTATGCGACACCGCGAAGTATACTGGAAGTAACTTTTGGAAATATGGTCAATATATATGTTCCGATGCGCCAGTACCAGGGGAAAAGGTCGGAGAATTGTTTAACAGTTGTTCGAGAATCGGCTTTGAAACCGTGGTAAATAGCTGTGATAACGCTTTTGCGCAAGAGCTTTTTGGCGTATGGCCTGAATGAATCCAACCGGTCTTGTTCCCTGGCTAATTGTAAATGCCTGGTTATCAATTCTCGGGCATTGGCGCCTCGTTTGGTTAACAGGCGACGCCTGGTAAAAACTATGTTGTCCACATCAAGGTAAACGGTTGCCATTGGCTCGGCTATGTACCCGATTTTAGGATAGCGGTAAGCTATGCGCCACCACATATCCATATCCTCACCAGCAGCTCGACCAGGCTCAAAACCACCGGCCTCTTCGAACACACTTTTGTGAACCACCACTGTGGGGGTCGCGATATGACAGCGTCCTTTGCCCGCCTCCACAAAGAAGTCTTCGATATAATCACGAGCTCCCAGAGCAGTTTTGATGGCTGCTACACTTATATGCGGTGCACTTCGCAGACCGTCAGTCTGAGTAAAATTGGCTGCACACCATAGCAGTTCAGGATTTCGGGCCAACAATTCCATTTGCTTTTTTAATTTATCCGGCAGCCACTCATCGTCAGCATCTAAAAACGCAATCCAATCTCCTTTTGCTGCGGCGAGGCCGGTATTTCTTGCGACGCCTGCGCCTGCGTTTTCCTGATGAATGTAATGGACCTTATCCCCGTATTGTCTGACAACTTTAGCAGTGTTGTCTGTCGAGCCATCATCGATAACAATAATCTCCCGATCCGAATAACTTTGGCCTAAAACACTGTTTATCGCCCGACCAATACATTGGACTGCGTTGTATGCCGGTATAATCACGCTGATCATATCTTTAATAATCTCTTCAACTTAACTCTAAAGTAAGCTTCGATCGCAACAGCTCTGCAAAAATACGCAACTACCGTTGCGACAGCTGCGCCACACATCCCCATCCGAGGGATCAAGATAAGGTTCAAGGCAACATTGAGCAAAAGTTGCAGGATAACGGTTATCTGCATGAACTTGTATTGCTTCAAAGCGTTAAAAATAGCGCCATAAAAAGAATTATATAAAGTCACAATAGAAGCAAACAGCAAAATTCTTAAAACCGCGATGGAATCTCGGTAGGCCTCGCCGAAAAACCTGAAAATATAAGGGGCGGCAACAAAAAGCAAAATGACGGCAACAAGTCCTAAGAGGAATATTTTGGGCCTTTTGTTGAACAGATAATTCTTCATTTTAGCGCTATCTTCGATATGCTCGCTAACAAAGGGAAGGAAATAGACGCCTATAATAAACGTCAGCATAACTACGCCTTTGAAGATTTGGTAGCCGAGGTTGTATCGTCCGATATCGGCCATAGGGACAAACATCCTCAGGACGAGATTATCACCCCAATTAATGAAATACACAGCGGTCGCGCCAAGCATAAGCCACTTGGTGAAGTCGAACATACCTTTGAAATGCTCTTTATCAATCCTGAAAGGTAGCAGTTGTTTAAAGTCGATGGTCCTTATGAACACAACCAAAGTAATTATCGCCGATATTAGATAGATAAGGAAAACCGTTCTTAAGTTGATTTTGCCCGTCAGACACAAGGCCAGAACCAGACACAGAGTCGCCCCCCCAAAAACCAGTCCAGCAAGGGAGCTTTTTATCCTTTGACCCATTCCCATAAACAGATTGTTCAGGAATGTTTTTGCGGCGATTCCAATAAAGGCCAGGAACACAAACAATAAATCTGTGCGGGAGATCTGTGCAAATTTCATTATAGCTTTGCTGAAAACCAAATTTATTAGCAGAAATGCAATTAAGCTAAGGATCAGAAATATACACTGTACCGAGAAGGATTTGTTTATTTTGCCCGTTTTTGCCCTCTCCTGGTTTGCAAAAACAACAAATGGTGTTTGAGCAGAGGCTATTAATAAGGTAGTGAAAAAGAACACAACCATTTTGGCCAGGGAGTAACTGCCGAACAACTCAGGCAAGAAAAACTTTGCAACCACCAACGGTGCAATCAGCCCAAGGGCCTGGCCCGTAGCTTGTAAGGATGTAAACGTTAACAGACCTCTGCCTTCTTTAAGCTCTTGTTTTATTTTTTGCAGCATAATATGTCAGAGGACCAGGGAGGCCAGAACCAGAATGGCCCATCCGGTGCTTAGCGCATAGGAAACCTGCTGCACAGTTGTTTTACTCTGTCTCTCGTCTGTTCCCTGAAGGATTCGTCTATTCTGTATTCGCTACTGCCTGCTATTTTTACCTTCTTTAGTACCGCCTCTATCAGCGACGCTATGCTGTCCATCTCCTCTGCACCCATCCTGTTTTTTGTAACAACAGGCGTACCCAGGCGGATACCACTGGCGACTGTAGCGCTTCCTTTATCGTATGGCAGTTTTATCATATCGACAACTATACCGCACTGTTCAAGACTCTTTTGCGCTATGACGCCTGTTAAACCCTCCCTGAAATTGGCCACGTTTATCAGAATCATATGGTTGTCTGTTCCACCGGTTACCACATCCATCCCCAAATCCGTCAAAGCCCCGGCAAGTCTTTTTGCATTTTTTATGATTTTGAATTGCCTGGCTTTGTATTCCTCGGAAAGTGTTTCTTTAAAGAAAACCGCTTTAGCTGCTATACTGTTCAAATAAGGTGTCCCCTGCATTCCCGGAAAAGTTGCCTTCTCGATATGCTCCCATAATCGCGATTCCTTTCCTCCCACCTTTATCTGCAGGTCTGCGTCCTTGCCCATCACTATCACACCGCCTCTTGGCCCTCCCGGCTTGTAGGTGCTCGTCGTTGTAAAATGTGCATAATCCACCGGTGAAGGATGAGCACCGGCTATCACCAATCCCGATATGTGCGAAATATCCGCCAGAAGATATGCACCTATGCTCTCTGCAATCTCTCTAAACTTCTTGAAATCTATCGTTCGTGAATAAACACTCGCACCACATATAATCAATTTTGGTTTGACTTTGAACGCTTGTTCTCTGATAACATCGTAATCCAGCAGAAAGGTTTCCTTATCAACATAATAATTTTCTACATCAAAAAATTTGCCGGTAAAGGAGACCCTTGACCCGTGTGAAAAATGCCCACCCTGGTCCAGTCCAAGGCTCAGTATTTTATCTCCTCTTTCCAGTAATGCGGTTAGGATGATTTGGTTGGCGCCGCTGCCGCAATGCGGCTGTACATTTGCATACCTGGCGCCGAAGGCCTCCTTGGCTCTGGCCACGGCCAGTCTCTCCACATCGTCAACAACCTCGCACCCCCCGTGCAATCTAACGCCGGGGAAGCCTTCCGCCGTCTTGTTTTGAACCACCGAGCCGAGAGCCGCCAAAACCGCCCGCGAACACAGATTCTCCGCTGCAATAAGCTGCAGCGTGCTCTGCAATCTTTCGTACTCTTTCGTTACCAACTCATAAACTTCTCTGTCAGTATCCTTTAGAGCGCTGAGTATACCCTCGTGATACGCCTGCGAGGACAGTTTTTCCAGGAACATCTGCAACACCTTCAAATCCTTTCTACGGTTGGAGGAAGCTCTGTCCGTATCTCATATCTTCTGTGGGCCTTATTAGACTCTTCTTCAAATCAACCCCCTTTACGGTAACTGCTGCGAGGGCTCTAATTGCTTAACGAAAAAGGTGATTAACAATATCGTTATAGGTCAAATACAGAAAAGCTGAAGCAATGAAAGCCAGACCTGCATAAGATATTATCTCCTGGATCCGGGTACTTACCGGCCTACCTTTTATCTTTTCGATAATCAGCAATACAAACACTCCACCATCCACAATCGGGATAGGCAGGAAATTTATAACCGCTAAATTCGCGCTTATAAACGCAAGCAGATACAGAAAATCAAGAGTTGATTGCTCAACAACTCTATAACTTAACGCTATAATACCTACCGGCCCGCTTAGAGCTTCCGGGCTGACACTCCTGGCCAAAAGCCCCTTTAAGGTAACATAGGTTTGGACAATAAACCAAACGCTTTTCTTGCAGCTCATCACAAAGGCATCCACCGGCCCGCTGGCTTTATAAAGTCTCTGTAATGGTTCAAACGGAACAAATTCAGCAAAAGTTGATTTGACGGTGACAAAGTCTCTGTCGGCACCTACATTCAAAGCAACGTCTCCTGCTATTTCCTTATCGATTCGCCAGTCAATCGTGATACGCTCACCGGGATACCGATTAATTTCCCTGATTACATCATAGAAGTTTGACACCTCCTCCCCGTCAACAGACGTTATCGCAGCGCCGCGGGGAATCTCCAACCGCTCCGGACCATCCTCAGTGGAAATCGTCTTGGCAACAACCGCATGCTCGGCATCGAGCGCAAGCCCAACGCCAATCATTACCCGCTCACCGCCCGGCACACGCTTCGGCACAACTGTAACCGTAAGCGCTCTTTCAACTCCGTCCGCGTCTTCCCGCAGTACCTTTACAGGCAATTCTTTATCTTCGTAGGCCGTGGTAACGTCTCGCATCTCTTTATAAGTGGGATTCTCAACATAGGTAGGATTCTCAACGTCACCAATCGCAAGAATAATATCTCCAGCTTGCAAATAAGGTTTCGTATCAACCTCTTTTTTCTTCATGACGATTTTATTGAGAAAAGACATAAATCTATCTTTAATAGAAGGTGGCCTGACTAAAACAGTGGTTATCCGCAAACGAGGAACCATAGAATAAATGTGGTCAAGGTCAGATTCAGATTTAACCTCTCTCTCCGCAGGGCTCAAATTCAGACCAATTTGTGATTCAATCAACTCATCTTTGCGCTCAGCCAAAACCGTAACCGCCGGCGTAAGAGCGCCTTGAACTATTCTCCCCAGCTCCCAGTAGGCTTGGACGTCCTTGCCATTGACGGCCTTGATTCGGTCGCCGGCAAGCAGGCCCGTTTTTTCAAATAACTCATTAGAATCGGAAACCTCCGCAATGGTCAAGCTCATCGGTTGCCGGACGCCGAAAACCCTCAATTGCTCACCGGCCATTTGCTCAGCCACAAGTGTAAAATTTTCCTCGGAGCCGTCCTTGTGCCTTACTTTCAATGCAACCACTTCGTTTACATCCGACAAAGCCCCCGCAATTAAGATATTGCCAAAGTCCAGATTGTCACTTTTGCCTGCTATCTCGATTATTTCATCGCCTGGCTTCAGGCCTGCCCGCGCCGCCGGCGAATTCGGCACCACACCACCGACCACAGCGGGCAACCGATTTATGCCGACAAGATAAACCATCATAAGAATCCCAATAGCAGCAATCACATTAAAAGCAACGCCCGCAACTGTTACCCCCATACGAACGCCAATGGATTTGTTCGGAAACGCACGAGGGTCGTCCGTAAGCTTGTCTGCGCCGGTGTCCTCCTGTCCTAACATTTTCACATATCCTGCCACCGGGATAAGACCAATACGGTATTCGGTCTCACCTGCCTTGCCTCCCCTGCCGATAGTAAAGCTCAACAGACCATCGCCTGAGTCGTCGTTTTCTTTAGGGAAGAACTTCGGCAATATCCGGAACCGCAGACCGCTTTCTGTTTTTCTCACACCTAACAAAATCGGTGGTAAAAAAATCGAAAACGTCTCGACCTTTATGCCGGAAAGCTTGGCTACGATAAAATGACCGCACTCATGGATAAAAACCACCGCACTGAAACCCATCACGACCACCAGCACATAACCAAAAGCACTGATGTTTTGGACAATTAAGTAGATAACCGCGGCAAAAACAACAACAAATAAAAACAAACGAAAATATCTACTCAATAAAACTTTTGATTTAGACATTCAATAACCTCTAAATTAAGTGCATACATTATAAGTCCACAGGTCAAGAGTAAAGGATTTCGGTCTTTGCTTTTGCTCCTATGCTCTTATACTCTTATGCACTTTAGTTCTAACTTCTCTTCTCGCCCAGGCATCCGCCTCAAGCAGCTCCTCGAGCGACACGCTCGTCTTGACATTATGTTTATTTAGACAGTCTTCGACAAGTTCGACTATACTAACAAATTTAATTTTACCTGCCAAGAACTCTTGCACAGCCGCTTCGTTCGCAGCGTTGAAAACAACTGGGGCAGTTCCGCCTGTTCGTACAACCTCAAAACCTAATGGCAGAGCGCGAAACGTTTTCAAATTGGGCCGCTCAAACGTAAGTTTACCTATCTCCTCGAGCCGCAGATGCTTGCTGAGCCCCGCAACACGCCGAGGATATGTCAGAGCATACTGAATCGGCAGACACATATCCGGCTCACCAAGCTGCGCTATCACCGAACCGTCCACAAACTCAACAAGTGAATGAACAATTGATTCAGGGTGAATCAATACCTCTATTCTTTCGACCGGCATATCAAAAAGCCAATGGGCCTCGATAACTTCAAGGGCCTTATTGACCATAGTTGCCGAGTCAATGGTGATTTTCGGCCCCATATCCCAAACCGGATGTGAAAGGGCTTCCTCCAGCGTCACATTCCGCATATCCTCAACAGTGGCTTTTCTAAACGGCCCGCCGGAAGCCGTCAGAATGATTTTACTAACTTCCTCACGGGAACCGGCCTGCATCGCCTGGAAAATCGCTGAATGTTCACTGTCGACCGGCAAAATAGTGCCACCATTTTCCCTAACGGCCTTCGTTAGTAATTCACCTGCAATAACAAGCGGCTCTTTATTTGCGATGGCAAGCTGTCTACCTGCCTGCGCAGCGGCAAGGACCGCAGGCAGACCTGCCGCACCAACAATAGCGGTTAGGACAATATCAACCTGGTCAAGTTGCGCAATCTCTATCAAGCTATCCGGCCCGCTTAAAATCTCAACATCCAGATCACCAACAGCAGAACTGAGCTGCTCAAAATAATCGGCGTTTGTAATAGCGACAAACTTTGGCTTATACCGTCTCGCCTGTTCAGCCAACAACTCAACACTGCTGTGAGCAGTCAGTGCAACAATTTCATATTTCGTTTTCTCCTTTTCGAGCGACGGACCACGAGTCCCGTTAGAAGTCGACGACTTACTTCTTACGGGACGAGCGACGAGCGACGAGTTAAGTGCATCGATTACCCGCAGGGTCTTCTTACCGATTGACCCCGTCGAACCCAAAATAACTATACGCTTAACCATAACGATTATAAAGGTGCAAAAATCTTCTCTCTGCGTTGATTCTTAGCCCTGAACTGACGCGGAGTCATCCCGACAAGCTCCTTAAAAGTTCGCGTAAAATAGCTCTGGTTGTTATAGCCGACCTGAAAACATATCTCCGTGCAATTCTGGTCCGTCGCCAGCAATAGTTGTTTCGCTCGTTCTATCCGAACGCTGGTAAGGTAATCTATAATCGTGATTCCCATCTGCTCTTTGAATATATGCGCCAGCCGCGAAACGCTCAGGTGTGAAGCCCTGGCTATCTCGGCAAGGGTTATCGGCTTATCATAGTTGGCGTCGATATAATTTATAGCCGGGCTTATCTGAGTTACCTTCTTGGCGTCCTGTGAAGAATGGACCAATTCGATAAAATCGTTCAGTGCGGTACTGATCCACGCACACAAATCTTGCTGGTTGTCAATTTGCATCACCTTGTTTACATAAGCTAAATTCGTTTCAAGCATAACGTCGATATCTACCCCGCCTTCTACAGCTGACCGGCTCAGAATACTTAATAACTCCAGCAGTCGTGCCTTAAGGATTCCCAGATCGCCCGGGTTATGAAACAGTATCGTTCCTAAAATGGAATTCAAAATTTCCTTTGCGGCCGTCCTGTCACCGATTTTGACCTTGCCTAACAGCTCTCGCTCACTTTCCAGAGGATACTGCCAGTCGGTGCCTAATTTTTTTCTCTCCTGGATGAACTCTCCTATTTGCGACTGCTGTTCTGCACGCTGTCGTCGCCATCTTATAACCCGCGGGTCAAATCCGCCAACTTCGTAAAGCAGGTCAAACAAGAATTCAGCCGCCTTGTGGATTTTTCGCCCTTGTATAATCGGCAGCTTACGCATCGCCGCTATAAGATTTCTCCTGTCTATACGAATCTCTTTACATCGTTTCTGGATATCTTCGAGAAGAATTTGCGTTACAGGCTCCCAAAGGCACTTGCCGAAAAACATCCCACCCAACGACCTGTCCTTATCCATAACCGGCACACAAACCAGCACTATCCCCGCGTGGCAAAGCGAAATGTATGATTGTCCGGTCTCTATCGCAATTTTGAGACTTCGCCCGCGCTCTTTATTACACCTTCTCAGGCCCGAAGCATTGCTGCGAACAACCCGGCAAAACTCCGGCTCATAATCACCGCTGCACATCCTTTTTATTTGTTTGCCGCTGATGTTTCTTGTCTCCAGGCCGAGCTGGAAATGTTTGCGAAAAACACTTTCTATTCTTTCGAACTTTTCCCCGGCAAGAAACCTGCCCGATTGCCTCTTTTTATCCATCTGCACCTTTCCCACAACACGCAATACGCAATACGCACGACGCAATACGAAAATAGCAAGATAGTGCTATTATAACAGAATAGCAGGATAAGAACAGAAGTTATTCTCCCGGCCACAGAAAGCACAGAGGACGCAGAGATGATGTAGTTAATTGGTTAACTGGTTAATTAGTTATATGGTTAATCTGGCATTTCTAACTCACGACTCACCAATTAACTATTCACCAATTACTTAAATCGGTGCGGGGTTGAACCGGGCAGGGGTTTCTCAATTTACTATTGACTATTTATGACTGGGACGGATTTTTCAGCGTTTCTTTCTCAACATCACCGCACCCAGGCCGAGTGGCAACGGCGTTGAGGGTTCTTGGCAATTATATCTGAGGAACCACAATCTTCTTTGCTGTTATCATCTCCACAGAGCCTGGAATTAACAAGGGGTCTTTCGATTTTGTAAAAAAAGTAAGCCCTTTATAGCTTGTCAGATACTTGTACTTAGTCATAAATCCACTGGGTGATTGAACAACAAGTGGTTTTTCGGCTTTTTCCAAAATGGCAAGAAAATCCTGCGGCTCAACACAAATAATCGGCCCCATAGCTTTCGACGCTTCAGCAATTGCCGCAGCCGCTCCGGCTGCACCTGCCGTCCCATAAACCATACTTTTGCCTCCTGTTTTCAAACCCGTATAATCTGATTATGCTCTGCGTTTTCTTCTTCGTAAAGCAAAAGCACCCAGGCCGAGTAGGAAGAGCGTGTCTGTTTAGTCTGTGCCGTGATGCCTTACTGTTCCTTCTGTTCAGTCTCTTCAGTGCAGGGATGTTCTTCGGCTTCGCCGTGGCACTCTTCTACCTGTTCAGGCGAACATTCTTCCGGCTTTTCTTCCAGCTTCTCTGGCTGTTGGCACTTGTTTTTCTCATCGCACATAATAAACTCCTTAAAATCGTATCGGTTTTCTATGGGGCCACACTGAAACCGTTAACCAGCACATCGGATGAAGCATCAGGATTCATCACGACACCTTACAGAGTTTCCTTGTCAGCATCAGTGGCCCATCCATAGCCATCTGGAGTGCGTCCTCCACCGTCGCCATCTCCTTTTGCCCACGGAATTACAGCGGGGAGTGTAGCTACCCATGCATCGTAACGTTTTCGCATATCACTGACAACATTGGAATGTTCTTCTGCGAGATTTTGCTCCTCTCTGGGATCGACTTTGAGGTCAAAGAGTCGCCAGCCATCGTCATATTTGATAAGACGCCATTGTTTCCATCGCATAGCCTTGAGCCAGCGGCGCGGTGCATCCTTCGGGTCGTCATTGCACCAGTAAAGTTCTTCGTGTGCGTCCCCGGTTTTTTCGCCTCGCAGATAGGGCAATAAATTCTTACCGTCGCACTGTTGTGGCAAAGGCCTGGCCGCGACAGCCGCCGCCGTTGCATAAAAATCCATTGTGCACATGATACCCTCGTAAGTCCTTCCATTCGGGATATGGCCCGGCCACGAGATGATTGTCGGTGTGTGAACCCATCCTTCGTAGATAGTTCCGGCCCCTTTCCCACCCCGATAAGGGTCGGGGCGACAGTCGCTCGTTAGGCTCCCGCCATTGTCACCGGTCAGGAGTATCAATGTATTGTTTTCCAGGTCGTGTTTTCTAAGCGTAGTCAGGAGTCTTCCAACCGCATCATCGAGGGCAATCAGGTTTCCGGCCAGGGCGCGCCTCACTCCTGTTGCGGTTGAACGCGCCCGATAGTGTTCGGGCGACTCCGAGTTGGGTTCGTGAATCGCAAAAGGAGAATAGTAGAGAAAGAACGGCTTATCCTTGTTGTTCTCTACAAACTCAACCAGGTATTCGCCATCAAGGTCGGTCAGGAATCCCTCCGATTCATCCTGCTTAATGTAGATATAGCGTTTTCCTGTCACGATGGGCGGCTTTCGCGACACCTGGCAGAACCCGCGATCGAGCGGGCCCTGCTCCCGTGAACCGATATCCCATTTGCCTATATGGCCCGTAACATAACCGGCGTCGCGCATGAACTCGGCCATAGTGCGGTGGTACTTGGGGATGGGCAGACCGCGTGCCATGCCGTACTTTCCGAACCGTTGAATATACATGCCTGTCATCAAGCAGCATCGACTCGGGCTGCAAGGGGGGTTGGTGATATAGGAGTTCGTACACTTGACGCCGTTAGCAGCCAGCGAATCCATATGCGGCGTCGGAATGTCCGGACAGCCGAAGGCCCCTAATTCGCCGTACGCCAGGTCGTCTATAAAGATAATAATGACGTTGGGCTTTCCTTCGATCCTGACATCCATGTTGCGGTTGCTGAAAACAAGGCCGCCCAATCCGACAGCGGCACACCCCTTTAGAAAATTACGCCGATCCATAGTTTTCTTCCTTATTGTGATTAGCTGGGATTGCTCCCATTTACGAAATTCGGTAACATTGCCTCCGCCATCATCGCTGCCGCTGTCGTTTTTATAAAGTCACCTCTTTTCATTTGATCATGTTCTCCCTGGTTCCGGGTCGAATCGTCCGTCCCCAACACGGGTTCTTACCGGCAATATTAGCCCGACATCCCCCATTTAAACGCTTAAAAAACATAATTCAGTCCTTCCGACATCAATAATCTTATCAAAATCACATTGAATAATCAAGAATTTTCTCTTTCAAAGTCACTTTGTGACATTTACCCTTTTTTGCACTTTCAACCAGAACAGGCCTACAACCATAGTACAACCATTTAACCTGACATTTCCCATATTAAACGCTCAGCTACGCCGCTGTTCCTCGTTTCTAATATAATTCAATTTTCAAACACTTTCGCCGCACCATTTTAACGATTGCCTGTCTTTTTGAGATTTTTTACTTCTTTGATTGCTTCAATTCTTTTTGCATCTTTCGTATCATTGAAAAAGACTCTTCGCTGTTAGACACGAAGACTCCAGCCATAGCACCCTTGGCGAGGCTCTCATTCCAGTAAATCCAACTACCCATAACCTTCAAGATTATAATATTACCCACCTTCATTGTTTTGTGCAGTTTCATATTACGCAATTCTTGTTCAATTTTTGTCTTTGCCATTCTATCCCCTTTGAGAAAAGTCTTTACCGCACCATTTTAACAATTGCCTTTACAATATTATAGACTGCCCTTCGCATGAAAAATCTGAATAGTCGTCCAAGCAAGAAGCCACATCCTATCCCAATGATACCTCCAATAAAAACCTTTGTGAGATTTATTACCACCGTTTCTCCCACAACAGCCTGCCAAGTTTCCGCAACTGTAGACTCTATTCCGATAGTCTTAGAAACCCCGAGTGTGTAAGCACCAACAAACATCCCAACAATGCTTCCACTAATTGTCCATAAGTGTGGGTACTTACTCTTCTGTAACTTTTTGGCAGGTAAAGACCCAATGATAATAATAAGAAGTATAATACTCCCCAAAAACTGGGCGCATAATTAAGGTGGATTTGTCGCCTGAGACGATAACTCGTTCAGGAGATAGATTCATGAAAAACAAAAGGCGTAATCACAGTGCCCAGTTTAAGGCAAAAGTGGCCCTTGAGGC
>JAUWAY010000023.1 GCA_030601845.1 Phycisphaerae bacterium
CGGTGATTTGGACTGGGTTGTGATGAGAGCGCTGGAGAAGGACCGGACCCGCCGGTACGAGACAGCCAATGAGTTTGCAGGGGACATCGAGCGGCATCTCGGCGATGAGCCGGTTTCGGCCGGTCCGCCGAGCGTGGGGTATCGACTGAATAAGTTCGTTCGGCGGAACCGTAGGTTTGTAACAGCGGCTGCAGCCGTGGCGGCAGCGATAATTGTAGGCTTTGTCGGCATTACAGCGATGTACTTGCGGGCTGAAGCCCTGCGAATACAAGCTGACAAGGCTCGAAGTATTGCCGAAGCCGCACGGACGTCAGAGGTCGAACAGCGGCAGATTGCAGAGCAGGAGGCGAAACGTGCGGAACAGGAGGCAAACCGGGCGAAGGAGGAAGCGGAAGCCCATCGCCGTACGCTGTACGTCACTCATTTCTCCTTGGCTAAGGAAGCATACAGTGAGGGCAATATACGCCGCGTTCGCGAGCTGTTAGAGTCGTGTTCGGCTGACCTTCGGGGATGGGAATGGTATCGCCTCCGGCATATCGCAGACCAGTCCCGTATGTCGCTCCGTGGGCATGAAGACTGGATCTGGTCAGTGGCGTTCAGTCCAGACGGCAGCCGAATCGTCTCAGGTAGTAGGGACAAGACGATCAAGGTGTGGGATGCGGCCAGTGGGAAAGAACTTATGACCCTGCGCGGGCATGATGATTATGTCGGAGATGCTTCGTTCAGCCCGGACGGTAAGCACATCATCTCGGGCAGTTATGACAAAACGGTCAAGGTCTGGGACGCGGCAACAGGTGCTGAAGTAATGACACTCAGCGAGCATGCTGAGGCTGTTAGTCGCGTTTCGTTCAGCCCTGACGGCAAGCGAATCGTCTCTAGCAGTGACGATAAAACTATCAAGGTGTGGGACGCAGCTACGGGGGCTGAATTGATGACACTCCGTGGGCACGGTGACTGGGTCGGTTCGATAGCCTTCAGTCCGGATGGCAAGCGCATCATCTCAGGCAGTGGGGACAACACAATCAAGGTCTGGGATGCAACGACCGGTTTCGAATTAATGACTCTCCGCGGGCACGAGGGGGAGGTTTGGGAATTAGCATTCAGCCCGGATGGCAGGCGGATCGTCTCATGCAGTCAGGACGAAACAGTCAGAATGTGGGACGCTGCAACCGGCACCGAATTGATGAACCTCCCCACGTATAAAGAATGGCTGGCAGGCTTAACGTTCAGTCCGGATGGAAAGTACATCGCCTCAGGCGGTGGGGACAACACAATCAAGGTCTGGGACTCGTCAACCGGCGCCGAAGTGATGACCCTCTGTGGGCACGTTGGCTGGGTCGGTTCGATAGCCTTCAGTCCGGATGGCAAGCGCATCGCCTCGGGCAGTAAAGATAAAACTATCAAGGTGTGGGACGCTGCAATTAGGGGGGATGTAGTGACACTCAGTGGGCACCGAGACAAGCGGGGAAATAACCACGTCCTTTCCATAGCATTCAGCCCGGACGGCAAGCGAATAGTCTCTGGTAGTTTGGACAGAACGGTAAAGCTGTGGGACGCAGCAACCGGGGCCGAACCGATGACTCTGCGTGGGCATCAAGGCATGGTGTTATCCGCGGCTTTCAGCCCGGATGGCAAGCGGATCGTCTCGGGAAGTATGGACAACACGGTCAAGGTGTGGGATGCGGGAACCGGCACCGAATTGATGACCCTTGTTGGGCATGGAGACGGAGTCAGCTCCGTTGCATTTAGCCCGGATGGCAGGCTCATCTCGGGTAGTTATGACAACACAATCAAGGTCTGGGACGCGGAAACGGGTGCTGAAGTGATGACCCTCCCCGGGCACGAAGACTGGGTATCCCATGTAGCTTTTAGTCCGGACGGCAAGCGAATCGTCTCGGGCAGTCACGATAAAACAATCAAAATCTGGGACGCAGCAACCGGTGCCGAACTGATGACTCTCCGCGGGCACGAAGGGGAGGTTTGGTCTGTTTTGTTCAGTCCGGACGGGGAGCGAATCGTCTCTGGTAGTTTGGATAAAACGGTTAAAGTGTGGGATGCGGCGAACGGCGCCGAACTGATGACCCTCCGTGCGGTTAGCTATTGGCCCAACCCCATTGCATTTAGCCCGGACGGCAAGCGAATCATCTCTGGCGGTCTGGCTGGCACAGTCAAGGTCTGGGACTCGGCAACCGGCGCCGAACTGATGACCCTCCGTGTGGTTGGCAATTGGCCCTCCTCGATAGCGTTCAGCCCGGACGGCAAAACGATTGCTGCGGGAATTTGGGACAACAGTATAAAACTCTGGGAATCCACCACGCCTGCCGGTGGTTATGAGCTGAGGTGGAATGCTGAAGCCACGAGGAAAGTTGTGGATGAGCTATACGAAAAACTTGGCTTTTACTCTGAAGTGATAGATAAACTGAAGGCTGATAAGACGCTTGCTGAGCCGGTACGTAAGGTTGCGTTGCAGATTGCCAATTATCGCCTTTGGGAGGACGCCAGAAAGCTCGAGGAACAAAGTTGGGAGGTGGTCAGGTCGCCTAGCGAGGAGATCGAGGCCTACCGTCTGGCGCTTGGCAAGGCCGACATGGCAAACCGTTTGGAACCAAATGACAGCATCATCCTCTTTAAGCTGGGCGTGGCTCAGTACCGTGTGGGGGCATTTCAGGATGCGCTGGACACACTAACAAGGGCCGAGAAAATGTGGGGAAATATAAATCAGGCCATTTTCGCCAAATACGCTTTTATTGTCAAGGCCATGGCCTCTCACAAACTTGGCCAATATGAGCACGCAGAGGTTGCTCTTGGCCGAGTGCGGGATTTGCGCAAGGATAAGCGATTTGCTGAAAACATGAAGGTACAAGCGTTTCTGGAAGAAGCGGAAAAACTCCTGTCTATCCGAAAAGAGTAAAGACCCATTGTCCTAGCGAACTCCCGGCCGAGCAAAAGACTGAAAGCAGGTAAATGAAGTTGCCCATCCTACGGCGCTTTTATATTATAGCATTGGGTGATAAACTACCAACCGGGATTTCCCAAATAAGTCGTCGCCTCGTGACTCGATACTCGATGCTGGATTCTCGATGCCAGATACGAGAATCTCAGGTAACGTCGCGGATCAGGCGTGAGCTATTGCGAGTCGCCTGCATCCGGCTTGTTGAGTGGTTTATTGTTCCGCACACACCGAACATAGTTATAGATGCGGACCTGGTCTCTCTGTGGTCCGAGGCCATTGCGCCAGTGAGAAGGATTCCCAGACTTTGGGTCACTCCGCACAGCACCTGCACCATGTGCATTCATGAGCTTGCCCCTCCATTTCTCTGCTGAAAGGCCTTGCCCGAAGCACACGTAATAACCGAAGTGGTTCTCGATGTGGGTGGTGCTCGTCCAGAACCATGATTCTTCGGTTGTCAGCTCAAAGATTGGCTCGATGGCTGCACTACGAGCTTTAGCGGAGTGGGCATCGGGCGCGCGGCTGTAGTCCACGATGCTCTGCAGTTCTTTGACGTTTGGCAGGCGCCAGTCATCGTAACCCGCATATTTCAGGTCCTCGGCATATTTGAGCGACTCTTTCCAGTTCATGGTCCTTCTGCTGTCGGCCTTCATCCACATCAGTCCGGTGGCGCGGTCAGTGATTGTATCGTTGTCGTTGTCAACAAAATCGTTCTCTCCGTAGGTCCGGCCTCGAACGCAGCGGACATATTGGCGACCTGCGCCGCGCCCGGCAATAGGATAACTTTTGATGCGGCCGTCGGCAAAGTTGAACCCGAAGGCGCTCCTGTCGCCCCGCATCGTGGTCCCGACATAGCGATTGCTGGATCTGTACTGTGCATCGATAATACGCCATCCTTCCGCAATGTTCGGGTACTCGAAATCGAAATAGTTGGTGTTGATATAAGGTGTTTTTGTTCTGATGTTTCCCCTAAAATCAGCAATTGAAAAGAGCTCCTTTATTGTCGGCAACCGCCAGTCAACATACCCCGCCAGTGTCAGGGATTTGGCATAAGCCTCCGCTTCGGCCATAGTCCTTTTTACAAAATCAGGTTTCTTCTGCCACATCAAACCCGTATTCAGGTCCGTAACCGTGCCGTCACCGTTATTCCGGTAGGCAAACTGCGCTCCCTGGTAGTGAGCATCCTGCCCATAGAAATCTTCCCCTTTCTTTGGACATGCGAGTTCTTGTTTATCGTGATAAGTTCTGTTTTGCCCGGTATCGACGATATTACTGACAGTGGGTTCGGGATTCTTGCAAATTGATGCGACATTTGACAAGGTGACTCTCTGTTTTTCGGAGTCTCGTTGGAAATTATCAGGCTTGTGTCTCTCGTGTGGTTCATCCGGCACACAAACCAGTATCCCATTGATTCTTCTGCAGGTACCTCGGATAGTTTTTCCCACCGGTGTTCTAAATTCGCAAGAATCCCCCTCTTTTTTGCCAATACACGCATCAATTGCCTCCTTCGGTGGCCGGGGGGGAGGTCTGCGGTGCCTGTCTTGCTGCGCGACAAGTTCTGAAGAAGTCAGCATTACAAGTATCAGAAGCAGAACCGATGAGCTTATAACCACCCCTTTTCTCACTTTGAATCTCCTTTTGCACCCAGCTATTGTTATATTGTTTCCGTGTGACGAAAAGCTCAAGGGCCCTCACTGCTTCGTTTTGCGAAGCAAAACGATGAGGATCCATGTGCAGCCGCTGGTTTTTTTCGTATATCGTGAATAGTACAGCGTTTAGCGGGTAGCGTATAGATTAGTTATGAATCGCATACGCTACGCCTTGTTACAATTCTAACAGTAATCTTATGGTTTTGTCAAGTTTTTGCCACTAAGACACTAAGACACCAATATTTATTGTTTTTTAACCACGGATACCCCCCTGCGCCAATGGTTAATTTTAGAGCGGCTTGCACAGAGGAGAATCTTGCCTTATCATACCTTTATGGTCAAAACGGAAAAGATAAAGGTCAAAACGAAGGGCAATTGCGATATTGTTAATATTACCGAGCAGGTCATCTCGGTTGTGGCGCAATCAGGCATTGGCGAGGGAACCGTTACTGTTTTCAATGTTGGCTCAACGGCGGGGATTACAACTACCGAATACGAGCCGGGGCTGGTCAATTACGATATACGAGCGGCCTTTGAGAAAATTGCACCGAGAGAGGCGCGGTACGAGCACGAGGAGACCTGGCACGACGACAACGGCCATTCTCACGTGCAGGCTGCCGTTCTGGGGCCTTCTTTGAGCGTTCCTGTTGTTGACGGACGGCTTACCTTAGGGACGTGGCAGCAAATCATCTTAGTTGATTTTGATACCAGGCCGAGAACAAGGACGGTCATTTGCCAGATGATTGGAGAGTAAATGATTGACTATTGACTATTGATTATTTACTATTGAGGAAATAGACATTTGAAAACATTTAATCGGTAAATAGTAGCTGGGTTTATTAGTAGGTGTCTGTCGATGGCTATTTGCTACAGGAAAGCGGTTTGTGTAATAAGCATAGTGCTTGTCTGTTTTTTTATAGTCGGCTGCGGGGAGCCGGCCAGGACAACAATTGCAGGCGAGGTAGATTTAGGCACCACCATAGACTCGCTGGCTGAGGTGTTCTTACTTGACGCAATCGGCGTTGAAGGATACGGGCTGGTGGGCGGCCTTAACGGGACGGGCTCGGTGCAATGTCCGCCGCAGATCAGGGCATATCTTGAGCAATATATCCTGAAGCACTTGCCGCAGCATAAAGTGCCCATTGAAAAACTTATCAGCAGTCGCGATACGGCTGTAGTTCGGGTGTACGGTATAATGCCGGCAGCACCTTCGAGGAAGCAGCGCTTTGATGTAAGGGTGGAGGCCATCTCTGGTGCACCGATGAGGTCTCTGGAAGGCGGTCAACTGTATGGTGCCGACCTTAAAGCAGCGGGCTTCGGTATGGCCAGAACAAAAATTCTGGCTATGGCGGAAGGGCCTGTGTTCATAGATACAGTTGGCACTTCGGAACCGGATAAAAAAGCCGGATATGTTCTTGCCGGCGGGACTGTTGTCGGTGATTACAAGATGCGGCTGGCGTTTCGCCAACCGGATTACCGAATCACAAGCCAGATTCGCAACAGATTAAATGAACGTTTTGGCGGTGACACAGCCAAGGCGGTTTCGCCGAGCCAGATTGTATTGAATGTGCCCGCCGAATACGGAGAACGGAAACAGCGGTTCGTCTTGTTAATCAAGGCGACCTACCTGGAGCAGAATCCACAAATTACCGACGAAAGAATAAGGACACTTGTCAGAAGGCTGGCTGGTTCGGAAGAAAAGTCCACAGCTGAAATTTCTCTGGAGGCCATAGGCGAAGAGTCTCTGGGCGGATTAGCCGTCCTGCTGAGTTCGTCCGATGAGGAGGTTCGTCTGCGGGCGGCCAGATGTATGCTTAATCTGGGCAGCGACCGTGGTTTGGGTGCCCTTCGGCGAATAGCAATGAATAAAGGTTCAGCGTATCGGTTCGAAGCATTAGAGGCGATTACCGCGGCGGCAAGCCGGAATGACGCTGCTGTGATATTGCGAAGACTGCTACAGGACGAAGATTATGACATCAGTTTAGCTGCGTACGAAGCTCTGAGAAAATTGGACGATATCGCAATAACACAAAGATTTGTTGGGCGTAATTTTTATTTAGAGCAAATCGCCCAGGCCGAGCACAAGGCGATTTTTGTTTCACGCAGCGGTCAGCCGCGCATCGTGTTATTCGGTGCGCCGATATACTGTCGGGGCAATATTTTTGTGCAGTCAGCCGACGGCAATATTACGATAAACGCTCCGTTCGGCCAAAAATATGTTTCGATAATACGCAAACACCCTACCCGGCCCGATGTGGTAGTGCAGTTGAAAAGCTCTTATGAACTTGGTGATATTATTCAAACGCTGTGCGAGGAACCGCTCAGAAAAAGTACCCCGGAGCATCTCGGATTAGGCGTTTCGTATGCTGAGGCGATTGCGCTTTTGAAGCAGATGTGCGACAAAGGTGCTGTAGAAGCGGAGTTTCGAGCCGGGCCCCTCCCCAAAATCAGCTAATTATCAAGAGAAAACAGACCGTCGGCCGATAATAATATCGTATTGCGTAATACGTATAACGTCGCCGTGCACGTCTTCGTCCTAAAGGGACTACGCCGAGGTAAACCGGCGACGGCTAAACAACCCCCAAGGTAAACTTGGGGGCTAAATATATTCCTGCTTGCGCAGGAATGACATCGGTGGGATAAAAGATGAGACTTGAAAAAATCGTTCTTGATGGATTCAAGAGTTTTGCCGACAAAACGGAATTTGCTTTCGATTCGCCTATAACCGCTATTGTCGGACCCAACGGCTGCGGCAAGAGCAATATCGTTGATGCGGTAAAGTGGGTGCTCGGGGAACAACGGGTCAAGAGCCTGCGAAGCTGGCAAATGGCTGATGTGATATTTAGCGGAAGCAGCAGCAGAAAGGCACTTGGTTCGGCTGAGGTGAGCTTATTAATATCCAATCCCAATGGAAGCGGGACGGGACGGCTGCCCATTGAAGCCGACGATGTGCAAATATCCCGGCGAATATACAAGAGCGGGGAGAGTGAATACCGGATAAACAACAAAATCTGCCGGCTAAAAGATATTCGCGAACTGTTTATGGACACGGGTGTAGGTGCCAGGGCCTACTCGATTATCGAGCAGGGACAGATTGAGCAACTATTAAACGCGTCCAAAACCGACAGGAGAGCGATATTTGAAGAAGCGGCCGGCATAAGCAAATATAAAGCTCACAAAGAAGAGGCACTTCGCAAGCTACAGCGCACGGAACAAAACCTACTGCGGCTTGCAGACATTCTTGGCGAGGTTCGAAAGCAGCTTCGAAGCGTGAAACTTCAGGCGGGCAAGGCGAGAAACTACCTGCAATACAACCAAAGACTCAAGGAGCTTCAGGTCAATTATTCGTTAGCAGAATATCATAAAATAAGTACGAAAAGCGCGGAGAAAAAGGCCGGCCTTGAGCAGCTTGAAGAGCAGTTTGCCGGTATTGCGGCGGAGGTGGCAAAAAATGATGCTTCATTGAGCGAATTAGGACAGACAATATACGAAGCGGAGAACAAACTAAACCACATGGGAAACGCCCTTGTTGCTGTCCAGAGCAAAATCGAGCAGCAGCTTCAACGGATTGAATTTTTGCGGGCGCGAATTACGGAGCTGGAGCAGAGGAAGGAAGGTGCGTGCCAGAGAATCGAGAAATTGGAGGGACAGAAAGAAAAGTTCACAGCGGATTTGGCGCAATATGAAGGCGAGCAACAAAGGTGTGAAAAGATGCTCGAAGATAAAAGCCGGCGTGCTTCGCAAATCCAGGAAGTTATCCAGCAAATAGACCGCGAGTGCGCCTCGCTCGAAGCGGATTTGGAAGATGAGAAGTCTGGCATTATCGATATAGTCAGAAGGACGGCGCAACTTCATAACGAGATACATAGCATTTCGGTTTTTCGCAACAATTTAGCCAGCCAGAAGGACCGGCTGGCCGGGCGGGCAGAAACCGCCCGCGCAGAACTTGAGAAACTCTTTGCAGAAAAGGCACAACACCAGGCCCGCCTGAGCGATATCGAAAAGGTGCTGGACGAATTGACACAGAATCTGGATTCCAAACGTAAAAAAGCGGAAGAAATCAACGATTCTCTGGCAGTGGACAATAAGCGATTGGCCCACAGCAAAGAGGTGCGAAGCGCTCTGGATAGCGAGCTGGGGATATTAACAGATATGGAGGCGAGATGCGAGGGGCTTAATTCGGCTGTCAAAACCATTCTGCAAAGTCGCTCTGCCGAAGACAGCAAATTCGATTACGTGGAAGGGGTTCTGGCAGATATAGTTTCAGCCGACGTCGAATATGTAAACGCTGTTGAGGCCTCGCTTGAGGGCAAGACCGATGCTCTGGTAGTCAGAAGCAGCGGTCGGCTGATGGCCGAGAAAGAAACAATTGAGAAGCTCCAGGGCAGAGTGAATTTTATATGCGCCGACGAGGCCAGGCCCTTTGTGGACAGAGAAGATTTGTCAAAGTTTGCTTGTGTGAAGGGCCGGCTTGTTGAATTTGTAAGAACCGACAACAAATACGCACCATTAGTCTGGCGACTGCTCGGCAAAACAGTGGTCGTTGACTCGATTGATGCGGCGGTTGAGCTGGCTAAAACAATAGCGGATGACTATCAATTTGTTACTTTAAAAGGCGAATTCCTGGGTGCGGGTGGGGTGATAAAACTCGGGCCTTTGGGTAAAACAACCGGCCTGATATCGCGAAAGAGCCGACTGCGCCAATTGCAGGAGACCATCGGCAATATTACAGATGAGATTGGCACGCTGCAAAAGCAGCTCGACAGATATGAACAGCAGCGCGAACATCTGGCTAAATTGTGTCAAGACCTGCGGACAGCCGTTTATGAAGCGAATACAGAGAAGATGCAGGTAAATTCAAAGCTGGTTATTATCGGGCAAAATATAAAACGACTGAGGGCCGAGCAGCCATTGATGTCCAGCGAGATTGACCTGCTGGCCGAACAGATTTCTCAATCGGTGCAGAAAGAATACGATTCGAAACAGAAACTGCAGGAATTAGAGGTGGTAAACAGCCAGCGGTCGGCACATATAAAGCAGCTCCGGATAAAACACGCTGAGCAAAAAGCTCAGCAGCAGGGGCGCAGAGACGAGCTTACCGATTTGAAGGTGTCCCTGGGCCAGATTACGGAGCATCGGCAGGCGCTGAAACAAACAATCGCGAGTCTGCAAAGCCAGATGCAGGAAAACCGGTCGGCAATGGAGTCGACGCGAAAAGAAATACAAAGCTGCGGCGAGCAACTGACGAAAGCCCAAAGCGATATACTTAACTGTGAAGCGGTGGTATCGGAGCTGTTTGTCGAAAAAGAAAGAAGTGAGCAGAGCAGCAGCATACTGGCTGAGAAAATCGAAAGGATGCTTGAAGAACAAAAGCACATAGAACAGCTCATCCGTCAAAGAAGAGCTGAACAAGGCGAGGTTGAGCAGAAAATAAATGAGCTCAAAATAGAATTAAGCCAATTGGAGGTAAAACAACAGGGGCTGGTTGAGAGAGTGCAGGAGGAGCTTCAGATTGATTTGGTCCGGTCCTACGAAGATTACAAAGACCAGGAGGTGGACTGGGACGTGGTCCGCGAGGAAATAACCGAGCTTCGGGGCAAAATTGAACGGCTCGGCAATGTGAATGTTGGCGCAATAGATGAGCAGGAGGCGCTGGAGCAGCGACATAACTTTTTAAGCAGCCAGGTTGAAGACCTGAACTTAAGCCGCGCGCAACTACAGCAGTTGATAAGCCGGCTTAACAGAAAGAGCAGAGAGAAATTCAGGAAAACCTTTGAAGAAATCAGAGTTCATTTCCAGGAGATTTTCCGCAAGCTGTTCGGCGGTGGCAGGGCGGACATTGTGCTCGAAGACACCGAGGATATTCTCGAAGCGCCGATAGAGATAATAGCCCGGCCGCCCGGCAAGGAGACAAGGAGTATATCTCTGCTTAGCGGCGGTGAAAAGGCGCTGACCGCAATTGCACTTTTGTTTGGGGTTTTCAAGGCAAAACCGTCACCATTCTGCTTCCTTGACGAAATTGACGCAGCGCTGGATGAGGCAAACAATGAGCGATTCAATCTACTGCTGCGGGAATTTCAAAAGGATTCGCAGTTTATAATAATCACTCACGCCAAACGCACGATGAGCATTGCGGACGTACTGTTCGGGATAACGATGCAGACGCGGGGGGTGAGCAAGAAGATAAGCGTCAGATTCGGCGAGGTTGAGGAGGAAACCGCTGCAGCTTGATTCGTCGCTCGTCGCTCGTGACTCGTGATGCGTCGGTAGCAATGTGTATCTCGCGCAAGTGAAGGAAACTTATGAAGAAGTGTCCCTTTTGTGCAGAGGAGATTCAGGATGAGGCCATAAAGTGCCGTTTTTGCGGTGAGTTTCTTGACAAATCCGGTAAGCTAAAAACGAAATGGTATTTTGCAACAACTACGGTCGTTATTGCTCTGCTGTGCATAGGCCCACTTGCCCTGTCGCTGGTATGGTTCAATCCGCGTTACAGAACAGTTACCAAGGCCGTAGTCACAGTTTTGGTCATTGGCTTTACTTTTTTGATTGGTTATCTTGCAATAAGGGTGTACCTCCGATTCATAGACTCGGTAACTAAACTGGGGATTTATTAACACCATACATTTCCCCTTCCTGAACACCTGAGTTTTATTAATAGCTGCCTTTTAGCATTTTGTCCCGGGACGGCGGAATTGCGTTCAGCAGAATTAAGCTATGCAAGAAAATGAAGAAATGATAATATGTAAGAAAACATACGCAATACGATATACGAGATAGGATGGCGGAAAAACTTGACAAGCACATTTTGAAGAACGGGATGGTTGTTCTTGGTGAGCCGATGGAGCAGGTCCGGTCGGTGGCGTTTGGTTTTATGCTGCCTGCGGGAGCGGCACAGCTTCCGGAGGGTTGCTGCGGGGCCGGTAACGTTATTGCCGATTGGATTTTCAGAGGGGCAGGTGATAAAAACAGCAGGCAGCTCAGTGATGCACTTGATGGTCTGGGGCTGCATCGGGCCGGGGCGATTAGCAGCTCTCATATAACCATAGGGGCGGTGTTAGAGGCCGGCAACTTAGCTGAAGCCATAGATTTGTACGCTGATATTATACTGCGGCCGAGTTTGAAAGAGGACCAATTTGAATTGGCCAGGCAACTGGCAATCGACGAGGTGCTTGCTCTTGACGACGACCCCCGGCAAAAAGTTACGCTCAAGCTACGAGAGCAATTTTATCCGCCTCCTCTGGGGCGCAGCACTGCGGGAGAAATCGATGAATTGAGGTCATTGGCGGCGCCGGATACAAAACAAATTATAAAGAACAAATTCAATCTGTCACAGACGATTTTTTCAGTGGCGGGCAAATATAACTTCGATGCAATTTGCCGGCAAGTGGTAGAACTGTTTTCCCGCACCAAAACCACCCCTCGCTGCGCTCCAGTTTTGGTGCGGGACAGAGCGGGTAAATATACACATATACATAATGATGGTGCGCAGGTGCATATCGGCCTGATGACCGGGACGGTTAGACCAACCGACGAGGATTATTATAATGCGAGGGTGGCGGTGTCGGTTCTTTCGGGCGGGATGAGCGCCAGATTGTTTACGGAGGTTCGGGAAAAGCGTGGCCTTTGCTACGCTGTCGGAGCCGGCTATCACAGTCTGAAAGAAGCGGCAGGTATAATGTGCTACGCCGGCACGACGCCGGAAAAGGCACAGGAGACGCTCGATGTGGTAATGGCTGAGTTTAATCGACTCAGCGAGGGCATCAGCAAAGAAGAAATCCAGCGGGCCAAAGTGGGATTAAAAAGCGCACTTATTCTGCAGAGTGAGTCGTCCAGCAGCCGGGCCGGCGCAATCGGAGGCGATTACTATGTGTTAGGCAGGGTTCGAAGCTTAGATGAAATCAAAAATAAAATTGAGCAAACGACAGTGGGTTCAGTTCTGACGTTTTTACGAAGTCACAAGTTTAGAGACTTTACGGTAGTTACAATCGGCCCAAAGGAAATAAGAGCGTAAGGGCACAAGAGCACAAGTAAAAAGAGCAGATTATGGAATTTAAGAAGGAGAGATTGGCGAATGGTCTGGTTATTATAGGCGAGGTTAATAATCGCGCCCGGTCGGCGGCGGTGGGGTTTTTTGTTAAAACCGGCTCCCGTGACGAGACCAAACAAATAAACGGCGTGTCACATTTTTTGGAACATATGTTATTCAAAGGCACCGAGAAGCTAAGTGCGTTTGAAGTCAACGAGGCATTCGACAGGACAGGGGCACAATTTAACGCCTTTACCAGTGAAGAAAATACGGTCTTTTATGCTGCCGTTTTGCCGGAGTATTTAGTGGAGGTGACAGAGCTGTGGATAGGGCTGATGAGGCCTGCCCTGCGAGATGATGATTTCAACATTGAAAAGAACGTAATCAAAGAGGAGATTGCAATGTATAAGGACCTGCCGAGCTTCGACGTGATGGATAGATGCAGACGTCTGCACTTTGACAGTCATCCCTGCGGTAATAGTGTCCTGGGCAGCGAGGGAAGTATCGGCAACCTAACGGCTGAGCAGATGCGGGATTATTTTGCGAGGCGGTATGCACCGAACAATATGGTTCTGGCCTGTGCGGGGGATTTTGATTGGAAGCGGATATGCTCGATTGCCGCAAGCGGCTGTAGCAGGTGGCAGAAGCAGGTAACCGAAAGAGAACTGCAAGACCACCGTGGTAGTAAGAAGAAGAAGAGAGTTGAAAAACCAAATCTGTCTCGTGAGCATATATGTTTGATGAGTCCCGGCGTATCCGCTCAGGACCCGAGAAGATTTGCCTCTTCGCTTTTAGGCGTTATCGTCGGCGACGATGTCGGGTCGCGATTTTTCTGGGAGCTGGTTGACAAGGCATTGGCGGAAACAGCAACGATGCAATTTGGAGCTATGGACGGGACAGGGGCATTTTGCAGCTATATCCGCTGCAGCAGTGAGAATGCTACAAAAGTACTCGACATAATCAGGGGTATCTTCGAGAGTCTGTCCAAAAGCGGTGTAACTGAGGATGAACTAAGAAAGGCAAAAAATAAGATATTGAGTGCGTTGGTTATTAAGAATGAGCTGCCGATGGGTCGGCTGGTTGATTTGGGCTCTAACTGGATATATCTGGAGCAGTATCGCATCATCGAGGACGATATTAATGCGGTTAAAGCAGTTACCGTTGACGATGTTAATTTGCTGATAGAACAGTTCAACCCCGGCGATTTCACACAGTTTTCGATAGGCCCCGCTCAAACAGGTTAAGAGCCTATCCGAATAACCGGGTCGTTATGAGGCCGAGCGAAAAGTTCGAGGCCAAGGCGGCAGGCCAAAAACGCCCGGAAGCGTGCTTTGCTGCACGTTGAGGATGTTTTTGGCCGACAACGCAGGCATCGGACTTTGCAGCCGGCCGCAATAGAGCGGGTTATTCGGATAGGCTCTAAAGGCCAGCGGGCGCATGTTCTCTTTGCAGTAAACAAACATCAGGCAGAACCTTGAGCTTAGTCCTATGAACCGGAGCCGCGAGTACTTTGCATAGAACAAATGCCGGATGTAAAGCATTAAGTTAAGTAGCAGAAAGAGGTTACAGCAGGCAAAGAATTTCTGAAAATATTTGTTTTCTCACAATTCTCTCATCTTTGCTTTGCTAATATGGTGGTCGACAAAGCCGACGTATGTCGGGCAGCCTGACCACGGTGGCAGGCTGTGAAATTCTTGGTCTCTTTAATGAAGGAGAATTAAAATGAAACGGAAAGATTGGAAACTGATTGTTTTGGTAGTCGTTATTGGGGCAATCGTGTGCGTTGTGATATACGCAGGCATAAGCAGAGGTAAGAGAACTGCCCTTGCCGCTGGGGCAAAGGCGGGCGAATACGAACGCAGAGTAACAGAAGCGGAGGTCCCAGCGGCTGCGTTGGCGGCGCTTAAGAAGCTGGCTGCCGGCGCCGAAATCACCGCGTTTGCGGAGGAAGCCGAGCACGGCAGCACTTTCTACGAGGGCTCGTGGAAAGCCCCTTCCCGGGGGAAGATGGACGTGTTGGTCACGCCGACCGGCGACCTGGTGGAAATCGAGGAACGGGTGGGCGCCGACCAGGTCCCGGCAGCGGTGCTGGCAGCGGCACGGGAGGCAGCCGGCAGGGGCGCCAAGCTGGCGTTTGAGAAAAAGACGATGGTCCTCTACGAGGTCAAGTTCCGCAAAGGCAACCGTCGGCACGAGCTGCTTCTCACTCCGGATGGTCGTTGCGTTGAGGAAGAGGTTGAGAAAGGCAAGGGGGACGATGATGACGACGACGAGGATGAAGACCGGATCGACGAGGTCCCCAAGGCCGTCAAAGCCACCATTCTCAGACACGCCGCAGGTGGAGAAATTGTAGAAATCGAGCGCGAAACTAAGGATGGCAAGGTTATTTATGAAGCTGAAGTCATCATCGGTGGCAAGGAGGTGGATCTAAAAGTTGCCGCTAACGGTAAGCTGCTGAGCAAGGAAGTGGAAGGCGAGGGCGACGAAGACGATGATGACGAAGACGAAGATGATGACGAAGACGACGATGATGATGACGAAGACGAAGACGAAGACGACGACGATGATGATGATGACGATGATGATGATGATGACGACGATGATGACGACGATGACGATGACTAAACAGAAGAAAAGCAAGTGACAAATTAGGTTTTTTCAGTTAAAATAGACACCGCCGAGAGATAGAGCGTTATTAATCGGCGGTGCTTTTTTGTTACGGGTATTTAGATGCGCTTACTGATTATAGAGGACTATCGGCCTTTGCAAAAATCGCTCGCCAAAGGGCTGCGGGAGGCGGGTTTTGCAGTTGATATCACGGGCAATGGTGAAGAAGGCCTATGGTACGCAATGGGCAATGATTATGACGTGATTATTTTGGACCTGATGTTGCCCGGCATTGGCGGCCTGAAGATTCTCAAGCAGCTCAGAGCCAAAGGCCGACAGTCCCATGTGTTGATTCTTACAGCTAAAGATACTTTAGAAGACCGCATAACCGGTTTGGACCTCGGCGCTGATGATTACCTGGTCAAGCCGTTTGCATTTGAGGAACTGCTGGCACGGGTTCGGGCGCTGGTACGCCGAAGTTATCAGGAGAAAAGTCCTTTAATTCAAATCAAAGACCTGCGGATTGACCTGACGACACAGCGAGTTTGGCGCGGCCGGGAGGAACTGCATCTTACGCCGAGGGAATACGCGCTTTTAGAATACCTGGCCATGCGGGCCGGTCAGACGGTATCCCGCGCAGAAATATGGGAACACTTGTACGAGTTCAACTCGTTGGCCTCAAGCAATGTAGTGGACGTGTATATCGGTTATCTGCGCAGAAAAATCGAACGTCCCGGCAAGCCTGCTTTGATTCGTACTGTCCGAGGCCGCGGCTATATTTTAGGAGCACAACCGTGATGCGTTCACTCCGAGCTCGTTTACTTGTGGGCGTAATCAGCGGTATGGCACTGCTGTTGGTTGTCTTCAGCATCATAATTTATACGGTGTTCCGTCGCGCATTAGTTAACCAGTTCGATGCATCGCTTGCAGCCACGGCCCGCATATTGGCGGCGTCGGTGGAATACGAGGGTGATGAGATCGAGTTGGAGCTCGATTTCCAAAAGATGCCTGAGTTTCAAAGGGTGGAACGCCCGGCTTACTACCAACTCTGGCGAGACGACGGCACCGTGGCAGCAAGGTCTCCCTCCTTAGGTACAGATAACCTTTTGCGGCTTGAAGGCTCTCTTGGCGTACTGGTTTTCCAGGCATTACAAACCGGGAGCGGTCACCCTGGACGGGCCGTGGCTCTAAAGTTTAGGCCGAAAATCGAGGGCCGCGATGCTGACCAACAGCCGGCAAACCAACAACCGCTCACCGTAGTAGTGGCCCGAGATGCCAGCGGTTTGCACTCCAACTTGCAGTTCTTAGGCTGGCTTCTGTTAATTGCATCAGTCGGCACTATCACTTTATCTTTCCTTTTTGCGGTCTTCGTGGTCCGACAAGGCCTTAGTCCCTTGGACTCCATCGCAACCGAGATCGCGTCCGTTAGGGAAGATGATCTCACAACTCGAATTGGCACTACGTCAGTCCCAGAGGAGATCTTGCCGATTAAGAACCGACTGAATGATCTCTTATCTCGACTCGAAGACGCTTTTAAGCGTGAGCGACGCTTTACCGCAGATGTTACCCACGAGTTGCGAACACCTTTGGCAGGGATCCGTTCCTCAATTGAGGTAGCCCTGACGCGTGCCCGGGACACTACCGAATACAGAGTAGTCCTTTCAGAGTGTCTGGCGATCGTTGAAAACATGCAGACAATGGTGAACAACCTGTTGATGATTGCCCGCCTTGATGCTTGCCAAGTGACTTTCCGCCAGGAGCAGACCCGGCTCGAGAAACTGGTGAATTCCTGCTGGCGCTGCTTTTCAGACAAAGCACTTGAGCGTGGCATCATTTTTGAGAATCGCGTTCCTGCCGAAATGACCTGTGAGTCGGACCCTGACAGTCTATCCATGGTGCTGTCAAACCTTCTGGACAATGCTGTCGAATATACCAACGAAGGAGGCCAAATCTGGACAACGGGTGGCCAAGCCGATGATTGCGTGGAAATCACTGTTGCCAATACCGGGTGTCAGCTCACCAGCGAGGAGATTTCGCAGGTATTAGAGTGCTTCTGGCGACATGATTCGTCTCGCACTGACACTGGCGCCCACTGTGGTTTGGGCCTGGCTTTGGTTCAAAGGCTCATCAGAGCATTAGGTGGTTGCACGACTGTTGAGGTACAGAACGGCGGGGTATTCACGGTACGACTGGTGCTGCCGCGGCCGGCAAAGTCGTGATTTATTCTTGATTAATGCCGGCAATATAGTTAGACTAAACTTGCTTTAGAGGAGGTTGTAAGCCGAATATGACCGGGAACAACGAACAAATTGATGCCGATATCCTGCAATGCAAGGATGATATTCTTCGCGCACGCGGTATAATTCCGCCGCTTGCAGGGGAAGAAGAAAAACCCGCTAAAAAGGTATCTGCGATATCCGAGGAGCAAGTAAAAAGTCCTCGTGAGGATACCGGTTCCATCCCCATAGAAACAATACATCCTGGAGAAAAGCCGGCGGAATCGGCAGGTGCCCAGCAGGAGAAAACCGAAATACCAAGATTTGACCTGGCTGAAGAAATTATGGCTGAGCAGCGAAAAATCACCGCGATAAGAAGAAAGGGACCCGGGGAAAAAATTGAAGCTCAAAATCAGGAGCCAGAAGTTGAGTCGATTGGCTACACTATTGGGCAGCCGGTACCGGCGCAACCGGAACAGGAACGGATAATCACCGAGATTGTTGCAAGGGATATTGAAAGACTGTGCCGGGGCGACTAATTTCTTGTTTTTTTCTATCCGCTATACGCCAAAAGCTATGCATAATATCCTGAAAAGAAGTATTTTGTCAAAACTGAAAAAGCAAAAGTCAGAGAAAGCTATCGATGCTAATCTTGCCGATGATAAAGAACCCGGCGATATACGTGAAGAAAGTTACGAACTTATTGCCGAGCAGATAACACGGCTGGAGAAAAAATACAAAAGTATTCTGTTTGCCTCTGGCCAGCCGGCTTCTCTGCCGGTAACAATACCGGTCAATGTTGCCATTGGGTTGGCAAAAAACAACAAACGCTGTCTGCTTATCGACCTTGACCTGAAACGCGATGCCATTGCCAAAGTATTCGACCTTGATAGTAACGAAAATGGCTTGTGTCCCCGAGCAGTTCAAACCGAATTTGAGAACTTACAGCTCTGGCCGGCGCATAACTTTACTCAACTAAAGCAAATGAACATAAAGGCGATAGTACAAAAGGCATTGGACAGATTTGATTTTATACTAATAAACGCGCCCTCTCTGCTTAGCAGTCTCGACCGCAGGCAAATCATATCCGCCGCCCAGGCCGCTTTTATCTGCACCAAAAGCAGCTCTGAGGCAGCGAAAGTCGCTGAGTTGATAAAGCCATCCGATTGCGTTGTGCTCGGCAATACTCAAATCCCTCTATAAGGGCGATTGCTTTCGATTGGCCCAGGCCGACAAAAGTTCTATCGGTCTGCAGGTTTAATATTGCGTTAATTGTGAATTCTCATTCACGTTTTATGCAAGCGATTTCCGCAGCGCCTCCAATCGTCCTATATTATCGCTGGTATCAAGCACTGAATTACAAGCCGAATTTTTTTTTCAATTTGCCGATTTTTGTTCGGTTTTTGTTAGGGTTTTTGCCCTCGCATTACCGATAGAAGTATTTGCGGTGGATGATACTGGCACAATTAGCAATAGATAGGACTGAAGCACAAATGGATGGTTGTCTAAACAACCAAATTGAACCTGTATGCAAGTTCGGGCCGGGCGGCGACTTTGTGTCTTTTTGGCCGGCCGAAAAGGAGGGAGCAAAATATGCAGCTCAAAACGCTAAAATCGACAGACGGGCTTACCCCTCGCCAGATGCAGTTATTAAAGGCAATCGCCGGCTTTTGGGCCAGCCGATGCTATTCACCGACGATTGGCGAATTGGCGTCCGAGATGGGCATAAGCCGAAGCACCGCGTTCGAGCATATCGCCGAACTGCGAAGAAAAAACCTACTGTCTGCTTGCCAGGGCAGGACTCGCTCTTTGAAATTAACTTTAAAAGCGCAAGAACTGCTTGAGGCCCTGGCCGAGCAAAACTGGAGCGCAGATGACCAGCCGCCAACAGATATACCGCTCGTGGGCAGAGTGGCTGCCGGTTCACCCATAGAAGCCATTGAAGACAAAAACTATCTTTGCCTGAGCTCTCATTTTGGAAGCGGCGATTGTTTATTTGCCCTTGAGGTGGTAGGTGACAGTATGGTTGACGATGATATCCGCGACGGCGATTATGTAATTTGCCGACGCAACCCTGTTGCTGATAATGGCCAATTGGTTATTGCTATTATTGATAATGAGAATGCAACGTTGAAAAGATTTTATAAAGAAAAGACGCGAGCGCGGCTCCAGCCGGCCAATGACGATTACGACCCGATCTATTCAGAGGCCTGCCGAATCCAGGCCGTCGTCGTGGGATTGGTAAGAAAATTTAGAAAAAAGACTGCTTTGTCAGGAAAATAAGGTGGCCCTGAATGATTTGAATGTGGGTCTGCCTTGAACATTTACGCTCTTTCCGGGATGAAAGAGAAATTTTTCGCCCGGTGTCGAAAAATCTGAGAATATTTTCTCATCTGAGGTTATAATATTTGTGGTCGACCTGAAGAAATGCAACGAAATTTCTCGAAATTTTTCTGGACACGCTTCACAAAATTTGTACTGTAGTAGAAAATTGAAGAATGTGTCGAACGATAAATTGACTTTTTAGTGTGCGTGCAGTAGAATCTTAGGCAACTATCAACTATAGTCAAAGGGGAATAAAACTTTTATCTGTTCTGGTTTGAGCATGTTAACGTAATTTTGAAGAAGCGATATTTGTAAAGGAGAAAAAAAATGGTTAGGTTATGTTGTTTTAGCTGGTTTTTGACTATTGTTTTAGCATTTTTTGGTGAGTTTGCCTGTGCTGCGACGGATGTTGTCATTCGGGAGTATCCAGCCAGGCGGAACGAATTAACTGGCAAGGTGGAGCTATGGGGCCACAAAATCGTGCACAGCGACTTTGATGTTCAATTGGAAGAAGTAATCATGAAAGTGCCCATTATGTCCATCCAGTACGAGGGCCTGCATCATGTTCGTGGTGAGGGGGTGAGCATTGTCGAAGCTCGTGCAAAATGTATTGCTGAGCGTCTGACAGTTGCCTGGCAATTGTTAGATAAGGGGGGCAGATTACGGATTCGAAACGATGATTGGAACGACTGGCGGGTTAAGTCGAAAAATAAGCCCCCAAAATATCCTGCTATCTATGTCGTCAGTTCTGTTTTAGATGAGAAACCACTTCGCATAATGACGGTATACCCCGAGGATGCACGGGCTTTTCCGGGGGTCAGCGAGAGCCCGAGGGAATTAGCTAAGTACATCGTTGCTCTGATCGAGGCGCACTATCTGCTGTTCCAGAGGAAGAGCTCCAATCTTGCTGATTATGAAGGTCTGCAACTTGACAAGACGCGCGAGGGGAAAATTTTCAAGGAGATATTTATTCGTGCTCAGGAAGTGATGGAGCTTAAGAACCTGGAGCAATTGGACGCCGATATTCTGAAAGACGCATTAGCCAGAATTGCTATGCCTCAGCGTGATCGGCTGGTGCGATTAACATTTAAGGCACCGCCGGATTGGATCGAATTGCAGAAACAACAATAAGCTTTTAGGACATTAATTGGGAGATAGAAGAATGTCGAATAAGTTCCGGCTTTTGTTCTTGCTCTTGGTGGTTACCATTTACATTGCTTTATTCGCAGGATGCCAAACGCCACAGCCAACCCTTAAACAGTATAGCATGGGCCACGACGCAGCCAAGGACTTTATAGCTAATCAGTTAGCAGGCTATAGAATGGTCATCATGCTGGAAGGAATGAATGCTGACGAACGCGATCAGTTTTTCCAGGGCTTTTTGGCAGCCTATGATGATTCGGGCCAAAAAGAAAAGGGGAAGCGATACACAGGGACTCTGCGCGAAGCTGTCAAAGGGAGCACATTCCAGGAGGCAAAGAGACAAGGTGAGCTACACGCAAATAAAAAGACAACAGATGCTCGAATCCAATCTCTTATCCGGCGAAGTCTCGGTATATCCCGAAGCGTGGCTTTAGCTTGGAAAGCTGGTTACATTGAAGGTTTTAAAGAGGGATTACTGAATGGCAGGAAGCCGGTTGATAAGACGGTGGACGGTCTTTACAGGAAGGCCGACGCAATGTATGAAGCGCTTCGTGCTGCCACCGGATTGTAAGTAGCAGCCGGCTTTTACCCAGCCGCGTTGGGAATCTGTACGTCAGGGGCAGTAAAGCCAAGAACACAGGAAGCAGAGAAACCCCTCAAAGCCAAACGTCCCCTATGTTTTCTTGTGAAAACAAGAATAGGGGAACGACTTACAAATGCGCGAGCTAAGATGCCTGTTGGCGGTCGGCGGTTGTTTTATGTTCTTTTAGGAATTTTAGCCACTTTGTCCAGGTCTTTTTGTAAATCTCACTGGAGACCCAAAAGCCATCGTTATGGCTGCCGGAAATCTCGACAAACTCCTTCGGCTCATTCGCCGCTTCGTACAGCTTCAGACCAAACTCGAAAGGCATAATTTCATCGCCTCGGCTGTGGATTATCATCACCGGACAATTGACCTCCTTGATATAATCGATTGTACTGTAGCTAAATCTCGCAAACCATCGCACGGGCATATACGGGTAGAATTTCCTGCCAACGTCAGCGTACGATGTAAAGGTGCTCTCTATAATCAAAGCGCTTGCTTCGACCTTGCTTGCCAGTTGTGCCGCGATACTTCCGCCCAGAGACCTGCCGAATATGATAATATCAGCCGCAGGTATCTTTTTCTCCTCGGTCAGCCATTTGTATGCAGCCATCACATCGTGATATGTTCCTTGCTCACTGGGTTTGCCTTCGCTATTGCCATAGCCGCGATAGTCAAAAATAAAGCAATTCAACCCCAGGTTATGAAAAATATTTATACTGTCCAGTCGATGGCACATATTGCCGCCATTACCGTGGCAGAACAGCACTGTCATTTCGTGACCCGGCTCGCGTGCCCCGTGCTCCGGTTTCTCAGCGGGGATATACCAGCCGCTCAATTCCAAACCGTCGGCGCTTTTGAAAACCACATCTTCAAAATCCAGTCCTAATTCGCTGGGCGTATGGGACACCTCTCGCACAGGGCCGTACAAGAACGTTGGCTGCATAAAGTAGAGTGTCAGCCCCAGACCCACATAAGCGATGAACAATACCGCTGCAATAGATACCAACATTTTCATTGACTATTTTCTATTTACTATTGACTATTGAAGAGGAAATTAAAATAGTTGATTAGAGATTAGTTGATTAGAGAATTAGTAAAGCAATACCACTAATCACCAATTAACCAATTAACTTTAGGCACTCTACACTTTAGTCACTTTTCACAGCCGTATTTTAGTTTGCCTGAGACAATAAAACAAGATACAATTTTGATGTGATTAAGAGAAGAAAAACCAGAACAATTAAGGTCGGCCAGGTTATAATCGGCTCTGCAGCCCCAATTGTCATTCAGTCTATGACGAAGGTTCCGACTATCGATATTGCTCGTTGTGTGAGGCAGATAAATCAGCTTGTCAAAGCCGGCTGCCAATTAGTCAGAATAGCTGTCCCCAGACGTGCCGATACCGCTGCTTTTGCAAAAATTGTCCAGAAGGTAAATGTCCCGTTAATCGCTGATGTTCACTTCAGCCCCGGCCGAGCTATTGAAGCGATAGAGGCCGGAGCTGCCAAAGTTCGGCTCAACCCCGGCAACATAAAAAATCGAAAGGATATCCATCGAATAATAGACGCAGCTAAAATGCAAAAAGTTGCCATCCGCATCGGCGTCAACGAGGCAAGCATTCGCGACCTTAAAAAACAAGCCGTTCCATTGCAAAAACGTACCGCTTTGATGTTAAGAGAAATGAAAAGATATGTCCGGCTGTTTGAAAATCGCAATTTCACACAACTTGTCCTCAGTGCAAAAAGCAGCGACACGCTTAGAACCATCGAAATCAACCGCCGTATTGCTAAGGTCTTCGATTACCCAATCCACCTCGGCCTGACCCACGCAGGCCTGCCCGAAGACGCCAGAGTGCCATCAGCTATTGCCCTGGGTGCGCTGCTCGCAGAAGGTATTGGTGACACCATCAGGGTAAGCGCCGCCGGCAATCCGGTTGTGGAAACCGAAATTGCAAAACAGATTTTAATTGCGCTTGGCTTGGTAAAGCCGTCGGGACCGACTTTGATAGTTTGCCCGGCCTGCGCGCGGGCCGAAATTGATGTAATCAAGCTGGCACGGCGGGTTGAAAAAGCCGTGCGTGGTATTGATAAGCCATTGCGTATCGCCGTGATGGGCTGTATCGTTAACGGCCCGGGCGAAGCCGCCGACGCCGACCTGGCCGTCTGCGCCGCAAAGAATAAGGCATACATCTACCGCAATGGCCGAAAAATCGCAACAGTCCCCGAAAGCAAAATCATACCGGCTCTACTAAAGGAACTAAAAAATCTCTGATTTCGGTAATTCGAATTTGCCTGCCCCATTGTTTAGAGTGTCTTAAACTCTAAGGGGGGCCTGCCCGCCGTAGCTTTATGCGAAGGAGGGTTTAGCCTGCCCTGCGGAGATTAAAAATCCATTTTTCTTTGCCTTTTCCATTTTTTTGTGTTATTTTCTGTGCCTAAAGGCGTGAGGCATCCGGGAGCGAAAAACCTCATCTGAAAATTAGGCTGATAATTGGAGGCTAAACTATGATTACAGAGGTATTAATAAAGAATTTCAAGTGCTTCAAGCAGTTAATACTCCCTGACCTTGGCCGAATAACCCTGATTGCCGGAGAGAATAACGTCGGGAAAACGGCATTGCTGGAAGCTCTGTTTCTTTTCTTTGATCGTAACAACCCGCATATGATTCTTCGGCAGTATGGCTGGCGAGGTATCGAGGAGGTCCATCTGGAGCCGGAAGCAATGTGGGCTCCTATGTTTTATAATTGCGAAAAGGACCGAGAGATTCTTGTTTCAGCAACTTTAAATAACAAGCCACAGGATGCAAGGTTTAGGTTCAATCCAAATTTTTCACTACCTACTCCCTCCGACTGTTGTTGCCTCCGATGTTGCTGCATCCTATGCTACTGGACCCGAAGAACACAAAATTGCTACAGATGAGGAAGTGACTACTTTTGCCGCTTTGGACATAGAGTATTTTGTCGAAGCTCATAGTAAGCAACTTTCTCATCTCTTTCTTGATCCCAAGAACAAGAATAAGCCAGCGCTCTATGTAGAGTACGCACATATTAGCAAAGCGTTGCCTGCCGTTTTCCTGCCCTCGAAACAACATATCACAATAAAACAAACCGTGCACTTTTTCAGTGAATTAGCCGAAAAAGGAAGGGAACGCGAGGTTGTTGACTTCCTCAGAATTATCGAGCCTCGTTTATTGAGCTTGAAGGTTATCACGAAAGGCTCAACTTCCTCTGTACACGGGCAACTTAAAGGTTTTCCTAGAACTCTTCCAATTCACTTAATGGGCGAGGGTATGGAAAAACTCTTGAACCTTATAGTTGGTTTAGCGCATTCAGAAGGTGGATATGTATTTCTTGATGAAACAGAGAACGGTATCTACTATAAGGCCTCACCAAAAATATGGGAGGCGATAGGTAACGCCGCAGAAAATTACAAATGCCAAGTTATCTCCACAACGCATAGTTACGAGTGTCTGGAAGCAGCTCATAAAGGTTTGGCGAACAGACCAGACGATTTGCGTTATATCCGCCTCGACCGCGAACGTGATGTTATAACCGCCAAGACATCCAATTATGATATGCTTGGCTCTGCAATTAGCCACAATATGGAGATTAGATAATGGTGCTGGCAGCACCCAAAAAGAAAAAAGTAACCTGCAATGTGTGTGGGGCAGAATTTTACCCTGGTGAAAAATTGCATATCTGGAGCGAGAACCTACTCTTGGCAGAAGGTGTCGATGTGCATAGATTTTTGATATACGCATGCGAGGCTTTCGAAAAACCAGATATCCAAGTAATAAATTTCAGGGGAATTGATGAAATAAGACTATTTCTAGAAAATCTTAAGAATATGGCTAACTTCAGCAAAGTCAAAACACTTGTAATTGCACGCGATGCTGAAACAAACGTAACCTCCGCGATAGATAAAGTTAAATCAGCCCTTGAAAATGCTGACTTAGCAAAACCATTGAAGCCATTTGAATATAATTCAGGCAACAATGTCAAAATTGCCTTTGTGCTTTTTCCTGGTCCCGACCAAAATGGCAAATGCCGGAATGGCACGTTAGAAGAGCTCTGTTTAACAACTGCTGACGACGCTTCTCTCCTGAAGTGCGTGGATGCATTCCTGCAATGCGCCCAGAAGAGTAATGAAGACCTTAGGCATCCATGGAAAAGTAGACTTTATGCTTACCTCGCTGGCAAAGATGACCATGCTGGCAAAAAACTAGGCCAAGCCGCGAAGGATAAGGTCTGGAACTTTAACCATCCCACAATGGCCCCTTTCAAAAAAATCATCCAAGAAATGTAAATATCCTCCTTTCAAACCAAACACTCACCAAAACCGCAATGCCCGCCTGCCCCCGTACACCGTAGACGGGGGTCAACGCAAGGAATTCCGCACACTTTAGGGAGATTATAGGGTATAGAGTTCGGACTTCAATAGGAAAAAGAGCGGGCAAAATTTTGTCAAATTTTAGCCATTTTTTTGTTGACTATTGTTTGATAATATGTTAAAATACCCGCATGTTTTGCTTGTCCCTTAGGGGCCTGCCCCTTAGGGGAATAACCAATCATGAGCATTGAGAATCCAACTTTAGTTCACTTTAGTCACTTTAGCTCGCTCTTAACTAAATTGCCCTCTACATCTGTCGAGGACTCTCTACAAATCAGCTCTTTTTATGCAAAACAAACCCAATTTGCCAGAGGGTAAAATTGATGCAAAGTGTGTGTTTACAAAGGATTATGAAGAAAAATGCGGATAGGGGCTATGAAAAAACAAACCCAATACAAACCCAATCAAACCCAATCTTGTCCGCCATCTTGTCCGTCGTAGCTTTAGCGAAGACGGAAGCCTTGGCGAAGGCGGATTCAAACGGCGCATATTCACCACTGGCCGGCAGTTATCTTATTATCTATAATACCACCCCAGAGCCGTTTACTAACAACCCAATCGGACAACTATGCAAATGAGTGAGAAATTACCTGATACATCTTGTGAGCTGCTGAAGACAACGCTGAGGCGTTTTCTTGTCGTTGCCATTTTCGGCATCGCTCTTGCATACTTCGAGGCTGCTGTCGTTGTCTATCTGCGAGCTATCTTTCATCCTGACGGTTTTACCTTTCCCTTAACCAGCTTTGGCATCAGTCCACTCTGGAAACAGCTTCGATTAACCGAAGTCGGCAGAGAGGCTGCCTCGATGGTTTTAATCTCTGCCGCTGCCTGGCTGTTCGGCCGAAATCTCCGGCAGAGATTCGCTTATTTTTTAACCATCTTCGCTGTCTGGGACATCTTCTATTACATCTGGCTCAAAGTCCTCATCAACTGGCCTACCTCAATAATGGATTGGGACATACTATTTCTTATACCAGTTACCTGGGCTGGCCCTGTCCTGGCCCCCGTCCTTATCTCATTTACACTGCTGGCCTTTGCCGTAATAATACTTTATAGAGACTCCTGCGCCATACCCCTTAAAGTAATCCTGGTGGACTGGCTCGGCTTTATTCTTGCCGGTCTTGTCGTGGTTGTCTCTTTCTGCATTGCCGGCCTGCACATCACAAAGCCCGATTTCCAATCCCACTTTTATTGGCCGTTATTTGCCGCCGGTCTCTTATCCGCTATCGCGATTTTCCTGAAATGCCTCTTGAGATCCAAATAGCCCCGCAAAGGTATGCTTGTGAAATGTACTACCTCCGCCACTAAAAAGTAAATGAGTATAACCCGGCAATTATAGATGTCACCACCAGCTCGGCCCAACATCTTCAGGCGACAGTGGACCAATTCTGACCGAGTCCATCGAGACTTCATCGGCGCCGATATCCTTGGCCCCGTCATCACGCCGCTGCCCGTCCATATCGGTCACCACGTCCGGGTAATCGCCCACTGCGGCATCGATAGCAGGGCTGTCATCGGCTGGGCGATACAACCCATCGGCACCCTGTTCCAGTTTCGGGTCGACCATTGTGATTCCTGCATTCGGCTCGATACCCAGCTCGGCGCCGTGCATTATATTGCCCTGCCAGGTGAAATTAGTCGGCGGGCCGAAATCCTCGATTTGCGTAATCAGCGGCGCGATGCTGCCCTTGACGATATTGTTGGCAATTGTGCAGTTATCGGGAGGCACAATCCCATTCGGAATATCGGCCTCGTGGAAATTGCCGATGCGGATATTTTCGCGGCAATTGACGAAACTATTGAAGGCAATCAGGACGTTCCGGGTCTGGGCGTGGCCGCCATCGGTCAGGCCGGGGATGCCCGACTCCAGCACCATCGCGGCGCGGCCTCCTCCGCCGGCCAAATCGACGAAGTAATTGTTGATGATTGTGTGGTCTTCGGCCGTAATCCGAACGCCGCCGGTCTTGTCTTTGCCGTTTCCGAAGAAGAAATTGCCGGCCACCAGGACGCCCTTGCCCTGTCGCAGGACAAGGTCGCCTTCACATTCCACAAAAGTGTTATATCGGTAGATATTATAGCGGGATTTGTTGGAAATAATCTCGCCCTCGCCGCTGCAGTTATAGAAGTAATTGTGCTCCACTGTGGTGCGTGACTCAAAGGTTGAAACCGAACCACTCCCAACTCTGAAGATTTCAAAGCCATTACCGCCCTCCGGTGGTCTTGGTCTATCGCCAAAATAGTTATGGTCAATCTGATGGTTGTCAGGCGTTGAATCGACCTTCACCTTGACCATAACGTCCTTGTCCGTCTTGCCGGAAAAATAGCAGTGGTCCACCCGATTGTTGGAGCCGTTGAGAATAACCCATTTATGTTTGGTGGTAGTATCGGGCCTGCTGTAATTGATAATGGCGCAATTGGTCACGCGGCAATGATTAGCGGAGCTTTGGAATCGAATGGCGCCACTACTATTGTTCAGGTATCCATTGGTGAACGTCAGGCCGTCAACCACCAGGTAGCCGCCGCCAAGCCACAGAGAGGATTGGCCGCTGAGGATGACCTGGCCCGGCGTCTCGGCCCGAAGTTTGATGGGCTGTACCTTTGTGCCTTCACCCTCAAACTCGATGTGGTCATCGGTCCATACACCGTTTGCCATAATCAGCGTGTCCCCCGGCTTGGCCGAATTCATCGCAGCAGTAATCTCAGCCGGATTTTTGACGTAATACACCGTCCCAGGCTGAGCGAACACAGCAAAATCAACGAAGTTAACCTTGCCACTATGATCGATATCTGCACCCTCACACCAATTATCCGCCGAGCACCCCTCGGCCAGCCATTGCTCTGCGAAAGCGCCAAGATTGGCCCAGGTGGTAGCCGATACGTCACCGGCCAGTCCCACCAGCAAAACAAAACAAATTAAAGGAAGGTTTTTTCTTGTGCACATTAGTTTTATTATACCATATTTTCGCCTTTTTTAGTAATCACGTCTGGGTAGAATGCAAGATATGCCCGGTGCTGGATTTAATCCTGGTACAGCGTCTATAAGTAGCGGACAAACAGAAACGAGCCGCAGAAGTTGCGCAAAAAAACCTCTTCGATAAATGCGGGCAGACATACGTCCGCATTTTCTACTTTTGCACTTTTAGCTTTTATTGTTCTCTGATGTATTCGTTCCGCCCGGCTTTCTATACGGTACTCACTGTTTCTTATTGTTCGTATCTTGCATAAATCCTTCGAACTTGCCGAAAATCATCTTCCCGGCCGAGGTCTGCAGCGAGCTGGTTATGCTGAGGATGACTTCTCGCCCAATCTTGCTGCGAGCTTCTTCAACGACAACCATTGTACCATCGGGCAGGTAACCGATACCCTGCTCCGCCTCTTCCCCGGGCTTTATGATTTTAACCCCCATAGTCTCACCCGGCAGAGCGATTACTTTTAGCGAATTGGCCAAATCATTTATATTCAGTACATCAACCTCGCGTACTTGTGCAACCTTGCTGAGGTTATAGTCAGTTGTTGCCAATCGGGCGTCGTAATGCTTGGTAAGCATCATCAATTTCTCATCAACGCCTTTGACTTCCTCGACCTCTGAAATGACACTGTCATCAATCTTCACATCAATTACCGAATTTGCCTGCATCTTGTTAAGTATATCAAGTCCCCGTCTGCCGCGGTTTCGCTTGAGCTTGTCAGCCGAGTCCGCTATCAGCTGCAGCTCGTTGAGCACAAAACGCGGGACAACCAGCGGAGCGTCAAATAATTTACTCTGATACAGGTCTGCAATCCGCCCATCAATGATTGCCGACGTATCCAGAATCAACGGCCGGGTACCTTTGGTCTGCTTGGTGAATTCAACGTAAGGAACCACAAAACGCACATCGTCCTTTGTCCGCATCACAATACTGATGACAAGGAAGCATATGCATATCCCCATCATCCATTTAATTGAATGAACCGCTGTTTCGTTCAGGCCGAGTCTATAAATCTCAATTATCCCATCCAAAACCTTCGCCAAGGCCCAACTGAAGAATATGCCAACTAAAAGCGCAAAAAACACCCCGGCCAGCGCTCTTAAAGACTTCTTCGGCGTAAGAACATCTACAGAAAGCGTGACCAATGCCAGCCCCAAACCGCTCCAGAGGATCACGTAAAAATTCGGCCTGCCAACTTCCCCAGAAATACCGGGCAAACTCAAATTGACAAGTAATACTGCCAGGATGATAACGATAAAGATAAGTCTGAAAATCCAGAGTAACATAGTTATAAACCTCCAAAAAATATGATAATAGTTTTGTTATTTATAATACCAGCTATTTTACTGCGCATCCAAATGGTTCGCAATGATTATTTGTATATGCCATTCGGCGGAGCATCAGGCCATTATAAAAAGCATTATTATAGCCGGGACCTCCGCTAAAACCAGAATTACTTGTTTATACCAATAATTTATGTGCACTTCACGTTCCCGGCTAACCGTTACGAATATTTGTCCACCTGCTTCACCCAGCCTGCCGTTTTGCTCGCCGTTTACCCGCTACCCTTCAGCGTTCCAGATTGCCTGCTTGACATTCGATATTTCCCCGCCGATGACTGTTACACCTGCTCAGATACCTCATACTGCTTGCGGTAGTTGCGTTTCACCAGCTTGTTGGCCTCGGCATTGTCGATGAATCGCTCAGTCTTCGGGTCGAACCGCAACGACTGGTTGCCGACGCGGTGCGCGATGTTGCCCATATGCACCAGCGATAAACTGGGGTGGATGATTTCAACATCTGCATTGGGGACTTTGCGGCTCTTGATACAATCCAGGAAGTTCTGCTCATGCTCGATATCAGCGGGTCGGCCATACATCTTCTCCACGACCTCGCCGCCGGAGGTCATTGTTATCCACCCGCCGCCGTGCCGGCCGACTATCATCAGCTCCTCTGAGCCGTACAACTCGATGCGCGTGGCGTTCTGAGTCCAGTAGGGAAACTCGTCCTTGCGGCGGATAGTGCCGGTCGTCTTACGCATATAGCGAGGATAACCCGTCTGTTCAAAGGTCATTATAAAGTCATCAAAGCCAAAAGAAGCGACCTGGACGTCGGGCACTTCGGCGTCATCACCTTTATACTGCAGACGGCCTGCCGTGCAGGAGGTAGTCCTCGGCATACCCGGGTTGCCCATAAGCATCATAGCCAGGTCGAGCTGGTGGATGCCGTCGTTGGCCATATCCCCGCCGCTGAAGTCCCAGAAGAAATGCCAGCCTTTTTTGAAGATGTTCTGGTGATATGGGCGTTCCGGTGCCGCTCCGAGCCAGGCGTCCCAGCTGAAGCCGCTGGGCGGTGTGCCGGCATCGCCCAGGTGTAACGGACCGCCTGGCTTGAGGTTGTACACCTTCACCAGCCGGATGTCGCCGAGCTTGCCGCTTTTGACGTAATCACATGCTGCAAAGTTGTACGGTGCGCTTCGGTTTTGCACGCCAACCTGGACAATGCGCTTGTATTTGCGTGCCGCCTCTGTCATCTTTCGGCTCTCCCAGATGTTGTGCGAGTGTGGCTTCTCAACATAAACATCCTTGCCGGCCTGGCAGGCAAGGATAGTCGCCGGCGCGTGCCAGTGGTCCGGCAGGCCTATCAGTACACCATCCACATCTTTGGAGTCGAACACCTGCCGCATCTCCTTGACTGCCTTCGGCCTGCGGCCCTGTTGGTTGGCCACTTTCTGGGCTGCTGTTTCCAGGCGCTCTTCGTGCAGGTCACAGACGTAACTAATCTCGGCGCCGCACTCGAGCAGACCCTGTGTAACCAGCCTGCCGCGACCCCCGCAACCAATCAGCGCAATATTCACACGCTCATTGGCACCCAGCGCGCGTGCCGGATTGACAGCCGACAGTGCCATCCCGCTCAGGGCAGTCCCCGAAATGGCCTTGCCGGACTTCGATAGAAAATGCCTTCTGGTTATTCGTTCCATAATACTACCTCCTGATAAATATGTGTTCTTTCGCAACAAAATGTATTGATTATCTAAAACCTTTCGATATAAGCCGCAAAGCAATATTTTAACTTTAGCCGGTTTTCATCGCGAGCTATGCTCGCAACGTTAGCTCTCTGCTGAGCCATGCCTTTTGTCACCGCAAGGCCAATGCCCCGACTGCCTCCAGTAACCAGAGCCGTCTTGGCCGATAAGCTGAAAAGCTCGCTATCCATAACTTGATATTAGAACAGAAAGACTGTCAAATAGCAAGAGCACAAATAGCTTTTCTGAGTATTTAGCCCCCAATTTTATCGAGAAGATTATATTTAGCCCCCGAATTTGATACGGCTGGCCGGGTCTGCTTATCAGTTACGTTTGTGAACTGGGCTTCGTTGGTAAGGAGTCAGTAATTACTCTAATCTGCGATATCCTCGTCAAAAAACTTCTTTGCTCTCTGTCTTTTCAGGAGACTTCGCCGCTTCTTTTCCTCCAATCGCCGCAGCTTGGCTGAGGTCGGGATTTTTGTCTTTTTGCGTACAGGTTTGGTTTTTAGCGCCTCCGTCAATAACTGTTGCAATCGCTCGATGGCAGCCACACGATTTGCTTTCTGTGTTCGATGCCGCTGCGAAACAACCCTTATGACGTTATTTTTGTTAGCTCGCGTTGCGAGGCGTTTTAGTATTCGCTGCTTTTGAATGTCGGAAAGACTCCCGCAATTCGGCACGTCAAAGAAGAGTGTTACCCGGGTGTTGACTTTGTTGACATTTTGTCCGCCCGGACCGGAGCTGCGAGAGAATTTGAAAACAAGTTCATCTTCAGAAATGAAAATACCTTTCTTTATTTCAATCATTGCACTCATTCCGAAATCGTTTGATTTTTGCTTTGCTTTGAATTTACTAAATTGGCCAAAATAGTCAACAACTTCGCTGAGTGGCAAGTTATTGCGAGGGCAATGGGGGATATGCTGCGCCTGCTTGTTTTTTGCCTTGAACGGGAGCTAAACAGGTTGTAGTATCGATGTATTCGCATTTTGGAATTTCCACAAGGAGAGCTGGAAAGTAACCAAATTTTTTACCTTTAGAAATTAAGGAGATAAAAATGGAAACGAGAAAGGCAAAAACAACAGTGATAGTTAGCCTGGGAGTTTTAGCTGGGCTGTTGTGGTTTTCGCTGCTTGCTATAGCTGTGGATTCGGAGCCGAGCGGGGCCAGGCAAGATGTCAAGCCGGATGTTGAAGGATTAAGGGCAGGGAAAAATTTTCTTCCAACGAAGGTTTACAGCGTCGAAGATGACCAGGCAATCCTGAAGCTCTTTGAGGATTTGCGTGTTGCTGACGTTTCTGATGGGATGGACAAAGCCGGGCTGCACAATATCGGTCTGATGTCCCCGCAAATCCGGCCTGCCTGGAAAGACACCGAGCATTTCACGCACCGCTTTGTTGGGATTGCGTTGACCGTTCGATACGTTCCGACGAACAGGCCGCCGGCAGCTCGGATGGAAGCGGCGGAGTTTAATCACTGGGTCGGGCAGTGGTATAAGACGATATCGAGTGCGCCGTTTGTTGAGCTTATTCGTGAGGGGACAGCTCTGGTCTTCGACGATGCTCCGAATGCGGATGTGGGCTCGATCGGGTCTAACAACATTATGGGCTGGAGGGTGCGTGGATGTGTTGGGGTCGTCACCAATGCGACTGCCCGTGACACTGATGAGATTGCAGCCGAAAAGATTCCCCTTTACTTCAGGCAGCCGGGCAGAGGCATTAAGCCGGGCCGAAACGAAATTGAATCCGTGAACCGGCCCATCGTTTGTGGCGGCGTTTTAGTCGAGCCGGGCGATGTTATCGTCGCTGACGGGGATGGTGCGATCGTCGTGCCCCGGGCAAGGGCGAAGGAAGTGGGTGAATATGCCAGAGCAACGCTTGAGAAGGACAAGGCCGGGCGGCGGAAACTATATGAAAAGCTCGGATTAAAGCCGGATAATTCGGTCAAATGACGGCGAGCAGGACTTTTGTTTGTTCCTGTCCGGAGCTTAGAGAGAACTTAAAAACAAGCTCGTCTTCAGGGATGAAGATTTTGTTTTTTATTTCAATCGTCGATAATCGCCAATCTTATCAATTGAGGGGGGTGAAATGGAGACGAAGGGAATCGAACCCTCATTTCCGCGATGCGACCGCGGCGTGCTCCCGTTACACTACGTCCCCAAGCTATCTTCGCAAACTATTTTATAGCAAAGTCGTGAAGATTCAAAAGCTTTTTCGGGTGCGCGGGACAATTTCTTAAAACTGCCATTTTTCGTAGCAGAGGATTTTTTTCAGTGGCAGTCGCCTCGGCTCTTTCGGCTTGTCGGCGGCATAGCCGAGGGCCATAAGCTCAATTACAGCGATGTCTTCTGGGATACCGAGTATGGCCCTGACCTTTTCCGGATAGAACGAGCCAATCCAGCAGGTTGCCAGGCCTAAATCGGCTGCCTGCAGTGCGATGTGCTCGAGTGCGATGGCGACGTCGATAGGCCCGATGGCCTGGCCGCATCGCATTACTTCATCAGTGTTGCTGCAGGCAACTATGATTGCTGCGGCATTTTCGAGAAACAGTTGGTTGTTAGCGGCTTCGGCAAGCCGGCGGCGGACAGCTTTGTCCGTTACGACTACAAAGCGCCAGTCCTGCAAATTCTTTGCCGAGGGCGCCAGCCGGGCCGCCTCAAAAATTTGGTCGAGCTTTTCCTGCTCTATGGGCCTGTCCTGATATGCCCGGCAGGAATATCTCTTGCGAATGGGTTCGAGTACTGTCATAAGAACACCTATTTTTAATTGACTATTGACTATTTACTATTTATTATTACTTGTGGTTTATGAGTATAGGTTACTTTTTTATTTTTCAATAGTCAATATTCAATAGACAATTGTCAATGTATTCTGTTCAGGGCGATTAGCTCAGTTGGCCAGAGCGCCTGCTTTACACGCAGGAAGTCACAGGTTCAAGTCCTGTATCGCCCAGTAACATAACTCCTTGCAAGAAAATCACTTATTACTGTCCACTTTTACGGTCCCACGTTTACCATGTGATTTTGTGGCAGTTTTTGAGAGTTGCCCCGCCCGGTTTTTTAAAGGATGTAATGAGTGGAATTCTTAGAATGTATATGCGTAGGTGATTATCGCGCCATGTGCGCGGTAGTCATCGAAGCTGCCGCCATCATGGTTGTTGAAGTTCAAAAACTGATAACCTATACCTATAGTCTGGTTTTTCGTAGTTTTATGCTTAAACATCAAGCCAACTTTGTCGTATGCGTAATCGCCCGCATAATCCACAGTGCCCAGAGCTTCTGTGTGCCGGAAACCTAAAGTGCAGGAGGTCTTTTCATTGAAGGCGTAAGTGCCGTCCAGCAGGAGCGAGTACGAATTTCCCCTGAAGTCATACGGCGTTGTGCCGGCAGCGATGGCACTTCCCGAAGGGGCATTTAGCGGTGTATCAAGCTCGTAGTTCTCGAGCATAAACGTTCCTACAAGGAACAGATTCGAGGTTGGACTAAACGAAAGGCTTCCTGCGCCGCGGTGAATCTCCAGATTCGAAGTTTTGCCACCTAACGCAAAATTTATACTTTCCTGCACAAACTGGTACATCAGTGTGGTACTGGTCTTATTGTTTATGCGAAAGTCCGTCTTTAAGGTGAGGTCCTCACCTGTTCTGCGGTAGCTGCCAAGATAGCCGGGATAATATGTGCTCTCATCGAACAGTTCGGTGTAACTGCGTTCAAGGTCCTTGAGCCGGAACTTAAGCGTAGATTTTACTGCCCGGTTGTGGCGATGCACGGCTTTGAACGTATAAATCTGGTCCGTGAAGTCGATATCTGTGTTCCGGTCAGTACCACTAGTACTGCGTCTCCACTCCCAACCCAGGTCCCTCTGCTCAAGGTCAGCGTCAAAGCTCAATGTGGTCTTTTTAATGCCTTCATAGACCAGCCGGAACACTTCTGCAACTCGTACCTCGTCCAGTTCACTGGTTATTGTATAGGGGGTGAGGGAAGAGCCGTACGCGTAGTTGCTCTTTGACGAAGTTTTCGAATCTTCGATGCGGACACCAGCGCTAAAATCCAGAGCCGGCACGTTCATAGCATTAGCTTTGCGATACCCGAGAGAACTAACATTTGTCCTTTTGCTGTTGCCTACGCTTGTTTCGTCCATGTAAACCCCATATCTAGGGAGGCGAAAATAGTCATGAGTGCTATTGTTATTAAGATAGTTGTACATATAGTTGGCGGTAACATATGTTCGCTCATCCAGGAAGCTGTCAAACATAAACATTGTCCGCCAGTTTGTATAACCCAGGTCATCATCAAACCGCCGGTCATCCGAGTCTGTAGAGCCAGAATCCAAACTCCAATCGTCGTTAAAGCGTGCACCCTCAAAGCCCGATTGCTCGGCGTGGTACTGTTCAAATTCCTGCCTGACTCTAAAATTGTATTTCTCTGCAAATGTCCTGGCGATTTCACCATAGATGGTGTCAGTAATGCCTCTCACGTTGGCAACATCCGGTATGCCGTAGAAACTACCGTCATCCCTTCTTGAGCCTCGAAGAAGTACTTCTTTACCGTCTTTTTCAAGCCGGTGCCAGCCGAAAATAAACTCTGGCCCTTCAAGGGGTGTAAGGCCCAGCTCGACGTTATAGTTTCTGCGGTCAACAAAGAAGTCGCCGTCACCCCTTTCTTGCAGGAGTGGCACACCTTCATTCCAAAATTCATTGGACCCGTCGTAATATCGCCTCAGGCCGGAGAAGTCGAGCTTGAGGTAGTGGCTATCTTCCTTTTTCATCAGAAGGGAAAGGTCATAGTCGTAGTCGTAGAGGGCCCGGCCTTCGAGTAACCACTCGTAGCCATTCTCATCTGGCTCAATACTTTCCAGATGCAGCCAGTCAAGCCCGCCGGTGCTTTGGTCCGTGCGCCAGTGGTCTTCACGAAATCGGCCTCTATCTCCGCCCGCCTCGAAGAAGTCATAGCGGAACCGGACTTCGCCTTTGAGGTTGCTGTCGGAATCATCAACCTCCTGGGCCTGGGCAAAACTCACGATTGCAACCAGACAAATAATCATAATTGTCACAATGTTCCATTCCATTGCCTGCTTCATATTCAACTCTCCTGAATTTGTCAGTTTATTACATTGGGTCATTTTTCTGTCCGTCGCCGGTTTAGTAGCGCAGGGAGGATGCTGCGTTGTTCGAACCATGGACCCTCGTGTGGCAGTCAATGCACTCTGCACCTAAGCCGATGGCTCTACCGTCATGGCTGCTTGAGCCTATATAGGCCTCAGATGTATTAAATTGTGGTTCGAAGTGACATCTCATGCACGTTATCGTCTGACCTGCTACAAGGAGCTTATCATTTATAGAGCCGTGCGGAGTGTGACAGACCGCACAACCCTCGCGCATTGCTTCGTGCTCAAAGACAAACGGGCCTCTCTGCTCTTTGTGGCACTTGAAGCATTTTTCATCCTGGCCGAGCAGCATTGCTCCTCCTGTAGCTCGCACGTCACTTCCGTGCATATCGTGGCAGTCATAGCAGAACATTCTGCCTTCAGGTACGGGATGATGGTGCTGGAGCATAAACTTGCCTTTAACGTCAAGGTGACAGTTAAAGCACGCTGTTTCAGCATTCGCCCGGATAATCTTGCTCTTATCAGTTGGATCTTCGACGTGAAGACTTCCAGGCCCATGACACGCCTCACAGGCCTCTGCCTGACCGGCTTCTGCATCCTCCTCTGTTATGTCAATCGCCACACTTGCATGGTCAGTAAGCTCGAAATACTTGTACTCTGTGGTATGACAATCCTCAGCCGCACAGCTTTCAGCTCCGATGTATTCGGCTCCCGGAATTGATAGTGGTGTCATGACCACCGGTCTGTATTCGAATATACTACAGGCACCGATAAAGATGCCCGCACTTATACAGAGTAGTACAACCAACCATCCTGATAAGCGTGTTTTTTTTCTTTTCATAGTTTTTACGCTTCCTTTAGAAAATTACTTTCACTATCAGCTTCTAATCTCAGCAGTTACTCTTCCATCCTGTATCTTAGCGGGAAGTGCTCATGGGTGTCTTTGGCTTTATATTCTTCATAAACGAAATGGTAATCGGGCCCAGTAGTCGGGTTTCTTCGATTGTGGCAGGTGGTGCAGACGTTGGCACCAATCTTGAACTGGCCGAGATCACAAAGCTCCTGCCTTGTATATTTTTGCTTTTTGAACATAGCGTTCTTGAGGACAGGTATATACTTGCTTCCAGGTCCGTGGCAGCCCTCACAGGTAATACCGGCATTCTCTTCTGCACGTTTAGCCGCCTTCGAATCGCCAGGCTCGGGTATTTTGTAGCCGCCCGGCAAGCCGAAGCCAGTGGTATGACATTCAAGGCACTTGGCATCCTTGGTGTAGTCTTTTTGGGGGTCGAAATTGAGTTTTGCTTTCACCTCAGCACCAATTCCGGGTTTTAACACATCAAAGGTTTTAGCTGATTTTGTGTCTTTCCAAGACTTATACAGCTTTAGATGGCATTTTTTGCAATTCGAAATTCCCACATAGACTGCTCTCTTATTGGCGATTACAGTCAGTGCATTCCGAAACATGGTGGCAGCGTCATCAAGCTTGCCCTGTTTTTCATAAATGAGTCCCAGTTCATACCTTGTTCTGGCTGCGGTTGCTTCGTCATCGAGCAAAGAAAGAAGAATTTTTTCGGCTTCATCAGCTTTATCACTTTGAACGAGACTGGTGGCCTGCTGCAATTTCCCGGAGGGCAGCTGAGGGAAAGCTACTGTCAGCGCATTCTTAAACAAGGTGATAGCTTGGTCCTGCTCATTGCGTTCATAAGATATTAAACCCAGCTCGTAACCCGCTTGGACGCCGGTCGTTTTTTGCTTGAGCAACGGCAGGAGGATATTTTCTGCTTCTTTTGTTTTTCCAGCTCGAGCAAGGACGACAGCCCTATCGATCTCGCTTTCAACTGTAAATGCCGCTTGGTTCCCGATAATAACAGCAATGAAGCAACAAATACCGACAACTACAACACCTCTTTTTGTAAGGTACTTGTCCATTTTATACTTCTCAATCTTTACCCAATTGCTTTTACTCATACTACAGACCTAAGCTAACGAGATTGAACGCTACCCTGCCATGCGCAGGGAAACTTCTCCAGAATATATGGTGGTACGCAAATAACGTGCCACATAAAACAAACAATGCAAAAAGGAAAATGGTCTCAGTTGCTATCTCCTGTCTTGCAAAGAACTTGAGAATAGAAAGGATATGTAATTTTGCCCTGTGGCTTCTCTCTGAGAGCACTCGATTTTCCCAAGAATGGCAAATGAATTTCTCGTATTTGGGAAAAAGGTCGTTGATTAGAGTATAATACTCCCCAAAAACTGGGCGCATAATTAAGGTGGATTTGTCGCCTGAGACGATAACTCGTTCAGGAGATAGATTCATGAAAAACAAAAGGCGTAATCACAGTGCCCAGTTTAAGGCAAAAGTGGCCCTTGAGGC
>JAUWAY010000024.1 GCA_030601845.1 Phycisphaerae bacterium
CCAAAATATACATTTCCATTAGCTGTCTGGTCCGCTCCGCTGCACCAGTCGTTGAGGGCATTACAATCGGCAAAAAGCCATTGAGCAACAAATTTACCGATATCAAGTATGTCCACGTCGTTGTCACAATCCAAATCGCCCGGCCTGCACACGTAGATGTCGATATCATCGTAGTATGAGGCGCCACCGTCAAAAGCGGTCAGCAGCAGGGTGTATGCACCCCATTGCGAAAATGAAGCGTTTGTATCAATAACGCAGGGGTCGTCGAAGCTAACCTCACCCGGACCGTCAAGCTTGCTCCAGTTCGTTGTTACTCCAATCGGAGCGCTACACGGGTCACAGGGGTCAATTTTCGGAAATCCATCATCGGTTACATTAGCATCAAGTACTGCAATCGACATCGGATAAATGCTCTGGTCTTGGCCGGCATTGACTTTAGGCGGATAGTTTGTCCCGATGAAACACTGAACTTTGCCGTTTTGCAGTGAGATATAAAGCCGGCCATTGGCGGCAATCATACCGTCCCACACCGGTGGGGATTCAAGGTTGTATTCGGCTATTTTGTTGCCGTCAGCAATAGATACAGCCCACAACAAAGCGCCGTCCTGGCCTTCAAAGAGAGCATCCTGTTGGGCCAGTTTCGTCGGTGTGTTCGGGTCGTAATTCGGCTCACAGGGGTCACGAAGCCACCAGACGTACGCTACCTCCTCATCGACCACATCTTCCGGGCCGGCAACGAACAGTGTCTTATCGGCCAAAACCATAGCACGAGCCAGAAGCGGCACCGACTCGTTAATCCAGTGGTAGTCAACGCTCCCAGGTTCAGCCTCCTTGGCTGCCGCAAAAAGCCGGTACTCTAATGGTGTTGAGTTACGCAGGTACTGAGGGTCCCGCGCATAGCCATAGACTCTGGAGTCATCAAACGCAAGAATGCGGCCGTATGGGGCGTTCTTGCCGGCCTTGAACCACCCGCCCCAGCCCTCCTCGTTATCTTTGCCATAGATCCAGTAAGTCCGGTGAAACCACGTGTCATCCAGAAGACCGGTGGGACAGAACAGATGCGCTCCTTCACCATACTGGTCAGTGACGTCGATGCGGTCAAGCCCCTGGCGAATACCCTGCAAGTCGAAGCGCTGTGCTCTCATATAGATGCTTTCTCCATCACTTGACAGAATATCCGGAAGCGCAACCGGCATCCTCTTTTTCACCATTCTTGTTTGCAGGTTCTCGCCGGTATCGGGGTCGCGGTCGTCAAGAACGTTCTCGGAGATTTTGGCCCCTGTTACCGGGTCAAGCCGCAGGAGACGAAGCCCGCCGTCTAAGAACATCATTCTTCCTGCGATACAGTAAACTTCATCATTTTGTATAAGGACGCTTCCATTCAGCGGCCAGACGGATTCGACCTGTTCGAATGAAGTCATTTTAAGGTTCTCCGGTGCCGCCTGGAAACGCCAGATAAGAGCGCCGTCAGCAGCGCGAAGACAATATACATAACCGTCGGCGCATCCGAAAATGACCCTACCCTTGTAAATACTTGGTGGTGAATCCACTCGGCCACCGGCCATGTAACTCCACAGCGGCCAACCATCTGATTCATCTAAGGCATAAACAGTATGCAGGTCCACAGAAGCAACATAAACCCTGCCATTGGCAATCACGGGACTGGTCAGCTTGCCCTCAAGCTCTCTTTGCCATAACGGTTTCAAATCAGCGGGGACAAGCGATTGAGTGTATCCGCTCCTGTTCGGGTCACACCGGTATGTGGGCCAATCCTCTGCTCCAGGTGGTGCCGAGTTCGGCTCGTCGTAGGCCGGACCGAGCTGGAGTCTTTGCTCGTCCGGCGGGGCCTGTGGGTATTCCGGGTCTGAATGCGCAGAAGCCACCGCGCATAATCCAAACAGCTTCGACTGCAAGTAGCAGGCACAATTATGGGGTGGCGTGTAAATCAGGCCGTTACAGGGCATAATGCCATACAAACAGCCTCCCCGAATCCAGTGGTGAACCTCCCAGTGCTGCTCCGCTGTGGGGTCAACGAACTCGATTCCCATTCTCGACGTCAGAAGGTACCGGTCGGTGGCCTTGATACGATGACATCTATGATGCATCCAACTGGCACTAACATCGAGCTCAAAGCCGGTCTTCTCGCCCGTTTGCGGGTCCCATCCTGTAAAGTAACCCGAATCACCACCGCCTGCTATTGCTGCAACCCACGCCTTACCATCGACAACGGTAAGGTCATACGGACAATTGTGCCCGGTTTTGGCGTGGCTGTCGGGTGTCCACTTTATAGTGCCGTCCTCCGTCGAAAGCGCTGTCAACGTAAGGTTCGGGTCTCCACCCTCGAACAGGACAACGTCATCGTACACGACGAGCGTCGGCCCAAATTTGCACGGCATAGGCGACCACCTTGGTACCGGTACCGACTGCCACCGCTCACTGCCGTCAGTTCGATCCAGGCAGATAATCCTCTCGCCATTATGGAAATACACACTATTCGCATCGACTGCCAGTGAAAGGGGTGCTACACAATTCGGCTCCTGCCACAAAACATCGTTCGTATCCGTCCGGATGGCCATAATCCAGCGATTTGTCTCATCCCACGGAAAATCATCCTCCACACCGCTTTTGTTTTGACGCGCATATTCGAGCCATCCCGTTATGTTTGGATCGTCCTTAACCACCAGAAACAGAACGCCATCCGAATAAATTATCTCTTCGGTCATCTCTGTGTCCAGATATGTCTGGATAGTCTCACCCGTGGCTGCGTCAAGCTCACTGAGCCCAGTGCCATCAAGTCCGAGCGTGACATAGACCCTTTCTCCGGCGGCTACCAGCCGACGCGGAAGCAAAGCCGGGCCACTCTTGAGAGGCCACAGTTGGGGCGCCCATGAGGCAATCGACCTTCTCCAGAGGATAGTTCCGTTGAATGCGTCACGCGCATACAGCGACCATTTCGATGGGAACTGAACAGAGGCCTTCGAGCCTTCATCGACGATATAAAAGATACGCCCGCCTGCCGAGACACACACACTCATACTGGCCATGTGGTCGTGATGCCGCGACCACATCGGGCTTCCGAGCCATTGGAAGCGGCGAGGCGGCCCGACGACTGTATCATGGCAGACAGCATTATTGCTTGGGTCATACAGGTAATGCGTCCACTCGTCAATCTCAGCCGGACGTGGCTTGACCGTTTTGGTCCACGTCTCGCCACTTTTGATATACGCCACGCCCTCGGGACACAGCACCCGCATCACCTCATCCATCGAAATCCCGCCGAGGTTCTCAGAGACCACAAGATTGACGAGGTTATCAATATATGGCAAGCTGTCACCTAAAAGCCTGTCGGCTGTCACTGGACCGTAGAGGCCCTGTGAGTGAATATATGCACGGGCCGTCTCGACGTTAACTGAACTCGTATCCAGACCTTGAACCAGGTAGCTATCATTAGCATGCAGTGCAGTCGTCAGCGTTCCGTCGCCGCAACCGATATGGACAATTAGTCCGCCCTTGATACCTGTGGTCTCAAGGATATCGTTGGCATCCGGCTCCTGAGCTTTCGCAACCGAAAACATGCAGAAAATTGCCAAAAGGCAGACAAACATTGCATAGAATCGACTTGTTCTGTTCATAACATCTCCTTATCATCAACGAGCATAACATCGGAATCGTTGGAAAATTCTATCAAGAATTTACCATTTTATTGTACTAAAGAAACCCTGCTTCGTCAACTGAATAATACTATGCGTTTGTCCGTCTTAATTCAACGGTCAACCCAGCCCACAGTATCTCCCGGAACGCCTTATAAAACAGACGATACGCTTGTAATTTGCCTTAAAATCCCTTGCCCTACTCCGATAGCCTATCAGCTTGAGTTTGGCCATTTTAGACTACTGAAACCTCGCTCACGTGGGTTTCACAGAAAATCCTGGGCCGATCTAAGCTTTTTTTGTCAAAAACTTCGCCGAAACCCTTTTTTAGGCTTGCGAAAACTCAGGTCTTCTCAGGCTCTACTCCCCTATCAAAACCCTTGAAAAAACGTGCGCTATTGACCTACTCTATGTTTCGTAAGGTTGTAGAGATTTGATACCCCTACCTGCCTTACGACTTCAGAAGCATTTTGCTGACAGAAAGGCCGTGCGTCATTTGTTGCTCAAGGGCTTGCAGCTTCCTTGCCTTTTTTGTGGGTTTGCCTTTATATGTCCACTGCTTGATTTGTTTGTACAGCTTTTCTATCCACCCATCCAGTTTCAACGGATAATATATGCCCCCACATCTTGCAAAGTGTGACTCATTCCTGCTCTCATAGGACAGATTATAACAATGCCGACAACCGAAATATGCTACACCGGGTGCTTTATAAAGCTTTGCTACTTTCCTGCCACAATAAACGCCATCTACACTAAGAGAGCAGATAAACCAATATCGCACACCGCCGAAGTTACAAGGGGTAGTTGTAAGCTGAATCTTATAGTCATAATCGGTCTTTTCTCCGGTGTGGCGGTCGGTAACCGTATAATAGAACCTTGCATATCTTTCGTCCTCTGTAACGGATACAGCTATTGTATTTGACTATGACCTTGCCTTCCGGGGTTTTCACACCACCCTTTTGGGCATTCTTTTTGTTGGCTTGCAACTGCTTTTCTGATACGGTCATCTTTAATCTCCTTGAATATAAGTTTGGACTAACGCTTTGATCGCGGCTTTGATGTGTTCTGGTAGTTCCGACCAAACAGCTACGATTTCAGCAAGTTCAGGGGGCGGGTTTTTCAGCTCATTTCCAGGTGTTTTCGGGTTGTTCTTGTAAGATGGCCTGTAAGCGGAAGTTTTTGCTTGCTTTAAGTCTTTTTCGTTGCTAGAATTACGTTTTTGAAGCATCGGTTTCCTAACCGGAGGTCGCAGGTTCGAGTCCTGCCGGGCGTAGTTTTTTAATGGCTTGAGATGCAAAAGCTTATTGGCGGCTAATGAATTCTAAGGATTTCTATTCTGTGGAAATTGCATAAGGAGAAAGTGCATGGTCAAGAAAACAAGGAGAGAATTTCTAAAGACCACTGGCCTAGGAGCGGCCCTGCTCATTCCGGGATGCACGAGAGCTGCAAATCTGTTTGCCGGCGGGACTGGCAAGGCCAAACCCAACATTCTTTGGATTTGTGGCGAGGACATGTCCTGCAATTGGGGTTGCTATGGTGAGACTACTATTCGGACTCCGAACGTCGACCGCCTGGCCGGTGAAGGAGCCCTGTTCAAGCGGGCCTTTGTAACCTGTCCGGTCTGTTCACCCAGCCGGTCGGCTGTGATTACCGGGATGTACCAGACTACCATTGGCGCCCACCACCACCGCAGCTCGCGCGGCGAGAACAAGATATACCTGCCCAAACACGTCAAGCTTCTGCCCGAGTACTTCAAAGAGGCAGGCTATTTCACCTCGAACGGCGGCAAGCTTGCGCGGACGCGGGCTTTTCCCAACAGCGATAAGATACTCGGTAAAACCGACTACAATTTTGTCCGGGACCCTGGCATCTATGACGCTAATGACTGGAAAGACCGCAAACCCGGCCAGCCGTTCTTTGCACAGATTCAACTGCGAGGCGGCAAGTACCGCAGCGTGGAGGTTCCTGAGCCGGTTGAACCCGGCAGAGTGAAACTGCCACCGTATTATCCCGACCATCCGGTGCTGCGTGAGGACTGGGCGCAGTACCTCAACTCTGTTATCAATCTTGACATTCAGGTCGGCCAAATCCTCCAACGCCTCGAAGACGAAGGCGTCGCCGACAACACCATCGTGATTTTGTGGACCGACCATGGTATCAGCCACGTGCGTGGCAAGCAGTTTCTCTATGACGAAGGTATGCACGTTCCGCTTATTATGCGCTGGCCCGGGGTAATCAAGCCCGGCACGGTGCGCAACGACCTGGTCAGCCAGATCGATATCGCGGCCACCTCGTTGTATATGGCTGGCATTGATGTACCGGTGCATATTGAAGGTCGGCCCCTGTTCGGCCCGGACTATAAACCGCGTGATTACATTATCGCCGCTCGTGACCGTTGTGACGAAACCCTTGAGTGCATCCGATGCGTGCGCGACCGGCACTATAAGTACATTCGAAACTACTACCCCAACCGCTCTCATGCCCAGCCAAACCAATACAAAGATGGAAAACTGATAATGCAAACTATGCGACGGCTATTCGCTGAGGGCAAACTAAAGGCCATACAGGCACGCGTCTTTGCACCCACCCGGCCGGTCGAGGAACTGTATGACCTGCAGAACGACCCGCACGAGATTCGTAACCTTGCTGATTCACCCAAACATCAGGATACACTTAAGCGTTTGCGTGGGGTCCTGGTTAAGTGGATGAGTGAGACGAAGGACCTGGGCTTGGTTCCGGAGCCGGAGCTTGAGGAACTGGCTAAAAAGTATGACAGCAGGTATGCCATTCTCCGGCGGAGGGAAAACAAAGACCTTATCAAACAAATATTAAAAGTTATTGAGCTTGGTGAGCAGGGCAAGATGGCGGTAGGCAAGCTCATCAAGGCGATGGAAGACAAACGGCCGTCGGTTCGCTGGTGGGCGGCAAGAAAGCTGGGCAATCTGGGCAACGAGGCAAAAGTAGCCAGAGATGTATTGACCGGCGCATTGAAGGACAGCTCGGCCGGCGTGCGTGTTGCTTCTGCTCTGGCACTTTGTAAGATGGATAGACAAGACAAGGCCTTGCCTGTTTTGCTGAGTGAATTGAAAAACAGCGATGAGGTGGTACGCCACTATGCAGCCCTGGCGCTGGAAGATATCGGCGAAAAAGCTTACCCCGCTCTTGAAGCCTTAAAAGCTGCCAGGGATGACAAGTATGACTATGTCCAGCGTATTGCAAACCGTCTCGTGAGTGTTTTGCAGGAGACGAGCCACTTGGGATTATGAATAGGTACGAAGGAGAAAGAAATGAAGACACTTAGTTACACACGTCGCGATTTTTTGAAGACAATGGGGTTTACGGCAGCCTCGGCGGGAGCTTTTTCGCTGTTGCCGGGCTGTGTTAGTGCAAGCCGAACAGCGACAGCAAAAGGAAAACAGCCAAACATCATTTTTATCCTCGCCGACGACCTTGGCTACGGGGACCTGGGATGCTATGGCCAGAAGAGAATCAAGACGCCGAACATTGACCGGATGGCGGCAGAGGGAATGCGGTTCACACAGCATTATGCCGGCAGCACGGTTTGTGCACCATCGCGGTGTGTGCTGATGACGGGGCTGCATACCGGGCATTGCCTGGTCCGTGGTAACCAGGAGGTCAAACCCATGGGCCAGCTGCCGCTGCTGCCGGAGACTGTTACTGTTGCCAAGCTCTTAAAAAAGGCCGGCTACAGCACCGCCCTGATTGGCAAGTGGGGCCTGGGCGCACCGGATTCGGTAGGTATCCCCAATAAACAGGGCTTCGACTATTTCTACGGTTACCTGTGCCAGCGACACGCCCACAACTACTATCCTGAGTTCCTTTTCCGCAACGAAGAAAGAGTCCCGCTGAAGGGTAATAAGGTCGCTGAGCCCCGGCCAGATGGTGCCGGTGTGGCCGTCAGGCGGGCCCAGTATTCCCACGACCTGCTCGCCAAGGATGGCCTGGCTTTTGTCGAGCGCAACAAGGACAAACCCTTTTTCCTGTACCTGGCCTATACGATTCCACACGCCAACAACGAGGCCGGCCAGAAGGGTATGGAAGTACCATCCCTTGAGCCTTATGCCAACAAGAGCTGGCCCGAGCCGCAGAAAGGCCACGCTGCAATGATTACCCGGATGGACGGCGACATCGGCAGGTTGCTGGCAAAGCTCAAAGACCTTGGCCTCGACGATGATACGCTTGTGATGTTCACCAGCGACAACGGCCCGCACCAGGAAGGCGGTGCCGACCCTAACTTTTTCAAAAGCCCCGGCCCACTGCGAGGTATCAAACGCGACCTCTACGAAGGCGGCATTCGAGTGCCGATGCTCGCTCGCTGGCCGGGGAAGATAAAACCCGGCTCGGTCAGCGACCATATCTCGGCCTTCTGGGATTTTCTTCCGACCGCAACGGAACTGGCGGGTGTAAGACCGCCGGAAAATATCGATGGTATCTCGATGGTGTCGACCCTGCTGGGCCAGCCTGAAAAGCAAAAAAAGCACAAGTTTTTATACTGGGAATTCAATCCCCGGGGCACGCAGGCAGTCCGAATGGGCAACTTCAAGGCCGTTCGATACGGCACAAAAGGCAAGCTGGAACTTTACAACCTCAAGACCGATTTAGGTGAGAAGCACAACGTCGCCGGGCAGCATCCCGAAATCGTCGCAAAGATTGCCAGATACCTAAAGACCGCGCGTACCTCTTCGAAACACTTTCCTATGCCGGAGACCGCAAAGCAAAGATAGATAAAAGGCAAGGATGAAAAAAATACAGAAGCCAAATAAGATCGCAATTAGAGGGGAACATTATGAATCGCCGCAATTTTTTGAAATCAATAGGACTGGGGGCGTCGGCGCTGGCGATGCCGCGGTTCGTATTCGGCGGCGAGAGGCCAACAAGCAAGCCAAATATCATTTTCATCCTCATCGATGATATGGGCTGGAGTGACGTCGGCTTTATGGGTAGCCGATACTACGAAACGCCGAATATTGACAAGCTCGCCAGTGAGGGGATGGTTTTTAACAGCGCCTACACGTGCGGACCGAACTGCGCACCGACCCGGGCCAGCTTGATGTCAGGACAGTACACGCCACGTCACGGGGTTATCACGGTCAACAATTCTGACCGCGGCCCGGCGCATCTGAGAAAGCTCATCCCCATCCCGACCAGGACGAAGCTCACTACCGACGTGGTAACCATAGCCGAGGCGCTCAAGCCCGCCGGTTATGTCAGCGCCAGTATGGGCAAATGGCATCTCGGTGACGACCCGGAACTCGGCCCCATCGGACAGGGTTTCGACGTGAACGTCGGCGGCTATCAAGCAGGCCATCCGAAAAGTTATTTCAGCCCGTACAAGAATCCGGAGCTCGGCGACGGCCCAAAGGGCGAATACCTGACAGACCGTCTGACCGACGAAGCACTCAAATTCATCGAAGCCAACAAGGACAGGCCTTTCTTCCTGTATCTGCCGCACTATGCGGTCCATACGCCCCTGCAGGCCAAGAAGGATATGATTGAGAAGTACAAAAGAAAAGCCGGTAGCAACGGGCAGAGCAACCCGACTTACGCCTCGATGATTGAGAGTACCGACCAGGGAGTTGGCCGGATGATGGCCAAGCTCGACGAACTGGGCCTGGCGAACAAGACGGTCGTGGTCTTTTACTCGGACAATGGCGGCGTTGGGGGCTACAGTGAGCTTGGAATAAAAGGTTCGGAGATTACATCCAATGCACCACTGCGTGGTGGCAAAGGCATGCTCTACGAGGGAGGTGTCCGTGTGCCGATGCTTGTCCGCTGGCCCGGCGTGGTCAAACCGGGCACAACTTGCGAGACGCCCATCATCAGCGTTGATTTCTACCCGACCCTGCTGGAGGTTGCCGGCGCATCGCGGCCGGCAAGCCAGGCCCTTGATGGTGAAAGCATGGTGCCGCTGCTGAAAGGAGCCGGCGGCGTGGGCCGCGACGCTATCTTCTGGCATTTCCCTGCTTATCTTCAGGGCAACGAAGGCACATGGCGAACCACACCAGCCGGTGCCGTCCGCAAGGGCAACTGGAAGCTGTTAGAGTTTTTCGAGGACGGCCGGCTGGAGTTGTACAACCTGGCCGAGGACATCGGCGAGAGGAACAACCTATCTAAAAAAATGCCCGATAAAACCAGGAAATTGCACGAATTGCTCAAGCTCTGGCGAAAATCGGTAGGCGCCCGCGTGCCCACGGAACTCAACCCGGAATATGACCCCAACGCCGGGTTAGAAACCAAGAAAAAGAAAACGAAGAACAAAAGGTAAGCAAAAGGCCGGAGAAGCCAAATCCGCTACGTCAGCGCATCATTAAAGCTGAAGCCACGAGTGGAAGACAGTTTATCCAAGCAAACCATCATAAACCCTGACACCTTCCACCGGTTTACAGATATGAACGGCGTAGCTGTCAGCGTACGTTGGATGGCTACGAGGATAGGCGGTCTCGACGGCCTGCTTCAAGGCATCGACGCAGTCGGCGCGTACCAATGCACCTGCCGCACCTTTATCACCTCCGCCTAACATTCTCTCTCCCAAAACGCCCGGGACAGTGCGAGCGATGTCACACATTGTTTCCAATTCCGGGCCGGAGATTTTATAATCGTCTCTCAGACCGATGCCGTCGGCACGGAATATGCGTCCAACAGTTTCAATGTCGCCAGCTTTCCAGGCATCGAGCATTTCGTAAAACCGCCGCTGGGCAGCAAAGATATATTTCAGCCGGTCGCATAAGTCCGGATATTGGTTTTTGAACTGTGCCAATATCCGGTCATAGAGGACCTGGTCTTTTATGTCCGCTAGGCAGCAAATGCTGTAGTTGGCCTGTTGTAAGATTGAGACCAGTTCTTCACACTGAGCCCTTCGGACCTTATAGGTGGATTTTTCCAGTCCTGGCCGAATGGTGCCCGTATCGAGCACTACGATGCGGAAATCAGTAGCGCCTGCCCCAAGAGACACATAGTCTACAGACCTTGTTTTGGGGTTATAATAGGTGCCCATTCCGGCACGGGCAAACAGTATCATAATCTGGTCAAGCTGGCCGCAGGGCGAACCGATATAATCATTCTCTACCGCCTGGGCCAGGTCGACAATTTTGAACTGGTCTTCAATTTCGATACCGTTAGCATCAAGCAGGGATAAAATGAGGTTCACGGTCAAAGAAGCAGAGCGCGACATTCCGCCGCCGGGGATGTCTCCATAAACGATAGCGTCGATGCCTTGTTGCAGTCTTAAGCCCTGGCGCCTCAAAATATATTCGACCCCGTACGGGAAGCGAGCCCAGGTATCGGCGATGGATGCCGATTTGGGCTCGGGAACGTCTCCGAGACTGAATTCAATAACACCATCGCCAGGGAAATTTCCGCTAAACAATCTTACTCGCCCGGTGCCGTTAGGCCTGTAGGCCAGCCAGATGAACCTGTCGGTTCCCACGCCGAACAATTCGGTACCGTTGTAATCGCCGTGCTCAACCCCCAGGCAAAAACGAGATGAAGTTCTCCTGATTTTAGCTACCTTGATGTTTATGCCGGTATTTCGGGATAATTGCAAGATTTTATCGATAGCTGCCTGCTCCTGGGCTGTCAACTGCATTTTGCAATCCTCCTTCGCTAATTATTAGTGTCACTACCACTTGGACCGCAAACCCTTCTCGTTGACTTCATCTATGAACACCTTCAGCTCTTTTAGCAGAATTTCCAATCGCTCGGCATCTTCGAGCAGGCCTTCGTACAATCGTGCGTCGTTTACAAGCTTGGCAAGGGTGCCCTGGCCGCTATTTATCTTCTCCAAAAGCACCCGCAACTCCGCTGCCGTTTTACTTAATTCTTCGCTGGTACCAACCATAGCGGTAACGACCTTTTCGACTTGGGTATCAACACTTTCCAAAGTTGCGGTCCCAGCGGCGGATAATTTTTGAAATTCTTTATCAGCGTTTTTCAAAGCTGCGGTACCGGCAGCGGAGAATTGTTGAAGTTCCTTCAGTGCCTGCGTAGCTTGCTTTGTCGCCTCAGGCAGATTAGCCAAGGTTGCCTTGAAATTTTCTTTATTGTTGGGGTCGCCAAGAATATCATTGGCGTTTTTGATAAGAGTGCCGAGGCCGTCAACTAATTCGTCCAATTTCTTCTGGCTTTCTTCCGGGAAGAACTCGCTGGTCATACCGGTCGAACCCTGCAGCAAACTGTCCTTATCCAAAAATGGACCGGTGGGCTCGTTCACATCAAAATGTTTAAGCTTTAATTCAATATAACTGCTGCCCAAACCTCGCGTCATCAGTTTTGCCTCAACATCAGCCGGTATATCATCGTATTTATTGTCAATACTAAGAATAACCAAAGTCTGGTGGTAAAAATGGCCGGTGTTTAAGTCCTTCATAACTTTGGGTGGCTTGATATCCGTCACTCTACCGATCTCGTAGCCACAAAATCGCACGGGGGTGTCCCTCTGCACTCCCGGTGCTGTTGGGAATTGAACTCTTACCTGAAATGATCTTAGTTGTCCGACAAACACAGGCAAATCACCGAACTTAAATATCAGCCATACAAGCGCGCACATACTTACTACCACAAAGATGCCTACAATAATATTACGCCTTGTCTGGGCGGTCTCGTAATCGCTCACTTTTTGCTTCCTTTCAAACAGGGCGGCCTTCCAGAAACAATTCCCTTATGGCACGCAACGGATAGCCGCTATCGTTAAGCTTTTTTATCAGTTTGATTCGTTCAATACTCTTTTTATCAAACAACCGTCGCCCACTCAACGTAACTTCTGTAGGCTCAAGTAAACCGACCATAATGTAATATTGCAGAGATTGCCGGGAAATGCCAGCTTTTTTTGCGGCTGCACCTATTGGCATTAACTTGCTCTTACCAGTCAAAATTTACCTCGAAAAGCAACTATTGATTATCGGTTTTTTCATTTCTTATCCGATTTTCTGCGGCGGCTACCAACGCTAAAAACGAAGATTTTACCTGCTCAAATGTCGGTTGTCTTGCAGTTTCTTTAGGTTTTCTCAGTTTGTCTGATTTTTTTGGTGCTCGATGCGAAATCATAAGTAAATAATCGAAGCTGGCTGGAATCCGGTCCTGGCTTTGCCGAAATGCCTCTCTGGCCAGCCGTTTTAATCGATTACGAACAACCGCATTGCCGCACGATTTGCCGACCGAGACACCCAATTGCGGATAGCCACAATCGTTTTCGGCCATATAAAGCGTAAGCAACCCATTACTAACACGCAAATTACGAGCCAAAACGGCTTTGAACTGCCTGTTAGTAACAAGTCTCTTACTTTTCGGAAAGGAAAACCGCTTCATAGTTCGTAGTTCGTAGTTCTTAGCTCGTAACTATGAACCCATTTTAACCCTTTGCCAAAGCTGCTTCATCTGCCACTTTACGTCTGTGCAAAACTTCGGCACTTATTTTGCGAAGTGCCTTGCGATAGTCCAAGACACCAACAAGCTCATCACTGTCGCTGCCGGCCACCACGGGCATATTTTCCAAATCATAGCGTCTCATCCGCTCCATTGCCTCTTCAAGCGGTTTCTGTGGTGTCGTCTTATCGAGTACCGGCTCGGCGACATCACAGGCCAGCAGCCAGCCAGCAACTTCCCTGTTGGCAAACATCTCCTTGATATCGGCGATAGTGATTATCCCTATAATCCGGGATTGGCTGTCAATAACCGGATAGTACACACTGTCGGAAGTGCTAAAGACCTCAAGAATCTGATGCAGCGGCAAATCTTGTGCAATGCTTGTCGGTTTGGCGTCCATAACATCTTTAACTGTATACATTTTTATGAGGTCTTCCTCAGTAACATTGAGACCTACTTCTCCGGCCTTTTTGACGCCGAATTTGACCAGCATCGGCCCGAGTATTTCCATCAAAAATGTCGCTGTCATAATAACCATAATAATGGTTTTGCCGAGTTCTGCATTAAACTGCCGGCCGGCCAAAATAGCAAGGCCAATAGCCACGCCGGCCTGAGGCAAAAGGCAAATTCCCAGGTATTTACGAACTGCAGCCGGCGCACCAGAATATCTGGCACCAAACCAGCACCCTACTACCTTGCCCGCCGCTCTGCAGAGAATATACACTACCGTCATAACCACTACCCACGTAGCTAATCTGCCAAACTCTATGTGCGCTCCTGCCAGCACAAAAAACGAAATATAGATAGGCGGCGAAAATTTCTCGACAAGCCCAAAGATACTCTTGCTCCGGCGCGGCGCCAGATTGGCCATAGTTATACCGAGTGTCATAGCAGGCAAAATCGGGCCGATATCCGCTATTATTGAGATGCCGACAACAAGCAAAAGGCAGCTAATCAAAAAGGTCAGGGTTTTATCATCGGCTCTAACGGATTTTAAGAGAAAATGGAGCGCCAGCCCCGCCAGAAAACCTAAAAGTATTGCACCAACAATTTCACCCAACAGTGCAAACGTAGCGGTTAAAACAGAGTCGTGGCCTGTGCCGCAAAGAGCTTTTGCTCCTGTTGCTGCTATGCGGTAGAGCAGCAGTGCCAGAGCATCATCGAGTGCCACTATAGCCAGCACTGCCGCCGTTAAAGGCCCCCTTGTCTTGTACTCCCACAAAACATTTGTCGTCGCCGCCGGTGCCGTAGCCGAGGCAATTGCACCAAGCACAAGTCCCATTGCAATCGAAGTAAACAGATTACCAGTTACGAGCCACGCCACTATCGAGGCGCCAACCGCCACCAGCAGAAAAGCTCCTATACCCTGGGAGAAAAGAATAATGAAAAACTGCCTCCCGTACTTTTTAAAGACATCACCCCGAAGTTCACCGCCAATCATAAATCCTATAATACCCAGCGCAAACATTGTAAAGGGCTCAAGAGTCTCAATTCTTTCAGGAGTTATTACTTTAAGAACATCACCCAGAAGTATTCCAACCATAATGCAGCCAACAACCTGAGGAATGCGGAACTTTTGAAAAAGACGCGCACCAAACGTACCGGCCAGAACAATCAGCCCGAACAACAGGACCAAATTCAAATGGCCAATAGCTTCGGTACTCGCACTAACAAATGAATGAATCATAGTAATTCCAATTTCGAAATTTTATGCAAATTAGGTATTATGCTAATCTTAATATCGGTTCTGTCAAACGATTTCCTTTTGTCCTAAAAGGCCCAAAACGCCGTACCTTCTCCACCACCTCTCAAGGCCAGGGGAAAATATCAGCCGCCAAAGGCCAATTTGGGGGTCTTACTTTTCGTCGACCGTGATACCCGGCCAATCATCCGTGCGGAACGGTGAAGCAGGCAGACCTTGCTTGTTATAGAGATTGCATACAGGATTATCTGCCCAGCCATAGCGCACAGCAACTGGCTCGGCGACTTTGTCGCTGTCAATCACAATGATAATGCCATTTATCTTTGCATCAGCCCAGACAAATTTGCGGTCCGCCCCGGCGATGGCAAAACCCTTCAATGGCTCGCCCCCGCCTACAACAAGCCCTCCACCAATATGCTCAAAGTGCACGATAATCTTACCGCCCTCTACCTTCATTGATTTATAGAGGGGTCCGGAATAAACCAGCTTTCTCCCGTAGGTTTTGGCCAAAGCCCACAACGCCAGACGCTTACCAACATCCTGCTTATTCTTCGGATGTATATTGTCAGCATCACCAATGTCTATGATTACTGCCATTCCCGTCTTCGGCAGTGATAGTGTCATTAGCTGCGCTTCCCGCAGTTCCGCCCAGGCACTTTCAGCCGGCTCAGGAACGATATCTCTGAAGTTTGCCAATTGAACAAAAAGGAAAGGAAAATCACCCTGGCCCCAGTCATTCCGCCAGTTCTCAATCATCGCAGGAAACAGCTTGCGATACTGATATGACCGGCCCGAGTTTGCGTTTGCCTCGCCCTGGTACCATATTGCCCCTTGAATGCCATACGGTATCAGCGGCGCGATCATACCGTTGTATAAAATCCCTGGCGACTGGTGATGTACCGGCCCGACCGGTTCACGTGGTCTGCGTGGCGGCTTCTTGCCTTCAGCCCTGGCCTTTTTAACAGCATCTTCCCACTTTTTTACCTTCTGCTCATATTCTTTTTTCGCTTCCGGATATTTCGCAACCACATCGGCAAAACGCTCCAGAATAAGCGCAAAATCCGGCTCTACCTCAAGCATCTCTCGCCTGGTCCAGGCTTCAGCCGGCGTACCACCCCAGGATGTATGAATCAAACCAACCGGCACATCAAGTTCCTTGTGCAGTTCTCGTCCAAAATAGTAGGCCACCGCTGAAAAATCCGGAATTGTCTGGAGACTGCACAACGACCAATTGCCCACGCAATCGGCCTGCGGCTGCTCAGCCGTCTTTCGCTCGACCGTGAGCAACCGGATATTCGGATAATCGGCCGCAGCAATCTCCTGCTCGGCGTTAGTTGACCGGCTGACCGGCATCGCCATATTCGACTGGCCTGAACAAACCCAGACCTCGCCAACCAAAATATTTCTAATTTTTATGCTGTTTTTGCCACTAATAGTCATTTCGTATGGCCCGCCCACTTTCGGAGGATTCATCTTAAACATCCACTTGCCGTCTTTATCTGCGCTTACTCCCCAGGCCATACTATGCCAACTAACGCTGACCATAACCTGCTCGCCAGGCTCGGCCCAGCCCCATATCGGCACCTCCATCCCCTGCTGCAGGACCATATTATCACTAATTACCGCCGGTAACTTAACGTCAGCCCAGGCATCAGCCGCACACACCAACGCCAAACCCAATGAAAGAATTGAAACAATTGGTGTGCTAAGACAGGGTCGCTTGTAACTCATCTTTCAACTCCTGAAAAACCAATAATACAATAAATCCCAGTTTCTAATATTGATACTTTGCTTTTTATAAGCCGCCGGAAATTATACCACCGCTGAAAATGCAGGTCAAAGACACATATCCGATGTTCTTTGCACTTACCGCTCGAGCCAAAAATTTGTTGATTTTTGGCTTTATAAAACAGTCAGGTTATGGTATATTTCCTTTCAAAATCAACAATTCCTGATAGGAGCACAAAATGCCCGAACAGAACAAAAAACAGACACGCCTTTGGCCGGTGATTCTCATTTCTGCGATTATACTCGTTGCGGTGGTAATCTGGGCGATAGTAAAACAGCAACCTGCCGAACAGACCCACGCGGAGCATCACCACATTTTCGAAAATTCGAAATTTGAAATTCCTGAGGCAAGTCTGAACGACATCATTAAAGCCGCAAGAACCTGGGGACCAGCTCACGAATCCTGGTTCGGCAAACCGGCACCGGACTTCACTTTGACCGATGTCAACGGCAAACAGCATAAATTAAGCGGTTACCGCGGAAAAAGTGTTTTAGTTATCTTCTGGGCAACCTGGTGTCCACCTTGCAAAATCGAAATACCGGACCTGATTGAATTGCGAAACACCGTCAGCGAAGACACACTGGCAATGTTAGCTATATCGAATGAAGACCCGGCTTTGGTGAAGAAATTCATCGCCGAGTGGAGAATGAACTATACTGTCCTGCTCGACAAAGGCAATATGCCGACACCATTCGGTTTTATGAGAGTTTACAGAACGTCCGGCGTACCTTGCAGCTTTTTTATCGACGCCGAGGGCAAAATAAAATTTGCTACTGCTGGTTTAATATCATTGGACGAAATCAAGGCCATACTGCAGGCCGAATGATTCATCACTCGTGAATAGCTAATCTTGAATCGAACCACGAGATACAAATTAATTGCCTTTTTGCTTTACAAGCCCACCCGGCCTTGTTAAAATTCGGTAGTTTAATCTCGTTGTTCGTTGTGAGCGGTGCGTATTGCGAAAAAAACACGAGTTACAATATACGCAATACCACAATACGAAAAATGGCTGGCAAAATAATTATCAATATCGAACGATGCAAAGGCTGCGGCTTGTGCGTAATAGTATGCCCGAAGAATTGCATCGCCATCTCCAAAAAGTCCAACAAAAGCGGTCATTTCCCAGCTCAAACAACTAACTGCGACTGTACCGGCTGCGCTATGTGTGCTATTATCTGCCCGGACGTCGTAATCAAGGTCTTTCGTGAGGAGGATGCAGCGGCCATCAAGCCGGGCAGGAAAAGCAAGCCGGGTCTAATCAAGGAAAAAGCATGAGCCCCGTTAGATAGCAAGCATCTAACGGGTTAAACGAAGTAGTTCGGTTATTTTAAGTTATCTGCTGTTTGTCCTATGAGGAATAAAATTGAAATATAGAGACACAGCCTCTTTCGGAAAACGCCAAGAGTACTCAGCAATTGCTGAGTTGCTTAAGCGTGATTTCGATGTTTATATGACTTTGGTTGATGACCAGGGGATTGATTGTGTTATTCGCCTAAATGATGAAAGGTATTTGGATATTCAGATAAAAGCCAGGTCAAAAGAGGCGAAACATTGGAATTTTTCCGCTGCGATGTCTTTTGATGTCAGAGACAATTTCTATTTCATCTTCTATACTGAGAAAAATAACAATTTTTGGGTAATACCTTCAAAAGACGTTAAGAAATTAGGAACTGAAAACAAATCCGGCAAACATGCAGGAAAAATTTCATTGTCTCTTCCTAAAACTGAATCCGGGGACAAGGCATCTAAGTTCGATAAATACAAGAATGACAAAGGCTTTGCTTCTTTAAGGGTGTGAAGAAAAATGGATGAAAGAATAAAACGCTTGATAAATCAAATAAAAGCACATCTGATAAAGGTGTATGGGGAAGGAATCAAAAAGGTTATATTATATGGTTCCTATGTAAGGGGCGAGACGACGAGGGATTCGGATATTGATATACTTGTACTGGTTGACCAGTCCCTGAATCCTTTTGAAGTCAGAGAAAGCCTGAGCGACCTTTTGTTTGACATAATTCTTAATGAGGGCGAGCTTGTTTCAGTTATTGCAGTTCCCGAAGATTTCTTTGAAAGTTACAATTCTCCATTTATGCAGAATGTGAAAAAAGAAGGAGTGGTAGCATGAAAGAAATAACGGATTTTATAGCAAAAGCCGAGAAATTCATAAACACAGCCGAAAATGCTCTAAATACCGAAGATTACGATTCCTGTGTTTCAAGGTGTTATTATGCGATGTTCTTTATGTCAGAAGCAGCGCTTCTTACTAAAAGTTTAAGCGTCTCCTCCCACAAAGGTGTAATAAGTTTGTTTGGAGAGCATTTTGTAAAAACAGAAATCTTTGAAAGAAACTTGGGAAAGGCACTAAACGATGCTTATGATAAAAGACTCGTTGGAGATTACGGGGTAGGCTTTACAGTTACTGACCAGCAGGCAAAAGATTTGTTAGAAACAACCCGGAATTTTGTTCAGAAGTTGAGAGATTATCTTAAGAAGTGGATAGAAACGGGATGATGATACGATAGATTTCCGCCTGCGCGGGAATGACATAAGAGGAATAACTGTGACCGAAAGGATTCTGATGTGCGGCAATGAGGCCCTGGCCGAAGCGGCCATCATTGCCGGCCTCGATGCCTATTTCGGCTATCCGATTACGCCGCAAAACGAAATTTCCGCCTATATGTCAAAACGAATGCCCGAAGAAGGCCGGGTCTTCCTGCAGAGTGAAAGCGAACTGGCGGCAATCAATATGGTTTTTGGAGCATCGGCGACGGGCAAAAGGACGATGACAACTTCATCCAGTCCCGGCATCAGTCTGATGCAGGAGGGCATAAGCTATCTGGCAGGAGCCGAGCTTCCGGCGGTGGTGGTCAACGTAATGCGAGGTGGGCCGGGCCTGGGCAACATCGCACCGTCGCAGGGCGATTACTTCCAGGCCACCCGCGGCGGCGGACACGGCGATTATCGAACCATCGTGTTTGGACCATCGAGCGTACAGGAGCTGGTCGATTGTATGCCGCTGGCATTTGACTTGGCTGACCAGTACCGAATGACTGTTGTTGTCCTCGCTGACGGTATTTTAGGCCAGATGATGGAGCCGATAGTATTCGAGCGAAAACCACGCCGGAAACTGCCGCCCAAAGACTGGGCTTTGACCGGAGCCAAAGGCAGAGAGCAAAACATCGTCCGGTCTCTATGGCTGGGTGATAGAGTGCTAGAAGAGCATAACTATAAGCTTCAGGCCAAGTATGAGCAGGTGCAGAAAAACGAGGTCCTTTGCGAACAATATGAAGTTGAGACGGCTGAAATCGTAGTAGTTGCGTATGGCGTCGCAGCAAGGATGGTCCGTGCGGCGGTGGACAGGGCAAGAGAGCAGGGCATCAAGGTCGGCTGGATACGGCCCATTACCCTATGGCCTTTTCCAACAGAGCAAATCAGCAAGGCCGCTGATGAATTTCGGATTTTTCTGACCGTGGAAATGAGTAATGGCCAAATGGTCGAGGACATAAAACTCGCCGCAGCCGGCAAAACGCCGGTACTATTCTTCGGACGACCCGGCGGAGGCATACCAAGCGTCGATGAAATTCTGGAAAGAATCAGACAATTAACGATACCCGCGAAAAGGTAGGACCAATGAAACCAGTGTTCACCCGGACAGCTACTCTTAAAGATTGCCCAACACATTATTGTGCCGGATGCGGACACGGGATTGCTCATCGATTGATAGCTGAGGCAATCGATGAGCTGGACATACGCGGCCGGACTATCGGCATAGCACCGGTAGGATGCGCGGTGTTGGCGTACAATTACCTCGACGTCGATATGATAGAGGTGGCGCACGGCAGAGCACCGGCGGTGGCAACGGGGATGAAAAGAACCAACCCTGACAAAATAATCTTCTCCTACCAGGGTGACGGGGACCTGGCGGCAATTGGAACTGGCGAGATTATCCACGCTGCGCACAGAGGTGAGCAGATAACGGTTATCTTCATCAACAACGCCGTATTCGGGATGACGGGCGGCCAGATGGCACCAACGACCGTTCTCGGCCAGGTGACAGCAACAACACCACAGGGCCGAAAGCCTGTCGGCGAGGGCTATCCGCTGCAGGTATCCGAGTTATTGGCGATTTTGCCGGGTGCAATCTATGTCGAGCGCTGCTCGGTGCATAATCCGGCCCAGGTCCGCAAGGCCAAAAAGGCAATCAAACACGCCTTTGAGCTGCAACTCAACGGTGCCCAGGGCCTGTCGCTTGTTGAGGTGCTTAGCCCCTGCCCGGTCTATTGGCGGATGACGCCGGTCAAGGCAATGGAATGGATAAAAAAGGAGATGACAAAGGTCTTCCCGCTGGGCCGATTGAAGGGCTGAAAATAAGAGCGGACGGCAAAGAAGAAGCCATTACAACCGAACCAATTTTAATTGAAAGGAGTCGATTATGAAGAAATGGAGCTTGTTGGTTCTGATGTGTGCACTGCTCTCGACGGTGACCTGCACATCACTGGATTTGGGAGCAAAAGCCGGGCCCGAATCGATAAAGGCGCCGCCGGAAAGTATGGAGAAGTGGAACGAATTGAAATTCGGCCTGTTCATCCACTGGGGGCCGTGGTCGCAGATGGGAATAGGGCCTATCTTCCGCGGCAGAAAAGACGAAGATATACGTACTGCCGAGGAAGTTCAGAAGTTCCTCGACCTCAACAAGAGCTTCAACCCCGTGAAGTTCGACCCGGGTGCGTGGGCGCGTGTGGCCAAAAAGGCCGGTATGCGCTACGTTGTCTTCACCACCAAACACCACGATGGCTTCTGCAATTTCGATACGAAATTGACCGACTATAAGGTCACCAGCCCCGACTGTCCCTACAGCAGAAGCGCCCATCCCGATATTACTGCCCATTTGATTGAGGCATTTCGCAGGGAGGGCCTTGCCATCGGTCTGTATTATTCTCACCCGGACCAGCATCACGCCGACGGCGTGTGGTGGCCACGGCACTTGAACTACATCGAGGGCTTTGTGACGAAGTATCCCGGCCGCTGGCGGAATTTCGTCGAATTCGAGAAAGGACAAGTCCGTGAGCTTTTGACCAACTACGGCAAGATTGATATCTTGTGGTACGATATCTCCTGGCCAAAAGAAGGCCTGCGTGACGCCGTCCCGATGCTAAAGATGGTGCGCAAGCTTCAACCGCACACTATCATCAACAACCGGGGCACGAGCGAATACACCGACTTTGACACCCCCGAGCAGCGCATCCCTGCCGCCCCACCGGAGGGATACTGGGAAACCAATATGACCATCAGCGGTACCGGTCCCGGCTGGAGCGGGTACTGGTACAAAGGCCCGGATGCACCCTACAAGTCTTCAGAGGATATTGTGCATAAGTTGGCTGATATCGCCTCGAAAGGCGGCAACTTCCTGCTCAACGTCGGCCCAAAAGCAGATGGAACACTTGCACAGGAGGAAATAGACTGCCTGCTGGGTGTCGGCAAGTGGATGGATGTCAATGGCGAGGCAATATACGGCACGAAACGCAGCCCGTGGGGCGCTGCGCCGCCGTGGGGACGCATCACAATCAAGGGTAATCGTCTCTACCTGATTGTCTTCGATTGGGCGAGAGGTGGAATGCTGCCGCTGGCATTGAAGAAGGAAAAAATCGTCAAGGCGACGCTGCTTAAGAGTGCAAAGCCGGTTTCGTTTACGGCCAACGCAGCCGGTGACGGTGTCGAATTTGCTCTGACAGGCAAAGCACCGAGCGAATATGCCTCGGTTATTGCAGTGGACTTCAAGGGCAAGCTTGATGTGACGCCCCAGTGGCCGAAGGCCAGGCGAAAGAGAAAGAAATGATGCTCGATACTAGCTCGATACTCGATAAAAACGAGAATCGAGAAACGAGATACAAGATGCGAGATACGAGAAACGAATTTTATGAAGAGGTTATTATCGCCGGTTTCGGTGGCCAGGGGATTATGTTGGCCGGCAGACTATTAGCTCAAACTGCAATGAAGCGAGGCCTCGAGGTAACTTATATGCCCTCGTATGGTGCCGAGGTTCGCGGCGGTACCGCCAACTGTATGGTGGTCATCGCGGAAAGAGAAATCGCCTCGCCGCTGGTGAGCAAGCCCGATTCGCTGATTGTAATGAACAAGGCCTCACTGACTAAATTTGCTCCACGTCTTAAGACGGGCGGGCTGCTTGTGATAAATAGCTCCCTGATTGACGAAGAGCCGGAATTGGCCGGGTCAATCGATATATTAGCGGTGCCCGCCGACAAATTAGCGGTTGAATTAGGCAATCCTAAAGTCGCCAATATGGTTGCTCTCGGTGCGTATCTGCAAAAGCATGGTTTGTTCGGCCCGGATGCAGCGGCTGCCTGTTTAGCCGAGACCATAGCCAGGCGGTATCACCATACATTGCCGGTCAACACCAAGGCTCTTCACCGAGGTGCCGAGTTCGCCAAAACAAATCACAGATAGCAAGGATAGAAAAGAGTGTGCTCGGAAATAGTTTAGACCATATCCAACCGTTTTGAGTTGAAAAGCTGAACTTGCTTAAGCTGCAGTGCGGTTATTATTATGACAGTTTGTAATGTCTGTGAATAAGGTGGTTCTTTCAATGTTTCTGCAAAATGACGGCGTTTTGCAGAAGGCCTAAAGTAATGGACGAAAGGAGGATTTTATGAATCGACGAGATTTTTTGAAAGCCATTGGACTCGGCGCGGCAACGCTTTCCCTCGGGGGATGCGAGAGCAGTTCTCAGGTGGTTGCCAAAAGGCCTGCTGCAAGACCAAATATCCTTCTTATAATGGCCGACGACATGGGTTATTCCGACCTCGGCTGTTATGGTGGAGAAATCCACACGCCGAACCTTGACCGACTGGCCAAGGGGGGACTGCGCTTCACACAATTCTACAACAATGCCAAGTGCGCACCGACGCGGGCGTCCCTGCTGACGGGACTTTACTCCCAGCAGGTTGGGGAAGGAGAAATGAAAGACTGTGTTACCATTGCTGAGGTGCTCAAGGCCGCCGGCTATCGCACACTTATGACGGGCAAATGGCACGCCGACGGGATACCGGTTCAGCGGGGTTTTGACCGCTATTTCGGCCTGGCCGACGGCTGCTGCAACTATTTCAATCCGGGCAAAAGGCGCCCCGGAGAAGGTGAGCCCGGACGAAAGAGGCCCATGCGACGCTGGGCCATCGAGGACAAGGTCTATGAACCCTATACACCGGAAGACAGGAATTTCTACACCACCGATGCCTTCACCGATTACGCGGTGAAGTATCTTGACCAATATGGTAAGCAGGACAAGCCCTTTTTCCTCTATGTGGCTTATACTGCCCCGCACTATCCTCTTCACGCCTGGCCGGAGGACATCGCCAAATACAGGGGCAAGTATATGGACGGTTGGGACATCCTTCGTCAGCAGCGCTTCGAGCGAATGGTAAATATGGAGCTGGTCGATAAGCGCTGGGGCATATCCCCGCGCGATTCCAAAGTGCTCCGGTGGCAGGACGCCGAGGACAAGGACACCTGGGACCTGAAGATGGCCGTTTATGCGGCTATGATTGATCGGATGGACCGGAACATCGGCCGCATCCTCGCCAAGATTAGGCAACTCGGGCGGGAGGACAACACGCTTGTCCTGTTCCTGTCGGACAACGGCGGCTGCGCCGAAAACGTGCACAGGACACCTGACATCCGCCCCGGTCCGATGGAGTCGTACTGCACGGTGGATGCGCCCTGGGCCAACGCGAGTAACACCCCTTTCAGAAAGTACAAACGCTGGGACCACGAAGGCGGCATCGCCACGCCGCTTATCGCATACTGGCCCCGGCTGATTAAGCAAGGAGGTCAAATCACCCATCAGGTCGGTCACATCATCGACATCATGGCCACCTGCTTAGACGTGGCAGAAGCAAAATATCCATCCCTTTATAACAGCCGCAATGTTCTGCCCTTGGAAGGCAAGACCCTGCTGCCGGTCTTGCAGGGCAAACAGCGCAAGGGCCACGATGTGCTTTACTGGCAGTTTGGTTCCTGCCGTGCCGTCCGAAAGGGAAGGTGGAAACTTGTCGCTGAGAGCAATGGTCCGTGGGAGTTGTACAATATGGAAGCGGACCGGACCGAGCTGCACAGCCTGGCGCAAAAACACCCGAACCGCGTGCAAGAAATGGCCACATTATACGACGCCTGGGCCAGCCGCTGTGGGGCCAAGGCTTCGCATCGATAACGAGGTCATTCACACGCTGACGATTCATAAAAGTCAATTGACACACAAAAAAACCAAATAAAAATGATACAAACAACGATGCAAGTCGATAAATAACTTGCCTAAACAGTTTGGCTAAACTACAATGTATAAAGCACAAAAAACAAGATTTAACGTATAATTAGGAAGATAATAATGGCCAAGCGAACGAATAATAAAAGGCCCAGGACAATATGCAGTTTCTGCGGCCGGTCGGCAAGTCAGTCTGACACGTTTATAGAAGGTCCGGACAATATCTTCATTTGTCCGGAATGTGTCGATTTGTGCCACGACATCATCCGGCAAAACCGCAGACAACTCGGTCCCGATATAATCGGGATGAGCATAAAGGAAATGCCCAGGCCCAAAGAGATAAAAGAATATCTGGACCAGTATGTAATCAGTCAGGAGCACGCAAAAAAATATCTCTCGGTGGCGGTTCACAACCACTATAAACGGCTGCTGCATACCGACAGTAACGATAGCGACGTTGAAATAGACAAATCCAACGTTCTTCTAATCGGGCCAACCGGCTCCGGCAAAACGCTGCTCGCCCGCACCCTTGCCAATAAATTGAAAGTGCCGTTCGCAATATGCGATGCAACCACCGTTACCGAGGCTGGCTACGTCGGCGAAGACGTTGAAAACTTCCTGCTGCGACTGCTGCAGTCTGCCGACTACGATATAGAAGCTGCGCAACGAGGCATCGTCTATATAGATGAAATCGATAAAGTCGGCAAAACCTATCAGAACGTTTCAATTACACGCGATGTTTCCGGTGAAGGCGTTCAGCAGGCACTATTGAAAATGCTTGAAGGAACTATTGCCAATATCCCCCCACAAGGCGGAAGGAAACATCCGGAACAATCCTACATACAACTTGACACAACGCAGATACTTTTTATATGCGGCGGGACGTTTGTGGGTCTGGAAAATATTACAAAGAAGCGACTTGGCCAAAAAATGATCGGCTTCGACTCGGAACTGGCCGGACGGACCGATGAAAAAACCGAGTACAGTGACATAATACAGCAGGTCATACCGGAAGATATCATCGAGTACGGGATGATTCCAGAAATGGTGGGACGGCTGCCGGTAATTACTACCCTCTCGGCCCTCGATGAAAGTGCGCTTATAGATATACTGACCAAGCCGAAAAATGCGCTCATCAAACAATATCAAAAGTTCTTCGAGATGGAAAACGCCGAGCTTGAATTTACGACAGACGGTTTACACGCACTGGCGCAAAAAGCCCTCAAGCGTGACACCGGTGCCAGGGCACTACGCTCGATTGCCGAGGAGCTGATGGTCGATTTGATGTACCAACTGCCGGAAGAGACAAAGCCCGCTAAGTATGTAATCACCCGCGATATAGTCGAAGGCAAGGCCGAATTGTTCACCGCAAAACAAAAAGCAAACCCCGTTAAAAGTTACCGTTCTACTTCTAACGGGGCAAAAAAAGAATCAGCATAAAAGGACACGGGCTTGAGTAAGGTTCGAGCAGGTAGAAATCGGACGCTAACACTCAGTACAGCGGAAAGAGAGCGCTACAGAAGGGATTTAATTCGCATTCCCGAACCTGTTGATATAAATACTATTGAGAACAAAATAGTAAACCAGGATATTTTTGAAATCCTCGATTTTCTGCCGACGAATTTTGTCGATTTGTTGATATTGGACCCACCCTACAATCTCGACAAGACCTTTAAGTCAACCAGCTTTAGGAAAAAAAGCATCCACAAATACGCCGAATGGTTTGAAAGCGGCTTACTGGGGTTATTACCGACGCTAAAAACAAACGCCTCCGTCTATGTCTGCTGTGAGTGGTATTCCTCAACAGCAGTCCATCTTATTTTGGAAAAATATTTTAAGGTGCGCAATCGCATTACCTGGGAGAGAGAAAAAGGCAGAGGTGCAAAAAGAAACTTCAAAAACACCTCGGAAGACATCTGGTTCGCCACCGTTTCAGATGACTATGTATTCAATGTGGAAGATATAAAGCTAAAGCGAAAAGTTTTAGCACCATACACCGACACCAACGGCGAACCGAAAGACTGGCAGGCTTCATCCGAAGGCCAATTTCGCCTGACGCACCCATCAAATTTGTGGTATGATATTACGGTGCCCTTCTGGTCGATGCCGGAGAACACGGACCACCCGACACAAAAGCCGGAAAAACTCCTGGCAAAACTAATCCTGGCAAGTACAAACAAAAACGGTTTCGTCTTTGACCCCTTTATGGGCGTCGGTTCCAGCCTGGTGACAGCCAAAAAACTGAATCGTAAATTCTTAGGCGTTGAGATTGAGAAGGAATATTGTCTGCTTGCTGCCAAACGCCTGCATTTGGCCGAGGTTGATAGAAATATTCAAGGATACAGTGACGGCGTATTCTGGGAAAGAAACACGCTTAGCATACAAAAGACAAAAGGGAAAAGCCAAAAGTTTGGATAGGGTTACTTTTCTTTAAAATTCACTACTCTACTACTTCTACTTGCGAATAGCCCGGCTCCAATAAGTTATAGAGCAGTATCGCATCGCCATTGTGCAGGCGAATACATCCTTGCGAATCCGCAGTGCCGATTTGGTGGGGGTCTTTCGTGCCGTGAATGGCAAAGCCGGTTCGATCTTTGGCGTTTCCCTTGATACCTTCCAGCCCTATCCATCTCGAACCCAGAGGATAATCCGGGTCCTCAGCCTGATAGGTTTTGCTGGTAACAGGATCGGTCCAGGTAGGTGATATCAGTTTTCCGCCTAACTTGACGAGCCAGAGTCCTGTCGGCGTCTCCATACCCGGCTTGCCCAGACCTACAGGAAAGCTTTTTACGAAAGTATTCTGAAGATACAAATCCATCGTGAAAGTTGAGCGATATACCCTGGCGTGGAACGGGCCGTTAATGACCTTTATCGTTTCTCCAGCCTGCAGAGCTTCAGCACGGGCAATGTTGTTAATCTCCATCAGAATCTCGTACGGTACATTGAATTGGCTGCCGATTGTTCTAAGTTGGTCGCCCGGCTCGACCTGTAAACTCCCGCAAAGACTATCCTGTGGGAAAATGGTCCTGCTAAATAACCACTTATCGGCAAGCTCAGAAAGCTGGCCTTTAACAAACGCTCGCTGCTGGCGGTTCATAGGCATTGCCAATACCTCATTAAGTCTGTCACGTGCCTCTATAATCCTTGCCGGTCTTGCGTTGGCCAGTACCATAGCCTCAGCAATAAGTTCTACCGCCTCGGGATTAGGCTCAGAAGTTGGGCCCGGCGCGTCCTCAATTAAATCCGGGATCGGTTCCAGTTCTGGCCTCGGTGCCATCACCGAATACGGTCCTGTTTCGTTTTCTATATCGGTACCGGTTAAGGCAGCAGAAGTTTTGTTTTCACTGAAAGGACGATGACGCAAAATCACAGCAATCACCACAGCAATAATAAGCGCAGCTGAAATGATATATACCCACCTTCGGGTACGACCCCTGCGTCTGCCATATAAGCTGAAAGGATAACGTGCCATCTTATTTCTCCTTGTCCCCTATTGAATCGGAGATCAGTTAAAATAGTATATTGCCTCATCGGTCACTAAAAAATCTACCGGCTCATCATACTCTCTCACCGGTATCGAGTCAATTTGCTGCTCCACAAAGGCAAAGCCGCATCGAGAGGCTTTGAGTTTCTTGTTAGCAAAAAACCTGTCGTAATAGGCGCCGCCGCGGCCAAGCCGATTGCCCTTGTCGTCAAACCCCAGCGCCGGCGCAACCACCAAATCAATCTCTTCAATCGGCATTGGCACCCCTGTTACCGGATTTCGAAGGCCGGCAACCTCAGTGGAAAAGTCGGTCTCCAGAGAATTTATTTGCACCGGTATCATATGCCTTTGCTGCCAGGAAATCTTCGGCACTAACACTGTCTTGCCGAGCTGCCAGGCGCAAAGTATCGCCTCGGAAGTATCGGCCTCGTGTGGAAGGGATAAATACATCATAACTACTGAGGCACTCTGAAATTGCGGTGTTGAGATCAAATTCCGGCATGCTTTCTTGCTTTTTTCGCTCCTCTGCTGCGATGGTATAGCAAGCAGGCGTTTCTGCAACTGGCGACGCAACTGTTCCTTATCCATTTAGCTATCCTTCTTTCCAGTATCACCAAGTTTGCTATTTTGTATCAAGGTTTGCAGCTTTTGTAAATAACGCTTAATATTTTTTTCATACCCGATTTCTTTCGGTTCGTAGTATTTTTTCTTCATCGTCGCCGACAGGTACTCCTGTGGCACGAAACCATCCTTAAAGTTGTGCGGGTACTTGTAATCAACGCCAAAACCCGCCTTTTTAGCAGCCGGGTAATGGCTGTCCTTCAGATGCTTTGGCACCGGTATCGTCGGCTCGTGTTTTACATCGGCCAGCGCCTTCCAGATGGCCGAAGCTGCCGCATTCGATTTTGGTGCACAGGCAACATATAAAGCCGCCTGCGCCAGCGCCAGTTGAGCTTCGGGCAGGCCCACAAACTCGGATATCTGCACGGCAGCCGCGGCTAAAACCGTCGCCATCGGGTCGGCATTTCCAATATCTTCAGCAGCACATACCGCAATCCGCCTGGCAATGAAACGCGTATCCTCGCCACCGGCTATCATACGGGCAAGCCAGTAAACAGTCGCATCAGGGTCGCTGCCCCGCATACTCTTTTGCAAAGCGCTTGCCAGATCGTAGTGCGTATCGCCCGTGCCGTCGTAGTCAATCGTCTTTTGTTGTATCGACTCTTTTGCAACTTCTAAATCAAATTTTATTTTTGCCTTATGCTGACGGGTCGCCTGCGACAATACCCCCACCTCCAGGGCCGTCAGGGCCTTTCGGGCATCGCCATCGCTGGTTACCGCCAGAAATTTCAGCGCCGCCTCCTGTGCCTGGATATCAAATTTACCGAGACCTCGCTCGGCATCAGAAATCGCGGTTTTCAGTAATTGTAAAATGTCATCGGTGGCAAGCGGCTCAAAATGAAACACGGTGCTGCGGGAAATCAACGGTGAATTGACCGAAAAAAACGGGTTCTCCGTAGTAGCACCTATGAGGATTAACACCCCTGCTTCGACATCATCCAGTAAAACATCCTGCTGAGCACGGTTGAAGCGGTGAATGTCATCGATAAAAAGCACGGTCCTCTTACCGCCGGCGGCGAGTCTGTCGCGGGCGGCAGCAATTATCTCGCGAATATCCTTAACGCTGGCTGCCGGTGCATTGAGATAGTAGAATTTGGCCTTTGTTAAATTCGCAATCACTGTTGCCAGCGACGTTTTGCCCACGCCGGGCGGGCCGTAAAATATCAGACTGCTTAGCGCATCGGCCTCGAGCATCCTTGTCAGTAATTTATCGGACCCAAGAAAGTGCCCCTGCCCGAGGAATTCATCAAGGTTTCTCGGCCTCATCCGAAGCGCCAGCGGCGCCGCAGAGGCAATATTGGCCTTTTCAAACCGGCCAAACAGTGTTTTATCGGTCTTGTCCTTACGCATTCAGTATATTATACGCAAAATACGCAAAACTATCGAAATTTATTTCGGATCAGCGGAAGCAAAAAGGAGTTTCAACTTTGTACGGCCGGAGAACGGCAGCCAGGTGTCTTAATGATTGCAGGCGTCGCGTCCTCGCAGCCGCTTCGACCAGCTGCCAGCTTTGACGACCACGTAAATGCCCACGATCAGTAGCCCATAAGTCTTCAGGAAAATCAGCAATTGATCAAGCCCGTCAAACAGACCGATTAAAAGAGGTACGAGAATCACACCATAGACTGCGGCACCACGGCACCAATTAAACCGGGGCGACTCCAACGATAGCCATCGCCGGGTGATTTGCAAGGCGAGCCAGCCGCAAAAGATACCTACTGCCGCACCGGCGCACACATCTGATGGGTAGTGTGCCAACACAGCTGCTCTTAGAAAACCGACGCCGGCGGCGAGGGTAAAAAATACCGGTATCAAGTACCAGCCCACAAAGGGTACCACAGCTGTAGCCACCGCAAACACGCTGGCTGTGTCGCCGGAAGGAAATGACCAGCTGTGCAGCAGACCGTTTATCTCTTGTCCCTCCAACTGTGCCTCAATAACATCCCGGGGCCGCGGCCTACGCACCATGATTTTCAGTGAGTTCACTGTGGGGGCGACAAGCAGCAGGGCCAGCAATCCAATTAAGGTCGGTCGCAGTCGACCAGTAACGTAGAACCAGAGTAGCAGTAACCAAATCGGCACCAATGTTTTGCCTAATTGTCTCAATGCGTCAAGCCATTTACTCGAATACCAACTGCTGGGCTGCTGACAGAGCTTCAAAAAAACACATTCATCAAGGAGAAAATAGCTGAGCACACCGGCTAAGCTCAAGACCACGATAGGAACCAAGACTGCCAAGTCGTTCTTGCGCAGCCTTCGCCTGGATGTTGGTTTTTTATCAATCATCAATCCTTCGGCCCGCGAATCAGAGCAAGCACTTCGAGTATGGTGCCTTTTGAATAGTTGAAACCTTTCTTCGAGGCGACCTCATCTAAAGCCAAAGATCCATGACGCTGCTGGATACCATCGAGCACGCCTTTGGGTATGATCAGGACCCCTGGTTTTGGCTGTCGGGCCCAAGTAATAACCGCCTCTTCGCTGCCGAGTGGCTCAATCTGCCGGCCAATATAAAAATTAAGGGTCGGCTCAGCATACCCATAGGTTGCTATCGGCGTCTCTTTGGCGGTTTTGGCCTTGATAGCTCGGGCAATCGGGGGTGATATTTTCACCCGCTCAACCGCTGGCAGCACCCCAAACAAAAACGGAATATGAAAAACAAGCATGCCGACGAGCAACACCTTGGCACTGGCTTGCGGCCGGTCGGCACGCTGCTGGCGGATGGCAATTACGGCCATGACTGACAACACTATACCCGACGCCAAACCAGACCAACGCAAACCGGGTATCTCCAAGAACCATGGCCCGATTATCAAGCCCAGCGCCCCGGCAATTACCAACGGACCGAAAAACCAGACTCCGCGTCGCAACCAAATTCGATCGCGGGCGGTCAACATGTTTCGCTGTGCAGCGACAATCGTACCCGCAACCGCCAAAGCCAGGGCCGGCCATATAAATAATATATAATTGGGCAATTTGGTAGCTGCCAAGGTCATTATAATAAAAATCGGCACGACCCAGCCAATCAACAGGGCTCGACAATATTGCCCGCCCACTCGCCCCGCGACTACCGCTGAAAAAGCCCCAGGCAGGTGCAGCGTCCAGGGGAAAAACCCGATGATAATAACGGGCAGATAGTATGGCAGATAGAGCAGGAGATTTCCACCGTGATGCTCGAGCGGTCTGATTGCCCGAGTGAGCACGTGATGGCCGATAAAAATGCGCAAAAACTCGCCCTGAGTAGCACTGTTAGCGGGAATAGCCCAGACCATAAAAATCAAAGCTCCTATCACGGAGGCAGCCCCAATCTGCCAAAGATGTCGTCCCACACCCAGCCCGGCTCTGCGGCCTAACCACAAAGTAGCTGCTATCACTGGAATAGGCAGCAGTCCTATCGGCCCTTTGGCCAGCATGCCGAAGCCTAGCGCGATGCCCATGAGAATTATGTGGGATATGTGCATTCCAGAGCCAATCACGTGCACAAAGACTGCCAATACACCAACTATGAAAGGCAACAGCACGGCATCGGTGGTCGCAGCAGTGCCAAGAACCAATATCATCAATGTTGAGGCCAGAATAACCATGGCCCACAACCCTGCTTTCACGCCCAAGAGCCGTTGCCCGATGAAGAATGTCAGCAGACAGGTCAGTGCAGTACCCACCGCCGCAAAAAAACGGCAAGCAAACTCCGTTGGCCCGAACAACCGGATCGGCAAAGACATCAGCCAGTAAAACAGGATTGGCTTGTCGGACCACAAATAGCCGTTGAAAGTGGGAACTAAGTAGTTGCCGGACTCCACCATCTCGACCGTGGCCCGCGCAAAGCGCGGCTCGTCGCGATCCCACAAGGTGGTGCGCGTACCCATGAAGAGATATACGCACATGACCACCAGGGCAATCAGGATCGCCACTGTCCAGGAAGTGCGGACATTACTATTTTCCTGTTGCAGCTCCATTACGTTCCTCCACAAAGGTGTATAATCTGACATTCCCTTTTAACTTTCGGTCAGCCATACTGTTGAGCATTTTCGCAGAGAAGAATATGTCATCCTATAGAGGGTGTCAACGCCGAATTTGGAGTTTTTTGATACCGGTTTCCTGTCGCAGCGTGGTTTTTTTCTCCAGTGTGAGGCCTCGGCCTTACACGAACCGCCAGTGGCGCCGCAGAGGCCATATTCGCCTTCTCAAACAGGCAAAACAAGGTTTTATCGGTCCTGCCCTCACGCATCAAGTACATTATACGCAAGATGCACAAAACCGGTGAAATCCATTTCTGAGGGACTCTATATCAACCTTACGGTCTTTTTCCCACATAACCAGTACAAAAAAAGCCCAAAAAAATTTCCAAAAAAAACTTTTTTTATTTGATTTCCATCCATATACGGGTAAACTTTCCAAGTATCTGGTAGGATGTTGGTTTTATGCCGGATAAAAGTTTTTGTATAGCGTTGAAAGAAATCAGGTAGGTTTTTTTAAGGAGATAAGTATGAAGAAGAAAGGAATTTTACTAATTGCCGTAATCTTGTTGAGCACGGCGCCTCTGGCCCAGGCCCAGGAAGGCCAGCTAAGTGGAACTATCGATGTGACCTATCTTAGCAGCTACATCTGGCGTGGCTTTGAGATGTATCCAGGCAACGACGGCGCGATCCAAGCCAGTATCGACATGGATTTTTATGGTACAGGACTTGGCGCAAAAATTCTTAGTTCAAAGTCACCTGAACCCGGGAACGTAAATCGCGAGGAGATGGACTTCACATTATATTACGGCAACAGCATCTCTGAGGGCGAAACCTACGCCACTGATTTCAAGATTGGTTGGGTCTATTATAACCACCCGGATGAACCCGCAAGAGTTCGAGATATGCAGGAACTCTTTGCAGCTCTTTCCTGGCCGGAAATCTGCCCGGCAGGCATCGTTCCCAGCTACACCATCGTTTGTATGTGGCCGTCCGTAAGCGGCTCCGGCGTCAGTACCAATGGTGGCTGGATGCATATCCTCGGGCTTGGTTATGACTGGACGGTATCGGGCCTGACACCGGAAACCCCGGAGCAGACCATCCATCTGTCCGTAGAGGCAGTCTATAACGATGGCGCCGCTCCTGGTGCAGTAGGTGCTATAGTTGTGGACCACGACTGGTCGCACGCTGTCCTTGGCGTCTCTACAGACTTTGAAGTCGCCGACAATCTTACCTTTACACCAGGGCTTCACTGGCAGATATCAATGGATAACTCGGTCAACACCCAGGACGAATTCTGGGTCGGCGTGGGTTTGTCCTACAAATTCTAAACGACCAAGCAATTTCCATGTTAGCAAAAAAGCCGGTCTTTAAGATTAAGACCGGCTTTTTTATTCTGGGTCACAATTAAAAAGTATGAAATATGCGGGCCAATACCAGCTTTTTACCCCGTTTTTCCCACACAACCAGTGCGAAAAAATCCAAAAACCTTTTTTATTTGATTTCCATCCACATACCGGTAAGCTTTTGGTTCCTCATTAGTTTTATACGAGATAAAACTTTTTGTATAGCGTTGAAAGAAGTCAGGTAGTTTTTTTAAGGAGACAAGTATGAAGAAAAAAGCAATTTTATTAGCTGTCGTAATCCTGTTGGGCACAGCGGGTCTGGTCCAGGCCCAGGAGGACAAGCTCGGTGTCGAACTCGATGTCACTTGGGTCAGTAAGTATATCTGGCACGGCTTTCCAGTTTTCGGCGACCAGCCGGCTTTTCAACCCAGCATAAATCTCGACTTATATGGGACCGGCTTCAGTATCGAAGTATGGGGCGCTTTTGCAGACGCAAGCCGTGTAACAACGTACCAGGAATTCAACTACACTTTGGCTTACGATTGCCGTGCATTTGAGGGCGCTGACTACGCAACCGATATTAGATTCAATTTCATCTTCTATGACTTTAAGCGGTGGGGTATCGATAAACACGAGGTCGGTGCAGGATTCACCTGGCCGAATATCTGTCCTGCCGGTGTCGTCCCCGGTTATTATTTCGGCAGCATGTGGCCAAGAAAGCACTACGGAACAGGTGACCACTACCTCCAGGGCGACGCTTCAGGATTCATCCATGTTTTCAGTCTTGCTTATGATTTGACGGTGCCGGGCTTTTTGCCCAACACTGACGAGCAGGTTCTCAACCTGATCACGGACTTAACGTACAACGATGGTTACGGTGCTCGTTACGGCGGTCCAACCGCAGACCACGACTGGTCGCACATGACCTTCGGCATCGCCACGGACGTAGCTGTTGGAGAGCTGACATTTACCCCCGCAGTCTATTATCAGATCTCGATGGATAAGTCGGTCAATAACGATGACGAATTCTGGGCAAGCTTTGGTTTGTCCTACAAATTCTAAGACGACCAGCTAACTTCTATGTTGGCAAAAAGGCCGGTCTTAAAAAACCGGCCTTTTTGTTTTACCTCGTTTAGCCGTCGCTGGCACGGCGACGCAAAAATATTCAGCCCCCCAATTTATCAAGGGTTGTTTACTAAATTGCTCTGTCGGCTGCAAATCTGGCGGTCTCAATCAAGGATTTTTTAGCATCACTTTCTTTCAAGCCGGTCAATGACCCAATCGCTTTTGCGACAAATTGCTGCGCCCGGCTGTGTGCGTATTCCAAACTGCCATAGGACCTCAGCATCTCTACCAATGCTTGTCTACCTTCCCCTTCGGCGTTCAACTTAGTTTTGAACGCAGTTTTTTCGCTCCCGTCCAGTTCTGTCAGCAAATGTATTACAGCCAGGGTCAGCTTGCTTTTGTCAACGTCGCTGCCAAGCGTTTTGCCCGTTTTGCTTTCATCGCCGATGATATCGAGCAAATCATCGGTAATTTGAAACGCAATGCCGGTATTGAGACCAAAATCAGCTAATGCCTGAGTCTGCGTTTCGTCTGCCCCGGCTAAAAGGCCGCCAAGATGACAACAACTACTAAAAAGTGCGGCACTTTTTTCGGTGATTATGTCGATATATTCTGGTTCGCTCAACTGCCAATTTTGTCTTTGAGTTACCTGCCTCAATTCACCTTCGCAGACCCGAACCGCGGTAGCAGCAATTAAGCTCTGAAATCGCGGCTCCAACTCGGCACACATCTTAAAAACTCTGCTCAGTAAAAAATCACCTAACAAAACGGCGGATTCGTTACCCCACAAACTGTTCACAGTAGGCAGTCCCCGGCGTTTTTGCCCTCCGTCTATAACATCATCGTGCAACAGCGTGGCATTATGAATCATTTCTATAACTGCCGCGATATGGATGTGCTTATCTGTGATCTTACCGCAGGCGACACCAGCAAGCAAAACCAGCCCGGGCCGAAGCATCTTGCCACTGTTGGTATTGACATATTCTACCAATCGGCCGACAGGTTCACTACAGTCGGACAGTTGCTTATCTATTAGTTCTTTTACCTGGTCTAACCGACCATCGATAAGACCAAAAGCACTTGATATGTCCTTATGTGCTGGTAACTGCATAGCGTTTAGATATGGCGTCAGCACGTAGCGTTTAGTTTTTTTCTATCCGCTATACGCTATCGACTACCCGCTATTTCTCCTTTCCGTGGGCGTATTTGAAGAATTTCTTTCTCAGCAGGCGGGTATAAGGCCCAGGCTTGCCGTCACTGATAATCCTGCCGTCAATCTCAACGATACCAATGACCTCGGCAGCCGTCCCTGTAAGGAAAAACTCATCGCAAACGTATAAATCAAATCTCGTCAGGTTCTTTTCAACCACCTCAAGCTTCGCTTCCCTGGCTATTCTGATAACGATACCGCGAGTTATACCCCCCAGTGCACCTGCTTCAACCGGCGGTGTATAAATCACTCCGTCTTTTACAATAAAAACGTTGTCGCCCGTCGCCTCGGCAACATATCCTTCGTGGTTATACATAATCGCTTCGGGCACAT